>NZ_ANBB01000044.1 GCF_000341105.1 Nocardiopsis potens DSM 45234
GGGGGCGCGGCGCCCGGGCGGACGCCGCGCCCCGCCGCTCCGCCGGTGCGGAGCACGGTGCAGAGCACTCCGGGGCCGGTCAGCCGACCTCGACCAGGTCGATGACGAAGACCAGGGTCTCCCCCGGCTTGATCACGCCGCCGGCGCCGCGGTCGCCGTAGGCCAGGTGCGGCGGGATGATCAGCTTGCGGCGGCCGCCCACCCGCATGCCCAGGACGCCCTGGTCCCAGCCGGGGATGACCTGGCCGACGCCGAGCTGGAAGCGGAGCGGCTCGCCCCGGTTCCAGGAGGCGTCGAACTCCTCCCCGGTGGAGTGCGCGACCCCGACGTAGTGCATGGCCAGCCGCGAGCGGTGCACGGCCTGCGCGCCCTCGCCGATGGTGATGTCCTCGACCTGCAGCTCGGCCGGCGGCGGGCCGTCGATGAAGTCGATCTCGGGACGTTCGAGCGCCATCTCTTCGTTCTCCCCGTAAGCGGTTCCAGGCAACGGTGCACCAGCGTATCGGCACTCTTGGGGAGACATCTCCGGGGGTTCAGAGGCCGACGGTCGCCGCGACCAGGTGCCCCTCCCCCTCGACCGCGACGGCCCCGCTGCGCGCCGGGACGAAGACCGACTCCCCGCGGCGCAGCGCCACCCGGGCGCCGCACTCCGCGCTCAGCTCCGCCCCGCCCTCCAGGGCGAGCACCACCGAGGGCGCCCCGCCGGGCAGCTCGGCCGCCACCCGCCCGGGGCCCAGCACCGACAGCGCGAAGTCCTCCACCCCGGTGCGGAACTCGCGCCGCCCCTGCACCGGCACCGGCCGGGTGTAGGGGATGGGCAGCACCGAGAAGTCGACCACCGCGAGCAGCTCGGCCACGTCGACGTGCTTGCCGGTCAGCCCGGCCCGCAGCACGTTGTCCGAGCTGGCCATCACCTCCACGGCGGTGCCGCGCAGGTAGGCGTGGACGTTGCCGGCCGGCAGGAAGAGCGCCTCGCCGGGGCGCAGGGTGATCCGGTTGAGCAGCAGGGCGGCGACGGCGCCCGGGTCGCCGGGGTAGCGGTGGTACAGCTCCAGCACGGTGGCGTGGTGGCCGCCCCCGCCCCGCTCGGCCCACTCCTCGATGAAGTCGCCGAGCAGCCGGGGGCGGTCGGCCGCGTCCAGGGTGAGCAGGTGCGTCATCGCGGAGCGCAGCGCCAGGTGCGGGTCGGGGGCGGCCAGGTCGGCGCGGATCAGCCGGGCCAGCTCGCAGCGGATCCCGGCCAGGTCGCCGAGGGCGGAGACCGGGTCGCGGAAGCCGCACAGCGCCTCGAACGGCTCCAGCGCCAGCACCAGCTCGGGCTTGTGGAAGGGGTCGCGGTAGTTGCGGTGCCCGGCGTCGACCGGGATGCCGGCCTCCTCCTCGGCGAGGAAGCCCGCGCGCGCCCGCGCCTCGTCCGGGTGCGCCTGCAGGGAGAGGGGCGCGTCCGCGGCGAGCACCTTGAGCAGGAAGGGCAGCCGCTCGCCGAAGCGGTCCACGGTCCGCCGGCCGAGCACCTCCTTGGGCGCCGCGGCGATGTACTCCTCGAAGCCGAGCGGGCCCTCCTCGGTGGCGAGCGAGCTGGGGGCGGCCTGGTGGGCGCCCATCCAGAGCTCCGCCTGCGGGGTGCCGTCGGGCTCGGTGCCGAGCAGCCGGGGTATCGCCGCCGTGTCTCCCCAGGCGTAGGGGCGTACCTGGTTGATCAGCCTGTGCATCCGCCCTGCTTCTTCCCGTTCCCGTCCGCCGCGCCGTCGTCCTCCAGTCTCCCGGAGGCGGCCCCGGTCCGTCTGCACTGCGATCCCTACCTGCACGGGTGGTGCGGGCCCTACCCTGCCCCGCCGCGGCCGGACCCCGGCGCCACGAAGTTACCGATTGGTTTACATGGATCCCCCGATCCTGTCCAGCCTGTGCCGCCCCGGGCTCCGGCCCTGCTCTGCGGGAGCGGTGGCCGTTCCGGGCCCGGCGGGCCGCCGCAGGGCGGTGCGGCGCGGATCGGGCGGGGCCTCCGCCGGGGCCGCGCGGCCGGGGCGGGGACCGCGCGGGCCGGCCGGAGCGGGGCCGAGCGGGGCACGGGGCCGGTATCGATCGGGTCACATGTGCCGGGGCCTTCGGATCTTCACACCCGCGCGGCCGCAGCGGACGCGGGGTTTCCGCCGGGTTCACAGCTCTTTACGGGGGTGCCAACAGAACCTCACAAATGGTATTACCATTGCCTGAATGTTACCCCGGCCACGCTGAAGGGCGCGGCCGGGCCGTGTTCTCTCCCGTCCGGAGGCACCGTGGAAACCATCGAACCCGCCTACGGCACAGGGCCGCTGCTGGGGATCGCGGCCGGCGCGATCGCCGTGCTGCTCTTCCTGGTCATGAAGGTGCGGCTGCACGCGTTCGTCTCACTCATCCTGGTCAGCCTGCTGGTCGCGCTGGCCACCCGCATCCCGGCCGCCGACATCATGCCGACCCTGCTGGACGGGTTCGGCTCGACCCTGGCCAACGTCGCCCTGCTGGTCGGCCTGGGCGTGATGATCGGCCGGATGCTGGAGGTCACCGGCGGCGCCGCGGTGCTGGCCAACGCGCTGGTGCGGGCGTTCGGCGAGAAGCGCGCCCCGCTGGCGCTGGGCGTGGCCTCGCTGCTGTTCGCCTTCCCGATCTTCTTCGACGCCGGGCTCATCGTGATGCTGCCCATCGTCTTCAGCGTCGCCCGCCGGATCGGCGGATCGGTGCTGTACTACGCGCTGCCCTCCGCGGGCGCCTTCGCGGTCATGCACGCCTTCGTGCCGCCGCACCCGGGGCCGGTCACCGCCGCCGACATGCTCGGCGCGCCGATGGGCACCACGCTGCTGGTCGGCACCGTGCTGGCCATCCCCACCTGGTACATCGGCAGCTACCTGTACTCGGTGTACGCCGGGCGCAGGTTCGAGCTGCCGGTCCCCGAGGACGGCGCCTCCGCCGCCGAGGACGGCCCGGAGCGCCCGCCGCACCTGCTCACCGTGGTGGGCCTGCTGCTCATGCCGATGGCGATGGTCTTCCTCAACACCGGCACCGCCACCCTGGCCACCGCGGGCGTGCTGGACGGCGACGCGGCCTGGGCGCAGGCCCTCCAGCTGATCGGCCAGGCGCCGGTCGCACTGCTGGCCACCGCCCTGGTCGCGATGGCGGTGCTGGGCCGGGGCCGGTTCTCCAAGGACCGGGTGCAGCGGCTCGTCGACGGGGCGCTCGGCCCGGTCTGCTCGATCATCCTGATCACCGGCGCGGGCGGCATGTTCGGCGGGGTGCTGCGCGCCAGCGGCATCGGCGAGGCGCTGGCCTCCTCGCTGGAGTCCACCGGCCTGCCGGTGATCGTGGCCGCCTTCGCGATCGCCGCGGCGCTGCGCGTCGCGCAGGGCTCGGCCACCGTGGCGCTGACCACGGCCGCCGCCCTGGTCGCTCCGGCGGTCGAGGCCGCCCCGGACATGGGCGGGGTGGAACTGGCGCTGGTGGTGATCGCGATCGCCTGCGGCTCCACCGTGCTCTCGCACGTCAACGACTCGGGGTTCTGGCTGGTCGGCCGGTTCCTGCGGATGGACGTGGCGACCACGCTGCGCACCTGGACCGTGATGGAGACGCTGATCGGCCTGGTCGGCTTCGCGCTGGCCTTCGGGATCAGCCTGCTGCTGTAGCGCCGGGCGGGGCGCCGTCCCCGGCCCCGTCCAGCGCCTCGACCACCTCGCGCACGATCGAGCGCATCGCGGCCTCCGCCACCTCGGGGAGGCCGCCCTCGATGGCCGACGCCACGTGCGCGTGGAGGCAGAGCGCCTCGGGCCGGGGGCGGACCGGCATCAGCCGGTGCTGGGTGCGGCCGGCGAGGACCTCGGCGACCACCCCGGACAGCCCGGCGAACATCTCGTTGCCGGACAGCTCCAGGATGCGCCGGTGGAACTCGATGTCGAGGGCGAGGAACCGGTCCAGGTCGCCGCGGCGCCCGGTCTCGGCCATCACCTCGTTCAGCTCGGAGAGCGCCCTGCGCTGGGCGGGGGTGGCCCGCCGGGCGGCGGCGGCCGCGGCCGGCGGCTCCACGGCGGCGCGCAGCTCGGTGAGGGTGCGCAGCTGGGCCATCCGGCCCGGCCCGGCCAGCCGCCACCGGATGAGCTGGGGGTCGTAGACGCTCCACTCCGCCGCGGGGCGGACGGTGATCCCGGTGCGGGGGCGGCTGAGGACCAGCCGCATCGACTCCAGGACGCGGACCGCCTCGCGGGCCACGGTCCGCGAGACGCCGAAGTCGCGGGCCAGGCTCTCCAGGGTGAAGACGTGCCCGGGGCCGTAGTCGCCGGCCGCGATCGCCGGTCCGAGCTCCGCCAGGACCCGGTTGTGCAGGGTGCGGTGGTCGGCGTCGGCGGTCATCGGGCTCCTCGGCGCTGCGGCGGGCGGCCGGGGGCCGCCCCGGGGCCGCTCCGCCTCATTGATAACACTATTGTTCCGCGGGGTCGGGGACCGATGTGCTCCGGCGCCGCGCCACGGGGAGGGAAACAGTACATGCACTTCGTCTTCATGGGCGTTTCGGGATCGGGCAAGAGCAGCATCGCCCGGCCGGTGGCCGAGCGGCTCGGGCTGCCCTTCGCCGAGGCCGACGCCTTCCACCCGGAGGCCAACATCGCGAAGATGTCGGCCGGCGTCCCGCTGTCCGACGAGGACCGGCGGCCCTGGCTGCTCTCGCTGGCGGAGTGGATCGCCGAGCGGGAGCGGGCCGGGGAGCACAGCGTGATGGCCTGCTCGGCGCTGAAGCGCTCCTACCGGGACCTGCTCCGCGGCGGCGCCCCCGACGTGCGGTTCCTGCACGCCGACGGCCCGGACGAGGTGATCGCCGACCGGCTGGCCCGGCGCACCGGCCACTTCATGCCGGTCGGGCTGCTCGCCTCGCAGCGCGCCGCGCTGGAGCCGCTCGGCGCCGGCGAGGCCGGGGCGGTCCTCGACGTGTCCGCCCCGGTGGAGGAGCTGGTCGAAGAGGCGGTCGGCGTGGTCCGCGCCGCGCTGGCCGGGCAGGGCGGCGCGGCGCCCACCGCGCTGCGCTGACCCCGGCCCGCGGGGGCGGCTCAGTGCTGGTCCATGTGGCCCATCCGGGTGGAGATCTCCATCCCGGCCTCGGCCACGGCCTCGCCGATGCCGTCCAGCTTCTCCTCCTCCATCCGGTAGGAGGGGCCGGAGGCGCTGATCGCCGCGATGACCTCGCCGGTGAGCCCGCGGATCGGCGCGGCGACCGCGTTCAGCCCGGGTTCCAGCTCCTCCACCGCGGTGGCGAAGCCGCGCTCCAGGATCTCCTGGAACTCGGCCCGCAGCTCCTCGGGGTCGGTGATGGTGGCCGGGGTGACCTCCTCCAGCCTGCCGCGGAGGATGCGCTTCTGCTCGTTGGGCCGCATGTACGCGAGGAGCACCTTGCCGCTGGAGGTGGAGTGGATCGGGTTCTGCCGGCCGATCCAGTTCTGGCTCACCACCGCGGAGGAGCCGCGGACCTGGTCGATGTTGACCACCATGTCCCCGCTGGGGATGGCGATGTTCACCGTCTCGCCCAGGTCGGAGGCGAGGTCCTCGCAGACCCGGCGGCTCTGCTGGGTGAGGTCGAGGCCGGCCGCCATGGTCCCGGCCAGCCGGATGACCCCGAAGCCCAGCCGGTACTTGCCGCGCAGGCCCGGCTGCTCCACCAGGCCCCGCCGCTCCAGCGCGCCGACCAGTCGGAATGCAGTGGACTTGTGCACGCCCAGTTCCGCGGCGATCTCGGTCACCCCGGCCTCCTTGTGCTGGGCGAGGATCTCCAGCACGGTGATGGCGCGATCGACCGACTGCACGGGTGCACCGTCCTTCCCGGGGCCGGTCTTCACCGGTCCCTCTTCACCACTCGACCCCCGCTCCGTCCGTTCCGTTGCCGTGGTGCTCCGACTCTTTACTGCGCGGTGGTCGTTGGAAGCCATGCCCACAAAGATAACGCCGTATCCTCCACCTCCCCGGGCGGGGCGCGTCCGCTCCGGTGTCCTCGCAGCTCACCGCAGGCCCCGCGGACCCGAAAGACGCCCCGGTCCGGACGCCCCTCAGCCGACCCGGTGCGGCGGGGCCGCGCCGTGCAGGGCGTCGGCCAGGAACCGCGCCAGGTACTCGGCGAAGGAGGCGCGGACCAGCAGCCGGAACTCCGGGACGCCGCCCTCCGGGCCGGTCCGGTGCACCCCCACCGCGGCCTTGCCCAGCAGCGACTGGGCGTAGCCCCCGGGACCGAACACCCGGGGGTGCAGGTCCAGCGGGCACCCCCGGGCGATCACCTCCGCCGCCTGCGGGCCGCGCAGCTCGAAGACGGCCCGCTGCGCCGACTGGTCGGCGACCGCGGCGCACGGCCCGCCGTACTCCCCGCCGAGCGCGGCGCGCAGCCCGGCCGCCAGGCCCGGCCCGGTCGCCTCGGCGTCCACCACCAGGTACCAGCCCGGCCCGCAGTGCAGCACGTACGGGCTTCCGGTGCCCGAGGAGCGGCCCGGCGCGGGCAGCGCGCAGCCGAGGAACTCCTCGGCCATCCGCGACGCCGCGGCGGCGTCCTCCTCGTCGACCTTGATCTCCACCTGCGCCAGGAACGGGAGCTCGCGCAGCACCGCGGTGCCGGTCGATCCCGCCTCCGCCATGAGCCGCTCCAGGTGGGCGGCGGGGCTGCGCCGCCCCGGCCGCTGCCCCGGCACGCGCACCGGCGCGCCCCCGCCGCCTTCCGCCGGACCCTCCGGGTCAGCCATCGCGCCGACTCCCTTCCCTGTCGTAGAAGACCGGATCGGCGACCCGGACCGGGACCGCCTCCCCCATGTGCACCGCGTACAGCCGCTCTCCGTGCCGCTCCCGCCCGGAGCGCAGCAGGCCGAGCGCGAAGGTCCGGCCCAGCGCCGCGCTGTCGTAGGCGGAGGTCACCCGGCCGATCGGCGCGGCGATCCGCTCCCCGGGTCCTCTCCTACCCGCCCCGGGGCCGCTCCTCCCCCCTCCGGCGGGGCCCGGTGCCTCCGCGACCAGCTGGGCCCCCTCGGCGAGCAGCGCCCCGGGGTCCTCCGGGAGCAGGCCGACCAGCTGCTCCCGGTCGGGCCGGGCGGTGTCCGGCCGGGTCAGCGAGCGCTTCCCGACGAACTCCTTGCGCTTGGCGACCGCCCAGTCCATGCCGAGGTCGAGCGGGGTCACGCTGCCGTCGGTCTCGTGCCCCACCACGATGAACCCCTTCTCCGCGCGGAGCACGTGCATCGCCTCGGTGCCGTAGGGGGTGACGCCGTACCTGCGGCCGGCCTCCACCGCCGCCTCCCACAGCGCGAGGCCGTGCCAGGCCGGCACGTTGACCTCGTAGGTCAGCTCGCCGGTGAAGCTGACCCGCAGCACCCGCGCCGGGATCCCGGCCACCGTCCCCTCGCGCACCGACATGAAGCGGAACCCCTCGGCCGAGACGTCCATGTCCGGGGCCAGCTCCCGCATGACGTCCCGGGAGGCGGGCCCGACCAGGCTCGCCACCGCCCAGTGGTCGGTGGCGTTGAACAGGTGCACGCACAGGTGCGGCCACTCGGTCTGCGCCCACTCCTCCAGCCACTCCAGCACCCGCTCCGCGTTGCCGGTGGTGGTGCTGACCAGGTACTCCTCCTCCGAGATCCGGGCGACGACCCCGTCGTCGAGCACCATGCCGTCGGCCGTGCACATCACGCCGTACCGGCAGCGGCCCGGGCGCAGGGTGGAGAGGGTGCCGGTGTAGATCCGGTCGAGGAAGGCGCCGGCGTCCCGGCCGGCGACGGTGATCGCGCCGAGCGTGGAGGCGTCCAGCATCCCGACCGCCTCGCGGGCGGCGGCGCACTCGCGGAGCACCGCGGCGCGCATGTCCTCCCCGTCCCGCGGGTAGTAGCGGGCCCGGCGCCACTGGCCGACGTCCTCGAAGACCGCCCCGTGCTCCTCGTGCCAGGCGTTCATCGGGGTGCGCCGGAGGGGTTCCAGCAGCTCCCCGCGGGCCCGCCCGGCCAGCGCGGAGAACGGGACCGGCGTGCAGGGCGGCCGGGGGGCGGTCCCGCCGACCTCGTCCATCCCCCGGCCGAGCAGGCCGGCGAGGGCCCCGGTCAGCACGGTGGCCGAGGTCCGCCCCTGGTCCGGGCCGGTCCCGGCGGTGGTGTACCGCTTGACGTGCTCGATCGAGCGCATCCCGGCGGCGACGGCGTCCCGGACCCCGTCCAGCGCCGCGTCCCGCTGCAGGTCGATGAAGACCTCGGCGGCATCGCCGCCCGGCCGCACCACGGTGAACAGCGCCATCGGCGGCGCCGTCCGAGCCTCCGCGCCACCCGACCGCCCGGCGGGAGGCAGGTCGGCGGAACCGGAGCCGGCCCCCGGGGCGGTACCGGTGTCCGAAGCGGCGCCGGTCTCCGGAGCGGGCGGTGCGCCGCGGGCCGACATCGCGGCCGGTGCCGCCCCCTCGGCCAGGGCCGCGGCGGCTGCGGCGCGGCCGGCCCGGTCCCCCTGCTCGGCGGCGGCGCGCACCGAGCGGACCCCGGTCAGCGCCCCGGCGCAGGTCGTGGTCGCCGGGAGCCCTTCGGGCAGGAATGCGGCGTGCCCCTCCGACCAGCGGAGCCGGCCGCCCGCCTGCACCGCCAGGGCCGCCGCGGGGTCGTGGCCCCCGGAGACCGCGAGCAGGTCGCAGCCGATCCGCTCGGCGGGGCCGGTCACCGTCCCGTCCGCCGCGACCGGGGCGAGCAGGGCGGCGGCCAGTTCGCCCCGGCCGTCGGGGACCGTCCCGGCGGCCGCGGTCGCGGTGCGCACCTCGATGCCGCGCCGGGCCAGTCCCGCCAGCGCGTCCGCGCCGGGCTCCGGGCGGGCGTCGGCGACCGCGGCGATGTCCGCGCCGGCGTCGTGCAGCGCGGCGGCGGCCAGCAGCGCCTCGTCGTGGCAGCCCGACACCGTGATCCGCTCCCCCGGAAGCACGCCGTGCCTGCGCGGGTAGGCCGCGGCCGCGCCGGCCAGCATCACCCCGGGCAGGTCGTTCCCGGCGAAGGCGAACGGCCGCTCCACCGACCCGGACGCGAGCACGGTGCGCCGGGCCCGGATCCGCCAGAGCAGGTGCGTTCCGTCCGGGCGGCGCTCCAATGCGACCAGCTCGCCGTGGTCGTAATGGCCGATGACGGTGGTCCGGGTGAGCAGCCGGACCTCGGGGGCGTCGGCCAGCCGGGCGGTGGTCCCGGCGATCCACCGGTCGGTCGCCGGGTCCAGGCCGAGCGCGTCGCCGCCCGGCCTCGGCGCCTCGTCGGCGAGGATCACCCGGACGCCCCGCTGCGCGGCGGCAGCGGCGGCGGCCAGGCCGGCCGGCCCGGCGCCGACCACGAGCACCTCGCAGTGGGCCCAGCGCGCGTCCCCCCGGGGCGGGGTCCGGCCGGCGGAGGGGGACGCCTGCCCTCCAGGGGACTCCTGCTGCAGGTCGCGGTGGGCGACGACCGGGAAGGCCGACGGTCCGGAGGACCCCCGCTGCGGGTCGCGGCCGGCCGGCGATGAGGGGCGCGGCCCGGCGGGCTCCTGCTGCGGATCGCGGTGGGAGACGGGTGGGAAGACCTCCGGTCCGGTGGGCTCCTGCTGCAGGTCGTGGGTGATCGGCGATGAGGACTGCGGCCCGGAGGGCCCCCGCTGAGGGGGCCGGTAGGTGACGGGCAGGGCGCCGAGGCCCGCCGTGGAGGCGGCGATCAGGCCGTCCCGGACCTCCACCCCGGTGGCGGGGGCCAGGGCGCGGAACTCCGGGGCCTCCACTCGGACCTGGGCGCCGGGTTCGGCGGTGCCGATGCCGACCACCCCGCGCGGCCGGCCGGTGCGGACGCCCGCGGCGGCGGTGCGCACCCCGGCGGCGAGCAGCGCCGCGGAGAGCGGCTCCCCGCGCACCGCGGGCAGCTCGCGCCCGTCGAAGAGCACCGAGGTGTCCGGTTCCCCGCTGATCCGCCGCCCTGTCACCACTCGCCTCCTCCGGACGGGCCGCCCTGGCAGGGGGCGGAGGTGAGCACCCGGTAGTCGGCGGTGTGCCGGACCACGTCGCACCAGCGGCGGCAGCCCGCCGCGTGGAACCAGCGCTCGGTGAACAGCCCCTCCGGGTTGTCCCGGAAGAACAGGTAGTCGGCCCATTCGGCGTCGGTGAGCGACGCCGGTGCGGCCGGGTGGGCGATGTGCGACTGGCCGCCGTAGCGGAACTCGCACTCGTCCCGGGGCCCGCACCAGGGGCACGGGATGAGCAGCATCGCGGTCCCTCCTCCCGTCTTCTCCGCTCGTTCGGGCCGGCCGGCCCGCTCAGTGCGCCACCGCGGCCGCGCCGTGCTCGTCGACCAGGGCGCCGGTGCCGAACCGGTCCAGGCCGAACGGCTCGGCCAGCGGGTGCGCCCGGCCGCGGGCGATGGTGTCGGCGAACACCTGCCCGGCGCCGGGGGTCGCCTTGTAGCCGCCGGTGCCCCAGCCGCAGTTGAGGTAGACCCCCTCGACCGGGGTCGGGCCGATGACCGGCGAGGCGTCCGGGGTGACGTCGACGATCCCGGCCCAGGTGCGGACCACGTCGGCGTGGGCGAACACCGGGTACAGCTCGACGGCGGCGGCGACCTGGTCCTCCACGGTGCGGAACGAGCCCCGTTGGCCGTAGCCGTTGTAGGCGTCGATGCCCGCCCCGAGCACCAGTTCGCCCTTGGGCGCCTGGCTGACGTAGACGTGCGTGGCACTGGACATCACCACGGTGTCCAGCACCGGTTCCAGCAGCTGGGAGACGAGCGCCTGCAGCGGGTGGCTCTGCAGCGGCAGGCGCAGGCCCAGCTCGGCGGCGAGCCGGGAGGTGCGGCCGGCGGCGCACAGCCCGACCCGGGGCGCTTCGATGTCGCCGCGGGAGGTGCGCACCCCGGTGACCCGGTCGCCGTCCCGGAGGAACCCGGTGACCTCGCAGTCCTGGATCAGGTCGACGCCGAGCCGGTCGGCCTCGGCGGCGAACGCCCAGGCCACCAGGTCGTGGTCGGCGATGCCGGCGCGCGGCTGGTAGGTGGCGCCCAGCACCGGGTGGCGCACGTGCGGTCCGGTGTCCAGGATCGGGACCAGTTCGGCGACCTGCTCGGGCTCCAGCCATTCGGCGTCGATCCCGCTGAGCAGGTCGGCGTCGACCCGGCGCACCGATTCGCGCACCTCGTGGGTGGACTGGGCCAGGTTGAGCACGCCGCGCCGGCTGAAGTGCAGGTCGCGGCCGAGCTCCTCCTCCAGCCCCTCCCACAGGCGCAGCGCGTGCTCGTAGATCGCGGCGCTGGCCGGCCACAGGTAGTTGGAGCGGATGATCGCGGTGTTGCGGGCCATGTTGCCGCCGGCCAGCCAGCTCCGCTCCAGCACCGCGATGTCGGCCATGCCGTGCTCGGCGGCCAGGTAGTAGGCGGTGGCCAGGCCGTGCCCGCCGGAGCCGACGATGACCGCGTCGTATCCGGCGCGCGGCTCGGGCGAGCGCCACAGCCGGCCGGTCTGCCGGTGGTCGGGGGTCATCGGGGACCGGCCTCCTTCGCTGCGGGGCGGCCCCGGGCGGTCCTCGGCCCGGGGGTGCGGTGCCCGCCGCCGGTGCGCCGGGCCGGGCGTCCGGTCATGCCCTCACCCGCTCCATGCCGGGGTCGAACAGCGGGTCCGCGGCGGCGACCGCCGGCACCCGCCGGTCGAAGTAGCCGATCTCCACCGGGGTGCCCGGGGCGGAGAGCTCGGCGGGGAGCCAGGCGTAGGCGATGCCGGTGCCGACGGTGTAGCCGTAGGCGGCGCTGGTGACGTACCCGGCGGCGGTGTCGGCGCCGGGCCGGTGGACGGGTTCGCCGCCGAGCACGGTGTTCTCCGGCGGGCCGGTGGTCAGGCAGGTCAGCCGGATCCCCGGGTCCTCCGGGTCGAGCGCCTCGACGGCGGACCGGCCGATGAACCCGCCCTTGGTGCGCAGCCGCAGCGCGAAGCCGAGGCCGGCCTGGTAGGGGTCGTGCTCGGCGGTCATGTCGGCGCCGAAGGCGCGGTAGCCCTTCTCCAGCCGGAGGCTGTCGAAGGCGCCCCGGCCCGCGGCGAGCGCGCCGAGGCCGCGGCCGGCCTCCCAGAGCGTGTCCCAGAGCCGCAGCCCCAGCTCGGGGCCGGTGTACAGCTCCCAGCCGAGTTCGCCGACGTAGGAGACGCGCATCGCCAGCACCGGGACCTCGCCGATGTGCAGCCGGGCGCAGTGGAAGTAGTCCAGGCCGCCGTTGCCCAGGTCGTGGCCGGTGAGCGGCTGCACCAGGTCGCGGGCGCGCGGCCCCCACACGCCGATGCAGGCGGTCTGCCCGGTGATGTCGCGGACCGCCACCCCGGGCGGCGCCAGCGCGGCCAGCCGGGCCAGGTCCAGCCGGCTGTTCACGCCGAGCTGGAACAGCTCGTCGGCGACCCGGGCGACGGTGATGTCGCCGAGCAGCCGGCCGCGGTCGTCGAGCATCAGGCTGTAGGAGACCGCGCCGGGCGGGCGGCCGGTGCGGGCGGTGGTGACCCGGTCCAGGAACTCGCCCGCCCCGGGGCCGGCGACCTCCAGCCGCATCAGCGAGGACATGTCGTACAGCGCGACCCGCTCCCGGGTGGCGCGCGCCTCGGCGGCGATCGCCGGGGACCAGTAGCGGGACGCCCACGGCCCGGGGCGCGGCGCCCCCCGCGCCTCGGGGAGGTCGGCGTTGGCGGCGTAGTGGTAGGGGCGCTCCCAGCCGGAGGCCTCCAGGAAGAACGCGCCGAGTTCGCGCTGGCGGGCGTGGAACGGGGCGACGCGCATCGGGCGCGGCCGCTCGATCGGCTGCTGCGGGTGGATCGCGTCGTAGACCTCGATGAAGTTCCGGCAGGCGCGCTCGGCGATGAACGCCGGGGCGAGCTGGTGCTCCTGGAACCGGTTGACGTCGCAGGCGTGCAGGTCGACGGTTGACGCGCCCTCGGCGATCAGCTCGGCGACGGCGCGCGCCGCGCCCGCCGAGTGGGTGATCCACACCGCCTCGGCCGCCCACAGCCCGGGCGTCCCGGCGAACTCCCCGAGCAGCGGCATGTTGTCGGTGGTGAAGGAGAACAGCCCGTTGAAGGCGTCCTCGATCTTGGTGTCGGCGAGGTCGGGCAGGAGGGCGAGGGTGTCGGTCCAGGCCGGGGCGAAGTCCTCCGGGGTGAACGGGTGCATGGACGGCATGGGCAGGTCGGGCGTGCCGTCGGGGGTGCCGATCTCGTCGGCGGGGACCGGCATCGGGCGGTGCCCGTAGTAGCCCACGCCGACGCGGTCGCCGCGCTCCCGGTAGTACAGGTCGCGGCCCTGGTGGCGGAGGATCGGGTGGGGGGCGGCGTCCGGCCCGTTGCCGGCCAGCGCCGCGGTCGGCCCGGTCCAGCCGAACTGGTGGGCCAGCGGGAGCAGCGGCAGCACCTCCCCCGCCATCGCGGCGAGCCGCGGCCCCCACATCCCGGCGCACAGCACCGCGATGTCGGCGGGCAGCCGGCCCTGGTCGGTGCGGACCCCGGTGACCCGGCGGCCGGCCGCCCCGGGCCCGCCCTCCACCTCGATCCCGGTGACCTCGTGCCGGGGCAGGAACCGGGCGCCGCGCCAGAGGGCCGCCTCGGCCTGGGCGCGGGCGGCGCCGAGCGCGTCGGCCAGCCCGTCGGTGGGGGTGTACAGGCCGCCCAGCACCCGGTCGGCGCGGACCAGCGGGTGGGCGGCGGCGCACTCCTCGGGTCCGATCACCCGGGCCGGGATCCCCCAGGAGCGGGCCCAGCCGCACCGCCGGTGCAGCTCGTCCAGGCGCTCGGGGGCGGTGGCGAGCTCCAGGCCGCCCACCGCGGAGAAGCAGGGCCGGCCGTCCACCCGGAGCCGGGTGTACTTGGCGGCGGTGTAGGCGGCGAAGTCGGACATGGCCTTGGCCGGGTTGGTCTGGAACACCAGGCCGGGCGCGTGCGAGGTGGACCCGCCGGTGCGGTAGAGGTCCCCCTGGTCGACGACGGTGACGTCGGTGTGGCCGCGGGCGGTGAGCTCGTCGGCCAGCGCGCACCCGACGATGCCGGCGCCGATGACCACGATCCGGGGCGGCCTTCCGGACCGGGTGCGGGGGACGGTCGGAGAAGCGGCCATGGCAGCCCTGCCTTCGCCTCGTCGTTTCGTTCCGCGCAACGCTCGGCGTTTCACGCAACAGGGTCCGCCGTGCGTTCCGCGCTGTCAAGGGAGCGCCCCCGCCCCTCGGGCCGGGGCGGCCCCGGCCCTCCGGTGCCGGTCGCGGGGCGGGGGGCCGGGGGCGGCGCTCAGCCGACCGGGGCGCGCAGGTCCTGCTTGGGCAGCATCTTCTGCGGGTCGACGAAGGGCTTCTCCACGACCACGGCGGGGACCGTCCCGCCGGGGCGGCCGACGCGGAGCTCGGTGCCGAGTTCCGCGGAGCCGATCGGGACCATGGCGAACCCGATGTTGCGGTCCAGCCGGGGCGAGTGGCAGGCCGAGGTGACCTTGCCGATCGGCGCGTCGCCGCCGGGCCCGTGGACCGGGAAGGCGTCGATCATCGACCCGTCGTTGTAGCTGCCCAGCCGGGGGCCGCCGATCTCCACCCCGACCAGCTTGCGCCGCACGCCCTCGTCGCGGATCCGGGTGAGCGCGGCCTTGCCGATGAAGTCGGCCTCCTGGTCGAGGTCGACCATCCAGCTGACCTCGTAGCCGTAGCCCACCTCGAACGGGTTGGTGTCCAGGCCGATGTCGCTGCCCCAGGCGAGGATGCCGCCCTCGATGCGGCGGATGTGGCAGGGGCCGATGACCTCGATGCCGTGCGGCCGGCCGGCCTCCAGCACGGTCTCCCACAGCCGCACGCCGTCGCGCGAGGCGTTGCGCAGGTAGATCTCGAAGCCGATCTCGGAGGTGTAGCCGGTGCGCGAGACGACGACGTCCATGCCGTCCAGCCCGTACTCGGCGCACCGGTAGTAGCCGATGTCCAGCACGGAGGGGCCGAACAGGTCCTTCATCACCTCGCGGGAGAGCGGGCCCTGCACCTGGACCGGGCCGACGTCGGGTTCGCGGACGGTGACGTCCATGCCGCTGTTGTGCGCCAGCCCCTGGGCCCACAGCAGCACGTCGCTGTCGGCCAGGGAGAGCCAGAAGTGGTTCTCGCCCAGGCGGAGCAGGACGGGGTCGTTGACGATGCCGCCGTCGGGCGCGGTGACGAACACGTACTTGCACTGCCCCACGGCGCATTTGTTCAGGTCGCGCGGGACCAGCATGTTGGTGAACGCGAAGGCGTCCGGTCCGGTGATCTCGACCTGCCGCTCCACCCCGACGTCCCACAGGGTGACGCCGTTGAGGAGGTGCCAGTACTCGGCGACCGGGTCGCCGTAGTGGCGGGGGTGGTAGGTGCGGTTGTAGACGCTGTACTTGGCGACGCCGTGCCTGCGCGAGGCGTAGAAGAACGGCGACTTCCTGATCCGCGGGTAGAGCAGGATCTCCGGGCTCTCGTTCACGGGCATCTGGACCTCCACCACTCGATGCGCAACGAGGATCGCCATGCGCAACAGAGCGTCCCCCGGCGCCTCGGGGGCTGTCAAGGAGTGCGCGGACGGATTCGTTCCGCCTTTCGCAACGGGAATCCATTGACGCAACGAATCGGCCGATTCTACGCTGTGCTCATCTGAAGATGTTCCCTGATATGCGCCTTGTTGCACATAGAGCAACTCGATCGCCGGTGGTGTCCCGGGCCCGCTCCGACGGACCGCACCGGCCCCGCCCCGCGGTCCCCGGCGGCCGCGCGGCCCGTCCCGGCGGACGGCCGCCGACCGGCTCACGGAACGAGGCTGACCATGGCCACGCTTCTCGCCACCATCGAACACGCCGTCAAGAAGCCCGTCTGGGGCTGCCGGATGTGCGGCCAGTGCGTCCTGCACTCCACCGGCTTCACCTGCCCGATGACCTGCCCGAAGAACCTGCGCAACGGCCCCTGCGGCGGGGTCCGCGAGGACGGCTCCTGCGAGGTCGACCCGTCCATGCGCTGCGTCTGGCTCAAGGCCTGCACCCGCGCCGACCGCCTCCCCGGCCCGCTCCGCACCGGCATCGACGAGATGCGCGCCCCGGTCGACAAGCGGCTCGAAGGCACCTCCTCCTGGGCCAACCTGCTGACCGGGCGGGACCGGGCGGTCCCGGCCGGCTGGCCGGCCGGTGACCCGGAGGGGGCCGGCCAGGCCCCGCCGCCGGAGGCGCCCGCCGCCGGCACCGACCCGGAGGAGGACGAGCTGCGCACCCTGGGCCTGGGCGTCGAGGCGGCGCCCGACCCCGGGGACCCGGAGTTCCAGGAGACCGAGGACGGCGCCGGCGGCGCCGCGGAGGCCGTCCGATGACGGCCCCGCCCCGCCCCGGCGCCCCTCCCGGCCGCTCCGGCGCGGAACCGCCCGCGCCGGCCCCGCGCCCGGTCTCGCCCCTGGCCGAGCTGCTCACCGCGGCGGACCCGGCCCGCCCGGTGCTCACCGCCGAGTGCCCGGTGGTCGACACCGGCGGCATCGCGGCGCTCGCGGAGCGCGTCGCCCGGCTGGCGCCCTACGTGGACGCGCTGAACGCCACCGACAACCCGGCCGCGCACGCGCACGCCTCCAACGTCGCCATCGCGATCGCGCTGAAGGGGCTGGGCGTGGAGCCGATCCTGCAAGTGGTCTGCCGGGACAAGAACCGGCTCGCCCTGCAGTCCGACATCGTCGGCGCCGCGCTGCACGGCGTCACCGCGGTCTCCTGCATGACCGGGGACGACGTCACCGCCGGCGACGAGCCCGAGGCCCGCCGCGTGTTCGACCTGGACGGGCCGCAGCTGATCCGCGCCGCCGCCTCGCTGGCGCACGGGCGGTTCCTGTCCGGCCGGCCGCTGGACCCGCCGCTCCCGCTGCTCATCGGCGCGGCGGAGAACCCCGCGGCCCCGCCGTACGAGTACCGGGTCCGGCGCGCCCTGAAGAAGGCCGCGGCCGGCGCCCGCTTCCTCCAGCTCCAGATCTGCTACCGGGCCGAGCACCTGGAGGCGTTCTGCTCGCTGGCCGCAGCCTCCGGGCTGACCCGCCGCACCGCGCTGCTGCCCACCATCGCGCTGGTGAAGGGGGCCCGCGCGCTGCGCTTCATGAACGACCACGTGCCCGGCATCGCGGTGCCGGACGAGGTCGTCGACCGGGTGGAGGGCGCCTCCGACCAGGGCGAGGCCGCCTACCTGCTGGCGCTGGAGCAGGCCCGGCACGCGCTGGCCCAGCCCGGGGTCCGCGGCCTGCACCTGGCCGACTTCCGGCACGACTCCTCCGTCGCCCGGCTCGCCGCCGACCTGGGGCTGCCCGCGGGCCGGGCCGCCCCCGGGGAGAACACCCTGGCCCGGTGAGCCCGCCCGCCCCGCACACCGGGGCGAAACGGGTGGAAACCCCGCCCGGTCCGTGGTCGACTTCCTCCGAGGAGGAACGCGATGCGGATCAGGAAGGGCGGGGCCGGCGACGTCCCCGCGGTCATGGCGATGCTGGACGGCGCGGTGCGCTGGCTCGCCGCCCGGGGCCGGTCCGACCAGTGGGGGAGCCTCCCCTGGTCGGAGATCCCGGAGCGGGTGCGGGCGATCCGGGACCGGGCCGAGGGCGGCCGGCTGTGGATCGCCGAGGACGGGGGCGCCCCGGCCGGGGCGCTGGGGCTGGGCGGGGAGCCGCTGCCCTACGTCGCCCCGGCCCCCGAACCGGAGCTCTACATCGACCTGCTGGTCACCGACCGCCGGTTCGCCGGGCGGGACGTCGGCGGGCGGCTGCTCGGCTTCGCCCGGGAGCAGGCCCGCGAGCGCGGCGTCGCACTGCTCCGGGTGGACTGCTGGGCCGGCGGCGACGGCGCGCTCATCGAGTACTACCGCTCCCGGGGCTTCACCCCGACCGAGCGGGTGCCGGTCCGCGGCACCGCGGTGCAGGTCTTCGAGGACCGGGTGTAGCGGGAGGCGCGGGCCGCCCCCAGGGCGATGACCGGGGCCCTGTCGGAGCGCTCCGACAGGGCCCCGGTCATCGGGGGCGGACCGGCCCCGTCCGCCGGGGTCAGGGCGCGGCGCGCTCCGCCCGGCGCAGCCGCAGCCAGGCGGCGGCCGCCAGGACGGTGAGCACCGCGGTGGCCGGCAGCCCCTCGAACAGGCCCGCGAAGCCCGCCCCTCCGGTGTAGTGCGAGGGGTCGGTGACGGTCACGATGAGCAGGCCGAACGCGTCGCCGGCGGCGGGCCAGCCGCGGTCGCCGGCCTCGGGCAGCGCGACGGTGAGCAGGAACCCGGGCAGGATCAGCACGGCGGCGTGGAAGGCGGTGGCCGCCCACAGGCTGCCGGTGCGCAGCGTGACCAGGGCCGCGAACACCGACCAGAGGAAGATGTTGAGCATCAGCACCCAGTGCGGCTCGTGCGGCGTCGCCCCGGGCAGCACCAGGTTGCCGATGAAGAAGAAGTGGAACAGGGCGAAGCAGGCGGAGGAGAGCAGCACCGCCGCGGTCCTGCCCCAGCGGGCGCCGACGGCCTGCAGCATCCAGCCGCGGAACAGCTGCTCCTCGATGCCGACCATGACGACCCGCATGACCAGGACCAGCGTGCCGATCAGCAGCACGCCCGCGGCGCCGCCGCCGGCCTCGAAGTCGAGGGCGCGGTCGAAGCGCGCGGTCCCGGCGGCCAGCGAGACGCCGATCCAGGCCAGGATGTAGCCGACGGCGAGCAGCGTCCCCCACCCCAGGCCGGGGAGGGTGCGCCGGTCGAAGCCGAACCCGGTCGAGGCGAAGAAGGAGCGCCGCTCGTAGTGGCGCAGCCACAGCCAGAGCACCACGTAGGGGAAGGCGTAGTTCAGCGGAACCGCCAGCACGCCGACCGTCCCGGCCAGGACCTCGTTCCCGGCGGAGAGCCGCTCCAGGGCGGGGCCGATGAGGAACACCGCCGGCACCAGGCCCAGCAGGTAGAAGAGCTGGGTCAGCGGGACGGTGGCGAGCGGGTGGGTGGTGCGGGCGCCCGATGCGCCCGCCGCGATGAAGGCGTCGCCGGGGGTGCGGCGGCGCGCTGCGGTGGTGTCCATGCCGAGGAAGCTACGGCCGCGCCCCGGCCGCGGGCATCGCCCTGCGGGCACATGACGGTCACCTCCGCCGGAGGCGCGCGGCGGCGGCCGATACCGGCGGCGCGAAGAAGAGGCGAGCACTGGAGAACCCCCGTTCCCCGCCGTCGTCCTGCGGCGGCCGCCCCACCGGCGATCCGAGGAGGGGCCGGCGGGTGCTCGGACGCCCCGGCCGAGCACCCGGGGCCGCCGCTCCCTCCTGGCCCGCAGGCCGGTGCGGCCCGCAGGCCAGGACCGGCGGCCCGAGGCCCGCAGGAGGGAAGAGGAGGAGAAGGAAGAGGGGAAAGAACGGACGCCGGGTGCTCGGGCGGCCCCGGTCGGCCTCCCGGACCTGCCGCTCCGCCAGGGCGCCGGCCGTGCTCCCCACTCGGCCGCCGCTCTGCCCCGACCCGCGGGCCGGAACCGGCCGGAACCGGGGCCGGCTGCGGGGAGGAAGAGGGGCCGCCCCGGGCCGGGTGCGGGGCTCCGCCATGCCTCTGGTCATGGGTCCGGACATGACCCCTCCATGACCCGCTGCGCGGCCGGGGTGCGCCGGACCGGTGCTAGCTTCGGCGCATGAACGGGGACGGACCGGACGGAGAGCGGGGCGGCGTGCGAGACCTGGGCAGATGGGTGGCGCTGGACGGGCGGGGGCGGGCGCCGCTGGTGCTGGCCCTGATGTTCTGGGGCGTGTTCCTGCTCGACGCGGGCGCCATCGCGTTCTACGCCGCCTTCGTCCCGCCGCCGCCACCGGACCCGGTGGCCGACCTGCTCGGCCTGGGCCACCTGGCCGCCCTGCCGGTCGCCGCCCTGTGCTGGCCGTTCCTGTACTGGGCCCCGCAGCCGCTGCCGCGCCGGGCGGCGGTGCTGAGCGTCGTCTTCTTCACCGCGGTGCACCTGCTGATGCTCACCTCGGGCGGCTCGCTGGTGTTCGTGATGTCCAGCATCGCGATCGGCAACGTGGTGCTGGTGCTGGGCACCCGCGCTGCGGTGGCCTGCACGCTGCTGGCCGTCCTCACCCCGGTCCCGCTGTTCGCGCTGACCGGCGGGCCGGTGCTGCGCGGCGTGTTCGAGGCCGGGATCATCCTGTTCCTGGGCGTGATGATGATCCTGGTGTTCAGCGGGCTGCTGTCCGCGCGGCGGCAGGCGGAGCGGACCCGCTCCCTCCTCGCCGAGCTGGAGGAGGCCCACGCGGAGCTGCGCCGCTACGCCGAGCGCACTCGGGAACTGACCGTCGCCGAGGAGCGGGCCCGGATGGCGCGGGAGATGCACGACTCGGTCGGGCACTACCTGACCGTGATCAACATGGGCCTGGCCAACGCGGAGCGGTTCCGCCGGGCGCGCCCCGAGGCGGCCTGGGACGAGGTGCGCGACGCCCGGCTGCTCACCCAGGAGGCGCTCGCCGACACCCGGCGGTGGGTGCGCGCGCTGCGCCCGCTGCGCCTGGAGGGACGCGCCGGGCCGGACGCGATGCGCGCCCTGGCCGCGGCGTTCTCCGGAAGCAAGGACGACCCCGCGGTCTCCTTCACCCAGGAAGGGGAGTGGCCCGACCCCGGGGAGGAGGCCGAGCTGGTCTGCTACCGGATCGTGCAGGAGGGCCTGACCAACGCGGCCCGGCACGCGGCGGCCGCGCGCATCGGGGTCCGGCTGGCCTGCACCGGGGAGCGGATCGAGCTGACGGTGGCCGACGACGGGGTGGGCGGCGACCCGGAGCGCACCGGGAGCGGCGGGTTCGGCCTGCGCGGCCTGCGCGAGCGGGTGCAGGCGGCCGGCGGCACCCTGGAGGCCGGCGACGGGGCCGGGGGCGGCTTCGAGCTCCGCGCGGTGCTGCCGGTCCGCCCCGGCGCGGCGGGGCCCCGCGGCGCGTCCGCCCGGACGGAGGCGGCCCGATGAGCGGCGGCGGGCCGCGCCCGGTGCGGGTGCTGATCGTGGACGACCAGGTGCTGATGCGCCAGGGCCTGCGCAAACTGCTGGAGATCGAGGAGAGCGTCGAGGTGGTCGGGGACGCCGCCGACGGGGTGGCCGCCCTGGACCTGCTCTCCCGCACCGACCCCGGCCCCGACGTGGCCCTGGTCGACGCCCGGATGCCGCGGATGGACGGGGTCGAGCTGATCGCCCGGATGGCCGCCGAGCACCCGCGGGTGGCCGCCGTCGTGCTGACCACCTTCGACGATGACGACTACATCTTCGGCGGGCTGCGCGCCGGGGCCAAGGGCTACCTGCTCAAGGACACCCCGCCGGAGGAGCTGGTGGCCGCGCTGCACCGGGCCGCCCGCGGGGAGACGGTGCTCGGCGACGCGGCCGCCGCCCGCCTGGTGGAGCTGGTCCGCGCCCCCGGTTCGGCGCCCCCGCCCTCCCCGGCGGCCCCGGAGCCGGCTCCGGGGCCGGAGCCCGCTCCGGCCGCCTCCGGGCCGCCGGCCTCCCCGCTCTCCGAGCGGGAGGCCGAGGTCGCCCGGCTGGTCGGCGAGGGCGCCACCAACCGGCAGATCGCCCGCCGCCTGTTCATCACCGAGGGCACCGCGAAGAACCACATCTCCAGCATCCTGCGCAAGCTCGGCCTGCGCGACCGCACCCAGCTCGCCGTCTGGGTCGGCCGCTCCGGCCTGTCCGGCCCGCCGGACCGGCCGTCCTGACCGGGCGCCCGGGTTCCCGTTCCCGGCGGCCGCGCGAGCGGTGCCGGGGCGGAACCGTGCGGGTCCGCCGCCCGGCCAGGGGAACGGCGGCGCCTCCGCCCCGTCCCGCCCTCCGGCCGGCGCCGCGGACCGGACGGACGCGGCCCCGCCCCCTCGCGCCGCGCTCACGGGTCCCCGGCCCGGGTGGAACGCCGCGAACGGCCGGGCCTCCTCCCCCGTCCGGGGCCGGCGGCCTCCGCGCCGAGGAACGACGCGGGCCCCGGCGGGGGAACCGCCGGGGCCCGCGCGTGCGCCGGGACGGTCAGCGCACGACCACGTTGTCGCGGACCCGCAGCCGCTCGCCGTAGAACCCGCCGAAGGCGGTGACCACGGCGACCCCGGCGAGCAGCAGCGACGCCACCCAGGAGGCGCCGTCGGCGCCGTCCATCAGGGCGGTGGCGATGAACGGCAGGAACCCGCTGAGCGCGCCCGCGATGTTGTAGGCCAGGGCGACGCCGCTGTACCGCAGGTGGGCCGGGAACAGCTCGGTGAGCAGCGCCCCGGAGACCGCGTAGGCGATGGACAGGATGCCGACGCCCGCGGCGACCGCGAGCACCACCAGCACCGGGGAGGTGGTGTCGATCATCCAGAACACCGGGAAGGCGACGGCCGCGGTGGCCAGCCCGCCCCACATGGTCATCCGGCCGGGGCCGAGCCGCTCGGCGAGCCGGCCGGCGACCACGATCACGCCGATCTGCACCACCGCGGCGACCAGGGTGGAGTTGACCATCAGGCTCCGCGACATGCCGAGGGTGTCGGCGCCGTAGCTGATGGCGAAGGTGGTCATCACGTAGAACCCGCCGACGCCCAGCAGCGCGGAGGCCACCGCGACCAGCAGCCGGCCCCACGCCTGGCGGAACACGTCGACCGCCGGGACCTTGGAGCGCTCCTCGCGCTTCTCCAGCTCCTCGAAGATCGGCGACTCCTCGACCTTGCGGCGGATGTAGACCGCGATCAGGAGCAGCGGGAACGCGGCGAGGAACGGCAGGCGCCAGCCCCAGGAGTCGAACTGCTCGGCCGGCATCAGCAGCACCAGCGCGAAGGCGCCCGAGGAGAGCAGGGTGCCGACCGGGGAGCCGATCTGCGGCAGGGCGGCGTAGCGGCCGCGCTTGTCCGGCGGGGCGTGCTCGACGGCCAGCGTCACCGCGCCGCCCCACTCGCCGCCGACCGCCACGCCCTGCACCAGCCGGAGCAGCGCCAGCAGCAGCGGCGCGGCGATCCCGATGCTCGCGAAGTCCGGCAGCAGGCCGATCAGGCCGGTGGCCGCGCCGATCGCCACCACGGTGAGCAGCAGCGCCGGGCGCCGGCCGATCCGGTCGCCCATCCACCCGAACAGCACGGCGCCGATCGGGCGGGCCACGAACCCGACGCCGAAGGTGGCGAACGCGGCGAGCGTGGCCGCGGTCGCGTCGAGGGTGGTGAAGTAGAGCCGGTTGAACACCAGCGCCGCGGCGGTGCCGAAGAGGAAGTAGTCGTACCACTCCAGCGCCGTGCCGACGAACGCGGCGAAGGCGATCCGTCCGGACTCGCGTCCGCTCACCACCGGGGCCTCCGGCGCGGAGTGCGCGCCGGGGGCCGCCGGGTCGAGATCACTCATGTCGTCGTTCTCCTATTCGCCGCCCGCGCCGGCAGGGACGCGGGACTTTCGGGGGATGCGGGTACTGCGGAGCGGGAGGCGCGGTGCCGCGGTGCGGTCGCGGCGCTGCGGCCGCACCGGGGATCGCCCCTCCCTTCCTATTCGACCTGCGGAAACAAGCGGTCTCGCGGAGCGGCGCACCAGGCGGCGCCGGAGGCACCGGCGGCGCGGCCCGGGACGCCGGGGCCCCGTGCCGGAGCCGGTGCCGGGACCGGCGCCCTGCCCGGCGGCCTCCGCCGGGGCGGGTCAGCCCGCGGCGGCCGCCAGGCCGGGCAGCGCGTCGGCGCCGTGCACGCACGCGCCGCCCACCAGGGTGGCGAGCACCCGGGCGGAGCCGATCGGCCCCTCGGTGACCGGGTCCCGGTCCAGCACCACCAGGTCGGCGAGCTTTCCCGGGGTCAGGCTGCCGCGGCGGTGCTCGTCGCGGGCGGCCCAGGCCGCGTCCAGGGTGTAGGCGCGCAGCGCGGTCTCGGCGGGGACCCGCTCGTCCGGGGAGAGCACGGTGCCGCCGCTGCTGATCCGCTCGACCATGGACTCCATGCCGAGCAGCGGCGCGCCCGGGGCGACCGGCCGGTCGGAGCTGCCGGGGACGCGCAGCCCGTGGTCGAGGAAGGACCGGTGCCGGTAGAGCCAGTCCCGGCGGGACGGGCCGAGCGCGGCGGCCATGGTGTCGCCGACGGTGTACAGGAAGTGCGGCTGCGGCACCGGGACCGCGCCGGCCGCGGCCAGCCGGGGCAGCTGGTCCGGGCGGACCACCCCGGCGTGCTCGATGCGGTGCCGTGCGTCGGGCCGGGGCAGCGCGCGCTGGGCCTCCTCGAAGGCGTCCAGGGCCAGGTCGACCGCGTCGTCGCCGATGGCGTGCGCGGCGACCCGCCAGCCGGCCCGGTGCGCGGCGACGACCAGGGCGCGCATCTCCTCCGGGTCGTTCTGGTAGACGCCGGTGCCGTGGCCGTGGTCGCAGAACGGCTCGGTGACCGCGGCGGTGCGGCCGATCAGCGACCCGTCCAGCCAGATCTTCATCGGCCCCAGGCTCAGCACGTCGTCCCCGAAGCCGGTGCGCAGCCCCAGGTCGATGCCGGTCTCGATGCCGTCCTCGGGGTGGCCGTGCAGCGGGTGCATGTTGTCCGCGGCGACCATCAGCTGGACCCGGGTGCGGAGCAGGCCGCGCTCGCGGGCCAGCTGGTAGGCGGCGGCCTCGACGGGGGTGCGGCCGATCAGCCCGCGGCCGATCCCGGCCTCGGTGACGTGGGTGAGCCCCTCGGCGGCGTACACCCGGGAGGCGCGGCCGACCGCCTCGGCCAGCTCCGCCGCCGGGTAGGGCATGACCAGGGCGGTGACCAGCTCCTGGGCCCGCTCCTGGAGCAGCCCGGTGGGGGTTCCGGAGGGGTCGCGGACGATCACGCCGCCCTCGGGGTCGGGCACCGCCGCGGTGGCGGCGCCGGCCGCCTCCAGCACCGCGCTGCTCACCGCGCACATGTGCCCGGAGCGGTGCTTGAGCCAGACCGGGCGGCCGCCGGCGGCGCGGTCCAGGCCGGCCCGGTCGGGGTGCGCGCCGAGCACCGTGTCGTCGTAGCCGGAGCCGACGACCCAGGCGCCGTCCGGGGTCTCGGCGGCGCGCCGGGCGACCGCCGCGTAGACCTCGTCCAGCGTGGCGGCCTCCTCCAGGGCCACCTCCGACAGCGACTGGCCGAACCACGCCATGTGGTTGTGCGCGTCGCCGAACCCGGGCACGACCACCGCTCCCCCGCAGTCCACGGTGGTGCGGGCGGGCAGGTCGGCGATGTCGCCGTCGAGCCCGGCGATGCGCCCGGCGAACACGCCGAGCGCGGTGGCGGCGGGGCGGTCGTCGTCGACCGTGCGGATCCGCGCGTTGGTCAGTTTCAGGTCCAGCATCGGGCGGTGGTTCCCTCGGTGGTGTCGCGTTCGGTGCGGCCCGGCCGGCGGGGCGGCGGGCGTCCGCTCCAGCGTGCAGCCGGAGCGACCTGGGACACAATGACGATTCGCAGCGAAGTCGGCGGCGGATAATGGGCATATGCACAGCTCCACTCCCGGCGGGGACGCCGGGCCGCTGCACCTGCCGCCGCCCTCCGGGGCGCTCCGCCGCGCCGTCCGCGAATGCCTGGACGACCTGGACGACCTGGTCGGCGTCTACTCCGCCGAGGTGGCCGGTTTCGGCGGCTACCGGGACACCGTCCCCCTGGACGACCTGCGCGGCACCGCGCACGCCTCGCTGGAGCTGCTGCTGCGGATCATCGGCGGGCTGCCGATCCCCGACCGGCTGCAGGGGATCTCCGAGGAGCTCGGCCGGCGCCGCGTCCACCAGGGGGTTCCGCTGGAGGAGCTGGTACAGGCGGTGCGGCTGGACTTCCGGCTGCTGTGGACCGCGCTGCTGGACCGGGTGACCGCCGCGGAGCTGCCCGAGCTGACCCGGGAGGCGGTGCGGCTGTGGGAGTCGGTGGAGTTCCACACGGTGCGCGTGCACACCGGGTATCTGAACGAGACCGCGGTGCTGGCGCGCGAGCGGGAGCAGCAGCGCGCCGTGCTGCTGGGCCGGCTGCTCGCCTCGGACGGCAACGACCGGCGGCTGGTCGAGCAGGCCGCGACGGCGCTGCGGTTCTCCCCCGGCGCGCGGTTCGCGGTGGCGGCGGCGCCGGCCGGGGGCCGGGAGCGGCTGCGCGCCGCCGCGGCCGCGGCGGCCGGCCCGGCGCACGTGCAGGAGCACGACGGGTGGACCGTCCTGGTGGCGCAGCTGGCCGCGGGGCGGCGGGAGGTGCCCGGCTGGCTGGAGGGCGTGCCGTGCGCGCTCGGCCCGGTCGCCGAGGGGCTGGACCGGGTGCCCGCGTCGCTGCGGGTGGCCGCCGCGGTCGCCGCGGTGCTCCCGGCCGGCGCGGAGCGGCCGGTCCCGCTGGCCGAGGCCTGGGCTCCGGTGGCCGCGGCCCGGCTCGGCGAGCTGGCGCCGGTGCTGGCCGACGCGCTGGTGGAGGGGTTGGACGCGCTGCCCGGGCACGAGCGGGACCGGCTGGTGCAGACGTTCCGCCGCTACGCCGCGACCGGGTCGGTCGGCGAGACCGCCCGGGAGCTGTTCTGCCACCGGAACACGGTGCTCAACCGGCTGGCCCGGCTGGCCGAGCTGACCGGGTGCAGGCCGACCCGGCCGGCCGAGGCGGCGGCGCTCATTCTCGCTCTGGAGTGCGCTTCCGAACCGCGTCCGCCTGCTCGATGAGGCGGTCCATCACCCCCTGGAGCACCTCGGGTTCGGGCTGGGGCAGGCCGACCACCGCGGACAGGTAGAGCCCGTCGCCGACCAGCCGGATGGTCTCGGCCAGCACCGGGTCGCCCAGCTCGCGGTGGAGCAGGCGGGACCACTCCTCGAAGAAGTGCCGGACCAGCTCCCGGGAGGCCTCCGACATGCCCTCCTTGCTGCGCAGGGCGGCGATGATCGACCCGTAGACGTCGGCCTCCTCCGCGGACTGCGGCAGGGAGGTGCGCAGGAAGACCCGGACCACCCCCTCGTCGCTCTCCACCGCCTCGCGGAACTCCGATTCCGCCAGGTCGGAGAGGCGCCGGATGAGGCCCTCCATCATGGCCGCCTTGCTCGGGAAGTGGTAGAGCAGCCCGCCCTTGGAGACCCCGGCCGCCGCGGCGACCCCTTCCAGGGTCACGGCGGAGAAGCCCTGCTCGATCAGGATGTCCTGGAGCGCGTCGAGGATCCGGTCGCGCGTTGTGGTTGCACTCACCTTTGACACTGTACCGGCCGGACGGTACTGTACCGTCTGGACGGTTCAGAACAGCGAATGGGAATCGATTCATCCGATGACCCGTTGCCTCCAGGTGCGCGGCCCGCTCCGGGCCGCCCCGGACCTCCGCGACTCCCCGCCCCCATCCCGAAAGCCGACGACGAAGTAGAGGGAACATGACTTCCGCAGTGACCGGCCGGCAGCCGACCGGCCGCACTGTCCCCAAGGCCGGAGCGCGCGAATGGCTCGGCCTGGCCGTGCTGGTCCTGCCGGTGCTGCTGATCGCCATCGACATGACCGTGCTCGGCTTCGCCGTGCCCTACCTCACCGAGGACCTCCGGCCCACCGGCGGCCAGCTGCTGTGGATCATCGACATCTACGGCTTCATGCTGGCCGGGCTGCTGGTCACCATGGGTTCGCTGGGAGACCGGATCGGCCGCCGCCGGCTGCTGATGATCGGCGCGCTGGGCTTCGGCGGCGCCTCGCTGCTGGCGGCCTTCTCCACCACGCCCGAGATGCTGATCGCCGCGCGCGCCCTGCTCGGCCTGGCCGGCGCCACCCTGATGCCGTCGACCCTGTCGCTGCTGCGCAACCTGTTCCTGGACGACCGGCAGCGGATGCTGGCGATCGCGGTGTGGGCCTCCGGCTTCTCCGCCGGTAGCGCGCTCGGCCCGATCATCGGCGGCTGGCTGCTGGAGCACTTCCACTGGGGCTCGGTCTTCCTGATCAACCTGCCCGTGATGGCGGTGCTGCTGGTGCTGCTCCCGCTGCTGGTCAAGGAGTCCCGCGACCCGAACCCGGGCCGGCTGGACCCGCTGAGCGTGCTGCTGTCGATGGCCGCGATGCTGCCCGCCGTCTACGGCGTCAAGAAGACCGCCGAGTACGGTCCGGAGCCGCTGCCGCTGGCGCTGCTCTTCTTCGGCCTGCTGATGGGGGCGCTGTTCGTCCGCCGCCAGCTCCGCCTGGAGCACCCGCTGATCGACGTCCGGCTGTTCCGGATCCGCCGGTTCAGCGTGGCCGTGGCCACCAACCTGATGCTGGTCTTCTCGATGGTGGCGTCGCTGTTCTTCCTCACCCAGTACCTCCAGCTGGTGCTGGGCATGAGCCCGATCCGCGCCGGGTTCGTGCTGGTGCCCGGGCTGCTCCTGTCGGTCGTCGCCAGCTTCGCGGCGGTGGCCGCGGCGCGCCGGCTGAGCCTGGCCGCGGCCCTGGTCATCGGCCTGCTGCTGGTGGCGGCCGGGTTCGTCGCGGTCACCCTGGCCTCCACCGACCAGGGCGCGATCGCGATCGCGGTGGCGTTCGTCCTCATCGGGACCGGCATCGGCCTGGCCGAGACGCTGACCAACGACGCGATCCTCAGCGCCGCCCCGCCGGCCCGCGCCGGCGCCGCGTCGGCCATCTCCGAGACCGCCTACGAGCTCGGCGGCGCGCTGGGCGTGGCGCTGCTCGGCAGCCTGCTCACCGCGGCCTACCGGGTCGGACTGGCCGACGTCCCGTCGGTGCCCGGCCCGGACATGGAGGCGGCCCGGGACACCCTGGGCGGCGCGGTGACCGTCGCCGAGGGGCTGCCCGCCGAGGCCGGCGGTGCGCTGCTGCACGCCGCCCAGGCCGCCTTCACCGACGGCATGCACCTGACCAGCGCCATCGCCACGGTGATCGTGCTGGCCGCCGCGGCCCAGGCCTGGTTCCTGCTCCGCCGGGAGCGCACCCCGGCCGCCGCCGAGGCCGCGGAGCCGGAGAAGGCCGCCGCGCACTGACCGCGCCGACCGTATCGACCGCGCCATTGACCGCGCCGGCCAGGGGCGCCTCCGGATCCCGGGGGCGCCCCGCCGCGCCACCGGTGCCGCACCGCGCGGCACGGAGCGGACTCGGGCTCCGGGACCGGACCCAGGGGTGATCCGGCCCCGGAGCGGACGGGCGCGGTCGAGCCGACCACAGGGGGTTCAGCGGTGCGCCCGCCGGCCCCGAAAGAGAGGCCGGTCACACATTCTGGCCGCTGCCTCCGCCGCGCGCCAGACATCGCGCGCCTTTTCCGGCCTTGACCCTTCGGCGTCGATCTCGGCACCGTCGCGTCTCAGCGCCGGGAGGGGCCGCGGGGCCCGGGGACTACCCCTCCTCCGGCGCTTCCTCCGGCCGCTCGGCCTCCTGCTCGGCGGAGATCTCGTGGTACATCCGGCGGGTGGTGTCGGTGTGCTCGCGCATCAGCCGGGCGGCCCGCTCGCCGTCGCCGGCCTCGATCGCGTCGATGATCCCGGCGTGCTCGCGCCAGGAGTCCCGGCCCCGGCGGACCGCGACCAGGCCGTGGTACCAGCGCACCCGGCGGGCGACCTGGGCGGCCAGCCCGGCCAGGACCTCGTTTCCGGACAGCTCGGTGACCAGCCGGTGCAGATCGGCGTTGAGCGCCACGGTCCGCTCGGCGTCGCCCTGCTCCAGGCAGGCCTCCCCCTCGGCGCACAGCGCGCGCAGCCGGGCGACCCCGGCGGCGCCGGCGTTCCCGGCGGCGAGCCGGGCCGCCTCGCCCTCCAGCAGCCCGCGCACCGCCAGCAGCTGCTCCGCCTCGTCCTCGCCGGGCTGGTGCACGAAGGCGCCGTACCCAGGGCGCAGGTCGACCCAGCCCTCGTTGCTGAGCCGCTGCAGCGCCTCCCGGATGGGCTGGCGGGACACGCCCAGCCGCTCGGCGAGCTCGTTCTCCACCAGATGCTGCCCGGGAGGCAGCCTGCGCAGCGTGATGAGCTCCAGGAGCGTCTCGTAGACGCTCTCGCGCAGCGGCACGGGACGCCGGACCGGAGTGGTGAGCAGGTTCTTGTCGAGCGGGCTTGGCGCCATCGTCAATCGGGTTCCGTCTTCGTCGCGGCGGTGTCGGCGATGCCTGGGCGGGATCGGCCCTCCTGGTGCCAGCAGTGTAATCGGCGCCGCCCCTCGGGGCCGCACCCCCGGCGGGGCCCGGAGGTTCAGCGGGGCAGGCGGAGCAGCTCCGCCTCGGGGCCGCGCCACCCCGGCGGGATCACCGCGTAGGCGTCGGCGGCGGCCGGGGAGCGCAGGCTGCCGGGCCGGTCGTGGCCGATCGGGCGGACCCCGTCCGCGTCGGCCCGGACCGCGACCAGCCGGGTGTCCCGGGGGTGCGGGTCGATCCCGTCCAGCACCCTGGCGCGGGCCGGCTCCGCCGCGGCCGGATCCGGCCGCCCGCCGATCGCCGCCAGCACCGGGACGAGCAGGGTGAGCGCGGCGACCAGGGCCGCGTTGGGGTTGCCGGGCAGGCCGACCACGGCGGGGCCCGGCGCGGAGGGCGGGCCGAGGTGCGCGAGGAGCTGCGGGTGGCCGGGGCGGCACGCCACGCCGTCCACGACGACCTCGGCGCCGAGCGCGGCCAGGGCCGGCCGCAGGTGGTCGGCGGGCCCCTTGGAGGAGGCGCCGCACACCGCGATGGCGTCGGCCCCGGACCCGGCCGCCGCGCGCAGCGCGCCCACCGTGCCGCCGAGCCGGTCCCGCACCCGCACCGGCGGGTCGGCCTGTGCTCCGGCCCAGGCGGCGACGCCGGGGAGCATCGGGCCGATCGCGTCCCGGACCGCGCCCGGGGCGGGGATCCCGGCGGGGACCACCTCGTCCCCGGTGACCAGCACCGCGACCCGCGGCCGGTAGACCGGGAGCGTGTCGTGGCCGAGCGCGGCGGCCAGCCCGAGCACCGCGGGGGCGACCGGGGAGCCCTGCTTGACCACGATGTCGCCGGGGCGGGTGTCCTCCCCCGCCCGGCGGATGTGCCGTCCGGGGGCGGGCGGTCCGCCGTCCGCGGCGACGGCGTCCTCCGCGGTGCGCACCGCCTGCTCCAGCGGGAGCACGGCGTCGGCCCCGGGCGGGACCGGCGCGCCGGTGGCGATCTCCACCGCCGTGCCGGCGGCGAGCGGGACGGCGCTCGGCGCGGCGCCGGCCAGCACCCGCCCGGTGACGGCCCACGGGCCGGGGCCCGCCACCGCGTAGCCGTCCATCGCCGAGGTGTCGCAGTCCGGGATGCCGACCAGCGCGGTGAGGTCGGCGGCGAGGACGGCGCCGAGCGCCTCGGAGAGCGGGACGGTCCGGACGGCGGCCGGCCCGCACCTCTCCCCCAGCGCCCGCGCGGCGGAGCGGGCCCGCTCCCACGGCGCCGGCGTCCGTTCCCCTCGGCCCATCACCGCTCCTCGTGCCGCTGCGGCCCCGGCCGCTCCCTCTGCTCGCACAGGACCTGTATATCCGCGCCTCCGCGGGCGCAGGCCCCGACTCGCCCGCTCCTCCGAGCCTATCGGCCGCCCTCGACTGTATACAGAATACGAAGTAGACGGAAGGGTCTCCCGCCCGCCGCTTCCCGGTCGATTTGCCACCTGCGGAGATTCCGCTAAAGTTCTAAACGCAGCACGGCGCAGGGCCCACCGGGAAGCCGGGGGGAACGGGGCCGGGGCAGCACGCGGACGTGGCTCAGCTGGTAGAGCATCACCTTGCCAAGGTGAGGGTCGCGGGTTCGAATCCCGTCGTCCGCTCGGAGAACCGGGGCGCCTGGCGCACCCCGGGGCCTGAGTCCGGTGGAGTGGCCGAGAGGCGAGGCAGCGGCCTGCAAAGCCGTCAACACGGGTTCGAATCCCGTCTCCACCTCTCATGAGGGAACACGGGCGGTTAGCTCAGTTGGTTAGAGCGCTACCTTGACACGGTAGAGGTCACAGGTTCGAATCCTGTATCGCCCACCGGAATCACCGCGGGCCGGAGATTCTTCCGGCCGCAGCGACGAAAAGCGCCCCCGCCTTTGAAGGCGGGGGCGCTTTTCGTCGTCGGCGCGCGGGCCGATCGCGGTCGGCGGGACGGAGGCCGGCCCCCATCCGGGCGAGCGCGGCCGTGGTGTGGACTCCGAGTCCGTATCGGCCTCGGAGAAGTCGATGGCCATCGCCTCTCCGTCTGAGTCGATGTCGACGATCCGGTCTCCTGCTCCCGCCGGCGCCCCGAGCGCACCGGCCCGGGGCTCCCGCCCGAGGTCCACCTGTTCGGCGGCGGCGATGCGCAGCGCTCTTCCGGCGGGCTCCGCGGTCAGGCCCCCGTGCTGGAGCCGGGGCGGACGATCATCAGCACCGTCACCACCGCCCAGAGCAGGTTGAAGACGCCGGTCAGCATGGCCAGCCGCGCGGTGGTGCGGCGCTCCACCTCGGCGGCGCCGCCGTCCAGTCGGTCCAGCAGCGCCTGCTGGCCGGGGAGGACCAGCAGCGCCAGGACGCCGGCCGCGATGGCGGTGAGCCCGATCGAGACCAGCAGCCAGGCGTCGGTCAGGACGCCCATGGTGCTCGCGGTGGCGAAGCCGAAGACCGGGACGGCGATGCCGACGAGGGCGTAGACGCGGCAGATCCGGTGCAGCAGCCGGACCGGGGCCAGGGCCGCGGCGTCCGGCCCGGCCGCCGCGGCCCGGCGGACGGACGCGGGGAACATGCTGCCGGCCACGGTGACCGGCCCGACGGCGATGACCGCCGCCAGGACGTGCAGGGAGAGCAGGAGCTTCGCCATCACTCGCTCCCCCTTCCGGAACGGGCGGCGGCCGTCGCCGTCGGGGCCGCGGGGATCGGGGGCCGGGTGGTCTCGGTGCTGGGCATCGCGGTGCTGCTCTCTCCTCTGGTTCCTTCGATTCCTTCGCCTGTGCCGGGGGCTCCGCCGGGCGGCGGAAGGCCGCGCCCGGGGCCCGGAAGCGGTCGCCGCGGCGGCCCGGGGCCCGGTCCGGGCGCTCCGGGACGGGCTCCCCGCACCTCGCGGCCGTCCGCCGGACCGGCACGGAAGGAAACGTTAGGGCGGTGCGGCGCCGCCCCCCAGAGGCGAAAACGCCGATTTCCAACGGATTCCCGCCACCGGCCGCCCGGTGCGTCTCCCCCGCCCTGAGGACCGGCCCGGCCCCGCGGACCGGCCCGGCGCGGCCTGCTCTACCGTGGCCGCATGCACACGGTTGCGGTCCTGGCCCTGGACCATGTGGTCGTCTCCGACCTGGCGATCCCGATCGACGCGTTCGGGCGCGTCCGGCTGGCGGACGGCGGCCGGCCGTACCGGGTCCGGGTGTGCGCGGCATCGCCGCAGGTCGCCGGGGACGCCGTCGCGCTGACCGCGCCCCACGGCCTGGACGCGCTGCGGCGGGCGGACACCGTCGTCGTCCCCGGGTGCGCGCCGCACGCCGCTCTCCCGGGGGAGCCGGTGCTCGACGCGCTGCGCGCCGCCGCGGCGGCCGGCGCCCGGATCGCCTCGGTCTGCGTCGGCGCGTTCGTGCTGGCCGAGGCGGGGCTGCTGGACGGGCTGAGCGCGACCACCCACTGGCTGGCCGCCGGCCGGCTGGCCGAGCTGTACCCGCGGGTCGACGTGCGCCCGGACGTGCTCTACGTGGACAACGGCCAGGTGCTGACCTCGGCCGGCGCGGCCGCCGGGATCGACCTGTGCCTGCACATGGTCCGGCGGGACCTGGGCTCGGCGGTGGCCGCCGACGCGGCACGGACGATGGTGGTGCCGCTGGAGCGGGAGGGCGGGCAGGCGCAGTTCGTCGCGCAGGCGCGGCCGCCGGCGCCCGCCGGGTCCGAGCTGGAGCCGGTGCTCTCCTGGATCGAGGAGAACCTGGACGCGGAGCTGACCCTGGCGGCGATGGCCGCGCGCTGCGGCATGAGCGAACGGACCTTCGGCCGCAGGTTCCGGGAGCAGACCGGGACCACGCCGCTGCAGTGGCTGCTGCGCGCCCGGGTGCGCCGCGCCCAGCTCCTGCTGGAGACGACCGACGAGGGCGTCGAGCGGATCGCGGTGCGGGCCGGGTTCGGTTCGCCGACCGCCTTCCGGGAGCGGTTCCGGCGCGTCGTCGGGGTGGCGCCCCGGGCCTACCGCGCCTCCTTCCGCAGCCGCGGCCCCGGGTCGCACGCGCTCGTCACCGCCCCGGCGGAGCGGGCCGACCGCGCCGAGGGGGTCCGCGGAACCGCCCGCCCGGGCCTCCCCGGCGCCGGCCCGTTCGCCGCCTACGGCCGCGCCCCGGCGGCGGCCGGACCCCGCTGACCCGCCGGAGCACGCGACCGCCCCGGAGAACCGCCGCCGAGCGCGGCGTCCGGGCCCGCACACGGGGGCCGTGCTCCGCGGGTCCGGGGCGGTGGACCACACTGAGGGGCACCGCGGCACAGAGGGAAGGAAGAGGCCCATGTCAGGCGAGACGGCCGAGACGGCCACCGCCCCGGCGGAGCACGCCGGCGATCTGATCGTCTCCGAGGAGGGCGGGGTGCTGAGCGTCACCTTCGACCGCCCGGACGCCCGCAACGCGATGACCTCGCAGATGTACGAGGGGCTGCACCGGGCCTGCGAGCGGGCCGACGGCGACCCCGGGGTCAAGGCCCTGGTGCTGCGCGGCACCGGTGCGAAGGCGTTCGTGGCGGGCAGCGACATCCGGGAGTTCGAGGCGTTCTCCTCCGGCAGGGACGGCGTCGAGTACGAGACCCTGATCAGCAGGGTGCTCAACCGGATCGAGGACGTCGACGTGCCCACCGTCGCGGTGGTCCGCGGCTACTGCGTCGGCGGCGGGCTGGCCATCGCCACCGCATGCGACATCCGCCTCGCCGACGAGACCGCCCGGTTCGGCGTGCCGATCGCCCGCACCCTGGGCAACTGCCTCTCCGCCAACACCATGTCCCTGCTGCACCAGAGGCTGGGCGCGGCGCGCACCCTGGACCTGCTGCTCCGCGCCGACTTCCTGGGCGCCGAGGACGCCCGCACCGCCGGCTTCGTCTCCGCGGTCACCGCCCCGGAGGAGCTGGAGGAGGCGGTGGCCGACACGCTGCGCCGGATCCTCTCCCAGGCACCGGTCACGATGTGGGCGTCCAAGGAGATCACCCGGCGGCTGCGCCGCTCGGGCCTGCCCGAGGACTCCGACGTGATCGAGGCCGCCTTCGGCAGCGCCGACTTCGCAGCCGCGGTCCGCGCCTTCGGCACCGGGACCCGCCCGGAGTGGACCGGCCGCTGACCCTCGGGGCCGCCCCGGACCGGGGCGGCGCCCCGGCCGGAGGGGGCGGGACGCCTCCGGCCGGCCCGCGCGGGCACGCCGCCTCGGGCGGAACTCCGCGGCCGCGCGGGGCCGAGGCGGCCGGTCCCCGGCGGTCCGCTCGGCGGGGGGGGGGCGCCCCCGCCGCACCGCACGCGCACCTCCCGGCCGGGCCGGGCGGACCTCCGGGAAGGCCGCCGCCGGGCGCGCCCGGCGGCGGCCTTCTCCGCCTCGCGGGGCTGGCATGGTTGGCCCCATGACCAGACCACGCAAGGCGCGCGCCGCGGAGGCGGCCGTCGAGGTGATCGCGGAGGGCGGGCTGCGGGCGCTGACCCACCGGGCGGTGGACGCGCGGGCCGGGCTGCCGCCGGGGAGCACCAGCAGCTGCTACCGGACCCGGCTGGCGCTGCAGCGGGCCGCACTGGAGCGGATCGTCGAGCTGGACGAGGCGGTGCTGGAGGAGTTCGCCTTCCCCCCGGGCGACGCCGAGGCCGCGCTGGAGGCGCTGACCGGCCTGCTGGAGCACTGGACCGGCCCGGCCCGCGAGCGCTCCCGGGCCCGGATGGAGCTGTACCTGGACGCCGCCCGCGCCCCCGATCTCCGCCCGCACCTGGAGGAGGCGAGCCTGCGCTTCCTGCACCGGGCCCGGGACGGGCTGGCGGCCGCCGGGATCCCGGACCCGGAGAGCGCCGCGCGGCTGCTCGTCGCCCAGCTCGACGGGGTGGTCTTCGACGCGGTCGCGCGGCCCTTCCACGGCCCGGCGGACCGGGCCTGGCTGCGCGGCGCGGTCTCCGCCGCCCTCGCCTCGCTACGCCTGTAGCATGGATCGCTACAGATGTAGCAACCTGGAGGCCGGATGCTTCAGCAGGCCGCGATCGCCGCCGAACTGGCGCGCCACCGCTACGACGCACTGATCACCCTCCACCGGCGCCACGGCCCGGTCTTCTCCCTGGGAGCCGGGCGGTACCGGTACGTCTACCTGATCGGCCCGGAGGCGAACCGCTTCATCTTCGCCAACGGCCACCTGTTCGGCACCCGCGACGTCTTCGACTCCCTCGCCGCCGTCGACGGTCCCACGTCGCTGCTGATCAGCGAGGGGGCCGAGCACACCCGGCGGAGGCGGCTGGTCCGCCCCGCCCTGCACCACCGGCAGGTGGCCGGGTACGTGCGCACCATCGCCGAGGAGGCCGACACCGCCGTGGACGCCCTGACGCCCGGCGGGACCGCCGACGTCTACCAGGTGTTCCGCGCCGCCGTCCGGCGCAGCACCGTGCGGTCGCTGTTCGGCCCGAGGCTCGCCGCCGACGCGGACTTCTTCGGCGCCCGGCTGCAGCCCATGCTCGACCTGATCGACCGGCCGCCGCAGCTGGTCCGGCTGCACCGCAGGCTGGGAACGCCCGCCTGGCGCCGGGCGATGGCGGCCAAGGCCGGCGCGGACGCGCGGATCTTCGCCGAGATCTCCCGGCTGCGGGCCGGCTCCGCGGACGGCGACGGCCACATCCTGGCCGCCCTGGTGCACGGGCGAGGCGAGGACGGCACCGGCCTGAGCGACGAGGAGGTCCGCGACCAGGCGATCACCCTGATCGCGGCCGGCTACGAGACGACCGGCGCGGCGATGGCCTGGGCGGTGCACCGGATGCTCCGCACCGAGGGGGCCTGGAAGGCGGTCCGGGCCGAGGCCGAGGAGGCCGGCCCGCCCACCGCCGCGGCCCTGGCCGGGATGCCCTACCTGAGCGGGGTCGTCCAGGAGACGCTCCGGCTGCACCCGCCGGCCGCCATCAGCGCCCGCCGGGCGGTCGAGGGGTTCTCCTTCGCCGGGCGGCGCGTTCCGGCCGGCGCCTTGGTCGTCTACAGCCCTTACGCCACGCACCGGCTGCCCGGGGTCTGGGAGGATCCGGCGGCCTTCCGCCCGGAGCGCTGGACCGGCGGCCTGCGGCCGGCCCCCGATGAGTTCCTGCCGTTCGGCGGGGGCGCCCACCGCTGCGTCGGCTCCGCGCTGGCCACCACCGAGCTGGCCGTGATGCTCGCCCGCCTGGCCGTCCGCACCGTCCTGAGCCCGATCGGCCCGCCGCCGGCCCCCTCGGGCCTGATCACGATGCGCCCCGGCGGCGGCCTGCCGGTCCGCGTCCTGCACCGCGCCCCGCGCTGAGCGGCACCCCGGGCCCGTTCCCCGCCGCCCCCTGCACCGGGCGCCGGTTGGCCATGGGCCGGGCGGACACGATAGACACTGGCGGAGGCGCGCGAGGGGCGGCGCGGTGCGCGGCCGCCCGCCGGACCGGTCCGGGCGCGCCGCCGCTCCGTCCGACGATCACGAGGAGGCACGCCGTGGCCAAGCCGCCATCTCCCTACGACTTCCTGCCCGAGGTCCCGTCCTTCACCGTCACCAGCGACGACGTCGCGGACGGGGTCACCCTGTCCGCGGCCCAGGTCAGCGGGATCATGGGGGCGGGCGGCCAGGACGTCTCGCCGCAGCTGTCCTGGAGCGGGTTCCCCGAGGGGACGCAGAGCTTCGCCGTCACCTGCTTCGACCCCGACGCGCCCACCGGCAGCGGCTTCTGGCACTGGGCGGTGTGCAACATCCCGGCCGGCGTGACGTCGCTGCCGGCCGGCGCCGGCGGCGAGGGCGGCCCCGGGCTGCCCGAGGGCGCCGTGACCGTGCGCAACGACGCCGGGGGGCACCGCTACATCGGCGCGGCGCCGCCCGCCGGGCACGGCCCGCACCGCTACCTCTTCGCGGTGCACGCGGTGGGCGTCCCGGCCCTGGACGTGGACTCCTCGGCGAGCCCGGCGTTCCTCGGGTTCAACCTGTTCTTCAACACGCTGGCGCGCGCCGTGGTCACCCCGGTCTACGAGCAGAAGTGAGGCCGCCCGCCGCCCGCGGGCGGCGGACCGCTCCGGAGGGGCGGCCGGCGCCGGACGTCCGGCGCCGGCCGCCCCTTCGCGTTCCCTCCCGACGGTTCCGCACATATGATCCGTCACGAAGGAAGAGAATCGAACAGGAGAGAGGTGCGCACGAACATGGTGATCGAACGTTCCGGCCCCGTCGTCGTCTTCGACTACGGCGAGGTCGTCTCCCTCCCGCCCTCCGCGGAGGACCGCGCCGCCCTCGAAGGCCTGTCCGGCACGGACGCCGAGGCGTTCTGGGAGGCCTACTGGGGCGAGCGCCGCGAGTACGACCGCGGCCTGCCCGCCGCCGACTACTGGGGCCGCGTCGCCCTCCGGGCGGGGGCCGACTGGGACGCCGCCCGGACGCAGCGGCTGTGGGCGGCCGACGTGGCCTCCTGGCTGCGCCCCGACCCCCGGGTCGCGGACCTGCTCGCCGAGCTGTCCGGGCGGGGCGTGCGCACCGCCCTGCTCTCCAACGCCCCCCGCGACATCGCCGGGGCGCTGCGGCACTCCCCCGCCCTGGCCGCCATGGAGCACCTGTTCTTCAGCTGCGACCTGGGCGCGTGCAAGCCCGAACCGGCCGTCTACCGGCACGTGCTGGACGCGCTCGGCTCCTCCCCCGCCGAGACGGTCTTCGTCGACGACCGGAAGGAGAACGTGCTCGCCGCCGCGGAGCACGGCATCGACGCCCACCACTACACCGGTTTCGCGGCGTTCCGGGCGTTCCTGGCGGAGCGGCTCGGCTCCGAGCCGGGCCGACACGCCGAACCTTAGTGGTCTCGCACCGTTCTGAACTGGGAACGGACAGTGTTGAGGGCGGGCGGATCCGGGGGCCGGGCATGCGGGCGGCCCGGCCCGGATGCCGCAGTGGAAGGGAGGAGAGCGCCTCGCCGAGGGTTCCGGGGCCGGCCCGCGCGCACGGCCGCGGGGAGCACGCCCACGCCGGGTCCCCGGTTGTCCTGGAAACCGGAACCGGCCAAGTACGGGCATGGTTCCCGGTGGCGTCCTACGCTCGTTGAGGGACGGACATCGACCATCCCCTTTGGACCGGGCCCGCCGCTTCGGCCCTTCGCGAGGAGGAACCGCCGTGGTCCCGATCGAACACCACGCGGTTCCGTGCCGATCACAACACCCATACCGAGCGGAGAGGTTCATCGGTGACCGCTGCACAGTCTTCCGAGCGGCCGACCGTGGTGATAACGACCGCGGGATCGGCGGCGACATCCGGCACCATCATCCACCTGCGGCGCCTGGGGTACCGGGTCATCGCGACCGACATCGACGCCACCGCGCCGGGCCTCTATCTCGCCGACGAGTGCCATCTGGTGCCCCCGGGGACCAGCCCCGAGTTCGTTCCCGAACTCCGCGGCATCTGCGCCAAGGAGAACGCGGTCGCGCTGATCCCCCTGGTCGACGAGGAGCTGCTGGCCGCGAGCGAGCTCGCCCTGGAAGGGCTGCAGGTGCTGCTGCCGCGCACCGAGTTCATCGCGACCTGCCTGGACAAGTACGTGCTGATGCGGCGCCTGGCCGAGGCGGGGCTCCCGGTCCCGAAGACCGCGCTGGCCGCGGAGTGGACCGACGCGCCGGAGGCGCCGGTGGTGGTCAAGCCGCGCTCCGGCCGGGGCAGCCGGGGGGTGTCGGTGTGCACCTCCCCCGAGGAGCTGGGCGGGCTGCTCACCGAGAGCGGCTACGCCTCCGAGGACCTGATCGTCCAGGAGCGCGTGCCCGGCCAGGAGTTCACCGTCTCCGTGGTGGTCTGGCGGGACGGCGGGGTGCAGGCCGTGGTGCCCAAGGAGGTGGTGCTCAAGCGGGGCGTCACCAAGTTCGCCGTGACCCGGCGGAACCGGAGGGTGATCGAGGTGTGCCGGGCCGTCCAGGAGGAGCTGCGGGCCGACGGGCCGTTCAACGTCCAGCTCAGCCTGGACGCCGCCGGCGAACCGCGGATCTTCGAGATCAACCCCCGGTTCTCCTCCACCGCGCCGCTGACCGTGGCGGCCGGGGTGGACGAGATCGCCGGGCTGCTGGGCCAGGCCGTGGCCGACGGCCCCCGGCTGCGCGACGAGTGGCGGGAGGGCGTCGTGATGGTCCGCCGCTGGGCCGACGAGTTCATCGACGAGGAGAGGTTCTCCTCGTTCGGCATCTCCCCGGCCGGGTCCGGCCCCGCCCGGGACTGCGAGGCGCCGGTGATCGCGCAGGCGGCCCCGTGAGCCGGCGAAGACTCCGGTCGGACACCCTGGCCACCGCGCTCACCGGGGCGGTGCTGGAGGTCGGGGTGCTGCTGCGCGAGTGGCGCTCCGACGCCCGCGCGACCAGCGGCGTCTGGGAGGGATCGCAGTTCAAGGCGGAGGCGGACGCGATGGCGCACGGCGCGCTGAGCGACCGGCTCCGCGCCCTGGAGCCGGGGGTGCCGGTGCTCAGCGAGGAGGACTCCGCCTCGCTGGTCTCCGACCGCCCCGGCGTGCACTGGATGATCGACCCGATCGACGGCACCGCCAGCTTCGTGCACGGCTACCCCGGCTACGTCACCCAGGCCGCGCTGATGGAGGGCGGCGCCCCGGTGGTGGCGGCGATCTACGCGCCGGAGAACGACGTGATGTACGCGGCGGTGCGCGGCGTGGGCGCCACCCGGAACGGGGACCACCTGCCGCGGCTCTCCCCCGCACCGGTCGGCACCGGCGCGCTCATCGACAACACCCCGGAGCCGCGCGGCATCGCGCTCGCCGCCTACCGGCACTTCGGGTTCGGCGAGTACCAGGAGTCCGGCAGCATCGGGCTGAAGCTGTGCCGGGTGGCCGAGGGCGCGGCGCAGCTCTTCGTCAAGGACGTCCCGGTCCGCGACTGGGACGTGGCCGCGCCGCAGCTCGTCCTGGAGGAGACCGGGGCGGGGCTGCTCCGGCTGGACGGCACCCGGTTCGACCACCGCGGAGGGTACGAGAGCGGCGGCCTGATCGCCGGCACCGACGAGGCGGCCTGCGCCGAGGTGGCCCGCTGGCACCGGTCCCGGAGCGGGCCCGCCCGGTGATCTCGGCGCTGCGGGGGCATCAAAGCGTCCCGCAGCGCCGAGATCACCGGGCTCGTTGAGCCGTCCCGGGCCGAGGCGTCCTCCTTTCGGAGGACCCCGGACCGGCCCGGCGGTCCATTGCCCGGCGTCCGCGGCGGACTTAGCCTCGGTGGTGAGCAGCGTCTCCGCCGGCCCGGCGGGGAGCCGATCCCGAGGAGGCCGCCCGATGGACCCCGAACCGCAGCACCGCGGGGACATGCGCGTGTCCGACGCCGAGCGGGACGTGACGGCGCAGCGCCTGGCCGCCGCGCTCTCCGACGGCCGCCTCGACATGGAGGAGTACCAGAAGCGGCTGGACGCGGCGATGTCCGCGGTCACCGCGTCCGACCTGCGGGGGCTCACCGCCGACCTGCCGCCGGACGCCGGCGCCGCCCCCGCGCCCCGCGGCGAGGGCCCGGTCGACCTCTCCGCGATGGCCCCGCCCGCCCGGCCCTCCTTCTGGCACGGGCGGCTGGAGGAGTGGCGCTCCTGGGGCGGCGGCGCGGTCATCATGATCGGCATCTGGGGCGTCACCAGCGCCACCAGCGGCGAGTTCCTGCCGTTCTGGCCGCTCATCCCGCTGGGCATCTGGGCCGCGGTCCTGGTCGCCGGGATGCTCTCCGGCAAGAGCGGGAACTGCTCCTAGAGCCTCGACGCGGTGATCTCGGCGGCGCGCCCCTTTCAGAGCGCTCCGGCAGGGCCGCAGCGTCAAGATCATCGGGGCGGGTGCCGCCTCCGCGCCGGGGCCGGAGCGGGACAGCGGCCTTTTCTCTCGGCACGGTCCCGCGTATCGTGAATCTCCCCATCATCTTGTGCGAGGGGGGTGGGCCCCGGTGGAGGATGAACGCGTCCCTGAGGAACGCATGCGCGCCTCGGACGCCGACCGGGACGCCACCGCGGAACGCCTCGCCACCGCCCTCGCCGAGGGCCGCCTCCGCCTGGACGAGTACGAGGAGCGGCTGCACGCGGCGATGAGCGCCGTCCACCTCGGCGATCTGGCCGCCCTCACCGCCGACATCCCCGAGCCGGCCCCGGCCGTGCCCGCCGTCGGGGAGGAGCCGGAAAGTCCCGCCGCCACCGCGCTGGGACCGGCCCCCTCGGCCTGGAAGGAGTGGACCGACGAGTGGCGCTGGTGGCTCGGCGGCGCGGTCATCATGACCGGGATCTGGGGCGTCACCAGCATCATGGGCGGCGCACTGCTGCCCTACTGGCCGCTGGTGCCGCTGGGCATCTGGGCCGCGATCCTGGTCGCCGCCGCCATCTGGCCGGATGAGAGCTCCGACAGCCGTAGGTGAACCCGCCCTGCCGGACCCGAGGGGGTGACACGGGAATGGGCGACGAACCGCTTCCCCCGGAGAGGATGCGCGCCTCCGACGCGGACCGCGACGTCGTCGCGCGGCGCCTGGGCCACGCCCTGCAGGAGGGCCGGCTGACCCTGGAGGAGTACCGGGAGCGGCTGGATCTGGCGATGCGCTCGGTCACCTCGGGCGACCTGGCGGGCCTCACCCGCGACCTGCCCGACCCCCCGGAGGAGGTGCTCCACCCGGAGCGGGCCGAACCGCCCCCGGACCCCGCGCGGCTCCGCGCCGAGGCCTGGCGCCGCCGCCTGGAGCCGTGGCGCGGCCTCGCCGCGATCTCCGTGGTGCTCATCGCGATCTGGGGCGTCACCAGCGTCATCGCCCAGGAGCTGATCGTCTTCTGGCCGCTGGTCCCGATCGGCTTCATGGCCGTCTTCACCTGCGTGGGCGCCTTCGGCCGGCACCCTCCGCGGGACGGGGGCGGGTGCGCCGGCCACCGGTGAGCGCGGCACCGCCGGGGCGGCCCGCCCGGGGCCCGGCGGGGCGCCGGGGTACCGGGGTGCTCAGCCCGCGGCGTGCAGCCAGCGCACGGGGGCGCCGTCGCCGGCGTAGCGGAACGGCTCCAGCTCCTCGTCCCACACCCGGCCGGTGAGCCGGTCCAGCTCCTCGACCAGGTCGACCTCCTGGGCGGCGGCCCGCTCCATGGCGCTGCGCAGCCGCGCCTCGGGCACCAGGACCTCGCCGGAGGCGCTGGTGACCGCGGTGAAGATGCCGAGGGCGGGGGTGTAGCTGTACCGGACGCCGTCGCAGCCCGGGGTGGCCTCCTCGGTCACCTCGAAGCGCAGCCGCTGCCAGCCGTTGAGGGCAGAGGTGATCGCGCCGGAGGTCCCGGGCGCGCCCTGCCAGTTGAGCTCGGCGCGGTGGGTCCCCGGGGCGGCCGGCTGGTCGTCCCAGTCGAGTTTGACGGGCACACCGACGACACCCGCGACCGCCCACTCGACGTGTGGGCACAGCGCCGCGGGCGCGGAGTGGACATACAAGACGCCACGTGCGGACACCGAACCTCCTGATACGAACGAGTGCGCTTCCCCGACGCCCTCGTTCACCGCGGAGGAGCCGTCCGTTCGAGAGTTCTCCGTGGCCCATTGTGCCCCATCGGCCACTCGGGCACCAGGTCGCTCCTGGCCGGATCCGGCATGCCCGCCTGCGGTCGGCGCGCTGCGGTTAGCGTGGTCCTCAGGTGTGGCAGGTTCCGCGAGTCTACTTGGGGTGCGGGTGAGTGACCAGACCTGTGACGGCCCTTCACCGGGAGAGCTGGTCGAGCGCGCCCGCACGGGCGATCCGGCCGCGGTGGAGGCGCTGCTCCGCCGGTACGCGCTGATGGTCGACGCGATCGTGCACTGCTACCGGCTGCCGCACCAGGACGCCGCCGACGCCCGCCAGCTGGTCTGGTGCCGGCTCGCCGAGTACCTGGACCGGATTCGCGAGCCGGAGCGGGTGGGGTCCTGGATCGCGCGCACCGCGCACAGCGCCTGCGCCAAGCAGGCCCGGATGGCGGCCCGGCTCGCCCCGGTCGACCCGGACACGCTGCACGCGGTGGACCACGAGACGCCGGAGGCGGTGGTCCTCGCCGCGGAGCGGGGCCGCCTGGTCCGCGCCGCCATCACGGCCATGGGCGACCCCGACCGCACCGTGGCCGCGCTGGACCTGCACTGGCCGCGGGCGCCCGCGGCCGTCGTCGCCGAGGCCGCCCGGCTGCCCCCGTCCCGGGTCGAGGCCGTCCGCAGGCGCGCCCGCCGCAGGCTGAAGCGGCTGCTCACCGAGGATTTCGGGGAGTACGGCGGACCCCCGCCCGACGACCCGCCGAACGAACGAGAAAGGGCACCGCGCCGTGAACCGTGACCCGCGCCCTCCGGACGACGCCCCGGGGGACGACCCGAACGCCCCCGGCGGGGCCCCCGGTCCGGAGGGCCCGGAAACCGGCGGAGCCGCCGCCGAGGGCCCCGAACCGGCGGACGCCCCCGGCGGAAGGGTCCCGAGGCCGGGCGCCCCCTCCACCGGCGAACCGGAACCGGCCGACGCCCACTCCCCACCCGGCGCCCCCTCCGCCGACGGAGCCGAGCCGGCCGACGGCCCCGACACGGAGGCCCCGGAAGCGGGCGCCCCCGGCCGAGAGGCCCCGGGGCCAGGCACCCCCTCCACCGGCGGCCCCTCCGCCGGCGAACCGGAGCCGGCCGACGACCCGGACCTGGAGTCGTTCATGGCCGGGCTCCGCACGGTGCAGCCGCAGGCCCGGCCCGTCCCGGCCGGCGAGCTGGCGGCCGCCGCCGCGGTCTTCGCCGTACGCGGCCCCGGGGTGCCGACGGCCGACCTGGTCGGCGACTCGGTGGAGGCCCCCGCGGGCGCCCTTCGGGACGCCCCGGACGGCGGCCCCCGCTACCTGCTGCTCCGCACCCGGGAGGCGGAGATCCGGCTGGAGGTCACCGGGTACGGGGGGCACCGGGACATCGTCGGGCGGCTCTCCCCGGCCCGCGCCGGCACCGTGGAGGTGCGGAACCCGGGCTCCGCCCGGGACGCCCCCCTCGACCGGGACGGCGCCTTCGCCAGCCGCGGCGTCCCCCGCGGCCCGGTCCGGCTCCTCTTCCGCGCGGACGGCCGCCCCCTGGTCGCCACCCCCTGGCTGACCGTCTGAGCACCGCCGCGCCCCTCCCCCGGCCCGCACCGGGAGTAGGCTCGTCGGACGATCCTTCCTCCCCCGGCCCCCTACCCCGAGGAGACCGCAGCATGGCCGCGGACCGGACGCCCGAACCCACCGCACTCCGCGAGCGCGGTCCGGAAGAGCTGCCGGAGCGCAGCCGCATCGTCGCCGAGGCCCTGCGGGCCGCCGGGATCACCGGCGGAGTGGTCGAGCTGGACGCCTCGGCCCGCACCGCCGCGCTGGCCGCCGAGGCCCTGGGGTGCGAGGTCGGCGCGATCGCCAACAGCCTGGTCTTCATGGCGGAGGAGACCCCGGTCCTCGTTCTCACCAGCGGCCGGCACCGGGTGGCCACCGAAGCGCTGGCCGCCCGCCTCGGCCTGCCCGCCCTGAAGCGCGCCACCCCCGAGCAGGTCCGCTCCGCCACCGGTCAGGCCATCGGCGGCGTCGCCCCGGTGGGCCACCCGGAACCGCTGCTCACCGTGGTCGACGAGGCGCTGCGCGATCACCCCCGGATCTGGGCCGCCGCGGGCACCCCGCACACCGTCTTCCCCACCACCCACGGCGAACTCCTCGCCCTCACCGGCGGCCGCCCCCTCCCCGTCACCGCCTGACCCGCCCGGCCCCCCTGAACGCCCCTCCCCGGAGGCGCCGAACGGGCGCTCAGGGGCGGATCTTCCGGGTCCGCGGCCCCTCCACGCACGGAAGCGCGCCGCGCAGCGGCTCCGAAGCCGCTCACCGGCCTTCAGAGAGCACCGGGAACGCGTCCAGGGCACCCGAGCGGGCCGCCGGCGAGAAGGCCTCACGTTCCCGCCGTGCAGACGGGCCCGGCCGACGCAGAGCGTCGGCCTCGACGCCGCCGCCGTCCCGATGCCGAGGCCGAAGGGCAGAGCTTCGGGAGGGCCGCCCGCACCGCCGGCGGGTCCGGGCGCTCCGCACCGGCGCCGTGCGCCTGCGGGCCCGGCGCCTCGCCGCGAAGGCCCGGGCGGGGCGCGTCGAGCGCGGCCCCGCGTTCCCTCCCTCCCCTTCCCTGGCCGCCCCGCTCCGGCGGCGGGTCCCGGATCGGAGGATGAGACCGGAACCGCCCGAACCGCGTCGAACAGGCCCGTTTCACGGGGGAAAGCCGTTCGCGGGGCTTTTTCCAGGGGGTTCTGCAGGGGTTGCGGGTGGCCCGTTGGCATGGTTGGAGGCTTGTCACGACGGCGGAGGGATCTCCGGCTTTATCGGGATCCGCGACCGGGCCCGGGCCGGAATTCGCGGCCGCCCCTCCCGCCGGGCGGGCCGGGGCTGTTAAGCAGGGGCGTGCGGGCGCTCCGCCGGGCGGCGGAGCGGGCCGCGCTCATCCCCCGTTGGTCCGATCAGGACGAAGGGTGCTGCCCGTGACGGTGCTGCCCAGCGACGACCTCTTCGACTCCGCCGCCCTGCTGGCCCGCGACCCGGCCGCCGCCCTGCGGACCGCGGAGCGGACACTGGCCTCCCGTCCCGGACCGGCCGCCCGGGCCGAGGCCACCCGGCTGCTCGGCCTCTGCCTGCACGAGCAGGGCGACGCCGCCGGAGCCGAGCGGGCGCTGCGGCGGGCGGCGGCGATCGGCGCGGCGGCGGGCCGGCACCGCGCCGCGGAGCGGGCGCGCCGGTCCCGGCTGGCCATCCGGACCCGGCACGGCGGCCCCGGGCTCTCCGGGCCCCGCCTGGCCGACCCGGGCGGATCGCCGGCCCCGCCGGCGGCGCTCCTGCTCCGCCTCGGGATCGACCACGCCCAGCGGGGCCGGTTCGCCGCCGCGGCCGGGGAGTTCGGCGCCGCCCTGGCCGCCCTCCCCGGCGACGGAGGGCACCTCCCGCCCGCCCTGCTCTGCAACCGGGGCCGGGCGCTCATCTACGCCGGCCGCCCCGCCGAGGCCGAGGAGGACCTGCACCGCGCCCTCGCGCTGGCCGAGCAGCGGGCGCTGGGCTACCTGCGCGGCGCGGTGCTGCAGAACCTCGCCTGCCTGGCCGGGTGGCACGGGGACACCGCGCGCGCCCTGGAACTCCTCACCGCCGCCGAGGCGACCGCCTCCCCAGGCCGCCGCACGGCGCTCGCCCTGGACCGGGCCGACGTCCTGCTCGGCGCGGGGATGCCCGACGAGGCGGCGCACTGCCTCGCCTCCGCGGCGCCCGGCCGCGGCGCGGAGGGCGCCGAGGCCGCCTCCGCCCTGCTCCTGACGGCCAGGCACCGGCTCAGCCGGGGCGAGCACGCCTCCGCCCGCGACCTCGCCCGCCGCCTGCGGCGCTCCTTCCCTCCGGAGTCGCTCTGGTCCGCGCTGGCCCGCACCGTGGAATGGGCCGCCCTCTGCCAGCTCCGGCCCGACCCCGTCCCCTTCCGCGCCGCGCCGCTGCGCACCGGCGTGCTCGGGGCGGACACGCTGCGGGCGGCCGCCCGGTGCGTGCCGTACCTGCCGCCGACCGCGGACGGCGGGCGGGCGGCCCGGTCCCGCGCCGCCGCGCTGGAGCGGATCGAGCGCGGGGACCACTCCGGTGCGCTGCGCCTGCTCGACGCGGTGCGGGCCGCGCGGCTCCCCGGGCACATGGAGCCGGCCGGGCACGCCTTCCCGCAGGAGCGTGAGATCGCCGCGGCCGCCCTGGCCCGGGCGCTGGCGGCGGGGAGCGGAGCGGAGGCCCTCGACTGGCTGGAGTTCACCGGCCGGGCGGGCTCCGCCGCCCCCTCCGGCGGGTGCTCCAGCAGGGCCTGGGCCGGGTCGGTGGCCCGGTTCCGCGGCGCCCGGCCGCGCCCCCGGGCCGGCTTCGCGGGCGCCGAGCGGCTCCGCCTGTCCGCGCAGTGGCACCGGTGCCGGCCGCGGCGGCGCGCGGGGGCCTCCGGCGGCGCCGCCCGGGCGCTGCTGGAGCGGCTGGGCGAGCGGGCGTTCGTCGGCTTCGCGTGCAGCGGCGGGGTGCACGCCGCGGTCACCGTCGCCGGCGGCGAGGTGCGGGTGCACCGGCTGCCGGGCCCGGGGGAGGCCGAGGACGCCGTGGCGAAGCTGCTCTTCGCCGCGTGCTCGCAGGCCGCCGTGCTGGACGGCGACCCGGACGCGGCGCTGTCCGCGAGCAGCGCCGCCGCGGTGGACCGGCTGCTGCTGGACCCGGTGGCGGCGGCCGTCGGGGACCGCCCGCTGGTCCTCCTCCCCCCGCGCTGCGCGCAGGGGCTGCCGTGGGGGCTGCTCCCCTCGCTGCGCGGCCGGGAGGTCTGCCTCGCCCCGTCCCCGCGCGCCTGGGCGGCGCTCGACGCGGGCCCCGGGACGGCCGCCGGCCCGGCGCTGCTCGCCTGCGGCCCCGGGCTGGACGGCGGGGAGAAGGAGCTGCGCGCGCTGCGGCGCCGCTACGCCGGGGCCGAGGTGCTCACCGGGGACCGGGCCGGCGCCGAGGAGGTCCTGCGCCGCCTGCCCGGCGCGCCGGTCGCCCACCTGATCGGGCACGGCTCGGTTCCGGCCGAGGCGCCGATGCTCTCCGGGATCCTCTTCGCCGACGGCCCGCTGCTCGCCTACGACGTGGAGCTGCTGGCCGGGGCGCCGCGGCTGACCGTGCTGTCGTCCTGCTGGACCGGGCGCTCGGTGCCGGCCCCCTCGGGCGCCCCGCTGGGGCTGGCGGCGGCGCTGCTCGCGCGCGGCGGGCGCACCGTCGTCGCCGGCGTGCTCCCGGTCCGGGACGGCTGCATCCGCGGTCCGATGGAGCGCTTCCACGCGGCCCTGGCGGCGGGCGCCGGCCCCGCGCGGGCCGTCGCCGACCACCTCGCCGCGCACGGCTTCGTCTGCCTGGGCGCCGGTTGAGGGCCGGGCCGGCCGCGGCGTCCGCCGCAGGCGGCGGCGGAGCGCGTACCGTCGGAGCATGACTTCCGATGCCGAAGACGCCTCCCCGTCCGGTCCGCGGGTGTTCACCCTGGAGGAGGCCCGCGGTCTGATGCCGGAGATCCGGCGGCGCGCCGCGGAGCTGGTGGGGCTCCGCGCCGACCTCGCCGAGCTCGCCGCCGACCTGCGCGCCTCCGGCGAGTCGGGGCTGGGCGGCCGGGCCGAGCTCAAGGGCCTGGAGGCCCGGTTCGAGGAGCTGCGCGCCTGGTTCCCGGAGAACGGGGTGGAGGTGAAGGGCCTGGCCCCGATCCTGCTCGACCTGCCCGCCCTCCTGGACGGCGCCCCGGTCCGGCTCTGCTGGCTGGAGGGCGAGCCCGAACTCGCCTGGTACCACCGGAGCGACCTGGGCTTCATCGCCCGCCGCCCGCTGCCGGGCTGATCCGGTCCCGCCGTCGGGGACAGTGCGGTCAGGGGGTTCCTCCGCGGGCCCGGCGGGGCCGGGGCGGGGTGCGGGCGGCCCGGGCGGGGTGCGCCGCCGCGGGCCGCCCGGTGGTCACCAGCCGCGGGCCCGCCACTCGTCCAGGTGCGGGCGCTCGGCGCCGAGGGTGGTGTCCTTGCCGTGGCCCGGGTAGACCCAGGTGTCGTCGCCGAGTTCGGCGAAGACGCGCGCCTCCACGTCGCTCAGCAGCGACCGGAAGTCCGCGTCGGACCAGGTCTTGCCGACGCCGCCGGGGAACAGGCTGTCCCCGGTGAACAGGTGGACGGCGCCCGAGGGGTCGTCGTAGCGGAGCGCGATCGACCCCGGTGTGTGCCCGCGGAGGTGGACGACCCGCAGCTCCGCCTCGCCGACCGGGATCCGGTCGCCGTGCTCCACCGCGTCGTCGACGGAGACCGGGAGCTCGCCGGCGTCGGCCGGGTGCGCCACGGTGCGGGCGCCGGTGGTGCCCACCACCTCGGCCAGGGCCTGCCAGTGGTCGCCGTGCCGGTGCGTGGTGATCACCCGGGCCAGTCCGTCGTCGCCGATCAGGTCCAGGATGCGGTCGGCCTCGTCCGCGGCGTCGATCAGCGCCGCCTCGCCGGTCCTCTTGCAGCGGAGCAGGTAGACGTTGTTGTCCATGCCCCCGACCGCGAGCTTGCTGATGGTCAGTTCGGACAGGTCGCGCGTGTCGGCGGGTCCGCCGACCCGCGTATCTCCGGAGTAGGTCACGTCTCCCATTACAGCACCCACTCCGGCTTGCGTTTCTCGAAGAACGCGGCCCGCCCTTCGGCGGCCTCCGCGCTCGCGAAGTAGCGGGCGGACAGCTCGGCCATCCGGGCGAACGCCTTGCCGCGCTCCTCCGCGCCGTCCGCGCCGAGCAGGGCCTTGGCGCCGGTGAGCGCGCCGGGCGCGGCGGCGCGCAGGCCGTCCAGCACCCGCCCGGTCACGGCGTCCAGCTCCCCGGCCGGGACGGCCGCGGTGAGCAGGCCGGAGGCGGCCGCCTCCCGGGCGCCGAACACCTCGCCGGTGAGGAAGTAGCGGGTCATGGCCCGGTCGGTCATCCGCACCGAGACCGGGATGGAGATCATCGCCGGGATCACCCCGATGCGCACCTCGGAGAAGGCGAACTCGGTCTCCTCCGGGGCGATCGCGATGTCGGCGGCGGCGACCAGGCCGAGCCCCCCGGCCCGCGCGGTGCCGTTGAGCCTGGCCACCACGGGCTTGGGCGCCTCCATGATCGCGGAGAAGATCTCCGCCATGCCGGGCGCGGCCGGGTCGGGCTCCTTGCCCGCGAGCTGCTCGCCGACCTCCTTCAGGTCGGCGCCGGCGCAGAACACCCGGCCCGCGCCGGTGAGCACCACGGCGCGCACGCCGTCGTCGGCCATCGCCGCGGCGAGCTCCGCGGCCAGCTCCGTGCGCAGCCGCGCGGAGAGCGCGTTGCGGTTGTGCTCGGAGTCCAGGGTGATGGTGGCGATTCCGCGGTCGGAATCGCGCCGCACCAGCGGTCGCCCGCTGTCCGGTTCCGCCATCTGGCGTCGTCCCTTTCCGTCGTCTTCCGTCGTCGTTCCGTCGTCTCGGTGCCGGGCCGCCGCCGGGCCCCGGCGTCCGCGGCGCTCAGCCGCGGGCGCGGCGGGCGCGCAGCGCCTCCAGGGCCCCGTCGGCGTGCGCGCTCATCCGGATCTCGCTCCGCACCACCCGCAGCACCGTGCGGTCGGTGTCGATGACGAAGGTGTGCCTGCGGGTGGGGGCGAGCGCGGACAGCCCGGGGGCGGTCCGGCGCACCCCGTAGCGCAGCGCGACGGCCCCGTCGGGGTCGGAGAGGAGCGGGAAGCCGAAGCCGTGCCGCCCGTCGAAGGCGGCCTGGCGGTCCACCGGGTCGGCGCTGATCCCGGCGCAGTGCGCGCCGAGTTCGGCGAACTCCGCCGAGAGGTCGCGGAAGCGGCAGCTCTCCGCGGTGCAGCCCGGGGTCATCGCGGCGGGGTAGAAGAAGAGCGCCAGCGGGCCGCCGGCCAGCAGCCCGCCCAGGTCGCGCGGTTCACCGTGCTGATCGGGCAGCGAGAAGTCGGGGGCATGGTCACCGATGTCCACGGCCGCCACCCTAAGCCACCGCCGCGCGGGGCGACAGGGGCGCCCCGGGTGCGCCCCCGGCTCAGGTCGCGGTGGTCGCGGCCAGCAGCGGAATGCTCAGTTCGGCGGGGGTCAGCGAGCCGTGCTGGCCGACCAGGCGGCTCTCGGCCGGCTCCGCCGCGGGCAGGACCAGGGCGGCGGCGCCCCGGGCGACGGCCAGCACGTCGCCGATCCGCTCGCGGACCGCGCCGTCGGTCGCCGGGCCGTAGTAGCCGGCGGCGACCGCCTCCTCCCGGGTGAGCACCGCCGCGGCCGGGCCGAGCCGCTCGGCCCATGCCGACCGGACGTCCTCGGCCGCGCCGGGCTCGGTGTACACCTGCCGCATCCGCGCCTCGCCCGCGACCACCCGCACGCCGCGCCGGAGCTCGGGGTCGGCCTCCAGGTCGACCCGCTGCCCGGGGTCGGAGTCGACCATGCCGTGGTCGGCGGTGATGTAGAGCGCGGTGTCGGGCGGCAGCGCGCCGGCGATCTGCTCGGCCAGCCGGTCCACCTGGCCCAGGTGGACGCGCCAGTGGTCGGAGCCGACCCCGTGCAGGTGGCCGTAGGAGTCCAGGTCGGCGTGGTAGGCGAAGACCAGCGAGCGCTCCCGCGCCGCCAGCTCCGCGGAGACCCGCACGGCGACCGAGGTGAGGTCGTCCGCGGGCAGGTAGCTGCTGCCGCGCGCGGTGGCGCGGGTGAGCCGGCTCCCCTCGAAGGCGGCGGAGGCGACGTAGCCGGTCGCCACCCCCGCGCGCTCGGCGCGCTGGTAGACGGTGGTCAGCGGCTGCCACTCCTCGGGCTCCACCCCGGCCTCCGCGCCCCAGCGGAGCTGGTTGAGCACGGTGTCGGTGCCGGGGACGACGACCTTGTAGCCGACGATGCCGTGGTGGCCGGGGGCCGCGCCGGTGCCGAAGGTGGTGAGGCTGGTCGCGGTGGTGGTGGGGAAGGCGGCGGTGAGCGGGGGCCGCGCGGCCGGGGCGCCGATCAGCGAGGAGAGGAACGGCGCGTGCTCCCGCGCCGCCAGCAGCGGCTCCCAGCCCATCCCGTCGATCAGCAGCACGCAGGCGCGGCGGGCCGGGGGCAGGCCGAGCGCGTTCGGCTCGCCGGGGACCCCGAGCGAGGCGAGCACCGAGGGGGCCAGGTCGGCCAGGGAGCCGGCGCCGTAGCGCGGGGCCTCGAAGGGGGCGTCGCCGCCCGGAACGGCGGTGGTCAACATGGCCTCCTGAGGGGTCGGGGGCGCCCGCGGCGCCGGCCGCCGCCGGTCAGCGGGCGGTGGCGGCGGACAGCACGTCGGCGAAGTTGATCACGGTGGCCACGGCGTCCGCTCCGTCGGCGGCCTGGCTGACCCGCAGGGTCAGCGGTTCGGCGGTCACCGCGCCGGTGTAGCCGTGGTCGGCCTCGCAGGCCTCGTCCGCGCAGGAGGCCGGCTCCAGGTCGATGTGGGCGATCGCGCCCCAGTTCACGCTGAGGCTGATGCTGAGCACCACTTCGCTGGGCAGCGTGCCCGGGGTGTACTCGGCCGGGTCGGCGACGACCCGGGTGAGCGCGACCGACTGGATGTTGCCGAGCCCGATCGCGTCGGTGGTGGTGGAGGCGTGCGGACGCTCCGCGCCCTCGCCCGCCGGGTGCTCGTCGGTGTGGCAGACGATGAGGCGGGTCGGGGTCAGCAGCAGCACGGTGATGTGCCGCCGCATCTCCATGGCCGGGTCGAACGTGGCCTCGTGGTGGACGACGAAGGCCTCTGCGACCTCGCCGCCGAGGGCGGTGGCGACGGCGTCGATCACGAGGCCGGGGTAGTAGCCGCTCCGCTCGATCTCCAGACGCCAGTCGGTGGGCACGGCACGCGTTTTCCTCATACCTCCATCCTGCCCTCTCCCGGCGACGGATCGCACCGGCCCTGTGGACGGAGGCGGCGCCGCGGCCGGCCGGGGCATGGGTAGCGGGCGCCCTCGGCGGGTAGGGGCGTGGGCATGGACGCGACAGAGTTCCGCAGCGCCGGGAGCACGGCCCGGACCGTGGGGCCGTGTGCGACGTATCCGCCTCCGCCGCCGGGACCGCCCGGCCCTCCGGGGCCGCCCGGGCCCCCCGGACCGCCCGGTCCCGTTCCGCCGGGGCCGAACCCGATCCCGCCGGACCCCCCGCTGCCGGGTCCGCCCGGCCCGGGCCCCGGTCCGGGACCTGGTCCCGGCCCGCTGCCGCCCGACCCGGAGCCGCAGCCCGACCCGGCCTGAGGGGCCGCCGGGACCACCGGCCGTACGGCCGGCCGCATGCGGGCCGGTGCGGACCGGGCCGCGCGGCCGCCCGCGCCCCCGGCGGCCTCTGAGACCGTCCGGCGGGGCGCAACCTTCCGCTCGCCCCGCCGGACGGCGGCCCCGCCGTCACCGCCCCGCCCCCGGCCGAGACCGGCCGGGGGCGGGGCGGTGCGCTCTCCGTCCTCGGAGCGCCGATCCGGAAGCCGATGGGAGAAGGGGCGGCGCGGCGGCCCGCGGGCGGGAACCGGGGGAAGGCCTGTGCACCGTCCCGGGTCCGGACCCGCCGCCGGCCCCGGTGCACCGCGGCCGGTCCCGCCGGAGGCGGGGCGCCCGAGCCGCCGATCCGCTGAGGAGCCGAGCGGCGCCTCCTGCGGCCGCCGTCGGGCCGGCGGTGCGGAGTACTAGAAGGAGGTGCCGCGCAGTCGGCGCGGACCGCTGTCCGGCCGCGGTTCCGGCGGGCGGCGCAGCCACATCCGGGCGCCGAGGACGTGCGCGCCGTCGGCGTTGACCGTGACCGGGTCCAGGTCGAGGTGGCCGACCTCGGGGAAGGCGTCGGCCAGCCGGGAGACCCGGATCAGCAGGTCCTGGAGGGCCTCCACGTCGGGCTGGTCGGCCAGGCTGGTGGCCCCGGCGGGCAGCCCGAACAGCAGCGGCGAGGCGCGGACCGCGTGCACCAGGTCGGCCGCGTCGGTGTTGCTCAGCGGCGCCAGCCGGAACGCCCGGTCGTCCAGGAGCTCGGCGGTGACGTCGGCCAGGCCGAAGCCGACCACCGCGCCGAAGGACGGGTTGTCGCCGGCCCGCACCACCGTGGGCACGCCCGGGACGACCATCTGCTGCACCACCAGCATCGCCTCGTCGCCGAGGCGGCCGTGCAGCGCCTCGAAGGCGCCCTTGACGTCGGCCGCGCTGCGCAGGTCGGCGCGGATGCCGCTGCCGCCGGCCCGCAGCCGCAGGTCGGGGGCGTTGGCCTTGACCACGACCGGGTAGCCCAGCTCCTCCGCCGCGGCGACCGCCTCGTCCGCGGAGGAGACCGGGACGTCCCGCCAGACCTTGATCCCGTAGCAGGAGAGGAGTTCGCGGGTGGTCTCCGCGGGCACCGCCGTCTCCTCGTTGTGCACCGGCTCGCTGGTGAACCAGACCGGGCTCTGCTCCCCCTCGCCGCCGGAGGCCTCCATCCGCTCCAGCGCCGCGTCGACCACCTGCCGGGCGCGCGCCCCGTCGACGTCGGGCAGCTCGGGGTGGCGGCCCGAGTCCCGGCCGCGCCACAGCGCGTACCGGGTGGCGTGCGCCAGCGCCCGCACCGCGTCCTCCGGCGCCAGGTAGGAGGGGACGGAGCCGCGGGCGGTCTCGCCGTTCTCGTTGACCTGGCGGAGCTCCTCGGGCAGCCCCTGGTGGCCCAGGTAGGTGGTGAGGATCGGCTTGGCGGAGGAGGCCGCCTTGGAGCGCATCACCTCGGCGACGTCGTCGGAGATCGGGATCAGCGCGGGGATGAAGACCACGATGACCGCGTGCACCCGGTCGTCGGCGAGCGCCTCGGTCAGCGCCCGGTCGAAGTCCTCCGCGGTGGCCTTGGGGCCCAGGTCGACCGGCTCGTGCGGCTTGAGTCCGCTGCGCACCGCGGCGTCCTTGACCAGCAGCCCCAGCGAGTCGGAGTTGCCGAGGATGGCGACCCGGGGGCCGGAGGGAAGCGGCTGGTAGGCGAAGAGCTGGGCGACGTCGAACATCTGGGTGATGTCGTCCACCCGCACCACGCCGGCCTGCTCGAACAGGGAGGTGACCGCGTAGTCGGGCAGCGCCAGCGCGCCGGCCGCGTGCCCGGTGGGGATGCCCTGCGAGGAGCCGCCGCTGCGCACCGCCACGACCGGCTTGTGCTGGGCCAGGCGGCGGGCGAGCCGGGTGAACTTGCGCGGGTTGCCCAGCGACTCCAGGTACTGCAGCACCACCTCGGTGGCGGGGTCCTCCTGCCAGTACTGGATCAGGTCGTTGCCGGAGACGTCGGCCCGGTTGCCCGCCGAGACGAAGGTGGACAGGCCGATGCCGCGCTCGCTGACCCGCTGGAGGATGGCCCGGCCCAGCGCGCCGGACTGGGAGAAGAACCCGATCGGGCCGCGCGGCGGCACGTACGGGGAGAGCGTGGCGTTGAGCGAGACCGCCGGGTCGGTGTTGGCCACCCCCAGGCCGTTCGGCCCCACCACCCGCATGCCGGCCGCGCGCGCGGTGCTGACCAGCTCCTCCTGGCGCATCCTGCCCTCCGGCCCGATCTCGCCGAACCCGGAGCTGACCACGACCAGGCCGTGCACGCCCTTCTGCGCGCACTCCTGGACGACCTCGGTGACCATGTCGGCGCGGACCGCGACCACGGCCAGGTCGACCGGGTCGGGGATGTCCAGCACGCTGGGGTAGGCGCGGACTCCGGCCACCGCGCGCGCCTCGGGGTGGACCGGGAAGACCGGGCCCTGGAAGTCGCCGGCGAGCAGGTTGCGCAGCGCGGTCTGGCCGATGGTGTGCGCGGTCCGGCTCGCGCCGATGACCGCGACCGATTCCGGGAAGAGCAGCCGGGCGATCGAGCGCGACTCGGCGCGCTGCTCCCGGGCGCGCATGACCTCCTCGGAGTGGTCGGTGGGCTCCAGGTCCAGGGTGAGCCGGATGACGCCCTCGTCGAAGGTCTGCTGGGCGGTGTAGCCGGCCTCCCGGAACACGTTGATCATCCGCCGGTTCTCCGGGAGGACGTCGGCGATGAACCGGCGCACCCCGCGCTCCCGGGCGGCCGCGCCGATGTGCTCCAGCAGCACCGAGGCGAGGCCGCGGCCCTGGTGCGCGTCCTCGACGACGAAGGCGACCTCGGCCTCGTCGTCGCCGATCTTGTCGTAGCGGACCACCGACACCATGACCCCGGAGATGGTGGCGATCAGGGCCACCCGATCGTCGTAGTCGACCTCGGTGAAGCGCTTCACGTCGCGGTCGGAGAGGCGCGGGTAGGGGGCGAAGAACCGGAAGTAGATCGTCTCCGGGGACAACCGGGCGTGGAAGGCCCGGAGCAGGTCGGCGTCCTCTGGGGTGATCGGCCGAATGTGGGCGGTCCCGCCGTCCGTGAGAACGACGTCGGCTTCCCAGTGTTTCGGGTATGGCTGCACGGTTTGAGCCTAGACGAGATCGGTCGCGCCGTGGGGGACGGGCGCCCCGCCGGGCGGCCGCCCCGGTCCGACCGGTCCGTCCCGTCCCACCCTGTGCCGCTTCGTTACCCACCGCATCCCCGGGACCTGTTAACGTCTGTGGACATGCCCGTCTCCCACGCGGCCGACCGGATCGGGGCGGCGGCCGACGGGTGCTCGGGAGGCGCGCAACAGTCCTCTTCATGGCGGGACCGCAAGGTGGTGGCAGACGCAATGGCACGAGTCGTCGTGATCGGTGACCTGATGACCGATTCCGTGGCCCGGGCGCACTACGCGCTCGCGCGCGGCAGCGACACCCCTGCCTCGGTCCTCACCTACGGCGGCGGCTCCGGCGCGAACGTGGCCGCCTGGCTGGCCAACGAGGGCACCGAGACGACGTTCGTGGGGCGGCGCGGGTCGGACATCACCGGCCGGACCCGCGAGATGGAGCTGATGGGCTACAACGTCGACTCCCGCCTGGTCATGGACCCGGAGTACCAGACCGGCACCTGCGTCGTGATGATCACCCACCGGGGCGACCGGACCATGCTCAGCGACCGCGGCGCCAACGCCCGGCTGCAGCCCGAGGACCTGCCCCGGGACGTCTTCGGCCCCGACGGCCACCTGCACGTCTCCGGCTACACCCTGATCCACGAGAGCTCCCGGCGGGCGGCCCGGACCGCGCTGCGGATGGCCCGCGAGTCCGGCATGTCCATCTCGGTGGACGGGGGCTCGCACGCCCCGCTCAAGCGGGCCGGCGCGGAGGACTTCCTGGAGTGGACCAGCGGCGCCCGGCTGCTGTTCGCCAACCCCGACCAGGCCGAGGTGCTCACCGGCCGGGACGAGCCCGAGGCCGCGGCGAAGGTGCTCACCGCCTGGTTCCCGGCGGTGGTGATGAAGCTCGGCGACGAGGGCGCGCTGTGGGCGGCCAAGGGCCGCGAGGAGATCGTCCGGGTGCCGGCCGAGCCGGTCGAGCCCTCCCCCGGGTCCATCGGCGCCGGCGACGCGTTCATCGCCGGCTTCCTGCCGCCCTGGCTGACCGGCAAGCACCCCAAGGACGCCCTGGCCCGCGCCCAGCACCTGGCCGCGCGCGCCCTGCACCAGCCCGGCGCCCGCCCCGACCTGAACGGCGGCTGACCCCGGCGGGCCGGGCCGGCCGGCTCAGCCGGCGGAGGCCAGGACAAGCGGCAGGACCGCGGGGGCTCCGGCCTCGCGGAGCAGGCGGGCCGCGACGGCGAGGCTCCACCCGGTGTCGGTGTGGTCGTCGACGAGCAGCAGCGGGCCGGGCGCCTCGGACACCGCGGCGCGGAGCCGGTCGCCGAGGGTCAGCGCGTGCCAGACCGAGGCGAGCCGCTGGGCGCTGTTGTGCCGCCGGGGGCCGACCGGGGCGGCGTACTCCAGCGACCCGATCGGCGCCAGCCTGCCCACCTGCGCGATCCGGGAGGCCAGGTCGGAGACCATCACCGGGCGGGTCGCCGAGGGCATCGCCACCACGCCGACCGGGCGCCGCTCCCAGGGCCAGGCGGCGAGCACGTCCACCAGGGCGCGGAACACCCGGTCGCCGACCGGGGCGTCCGGTGCGTCCGGGGCGAGCAGGCCGCGCAGCTCGGTGCCCCAGCCCAGGTCGGTGAAGCGGGCCAGGGCGCGACCCTCCTCCGCGCGCAGCGACTCGGGGATCTTCCCGGACGCCTCGACGCCGAGCCGGGGCATCCCGGTGGGCCACTGCCTGCGGGCGGCCACCGGGACGCCCGGGCGGTCCAGGTGCGCGGCGGCGGCGCGGCGGCGCTCCGGGTCGACCTCGGTGGGGAGCCGGCGGCCGGTGCAGCCGTCGCAGCGGCCGCACGGGGCGGCCTCGGGGTCGTCCAGCTGGCGGCGGAGGAACTCCATCCGGCAGCCGGGGTGCGCGATGTAGTCGAGCATGGCGCGCTGCTCGCGCTCCCGGGCCTCGGCGACGGCCCGGTACCGCTCGGTGTCGTAGCTCCACGGGCGGCCGGTGGCGGTCCAGCCGCCGCGGACCCGGCGCACCGCGCCGTCCACGTCGAGCACCTTCAGCATCTGCTCCAGCCGGGTGCGGCCCAGGTCGACCAGGGTCTCCAGGCGGGGCAGGGAGAGCGGCTCCCCGGCGGCCTCCAGCGCGCCCAGGGTCTGGCGGACCGTCTCCTCCGGCGGGAAGGACAGCCCGGCGAAGTAGGCCCAGATCTCCCGGTCCTCGCGCCCGGGGAGCAGGACCGCCTCGGCCCGGTGCACGCCGCGCCCGGCCCGGCCCACCTGCTGGTAGTAGGAGATGGGCGACTGCGGGGCGCCCAGGTGCACCACGAAGCCGAGGTCGGGCTTGTCGAAGCCCATGCCCAGGGCGCTGGTGGCGACCAGCGCCTTGACCTTGTTGCCGAGCAGGTCGTCCTCGGCCTGTCGGCGCTCCTCGGGCTCGGTGCGGCCGGTGTAGGAGCGGACCTCGTAGCCGCTCTCGGCGAGGAACGCCGCGGTCTCCTCGGCGGCGGAGACGGTCAGGGTGTAGATGATGCCCGACCCCGGGAGCTCGGCGAGGCGCTGGGCCAGCCAGCTCCACCGGGAGGAGCCGTCCGGCAGGTCGACCACGGACAGGTGCAGGCTCTCCCGCTCCAGGGGGCCGCGCAGCACCAGGGCGTCGCCGTCCGCGTCGAGCTGCTCGGCGACGTCCCGGGTGACCCGCTCGTTGGCGGTGGCGGTGGTGGCCAGCACCGGGACGCCCTCGGGCAGCTCCCGGAGCAGGGTGCGGATCCGCCGGTAGTCGGGGCGGAAGTCGTGCCCCCAGTCGGAGACGCAGTGCGCCTCGTCGATGACGACCAGGCCCGCGCCGGCGGCCAGCGAGGGCAGCACCCGGTCCCGGAAGTCCGGGTTGTTCAGCCGCTCCGGGCTGACCAGGAGGACGTCGACCTCACCGGCGGCGATGTCGGCGTAGGTCTCCTCCCAGTCGGTGAGGTTGGAGCTGTTGATGGTGCGGGCGCGGATGCCGGCCCGCTCCGCGGCGGCGATCTGGTTGCGCATCAGCGCCAGCAGCGGCGAGATGATCACCGTGGGGCCGGCGCCCTCCGCCCGGCGCAGCGCGGTGGCCACGAAGTACACCGCCGACTTGCCCCACCCGGTGCGCTGCACCACCAGGGCGCGCCGCCGGTCGGCGGCCAGCGCGCGGATGGCCGTCCACTGGTCCTCGCGCAGCCGGGCGGAGTCGCCCGCCAGGGCGCGCAGGTGGGACTCGGCCGCCTCGCGCATGGCGTCGCGGGAGGGGTTCGGGGCATCGGAGGTCACCATGTCCTCCTTGGTACCAGAGCCCGCCCCCTTTTCCGGCGCGGATCCGGCGGCCTGTGGGCGGACGGCCTGTGGACGGCCGCCGGGAGGCGCCCCTCCCCGCCCCCTCGACGGCCTCGACGGTGCGGCCCCGCCGATGCGCGCCGACGGGGCCGCGGCGTCAAGGCCACCGGGGGTCAGGGGGCCTCGGCCCGGCGGGGGTCCTCGGCGGCCCTGCCCTCCTCGGCCTCGCGCTTGGCCAGGTCGTCGGCGAGCTCGTCGGTGACCAGGTGCTCGGAGACGACCATGCCGCGGCTGTAGGCCACCCGGCCCAGGGTCTGCGCCAGCACCGGCATCGTCATGAACTGGAAGACCGCGACCAGGGCGAGCGGCAGCGCCGAGCGCAGGTCGGGCAGCTGGAAGGCGGCCCCGGCCAGGATCAGCACCAGGGCCACCGTGTCCGGCTTGGTGGAGGCGTGCATCCGGCCGAGCAGGGTGGGGAAGCGCACCATGCCGATGGTCCCGGTGAGGGCGAACAGCGCCCCCAGCGGCATCAGCACGGCGGTGGCCCAGTCAGTCGCGGTCATGCGCCCTCCTCTCGGCGAACCGGGCGGCGGTCAGCGTGGCGATGAAGCCGAGCAGCGCGATGCTGACCATCACCCCGATGTAGGCGGTGTCGCCCCGGTAGGCGATCTCCAGCCCGATGAAGCTGACCAGCAGCACCGAGACCGTGCTCAGCGAGACGGTGCGGTCCAGCACCGACGGCCCACGGACCAGCCGGTACAGCGCCAGCCCGGCGGAGACCGAGAGCATCGCCGCGGTCGCGGCCATCGCGTAGTCCAGTACGTTCACCGCTCCTCCTCGGCCGCCGCGCCCGCGCCGGCCAGCTCCCGCTCGGCCGCCTCGAACTGGGCGATGTCATCGCGGGTGCCGAAGGCCCGCACGTACATCTCCTCGGTGCGCAGCACCGAGCGGCGCAGCTTCGGCACGTCGGACTCGTCGTGGATGGGGATGCCGTGCACGTAGATCACCCCGCCCTCCCGGTCCAGTTCGATCGTCTGGCTGCCGGTGACCAGCGAGAGCCCGGCGCTGACCATGGCCATCAGCAGGTCGGAGTCGGTGCGCAGCGGCACCGCGACGATCGCGCCGCGCACCCGGGCCGGGTGCAGCAGCGTGTGGTAGGCCATGTGCACGCTGGACAGCAGCAGGTCGAGCGCGATGTGCCCGACCAGCCCGGCCACCCGCAGCGGGCGGAAGCGCAGCCGGACCGGCAGGTGCGGCAGCTTGGCCGCGGCGTAGCAGCCGGCGCCGACCATGGCGCCGGCCACCAGGGTCCCGGGGCTGAAGTCGCCCCACAGGACGGCCCACATCACCGTCAGCCAGAGCACGGTCGGCAGCCTGCCGAGCAGGCGCAGCGCGGGTGCGCGGTAGGCGCTCATGACTCCCCTCCGGTCAGTACGGACTCGATGTAGGCGCCGCCGCCGAGCAGGTCCTCGGCCGCGGTGAAGGCGAAGTCGGTCAGCGGCCCGGCCGCGGCGGCCAGCGCCAGCCCGATCGCCACCATCGCGGCGGTGGAGCTCGTCATCAGCAGCCGCCCGCCGCTCATGCCCTGGCTGCGCAGCTGGTCCCGGGCCTCGATCATGTCCTCCAGCGGTTCGCCCCAGAACCCGCGGACCCAGATCCGGAAGATCGCCATCAGGGTCAGCAGGCTGGTGGCCACGCCCGCGGCGATGCCGGTGTACAGCAGCCACCCGCCGGCGTCGGCGCCGGCGGTGAACAGCGCCGCCTTGGCCACGAAGCCCGACATCGGGGGCAGCCCGGCCAGGCTCATCGCGGGGAGGAAGAAGAGCAGCGCCAGCACCGGCGAGACCGCCATCAGCCCGCGGATCGCGCGCAGCGAGGTGTGCCCGACGAACTGCCGGATCAAACCGTTCACCAGGAACAGCGAGGCCTGCACCACGATGTGGTGGACCAGGTAGACGATGGCCCCGGCGAGCCCGGCGACGGTCCCGACGCCCAGCCCGAACAGCATGAAGCCGATGTGGCTGACCAGCGCGAAGGACATGATCCGGTTGATGTCGTCCTGCACCAGCGCGCCGAGGATGCCGACGATCATGGTGGCGATGGCCATCCACAGCAGCACGCCGGAGACGTCGTCCCGGGAGAACAGCAGCGTCTGGGTCCGGATGATCGCGTACACCGCGACCTTGGTGAGCAGCGCCGCGAAGATCGCGGAGATGCGGGTGATGGCGACCGGGTAGCTGTCCGGCAGCCAGAAGTGCATCGGCACGATGGCCGCCTTGATCCCGAACACCACCAGGAAGAGCAGCGCCAGCACCATCCGCAGCGGCGGGGGCGCATCGCCGAGCTTGACCGCGATGTCGGCCAGGTTGACGGTGCCGGTCAGGGCGTAGACCAGGGCGATCCCGGTGAGGAACAGGATCGAGGAGGTCAGGCTGACCATCGTGTAGATCATGCTGGCCCGGACCCGGGCCCGGGTGGGCGCCTGGGTGATCAGCGCGTAGCTGGCGGTCAGCATGATCTCGAAGCCGACGAACAGGTTGAACAGGTCGCCGGCGATGAAGCTGAGGCACACCCCGGCGGTCAGCACCAGGTAGATGGGGTGGAAGACCATCGGCATGGCCCGGCTGAGCCCGGCGATGTCCTGGCCGATCGCGTAGAGCAGCACCACCAGCAGCACCACCGAGGAGACCAGCAGCAGCAGCGCGGAGAGCGGGTCCACCGCGATGGTGATCCCGAGCGGCGCCGGCCAGCCGCCGGCCTGGCTGGTGATGACGTCCCCATCGGCGGTCCGCCGGACCAGGGCGGCCGCGGCGGCGACCACGATGGCCAGGGTCAGCGCGCTGACCACCTGCTGGGTGCGGGGGGCCCGGCGCATCGGCAGGGTGAGCGCGGCCCCGAGCAGCGGGACCAGGAACGGTACGGCGAGGAGGAGGTTCACGCGGAGTCCTCCGGTTCCTGCAGCCGGCCGATCCGGCGGTCCTCGAGGTCGTCGGGGACCTCGTCGTTGCCGTCGCCCAGCCAGACCCGGTAGGCCAGGGCGAGCAGGAAGGTGGTCACGCCGAAGGTGATGACGATCGCGGTGAGCGCCATGGCCTGGGGCAGCGGGTCGGAGAGCACGCCTTCGGGACCGCCGAGCAGCGGCGGCAGGGTGATGGCCCGGTCGGTGAGCATCAGCGACACGTTGGCGGCGTGGCCGAGCAGCAGGATGCCGAAGACCGCGCGCATCAGCGAGCGCTGCAGCATCAGGTAGAAGCCGCAGGAGTAGAGCACTCCGACGGCGAGGACCAGCAGGAGGCTGGGGGCTCCGCTCATCGCTCTCCTCCCCCGCTCCGGGCGCGGCGGCGACGGCGGTGCCCCGCGCGCGCTTCCTCCTCCTCGGCCTCCATCCGGGCGCCCAGGGCGGCCACGACGGACAGCACGAGCCCGACGACGATCAGGAACACCCCCGCTTCGAAGAACAGATAGCTGGCGACCTTGACCTCGCCGAACAGCGGCAGCTCGAAGGTGCGGTAGAAGACGTCCAGCAGCGGGGCGCCGCCGATCAGCGGCAGGCCCGCCATCACCGCGGCCAGCAGCAGCCCGGCCGCGAGCAGCGTGTTCGGCTTCAGCGGCATGCCCACGGCCAGCTCGTGCCGGCCGCCGGCGATGTAGCGGAGGACGAACGCCATGCTGGCCACCAGCCCGCCGGCGAACCCGCCGCCGGGCCGGTCGTGCCCGGAGACCAGCAGGAACACCGAGAAGACCAGGATGGAGGGGATGAGCAGTCGGACCACCACCTCCAGCAGCACCGACCGCGGTCCGAACGCCGGGCTGACGACGGTGCTCAGCCACCGCTCCCGGGGGGCCTCCCAGCCCTCCGGCGGGGTGGGCCGGCGCTCCTCGCCCGCTCCGGGAACCGCTCCGCTCTGCGGGGGTCTCATCGTCGGCTCCCTTCCTCTTCGATCTGCTCCTCGTCGGCCGAGGGCTCGTCCACCACGCGGTGCCGCCGGTTGAGCAGCACCAGGGAGGCGACCGCGACCGCCGCGGTGAGCAGCACCACGATCTCGCCGAAGGTGTCCAGCGCGCGGAAGTCGGCGAGGATCGTGTTGACCAGGTTGCGGCCGCCGGCCTGCTCGGCGGCGGCCTCGTAGCCGAGCGAGATCGGCTCGGCGGTGCGGGCCGCGGCCATCAGCCACAGCGAGACCGAGATGAAGGCGCCGGCCGCGACGGACAGCACCACCATCCAGCGCTTGGGCCAGCCGGGCGCGCGCACCGAGAAGGTGGCGGGCAGCCGGCGGAGCACGAACACCAGGATGATCGTGGTGAGCGTCTCCACCAGGATCAGGGTGAGCGCCAGGTCCGGGGCGCCGTGCAGGACGAACAGCCCGGCGATGCCGAAGCCGGTGGCGCTGAGCAGGATCAGCGCGGGGAACCGGCGGTGCTCGCGCAGCGCGGCGATCGCGGTGACCGCGATCACCGCGGCGACCACCCCCTCCAGCGGGGTGTCCCACAGCCGCAGCCCGTCGCCGCCGGAGGGCACCGCCACCTCCCCGGTGGCCAGGGCGGTGACCAGCCGCACGCCCGGCAGGGCGAGCATGGTGGCCAGGATGATGCCCAGGTAGGCGGGGAGCGAGCCGGTCTGCAGCCGCCGGGTGACGCTCAGCGCGATCGCGTAGGTGCCGTGCAGGAACAGGTGGTAGCCCATCTCCGCGGAGATCACCCGGGGGGCGCGGCCCTGGAGCCGGGCGAACGCCTCCCGCCACCGGAACAGCGCCGCGCCGGCCGCGATGACCACCGCGGTGAGCAGCAGCGGCGTGCTCAGCCCGTGCCACAGCGCCAGGTGGTAGGGCTTGCCGTGGTCGGAGTAGGGGGCGGCGTAGGCCGCGGCGATGGCGTCGGCCGGGCCCGGCAGCGAGCCGAGCACCAGGCCGCAGAGCGAGAGCAGCACCGGGGCGGCGAGGAAGACCGCCGAGGGCGGGGTGGCCCGGGTGCGCGGAATACGGGGCTCCGCGCCGTCCTCCCCGCCGGCGTCCGTTCCGGGGACCGGCTCGATGTCGGTCTCGGCGGCGCGCTTGTCGCCGAACGCGCCCCACCAGAACCGGGCGCTGTAGGCGAAGGTGAGCACCGAGGCCAGGACCAGCCCGGCCAGTTCCAGCCCGGCGGCGAGCGGCGGGAGCTCCGGGCTGTGCCCGGGGAGGAACGCCTCCAGGGCGGCCTCCTTGCCGATGAAGCCGAGCAGCGGCGGCAGGCCCGCCATGGAGGCCGCGGCCAGTCCGGCGGCGGCGGCCGTCACCGGCAGCGACCGCCACAGCCCGTTCAGCCGCCGGATGTCCCGGGTGCCGGCCTGGTGGTCGACCACGCCGACCACCAGGAACAGGGTGGACTTGAAGAAGCCGTGCGCGAGCAGCGCGCCGATCGCGGCCACCGCCGCGGTGTGCGTTCCCGCGCCGGCCAGCAGGCACAGGAAGCCGAGCTGGCTGACGGTGCCGTGCGCGACCAGCAGCTTCAGGTCGGTCTGGCGCAGTGCGCTCCAGCCGCCGATGACCATGGTGGCCAGGCCGAAGGCGAGCACCAGGACCCGCCACGGGTCGGCGTCGGCGAAGCCGGGGGCGAGCCGGGCGATCAGGTAGACGCCGCCCTTGACCATCGCGGCGGCGTGCAGGTAGGCGCTGACCGGGGTGGGCGCGACCATCGCCCCGGGCAGCCAGTAGTGGAACGGGGCCTGGGCCGACTTGGCGAAGGCGCCGATCAGCACGAGCACCAGCGCGACCGGGAGCAGCGGGGAGTCCACCGGCGGGTCGGCGACCAGTTCGGAGATCCGGTAGGTGCCGCCGGCCTGGCCGAGCAGGATGAACCCGATCAGCATGAACAGGCCGGCGCCCGCGGTGGTGATCAGCGCCTGGAGCGCGGCGCGCCCCGCCGCGTCCTTGCGCTGGTCGAAGCCGACGAGCAGGAAGGAGGTGACCGAGGTCAGCTCCCAGAACACGTACAGCGCGAACAGGTTGTCGGCGGTGACCACGCCGAGCATCGCCCCGGCGAACAGCACCATGACCGAGGTGAGCCGGGCGAGGCCGGCCTGGTCGCTGCGGAAGTAGGCGGCGCTGTAGCAGAAGATGACCGCTCCGACCCCGCTCACCAGCAGCACCATGGCCAGGGAGAGGGCGTCGACGCGGAAGTCGAGGGTGATGTCGAGGGCGGGCACCCAGGGGACCGATGCCTCGGCGGGCTCCCCTGCGGCGATCCCGGGGGACCGGCTCAGGGCCCACACCGCGGACAGCGCGGGGGGCAGGCTCGCGACGAGGAAGGCCCGGGCGCCCAGGAGGCGGACCAGGGGCGGCAGCAGCACCGCGGTCGCGGCGTGCAGCGCGAGGATGACAGGCAGCAGCATAGGGCTCGTTATCGGCGACGGCGGTGGAAGAGACGGGGCGCATCGCCTCCGGCTGGGGCGACGGACGGTCGAGCGCCATCCAGGTTAGCGGCGATTCGTCCCCCCGCCTTGACAGCGCGGTGAATGGGCGTACCATGCCCTCGCATCTTTCCACGATACGGAAGCGTTACGATCGGTAATTCCGCTGGATTACCAGGAATAACGCCGCCCGAGTCGCCTGGACCCCCTTCCCCATTCCCGTTCGAAGCGTGGTTGTTCTCACCAGATCCACCGCCCCCGTTCCTCGCCCCCCGGGTCCGGCCGCCCCGGGCGGGCACCGGACGCGCTTCACGCAGAGTAGTCGGCCTCGGCGCCGCCCGACTGCGCACGAACGCCGCGAGCGCGCCGTATACGTCGTATTAACGGAACCCTAACGGGTGATCTGCGCCCCTCTCCCCATCGGCCTCGCCCCGGACGCGGGCCGAACGGGGGGCGCCTGGTTCGCGATGGTCGGTACGTGGGGCCAGAATTGGCGGCATGGCCCGTTCAACGTCTCCGTCTCCGCCTTCCGAGGAACTCGCCGAGAAGATCATCGACATCGACGTCTCGGAGGAAATGCGGGGCAGCTTCCTGGAGTACGCCTACTCGGTGATCTACCAGCGCGCCCTGCCCGATGCCCGCGACGGCATGAAGCCGGTGCAGCGGCGCATCCTCTACCAGATGAACGAGATGGGGCTCCGCCCCGACCGCGGGCACGTCAAGTGCGCCCGCGTCGTCGGCGAGGTCATGGGCAAGCTGCACCCGCACGGCGACGCCGCCATCTACGACGCCATGGTCCGGATGAGCCAGTCCTTCGCCATGCGGGTCCCGCTGGTCGACGGGCACGGCAACTTCGGCTCGCTGGGCGGCGACGACGCCCCGGCCGCCATGCGCTACACCGAGGCCCGCATGGACCGGGCCGCCGAGCTGCTGGTCACCTCCATCGACGAGGACGTCGTCGACTTCCGGCCGAACTACGACGGCCAGGAGACGGAACCGGAGGTGCTCCCGGCCGCCTTCCCCAACCTGCTGGTGAACGGCGCGTCGGGGATCGCGGTGGGGATGGCCACCAACATGGCCCCGCACAACCTCGGCGAGGTCGTCGCGGCCGCGCGGCACCTGATCGCGCACCCCGACGCCGACCTCGAGAAGCTGATGGAGTTCGTGCCCGGCCCCGACCTGCCGACCGGCGGCACCGTCGTCGGCCTGGACGGGATCCGCGACGCCTACGCCAAGGGCCGCGGCACCTTCCGCACCCGCGCCACGGTCTCCATCGAGAAGGTCTCGCCGCGCCGCACCGGCATCGTCGTCACCGAGCTGCCCTACAGCGTGGGGCCGGAGAAGGTGGTCGGCCGGATCAAGGAGCTGGTGCAGTCCAAGAAGCTGCAGGGCATCTCCGACCTCAAGGACCTCACCGACCGCAACCAGGGCCTGCGGCTGGTCATCGAGCTGAAGAACGGCTTCAACCCCGAGGGCGTGCTGGCCGAGCTGTACCGGCTCACCCCGATGGAGGAGTCCTTCGGCATCAACAACGTCGCGCTGGTGGACGGCCAGCCGCAGACGCTGGGCCTGCGCGAGCTGCTCCAGGTCTTCGTCGACCACCGGCTGGACGTGGTGCGGCGGCGCAGCGAGCACCGGCGGAGCAAGCGGCTGGACCGGGTGCACCTGATCGACGGCCTGCTCGTCGCGCTGCTCAACATCGACGACGTCATCGCGCTCATCCGGGACTCCGACGACACCGCGCAGGCCCGGGAGCGGCTGATGGAGGCCTACGCGCTCTCCGACGTCCAGGCCCGCTACATCCTGGACACCCCGCTGCGCCGGCTCACCCGGTACGACCGGCTGGAGCTGCAGAGCGAGGCCGACCAGCTGAAGAAGGAGATCGAGGAGCTCACCTCGGTGCTGGAGTCCGACGCCAAGCTGCGCCGGCTGGTCTCCAAGGAGCTCGCCGAGGTCGCCAAGAAGTACGGCACCCCGCGCCGCACCACCCTGCTGGAGAGCGACGGGGCCGCGCGCACCGCCGCCGTCCCGCTGGAGCTGGACGACGTGCCGTGCAACGTGCTGCTCGGCTCGGACGGCATGCTCGGCCGGAGCAAGGGCGCCGCGGTCCCGCGCGTCTACGAGGGGCTGCGCACCAAGCACGACGCGGTCGCCGCCGCGCTGCCCGCGCGCAGCAAGGGCGGCGTCGGCCTGGTCACCGACCTCGGCCGGGTCGTCCGGGTGCCGGTGGTGGAGCTCCCCGAACTCCCCGACTCCGGGGAGGAGGCCCCGCCGCTGGCCTCCGGGCTGCCGGTGGAGGAGTTCGTCGACCTCGCCGAGGACGAGAAGGTGATCGCGCTCGCCGCGGTGGACGGAGAGGGCCCCGGCCTGGCCCTCGGCACCGAGCAGGGCGTGGTCAAGCGGGTGGTGCGGGACTACCCGGCCAACCGGGACGACCACGAGATCATCGCGCTCAAGGACGGCGACCGCCTGGTCGGCGCGACCCAGCTGGCCACCGGCGAGGAGGACCTCGTCTTCGTCACCTCCACCGCGCAGCTGCTGCGCTTCTCCGCCTCCGCCGTCCGCGAGCAGGGGCGACCGGCCGGCGGCGTGGCCGGCGTGAAGCTCGCCGAGGGCGCCCGGGTGCTGTGGTTCGGCGCGGTCTCGGTGCCCGAGGACTCGGTCCTGGTGACCATGTCCGCGGCCACCCCCGAGGACGCCCTGCTGCCCGCCGAGGGCGGATCGGCGAAGGTCACCCCGATCGAGGCCTACCCCGCCAAGGGCCGGGCCACCGGCGGCGTACGCTGCCACCGCCTGCTCAAGGGCGAGGACGGCCTGGTGTTCGCCTGGGTCGGCCGGGCGCCCGCGCGGGCCTTCCGCGCCGACGGCGGCCCGGTCCGCCTGCCCGACATGGACCCGCGCCGGGACGGCTCGGGCGAGCCGCAGCCCCGGGCGATCGCCTCCATCGGCACCGGGCAGCACGACACCGGCCTTCTCGGCACCGCCGATTAGCGGCCCCGGCCCGGGGAGGCCGCGCCTCCCCGGGCCGCGCGCCATCGGCCCGCCGCGGCGCGCCCCCGCCCGCCCCGCCCGCCGGGCAGGCCGGCGGGGCCGGCGCCCTGCGGCGGACCGCCCGCACGACCCTGAGGAGAACCCAGTGAGCAGCGCATTCGACGATGTGCTCAGCGCCAACGCCGACTACGCCGAGTCGTTCCGGCTGGCCGGCCTGGAACCGGTCGCCGCCCGCGGCATAGGCCTGGTCACCTGCATGGACTCCCGCCTCGAACCGCTGGACATGCTGGGCCTCCAGCCGGGCGACGCCAAGATCCTGCGCAACGCCGGCGCCCGGGTCACCGACGACACCCTGCGCACCCTGGTGCTCGCGGTCTACCTGCTCGGGGTGGAGCGGGTGCTGGTCATGCCGCACACCAAGTGCAAGATGGCCTCGGTCTCCGGCGACGACGAGGTGCACGACCTGATCCGGGACCGGTACGGCGTGGACACGCGCAGCCTGGAGTTCCACACCGACGACGACCAGCTCGGCGCGCTCCGGCACGACCTGGAGCGGATCCGCCACCACCCGCTGCTGCCCGACGGGCTGCCGGTGGCGGGCGCCCTGTACGACGTGGACACCGGCAGGCTGGAGATGATCGACGCCTAGCGGCCGCACCGGGCCCGCCCGGACCCCGCCGCTCCGCCCCGGCCGGGAATAGCAGGCCGGCGGCGGCGGTTGGCACGCCTGTAACGGCGTACCACCCGAGGAGAGGGGCGCTGATGCAGGCTTCCACCTACGAGACCTTCGCCGTCGGCCGGTCCTACTTCGACCTGGGAGACCCGATAGCGGCGGCCCGAGTGCTGGAGCCGCTGTCCGACCGCGAACCGGAGAGCCGCTCCATCCTGGAGCTGCTCGGCCGCGCCTACTTCCACTCCGCCCAGCTCGGCAAGGCGGAGTGGGCCTTCCGCCGCCTGATCGAGCTCGACCCCTGCGACAGCTGGGCGCACATCGCCCTGGCCCGCGCGCTGGAGCGGCAGAACCGCGACGAGGAGGCCGCTCCGCACCGCAGGATGCACGCCGCGATGAGCGGCGGCTCCCTGGACTGACCCCGGCCGCACGACCGCCCCAAGGCCCCGCTCCTCCGCTGAGGACCGGGGCCTCGGCCGTTCCCGCTCCCCCGCCGCAGGCGGACGCCCACCGCCCCGGCGCCGGGTGGCGCCCCTGGTGGGGGCGGTCGTGCGCGGTACGGGCGGCCGGATAGCCTGCCGGACATGGCAGAGTCCTTCGAACCGCTCGGCGACCCCGTCGACCGCTCCTGCTCGCGCACCCGGGCCTGGGTCGACGAGGCCGTCCGCAAGGTGGTCGCCGACGCCAACCGGTCGGCCGACACCCACCTGCACGTCTTCCCGCTGCCCGAGTCCTGGGGCATCGACCTGTACCTGAAGGACGAGTCGGTGCACCCCACCGGCAGCCTCAAGCACCGGCTGGCCCGGTCGCTCTTCCTCTACGGGCTGTCCAACGGCTGGATCCGGGAGGGCACCACGATCGTGGAGGCCAGCTCCGGTTCCACCGCGGTCTCCGAGGCCTACTTCGCCCGGCTGGTCGGGCTGGACTTCATCACCGTGGTGCCCCGCTCCACCAGCCCGGAGAAGATCGCGCTGATCGAGCGGTACGGCGGCCGGTGCCACTTCGTCGACCGGCCGCCGGAGATCTACACCGAGGCCGAGCGGCTGGCCGCGGAGACCGGCGGCCACTACATGGACCAGTTCACCTATGCGGAGCGGGCCACCGACTGGCGCGGCAACAACAACATCGCCGAGTCGGTCTTCGAGCAGCTGGCCATGGAGCGGCACCCCATCCCGGAGTGGATCGTGGTGGGCGCCGGGACCGGCGGCACCTCCGCCACCATCGGGCGCTACCTGCGCTACCGGCGGCACCACACCCGGCTGGCCGTGGTCGACCCGGAGAACTCCGCCTTCTTCCCCGGCTGGGTGACCGGGGCCCGGGACTACGCCACCGGCATGCCGTCCCGGATCGAGGGGATCGGCCGCCCGCGGATCGAGCCGAGCTTCGTGCCCGACGTCATCGACCTGATGCTGCCGGTGCCCGACGCGGCGAGCATCGCCGCCATGCGCCACCTGGAGTCGGTCACCGGGCTGTGCGCCGGCGGGTCGACCGGCACCAACCTGTGGGGCGTCTGGCGGCTCATCGCCCGGATGCTCGCCGACGGGACCCGCGGCAGCGTGGTCACGCTGATCTGCGACGGCGGCGACCGCTACCGGCACAGCTACTACGACGACGCCTGGGTGGCGGCCCAGGGCATGGACACCGCGCCCTACACCGCCGCCCTGGAGCGCTTCCTGGCCTCCGGCGAGTGGTCCCCGCCGGAGAAGCGCTGACCCCGGCCCCGGGGCGGGTCAGTCCCGCACCACCAGGGTCCCGGCGGCCATGTCGCCGATCCGCTGCCGGCGGTCGGAGACCAGGATGACGATCAGGCCGACCAGGCCGGCGAAGAGCCCGTCCGCGAGCAGCAGGATCCACCGGACGAAGTGCTGGGCCATGCTCGGCTCGCCGCCCTCGGCCCGGACCACCTTGATCCCGAGCAGCCGCATGCCCAGGGTCCGGCCGCCGGCCTTGGCCGGCCACACCACCCAGTAGCCGACGTAGACGACGACCCACAGCACCACCAGGACCAGCAGCGCGACCAGCGCCAGGACCGGGTTGCGCAGCGACCCGTCCGGCTCGGTGGGCGCGAACGCCAGCGGGAGGAGCGCCAGGTAGGCCAGGAAGGGCAGGAGCGAGGAGAGGAACCCGTCCACGATGTACTGCACCACCCGGCGGCCGACGACGTCGGTGTCGCCGGGCGGCGCCATCGCGGGCAGGCCGTAGCCGGGCGGCGGCTCGTCCATCGGCGTCCCGTACCCGGGCGGCCCCGCCTCGGGGGGACCGTAGCCCCCGTGGGCCGGCCCGGGACCGGGCTCACCGCCCATCGGCCCGGGCGGGGGCCCCTGCCCCGCCGGCCCGGCCCCTTCCGGAGCCGCGTGCCTTCCGGTGCTCTTCGGCCGCTCGGGCCCTCCGGGAGCCCCCGGCCCCGCCGGCGGCTCTCCCGGGGCTCCCGGCTCTCCGGGGGCCCCGGGACCTCCGGCCCCTTCCGGCCCTGCCGGGGTCCCCGGCCCGCCCCGGCCTCCCGGGCCCTCCGCCTCCTCCGGCCTGCGGCCGGGCTCCTCCTGACCGCCCGGGTACTGCTGTCCGTGACTCATCCGGCACCACCGCTCCGTGCTCCCGACTCGGAGGCGAGGCCACCTCCCTCACCCTCCGAAAATAGACCACGACGGCGCGTTGTCCCCGCTGGTCGGGGCGGCGGCGCGCCGAGCGGCGGACGGCGCCGGGCCCGGCCGCCGGAGAAGGGCGGGGCACGGGAGGCGGCCCGGGAACGCGCTTCCGGGGCCCGGCCCCCGGAGGAGGGCGGGCCCGGGAAGAGCGGACTCGGGAGGCGCCCGGGGCGGCCCGCACCGCCCGCCCCCGGCCGAACCCGCCCGGAAACGGGTCGGGGGCCCGCCGGGCGGCGGGCCCCCGGGGTGCGGGGAACCGGGGCGGCGGCCGCCCCGGGCGGGATCAGGTGTCGATCCGGTCCAGGTCGAGCTCCTGGGCGCCGTTGGCGATGAACCGCCGACGCGGCGCCACCTCGTTGCCCATCAGCAGGTCGAAGACCTTGGCGGCCTCCTCGGCGTGGTCCACCCGGATCCGGCGCAGCGTGCGGTGGCGCGGGTCCATGGTGGTCTCCGCGAGCTGGTCGGCGTCCATCTCGCCCAGGCCCTTGTACCGCTGCACCGGCTCCTTCCAGCTGCGCCCCTTCTTCTCCAGTTCGAGGAGGGTGCGCTGCAGCTCGGCGTCGCTGTAGGTGTAGATGTAGCGGTCCTCGGGCTTGGCGCCGCGCTTCTTGCGCACGTTGGTCAGCTCGATCCGGTGCAGCGGCGGGACCGCGGCGTAGACCCGGCCGGCCTCCAGCATCGGGCGCATGTACCGGTAGAACAGGGTGAGCAGCAGGCAGCGGATGTGCGCGCCGTCCACGTCCGCGTCGGCCATCAGGATGACCCGGCCGTAGCGGGCCGCGTCCAGGTCGAAGGTGCGCCCCGACCCGGCCCCGATGACCTGCAGGATCGCCGCGCACTCGGCGTTCTTCAGCATGTCGCCGACCGACGACTTCTGCACGTTGAGGATCTTGCCGCGGATCGGCAGCAGCGCCTGGAACTCCGAGTCCCGGGCGAGCTTGGCGGTGCCCAGCGCCGAGTCCCCCTCGACGATGAACAGCTCGCTGCGGTCCAGCCCCTCGCTGCGGCAGTCCACCAGCTTCGCCGGGAGGGCCGAGCTCTCCAGGGCGTTCTTGCGCCGCTGGGTCTCCCGCTGCTGGCGGGCGGCCAGCCGCGCCTTGGCCGCGTTGGCGATCTTCTCCAGCACGGTGCGGGCCTGCTGCTTCTCCGCCCGCTTGGTGGAGGAGAGGAACTCGCGCAGCTGATTGCCGACCACCGCGGAGACGATCCGCGAGGCCGCGGAGGTGCCCAGGATCTCCTTGGTCTGGCCCTCGAACTGCGGCTCGGGCAGCCGCACCGTGACCACCGCGGTGAGCCCTTCGAGGACGTCCTCCTTGGTGACCGCGTCGTCGCTGGCCTTGAGCAGCTTGGTGGCGCGCAGCTGGTCGTTGACCACCCGGACCAGGGCCCGCTCGAACCCGGTGATGTGCGTGCCGCCCTTGGGGGTGGCGATCACGTTCACGAACGAGCGCACCGTGCTCTCGTAGCCGCTCCCCCAGCGCAGCGCGACGTCGACGTCGAGGTCGCGCGCGACGTCGGTGGGGGTCATGTGCCCCATCTCGTCCAGCACCGGGACGGTCTCGTTGAAGGTGCCGCTGCCCTGGAACCGCAGCACCGGGCTGATCGCCTCGTCGGCGGCGAGGAAGGAGCAGAACTCCCCGATGCCGCCGTCGAAGTGGAACTCCTCGGTGTAGGGCGGCTCGCCCTCGGTGCGCTCGTCGCGCACCGCGATGGTCAGGCCCGGGATGAGGAAGGCGGTCTGGCGCGCGCGCTCCAGCAGCGACTCGCGCGCGATGTCGGCCTCCTTCAGGAAGATCTGCCGGTCGGCCCAGAACCGGACCCGGGTGCCGGTGGCCTTCTTGGCGATCTTGCCGCGCTGGTCCAGCCCGGACCCGGGGGTGAAGGCGGCGTCGGGGCCGGCGTCGGCGAACCGGCCGGGGATGCCCCGGCGGAAGCTCATCGCGTGGGTGCGGCCGCCCCGGTCGACCTCGACGTCGAGCCGGGCGGAGAGCGCGTTGACCACCGAGGCGCCGACGCCGTGCAGACCGCCGGAGGCGGTGTAGGAGCCGGAGCCGAACTTGCCGCCGGCGTGCAGCTTGGTCATGACCAGCTCGACGCCGGTCAGGCCGGACTTGGGCTCGGCGTCGACCGGGATGCCGCGGCCGTCGTCGCGCACCTCCACCGAGCCGTCGGCGTGCAGCACCACGTCGACGCGGGTGCAGAAGCCGCCGAGGGCCTCGTCGACGGAGTTGTCGATGATCTCCCACATGCAGTGGGTGAGGCCGCGGCTGTCCGTCGACCCGATGTACATCCCGGGACGCTTGCGGACCGCCTCCAGTCCTTCCAAGACCGAGAGATGCCGCGCGGAGTAGTCCTCGGGCTCGTGAACGGCTGCGGTAAGGGCGGTCACCTGGACGTCTCCTGCATTCGTTGGACAGGGCGCGCCGCGAAGCCGCTCGGCTGCGTGCGCGGAGCGCCGGCGTACGCGTTCGCCGCGCGGGTCCGCCGGTGCGGACCGCGGCGCCGCGGGGCACCGGATCGCGGGGCCCGGCCCAGCCTAACCGCGCCCGGGGACATCCTCTGTGGCGGACGGCGGCCGTGCCGCTCCACCCGCTGCACCGCGTCGCGGCCCGGCTCCGCTCCGATGCGGGGCCCGCGCTCCTTCGCGGGTCCGGCCGACGGCCGAACCCCAGCGACACTACCACCTCCCCGGAACGCCCATCCGGGCCCTCCTCCCTTGTGGTTTCCGGCGTGTCGCGCCCGCCGCTCCCCCGGGCGGCCGGCTCCGGCCCGGCCCTGATTCCGCTGTCGGCGTACATCAGGACTGGTTGGGAACGTCCTGGTCCGGTTAGATGTTGTGCTGAGCGACTGGCGCCGAGCATTGAGGAAGGCGAAGTGACTGGAACCCTTGCCCCCACCCAGCCGCTGACGGCTGCTGACCGTTGCGACCGCTGTGGTGCGCAGGCCTACGTCCGCGTGCTGCTCAACTCCGGCGGCGAACTGCTCTTCTGCGCGCACCACATGCGCAAGCACGATGAGGAGATCCGCAAGATCGCCGCGGACATCCAGGACGAGACCGGCCGACTCCAGGAGACCCCGGCCACTTCCGACGGGGAGCGCTAAGGACTCCCCCGCCCCAAGACGCACGGCGGCGGCCCCTCCCCGGGGCCGCCGCCTTCGTCGTCTCCGGGCCCTCCGCGGGGCGGCCCCGGGCGTTCCCGGCATGGACGGGAGGAGATACCGGCGGTGGCACCGCCCCGGCGGCGGCGCCTTCGCAGCGAGCGGGCCCGTCCTGCTGCATTACGATCGGGACTTCGAGGCGATCGCGAAGCACACCGGGCAGCCGACCAGCCGGTCGGCGGGGCCCGGTTCGCTGTGAGAGGGAGACGATGCTGATCCTGCTGCCCCCGTCGGAGGGGAAGGCGGCGGCGGGCGAGGGGCCCGCGCTGGAGCCGTCCGGGCTCGTCCTGCCCGAGGTGAACGGGGCCCGGGAGGCCGTGCTGGAGTCGCTGGAGGCGCTCTGCGCCGGGCCGCGGGAGACGGCGATGGAGGTGCTCGGCCTCACCGCCGGCCAGGCCGGCGCGGTGCCGCGGAACCTGGAGGTGCGCACCGCCCCGGCGCTGCGCGCGGCCGAGCTCTACACCGGGGTGCTCTACGACAATCTGCGCCTGGGCGAGCTGCTGGCCGGCCCGGCGGCCGCGCGGACCGCGGAGTCCGTGCTGGTCTTCTCCGGGCTGTGGGGGGTCCTCGGGGTGAACGACCGGGTGCCGCCCTACCGGCTGTCGATGGGCGTGAAGCTGCCCCCGCTGGGCGGGCTCGGCGCCTACTGGCGCTCCCACCTGGCCGAACCGCTCGGCAAGCTGGCCGAGGACCGGCTGATCGTGGACTGCCGGTCGGCCGCCTACGCCGCGGCCTTCCGCCCCTCCGGCGCGGCCGCCGAGCGCACCGCCGCGGTGCGGGTGCTCAAGGAGACCGTCTCCGGCGGGGCGGTGAAGCGCTCGGTGGTCAGCCACATGGCGAAGGCGACCCGCGGCGCGATCGCGCACGCCCTGCTCGCCGAGGGGCGCTCCCCGGAGACCCCCGCCGAGCTGGCCGAGGCCCTGAACGACCTGGGGCACCGGGCCGAGCTGACCCCGCCCGGCCGCGGCGGCAGGGCCGCGGTGCTGGACGTCGTCATCCCGGGCTGAGCCCCGGCCCGGCGGCCGCCGCGAGAGCCTCCCGGGGCCGCTCGGCGACCGCCCCGGAGGGGAACGTAACGAAAGCGTCTCGGTGCTTTATCTCGCCCATACGCGGTGTCCGCGATGATCGGGCCTGGCAGAGATGTTGGACCGCCGGTCGGACGCGAAGAGCCCCCGGACCTCCCCTGCGGCCGCGTCGCGCGGCGTCCCCTCCCCGGGCCTCGCCACACCCGGGGCGCGGGACCCCGCCGGTCCCGATGGCCGGCCGCGCACGCACCGCAGGGGTCCGGGGCGGCTCCGACCGGGGAACGCGCCGGGGCGCCGGCGGCGCCGAACGGACGCGGCACCACGACGCACCCCGGATGCACGGACGCCTCGGGCGCCGGTCCGCCCTGCGGCGGCCGGCGCCCGAGGCGCACCATGTCGGCCGTGCTCAGTCCAGGTAGTCGCGGAGCACCTGGGAGCGCGACGGGTGCCGCAGCTTCGACATGGTCTTGCTTTCTATCTGGCGGATCCGCTCGCGGGTGACCCCGTAGACCTTGCCGATCTCGTCCAGCGTCTTCGGCTGGCCGTCGGTCAGGCCGAAGCGCATGGACACCACGCCGGCCTCGCGCTCGGAGAGGGTGTCCAGCACCGAGTGGAGCTGCTCCTGGAGCAGGGTGAAGCTGACCGCCTCGCCCGGCTGGATGGCCTCGGAGTCCTCGATGAGGTCGCCGAACTCGCTGTCCCCGTCCTCGCCGAGCGGGGTGTGCAGCGAGATCGGCTCCCGGCCGTACTTCTGGACCTCGACGACCTTCTCCGGGGTCATGTCGAGCTCCTTGGCGAGCTCCTCCGGGGTGGGCTCCCGGCCCAGGTCCTGCAGCATCTGCCGCTGGACGCGGGCCAGCTTGTTGATGACCTCCACCATGTGCACCGGGATGCGGATGGTGCGCGCCTGGTCGGCCATGGCCCGGGTGATGGCCTGGCGGATCCACCAGGTGGCGTAGGTGGAGAACTTGAAGCCCTTGGTGTAGTCGAACTTCTCCACCGCGCGGATCAGGCCCAGGTTGCCCTCCTGGATCAGGTCCAGGAAGAGCATGCCGCGGCCGGTGTAGCGCTTGGCGAGCGAGACCACCAGCCGGAGGTTGGCCTCCAGCAGGTGCTTCTTGGCGCGGGCGCCGTCCTCGGCGATCCACTCCAGCTCGTCGCGGAACTCGACGCTGAGCGAGCCGCCCTCCTCGGCGAGCTTCTCCTCGGCGAACAGGCCGGCCTCGATCCGCTTGGCGAGCTCGACCTCCTGCTCGGCGTTGAGCAGCGCGACGTTGCCGATCTGCTTCAGGTAGTCCTTGACCGGGTCGGCGGTGGCGCCGGCCGCGACCACCTGGGCGGCGGGGGCGTCGTCGTCATCGTCGTAGAGGACGAACGCCTCGTCCTCGGAGGTGTTGGCGGCGGCCTTCTCCGGGATGCCCACGGCCTCCGGCTTGCTGCCGGACCCCGCGACCGGGCCGCCGACCGGCTCCGGCTTGTCGTCGCCGGTGTCCTCGACGAGCTCCAGCTCGACCCCGGTGTCCTCGAGGTCGTCGTCGACGTCGAGGTCGATGTCGGCGTCCTCGGCGGCCTCCAGGGCGATGTCGTCGCTCTTCTTGGCCGCGGCCTTGGCCGTGGTCTTCTTCGCCGCGGGCTTGGCCGCCGTCCCCTTGGCGGCGGGCTTGGCCGCCGCCTTCTTCGGCGCGGCCTTCTTCGCCGCCTTCGGCTCGGCCGCCTCCGCGGGCGCCGGCTTCGCGGCGCCCTTGGCCGGACCGGAGTCGACGACCGCGGTCACGGTCTCCGGCTGGTCCTGCGCGGCGGCCGCGCGCCGGGGGGCCCGGGCGGTGGTCGTCCGGGTCGCGGCGCTCTTCTTCGGCGCGGCCGTCTTGCGGCGCGCGGACTTTCGGCGCGTGGGGGCGGACTCCTCGGCCCCGACCACGAGGGTGACGCCCTCCTTGGTCAGGATGCGGAGCACGGCCTGGGCCTGCGACATGGGGATGTCGGCCTCTTCGAAGGCACGGCGCACGTCCTCGGGCTCAAGGTACCCCTGGGACCGCCCACGCTCGATCAGCTGCTGGATGACGGGCTCGTGCAGCGACTCCGGCTGTTTTGAGCGGGTCGAACTGGCAGGTGACACAAACACCTCTCGAACGGACGTGTGGCGAGATTGCTGGACCCGGCGGCCCGAAGACCTCCGTGGAGCCTCGCGGAGGGCGGAGCCACCGCCCCCCGGCCCCAGCCCGGGATCATCCCCGCCGCGGGGATGCCGACTTCCTTTCAGCGTATGCGCCCTGTCCAACGCTCGGGACGCATGCGCCCAGTAGGGTTTTTTCCGCGGCCGTGCGGATCCAACCCCACCGTCGGGTCCTGACCCCACCCCCCGCGTGCGCGGGGTTGATGGATCCTCCACCTTAGGCAAAGTGTCGGACTTCTTCTTACGGACTACTGCTCCGGTGCGGCCTCGATCACCGGTAGGTGGACGGCGAGCAGGGTGACGTCGTCGTCCTGCTCGTACCCTGCGAGCATGCCCTCCACAAGGTACTGGAGCATCAGCTGTGGATCGCCCACCACCTCCGGCGGCGCCTGGGACGCCACGGTGACTAGTTCCTCCAGACCGGAGGCGACGGACCGCTTCCGGTTCTCTACAAGTCCATCGGAATAGAGCACCACGGTGTTACCGGGTTGGACGAAGAATTTGTGGTGGCCCCGCTCGGAGCTGATCCCCAGCGGGGTGTCCGGCTCGGTCTCCAGCAGCCACGGCTCGGTCCGCTCGGTGACGACCAGCGGCGGCAGGTGCCCGGCGTTGCTCAGGTCGATCTGCCCGGTGCCGGGGTCCAGCACGAAGTAGACCAGGGTGGTGACCTGGTCCATCGCCTCGGTGGCGTCGAACATCCGGTCCAGGCCGGTGAGCACGTCGGCCGGCTCGGGCATGCTGAAGGCCAGCGCCCGCAGCGCGTTGCGCACCCGGCTCATCCCGGTGGCGGCCTTGATGCCCTTGCCCATCACGTCGCCGAGCACCCCGGCCACCCGCCCGTCGGGCAGCGGGAAGGCGTCGTACCAGTCCCCGCCGACCTGCACGTGCTGGGTGCCCGAGCGGTAGAAGGCGCGCATCCTGATGCCCTGGACCTCCGGCAGGGCCTCGGGCAGCAGGCTGGCCTGGAGCGCCTCGGCGGTGCGGTGCTCCCGCTCGAAGAGCTTGGCCCGCTCCAGGGCGAGCGCGCACTGGCCGGCCAGCGCCTCCAGGAAGACCTTCTCCTCGTCCGAGATGTCCCGCGGCGAGGTGTGCGCGAAGCGCAGCGCGCCGACCGGCTGGCCGCCGCTGAGCAGCGGCAGCGCCGCCCAGGCCCGCTCGTCGGTGGCCTTGGCGAAGGCGGGCGCCTCCTCGTCCCCGTCCAGCAGGCCGAGCAGCTCCAGCGGCCCGCCGGCGATGCACGGCCGCTGCTCCCGGACGGCCAGCGACATCAGGCCGGTGTGGTCGGGGGCGGATCCGGCGGCGGGCTCCCCGGCCCGGCCGATGACGCGCAGCCGCAGGCCGTCCCCGCCGATCTCGGCCACGGTGGTGCGGTCGGCGCCCACCGCGGAGCGGCCGATCTCCCCCATGGCCTGCACCACCTGGTCCACGGTGAGGGCCTCGGCGAGGTCGGCGGTGGCCTTCTGCAGCCGCACCGTGCGCAGCGCGGCCTCGCCGAGCTGCTGGGTGAGGCGCTGGCGCATGTCGTCGGCCTCGTGCTGGGTGGTGACGTCGGTGTTGGCGCCGACCCACTCGGAGAGCTCCTCGCCGCGCATCATCGGCACCGCGCGGGAGCGGAAGTGGCGGAAGTCCCCGGAGCAGGTGCGCACCCGGAAGGTCTCGTCGAAGACGGTGCGGTCGGCGATGGAGTCGTCCCAGGACCGCTCCACCCGGGGGCGGTCGTCGGGGTGGACCGAGTCCAGCCAGCCCCGGCCCAGGTACTCCTCGCGTCTCTGCCCGGTGACCGCGCGCCACTGCGGGCAGTCCTCGGCCACCGCGCCGTCCGGGTCGGCCGCCCACACCACCTGGTTGGTGGCCTCCATCAGCGAGCGGTACCGCTCCTCGCTGCGGCGCAGCTCGCCCTCGGCGCGCACCCGGTCGCTCAGGTCGACCGCGATCAGCGCCACCCCGTCGACCTCGCCGCCGTCGCCGTGGGTGGGGAACCAGGAGGGGGCCCAGCGCTCGGCCTCCCCGCCGGCCGGTCCGAACGGCGGGAACTGGCCCCCGTAGACCACCGGCTCGCCGGCGAGCACCCGGTCGATCGCCGCCTCGTGCGCGCCGGCGGCCGCGGCCCCGAGCACGTCGTGCGGGAGGCGGCCGACGCACTCCTCCTCCGCCCGGCCGTACAGCCGGGCCAGCGCGGGGTTGACCCGCTGGAAGCGCGCGGAGGTGTCGAAGAAGGCGAAGCCGACCGGGGCCTCCTTGAGGATGGTCTCCAGCAGCGCCGATTCGGAGGGGCCGAGTCCGGACATGCGAGGGAGCGGAACGGACGTATCGGTGCTCACCAATGACACCTCCGGGGGCCTTTCCCCCCGCGGACGGGGGCTCGCGTGAGCGGGCGCCGTGGAAATCCTCCACCTGTCGGCCGCACCGGGGTGCGACCGCGGCCGGGGAGGCCTGGGGGCGACATCGGGCGACCGCCGCCACCGGTTCAGCATAAGCCACCCGCCCGGCTCGGGTCCGGGCCGCGGTGGAAACTCGGCGGCGATAGCGGAAGGTAAATGATACGTCTCCGTCGTGCAACCAAGGCCCATCCGCGGATTTTCGGCCGCCCATTTCCGAAGACGCCTTCCTTTACCTCGCCCGATCCCGTTTCTCGGACCTTCCGCCCCGCCCTCTCCCGCGCCCGAAAATACGCAGACAGGCCGAATACGCTCCGTTCTGCCATGGATTCGCACGGTCACCGGTGTTCTCTTCCGCCCCACCCGCACCACGGCCGCCTCCCGGCACTCCCGCCCCGGTCGGGGACGGTGCCGGGGCGCCCCGCGGCGCGCCGCAAAGCCTGGGCAACGACTCACCGGACGGGGCTTGACACCCCGATGCGAAGCAGTGAAATGGATGGTGGTCACCGTCCGACCCGCCGGCGAGAGGCGTGAGCGAGGATGCTCCAGACTTATCCCGCGGCCGACCTGCAGCAGGTCGCGCGGCGCTTGAACGACGAGTTCAGTTCCCTGGCACCGGGGAACGTGCACCGCTGCGTGCACGACACCTGGAAATGCGCCGAGCACCTCGGCTTCCAGGCCACCCCGGGGCTGGTGGAGCGGGTCGCCCGCGAGCGGCTGCAGGCCATGGTGATGTCCCGCCCGCCGTCGGAGCGGCTGGTCGGCCCGCGCCTGCCGGGCCACGACGCGATCGCCTGACCACCGCCCGGGGAGCACCCCCGCTCCCCGACCGATTCCACCCGGGGCGCACGGCAGGTGCCATAGGCTCTGTCAGGTGTCCGTACCTCCCCTGACGCCGTCCCCAGACGCAGCCCCCGACCCGGTCTTCGCGGAGATGCTCCGCGTGGCCCGCGCCCTGCTGGCGGTGCGCGACCCGCTCGACGCCGAACTCGTCGTCGGCAGGATGCTCGGCGCCTGGTGGGGGCAGCGCATACCGGGCATGTCCGGCGCCGACCTGGAGCGGCACCTGACCGAGGGGCTGATCGCGCACGCCACCGCTTCGGGCACCCCGGCGGGGCTGGCGCTGCTGTCCGGAATCGCCTCGCTGGGCGTCTCGGCGCACCGGCGCGAGCTCGCCGAGCAGGGCGTGCTCGCCCTCACCGACCGCGGCGACCTGCGCCGCCCGGCCTGGGCCGAGGCGGTGGGCCGGGTCCGCCCGCTGGGCGCCTACCTCTCCGGCGACCGGTTCGGCGACGCCGACGAGGTCGTCTGCACCTTCCGCCACGACTCCGACCCGGGCGGCCCGGACGCCCCCGGCCACGCGCTGATCGCCGTCATCGACCACAACGCCGGCGGGGTCCTCCGGGACGCCTGGGTGACCACCAAGGTGGAGCGGCTGCTGGAGCACGGCCGGGCGCTCGCCGAGGACGACCCGATGGCCGTGTTCCACCCGCTCGCCCCGGCCCGCGCCCGGACCCTGCTGGAGCGCGCGCTGGCAGGCACCGACCTGGTGGTCTCCGGTGCCCCCGGCGAGCGCCCGGCCCGGCTCACCGCGGCCCGCGAGGCCGACCTGATCGGCGGCTCCCTGGGCGCGCACCACGCGCTGCTCCGCTCCCGGGTGCGGGCGCTGCCGGCGGAGGGCCGCCCCGCGGGCGAGCCGGTCTGGCGCCGCGACGCCCGCGCCACCCTGGCCGCCCGGTTCCTCGCCTCCGACGAGGCGGCCGAGCTCTCCGACTCCTACGCGGCGAGCCGCTGCGTGGACCACGTGATCGGCTACGGCTGCGACGTCGACGCCGGGCGCCCGATGCGGGTCAGCCCGCGCAAGGTGGAGACCTTCCTGCTCACCTGGCTGCCCCGGCGGGTGGTGCTGCTGCCCGAGGAGAGCGAGGCGATGCCGCACGTGCTGGGCGCGTGGATCCGGTGGGCCGGCCCCCGGGCCGGGCTGCCCGAGCCGGCGGTGGGCGCCGCGCTGGACGCGCTGTGGGACTCCTTCGAGGCGTTCGGCCGCACCTACCGCGACCCGGCCGAGGCGCTCGGCCTGGGCCGCCGGGAGATCCGCCGGCTGCTGCCCGACGGCGACCTGGCCGCGCTGCCCCGCCGCATGTTCGCCTTCCCGCTGCTCGCCGGCGACCTGCTGGACCGGGCCGAGGACGGGTTCGACCCGACCACCCCGGAGGGGCGGCGGGCGCTGCTCCGGCTGGACCACTTCGGCGAGATCGACGTCCCGGAGGGGCCGCCCGGCCGGCACGCGGTGGACGGCGGGCGCTCCGGCCGGATCGGCCGCGCCTCCTCGGCCCAGGCCGACCTGGACGCGCACGAGCGGCTCGCGGTGCGGCTGTGGCACGGCGACCCGCCGGAGCTGTGGGCCGCCGCGCAGCGCCTGCTCGACCAGGGCCGGAGCAGACCCGAGGTGCTGCTCACCCTGCTGGACGCACTCGACGGCGGCGGGGACGGCGACCCCCGGCTGCTCCTCTCCCGCCTGCGCGCCCTGGGCTGACCCGCCGCGCCGGGCCCCGGTGGCGGGGTCAGGCCTCCAGCAGCCGGTCGCGGAGGCGCTCGGCGGTGCGCGGGGCGAGCTTGAGCCCGTCGGCGACGTAGCCCTCGAAGGATCCGTAGACCCGCTCCAGCTCGGTGAAGGCGGTCTCCAGGTAGGAGCGGCGGACCTGGATGATCGGCTCCATGAGGTCGGGGTCGATGCCGCCGCGCTCCGCCTGGCGGCGCATCATGCCGCGCAGCCGGTCCATCCGCTCGTTGCTGGCCAGGTAGTCCTCGAAGACGGTCTCCCGGTCGACCCCCAGCAGGGTGAGCAGCAGCGCGGCCGCCCAGCCGGTGCGGTCCTTGCCCGCGGTGCAGTGGAAGACGACCGAGGTGGGGCCGGCGGCGGCCCGCTCCACCAGCTCGCGGTAGCCGGCGTGCGCGTCGTCGGTGGTGACCAGAGCCCGGTTCACCTCGTGCATGAAGGCCTCGGCACCGCCGCCGCCCAGCGCCGCGGCGGCCGCCTCGGGGTCGTCGAACAGCCTGTTCAGGTCGCCCCCGGTGGTGTGGTCGCCCTGCACGTCCAGCACGGCGTACTCGGCGCCCTCCGGGACCCGGTCGGGCTCGGCGGTCCGCTCGTGCACCGTGCGCAGGTCCAGGACCTGGCGCAGGCCGCGCTCGGCGAGCGCGGCGAAGTCGTCGTCGTCGATCCGGGAGAAGGAGTCGGCCCGGTAGACGAGCCCGGTGCGGACCCGCGCTCCGGAGTCCGTGCGGTACCCGCCGATGTCGCGGAAGTTGGGGAGGGTTCTGAGCATCGCGGAATCGTTGGTCACCGGACCGACGATACCCGCCGGTCGGTCGTCCTACCTCGACGGGAGCCCCGCTCCGCGGAGGCGGGACCCCCGGCCCCGGGCCGGTTCCGCGGCGGTGCCGCAGCGCACCCGGCGCACCGCCGCGGCGGAGTCCTTCACCCGGGTTCCACCCCGGCGCCGCCCGGCGTCAGCCGGCCCGCCCGAGCAGCTCCGGGATCTGCTCGCCGGCCTCCTTGACGTCCTTGACCGTGTCCACGCCCCGCCAGAACCCGTCGATGCGGTACCCGAACAGCCGCCCCTCCTCGGCGAGCCGCGGGAAGGTGGAGGACTCGTGGTCGCCCTTCTCCGGGAGGAGCCCGGTGAGGCCCGGCTCGAAGAGGTACACCCCCGCGTTGATCCAGAACGGCAGCAGCGGGCTCTGCACGAAGCCGCCGATGGCGCCGGCGTCGTCCACGTCCACGATGCCCCAGCTGGTCCGGTACTGGGCCAGCGCCAGGGTGCCCAGGCCGCCCTTGGCCCGGTGGAAGTCGGTGAACTCGTCCAGCGGGAACCAGGTGAGCACGTCGCCGTTGAGCGCGAAGTAGGGGGAGTCCGGGTCGCGCAGGCCGGAGGCGGCGTAGCGGAGCGCCCCGCCGCGGCCCAGCGGCTCGTCCTCGACCAGGACGGTGACCTCCGGGCCCTCGGTCCGCCCGGCCAGGTGCTCGCGCAGCACCTCGGCCTTGTAGCCGCAGGACACCACCGCGTGCCGCACGCCGTGCCCGGCCAGCCACTCCAGCTGGTAGTCGATGATCGGCCGGTCGGCGACCTCCACCATGGCCTTGGGCCGGGTGTCGGTGTAGGGGCGCAGGCGGGTCGCCTGCCCACCGGCCAGGATGACGGCTTCGCGGACGGGGGCGCTGCTCGAAGTCATGGAGCGGACATTAGCAGGGCGGCCGCGGCGCGCGCCGCCGTGCCCGCGCCCGTTCCCGGGGCGGGCGGGCACCACCGCCGGAGGTGGTGCCCGCTCCGCCCGGACCGCCCCGCGCCGGCCGCGGCCCGCGGGGCGGGCGGCGGAGGCGGCGGCCCGGGCGCCTCAGCGCTGGGTCACCTCGGAGTAGGCGGCGCGGATGTCGGCGCTGGTGACCACGGTCAGCTCGGCGGCGGTGGCGGCCTCACCCACCTCCTCGGCGACCCGCAGGTCCCGCTGCGAGCAGGCCTTCTCGAACAGCGACCGGGCGAACCGGCCGTTGCCCAGCTCGTCGATCCAGCCCTCGTCGCACACGTAGCCGAAGATCCGGCGCAGGTCCTCCAGCGCGGACTCGTCGAACGCGTCGCCGGTCCGCTCGGCCACCGCGCCGGCGATCTCGGTGAGCTGGTCGGCGGTGTAGCTGGGGAAGGCCACCCGGACGTTGAACCGGGAGGCCAGGCCGGCGTTGGAGGCCAGCAGCCGGTCCATCTCCCCCGGGTAGCCGGCCAGCACGACCACCAGCCGGGAGCGGTCGTCCTCGGCCCGCTTGAGCAGGGTCTGGATCGCCTCGGCGCCGAACGCGTCCCCGCCGCTGTAGCCGGGGTTGGCCAGGGCGTAGGCCTCGTCGATGAAGAGCACCCCGCCCAGCGCCCGGTCGACCAGCGCGTTGGTCTTGATCGCGGTCGCCCCGAGGTGCTCGCCGACCAGGTCGGAGCGCTGCGCCTCGACCACCTCGGCCCGGGTCAGCAGGCCCAGCGCGGCGAAGACCCGGCCCAGCACCCGGGCCACCGAGGTCTTGCCGGTGCCCGGCGGCCCGGAGAACACGAAGTGCCGCATCGGCGGCTGGGCGCGCAGCCCCTGCTCCTCGCGGAGCTTGGCCACTCGCAGCTGCGCGGCGATCGCCCGGACCTGGCGCTTGACCGGCTCCAGCCCGACCATCCCGTCCAGCTCGGCCAGCGCCCCCTCCAGGTCGGGCGCCCGGCCGAACCCGGGCAGCCGCGCGGTGAGCTGCCGGTAGGCCTCGTCCACGTCGGGTTCGCGGACGGTCACCAGGTCGCCGGGGGCCGGCGGCTCCCGGCTCTCCCCCGAGGTCACCACCCGCACGTCGCGCGCCTCGGCGGCCTTCTCCACCAGGGAGCGGGCGAACCGGCCGTTGCCCAGCTCGTCCACGGCGGCCCGCTGCTCCACCTCCTCCAGCCCGCGGCCCAGAACCCGCAGCGCGCCCGCGTCGAGCAGGTCCCCGCGCTGCCCGAACAGGTGCTCGCAGATGAGCCGGAGCTCCTCGGCGGAGTAGCTGGGGAAGGTGACCCGGGTGGCGAACCGGGAGGCCAGGCCGGGGTTGGAGGCGAGGAAGCGGTCCATCTCCGCCTCGTAGCCGGCCAGGATCACCACCAGCCGGTCCCGGTCGTCCTCGGCCCGCTTGAGCAGGGTCTGCACCGCCTCGGCGCCGAACCGGTCGGGCTGCCCGTCGCCGTCGTTGACCAGGGAGTACGCCTCGTCGATGAAGAGCACCCCGCCCAGCGCCCGGTCGAACAGCTCGTTGGTCTTGATCGCGGTGGCCCCCAGGTACTCGCCGACCAGGTCGGCGCGGTGCGCCTCGACCACCCGGGAGGTGGGCAGCAGGCCGAAGGAGTGGAAGATCGTGGCCAGGGTGCGCGCGACGCTGGTCTTGCCGGTGCCCGGCGGCCCGGAGAACACCAGGTGGCGCAGGGGCTTGTCGACGGCGTACCCGGCGTCGGCGCGCAGCCGGGCCGCCTCGATGGACGCCGCGATCGCCCGGACCTGCTGCTTGACCGGGTCGAGGCCGATCATCTCCTCCAACCGGGCCAGCGCCTGGTCGACCGGGACGGGGGCCTCCTCGTCCTGCTCCTCGCCGGAGCGCCGGGGGGCGGGGCCGCCGGCCTTCGCCCGCTGCCGGGGCGGCGCCGGGGGGCGGGGCCCTCCCGGGCGGCCGCCGGACCCGGCGGGGTCGGCGGAGCGGGCGGAGCCCGGGGTCGGGCCCATTCCGCGGCGCAGCCGGTACCCGGCGGCGGCACGCCAGGCCAGGGCCAGCCCGGCCGCGCAGGCGGCGCTGACCAGGCCCAGCGCTGGGGGCGCCCCGCCGGTCAGCATCCCGCCCAGCCCCACGGCGAGTCCGGCGATGAGCGCGACGAGCAGGGCGAGCAGGGTGGTGTGCCAGACCGGGAACTCTTTGATCCGCACCGCCGCGACCGTGACCAGCAGCGGGATCAGCGGGAGCAGCAGCAGGACGCCGCGGTCGGCGACCGGGATCGGGATCTGCAGCAGCAGGAAGGCGAGGACCAGCCAGCCCAGGCAGACCAGGGTGGTGGCGACCGCGTCGACGGAGTGCATCAGGGCGGCCAGCACCGACAGCACCGCGGCCGCCACCGCCACGCTGAGCAGCACGGGGAGCTGGAGGAGCAGCGCGGCCACCGCCACCGCGAGCAGCACCCCCGCCGCCGCGGCGAGCCGGATCCGCGGGGGCCGGCCGTGGTAGGCCGTCCGCGCCCGCTCCAGCAGCGGGCCCGCTGCGGGCCCGCCGGCCGTTCGGGACCGGTCCTCAGGCGGCATGCCGCACCTCCCTCTCCCTGTCGGCCCGTCCCATACTGCCGCGAAGGCCGGCGCCGGCAGAACCGCCGGAAGCGTGAAGTTCCGCTGTGTCGCACCTTTGAACGGCCCGTCGGAGCCGCTCCCCGCCCCGCCGCACCGGACGTCCGGAAGGGCCGTTCTCCGGCGCCGGGCCGCTGTACCGGCCGGCGCCCGGCAGCACGATCGCGTCGGAGCGCGGCCGCCCGTCGCGGCGGGCGGTCCGCCAGCCCCGGCCCCAGGCGGCAGGGGGGAGCGCCGCCGCGATCAGCGGCACGACCGCGATGATCCGGCCCGGGCGCGGCCGGGGCCGCGGATCGGGCCCGTCGAACGGGCCGCCCGGCAGGGGCCGCCGGGCGGCCGCCGTTCTCCGGGGGCGGTGCGGGGCGGCGCCCGCGGCGGCCCCCGCTCCCGCCGGGCCGCCTCCTCCGCGGGACCTCCGCGGGGCCGCGCCGTCCGGGCGGGGGGTCGGTGCCGGCATCAGAGCAGCGCCGTCTGCCCGCCCGGGCCGGGGCGGGGCCTGCGCAGGTGCCGCCACTTCTCCAGGCCGTCCAGGTAGGACCAGGTCATCCGGTGGTGCGGGGTGGGGCCGTGCTCGGCCAGGGCGGAGCGGTGCGCCGGCGAGGGGTAGCCCGCGGCGCCGGCGAAGCCGTAGCCGGGGTGCTCCTCGTCCAGCCCGGCCATCCAGGTGTCCCGGTACACCTTGGCGAGCACCGAGGCGGCCGCCGTGCTGACCGAGGTCAGGTCGGCCTTGACCTGGGTGCGCACCGCCCACGGGCGGCCGAGGTAGTCGTGCTTGCCGTCCAGGATGACCGCGTCCGGGCGGCGGCTCAGGCCGCGCAGCGCCCGGTCGGCCGCCAGCCGCAGCGCCGCGGTCATGCCCAGCTCGTCGATCTCCCCGGCCTCGGCCCGGCCGATGGCGTGGTCGGCGACCCAGGGGCGGAGCAGCTCGGCCATGGCGGTGCGCCGCTTGGGGGTGAGCCGCTTGGAGTCGGTGAGGCCTTCGGGGGCGGGGGCCGGGCCGGCGACGGCCGCGCAGACCACGACCGGCCCCGCCCAGGCGCCCCGGCCGACCTCGTCGACCCCGGCGACCAGGCCGGCGCCTGCCGCGCCCAGCTCCTGCTCCAGCGCGTAGTCCGGCGGTTCGATGGGGGTAGTGGCTGCCACCCGCCCCACCTTACTCAGTGCCCGCCCCTCCCGCCGCCCGGCGCGGAGCCGCGCCGGGCAGAACGGGCGGATCGGGCGGACCGGGCGGTCTTCCCGGGGGAATCGGCGGGCCCCGGGTGTGGCGCCCGGGCGGGGGCGGCCGGGTCGAGTAGTTTCCGGGTGTCTCTGCCGGGCGGACGAGGGCGGACTCAGGTGAAGCGGAGCGGGAGCGCGGGCCGGGGGCGGCTCTACGACGCGGCGGTGCTGGCGGTGCGGGCCGGGGCGGCCTGGGTGTTCGCCGGGCACGCGGTGGGCCGGCCGCTCTCCTGGCCGGTCTCCCCGGGGGCGGCGCTGGCCTGGATCGAGCTGGCCGGCGCCGTGCTGCTGGCCGCCGGGGTGGCGGTGCCGGTCTGCGGCGCCGTGCTGGCCGCGCTGGCCGCGGCCGCGGTGCCCGCGGCGGCCGGGGCCTGGCCGGACGGGGCCGCGGCGGCCGCGCTGCCGGCCGGGGCCTCGCCCGCCCCGCTGGCGCTGCTCGGCGCGGCCTGCCTGCTGGCCGCGGTCGCCCCCGGGCGGTTCTGCGCGGACCGGGCGGCGCGCCGCTCCGCGGCGGCGGGAACCGCGGGCGCCCCGCATGCGACCAAGATCCCGTCCGGGGATCGCGACGGACCCCTCAGAAGGCCTGAGGAGGCGCCGCCGCTCCCCTATCCTGAAGGGCGGGCCGCTGTGCGGCGGCCGTCCCGGACCTGACGACGCGGTCCCCGGTGGCCCACCCCTCGGACCGCGCCTGAGATCACCGCATCCATCTGGGGGAACGCACTCCATGACAGCCTCGGCTCCGACGCCCGGATCGAATCCGGCGAGCCGTTCCGACGCGCGCGGCGGCCAGGATCCGGTCGCGCCGCTGCTGCAGATCGCCCACCGGCCGACGCTCGCCCGGCGGCTGATCTCCTGGGCGTCCCGGCCGCCCGGCCGGCTCTACCTGCCCGCCTGCGTCCTGGTCGGCCTCGTCCTGATCTATGAGGACAGCATGCCCGGCGGGCACCTGCCGGCGTTCGTGCTGGGCATGGGGGGCGGCGCGCTGCTCGCCGCGATGGGCGCGCTGCGGCTGGGCATCGCGCTGTCGGTGGCCCGCCCGATGGTGCGCCGGTACTGGCTGCGGTGGATCTCCGCGCCGCTGGTCGCGGCCGTCGCGATCGTCCTGTCGATGGCCGACATCCCGCTGCAGGGCCGGGTCTCCACCTCCGCCGACGAGCTGCTGAACGTCCGCGACACGACCAACCGGTCCACCACCATCCCGCTGAACGGCGAGATGGCCGGGCTGTACCCGCTGAAGTCGGTGACCATCAAGGACGGCCTGACCCTGTACACGGTGCAGGGCGCCGGGCTGCTCAGCCCGTCCGGGCTGGCCTACAGCGCCGAGCCGCTGGAGACCGACGTCTTCGTCCGCGGCCACGGCGGCCGGGTCTACGAGCACATCGGCGGCAGATGGTACTCCTGGACCGAGTACTGACCGCCCCGCCGCCGCGCCCGTCGCGCGGGGCGGGTTCCCGAAGCGCCGGTGGCCCTCGTCACCGGCGTTTTCCCTTCCATCCTCCTTTTCTCTAACCGCCCTTTTATCCGGAACCGGTAGAAAAGGGAGCGACGAGAACGAGAAGGATCCCCCCTGGAGAGGGACGGACGGACACCATGAGCGAGTTCCTGACCACACTGCACCTGCGCATCTACGACGCGACGCGGGCCCTGCGCCGGGCGCACGCGCGCGGAGACGCGGAGGTCTGCCTCGCTCAGGCCGGAGAGATCGAGGACCTGGTGGAGATCGCGGCCCGGCACGGTGTGGACATCGACAGCGGCTACCGCTCGCTGGTCGAGGCGGCCTGAGCCGCGGCGGGCGGGTGAATTCCGCCGAAAACAATTGTTCCCGGATTCGACCTGCGCGCCTCGCCGGCGCCGGGAATCCGGGAACAATCTCCCCCCGATGCACCCGACTGTACCGGGGCGCGATTCAAGGCCGGGTAATGCCGGGCCCAATACAGGGCCACTCCGGCCGCAGGCGAAGGGGCGGGGAGAAGCGGTTCGCACCGCTTCTCCCCGCCCCTTTTTCCGGCGGTGCGGCGGTGCGGCCGGAGGGGCCGCACCGCCGCGGGCTCAGCGGCGCTTGCCGCCGCCGTAGCCCTCGCCGCGCTCGAACTGCTCGCGCATCGCCTGCTGCTGCTCCTGCAGGTACTGCTCGGCCATCTGCTGCTGCCGGCCGGCGGCCGCCGCGACGGCCCCCTGCGCCTCCTGGAAGGCGCCGGCCGCGTCGCCCTCGACCGCGGCGCGGGCCCGGCGGCCCCCGCCCCCGATCCCGGGCAGCATCTGCGCCAGCAGCAGGGTGGACAGCGCCGAGGTGTCCCCGCCGGTCCCGTCGGTGCGCACCACCACCGGGGTGGGGGCGTGCTCGGCGAGCCTGGCCCCGACGTCGAGCCGGCGGCGCGCCAGCTCGTAGCGGAGCACCGCCCGGTTGTCCCGGTAGGCGGTGGCCAGGCGGCGCTGCGCCTTGGCCTCGTTCTGCGCGGCGACCAGGTCGGCGCGGCCCTGCGTCTCGATCTCGTAGCGGACCCGCTGCGCCTCGGTCTCCTGCTCCTCCAGCATCTGCGCGACGTCCTTGCGGGCCTTGTTCAGCGCCGCGTTGACCTCGACGATCTTGGCGTCGCGGGTCTTCTTGGACCGCTCGATGTCCATCAGCAGGGTGTCGATCCGCCGCTTGCGGGTGAGCTCCCACTCCTGCTCGTAGGCGTCCAGCTCCTTGGCCACCCGCTCCCGGGTCGCCAGGTGCTGCTGGTACTGGTTGGGCAGCTGCACGTCGGGGATGTTGCAGCCGCGGATCTCCACGCCGTACCGGCGCAGCTGCCGGTTGAGCAGGTCCTGCATGTCGGCGACGTCGGAGCCGCGCAGGTCGTAGGCGCTCTCCGTCTGCACCATACGGCTGCGCTGGCGGATCGCGTCCTGCACCGCGCTGGACAGCACCAGGTCGAAGTTGGACGCGCCGATGGTGCGGACGAACGCCACCGCGTCGACGATCCGGAACTTCAGGAAGAACTCGATCGACTTCAGCGGCACGTTCTCCTGCGTGGGGCAGGCCACCACCGGGGCGGTGTAGGGGATCTCGGTGGAGACGTCCACCACGAAGTCCACCCGCGACCACGGGTGCCACAGGTAGTGCCGGCCGGGTTCGAGCTGGCCGACGATGGCGCCGTACTTGGTGAGCAGGCCGACGGTGCCCTGCTCGATCTCCACGATCGCCGAGCGCCACCACCACAGCAGCCCCAGGCCCAGCGCGACCAGCGCCAGCACGAAGAGCAGCACCGCCAGCCACATCAGCAGGCTGATTCCGATGACCGCCACCACCAGTGCGCCGAGCAGCAGGTAGAGCGCGGCCCAGACCAGCATGGTCCAGCTGAGGCCCCGGCTGTCCCGGGGGATGACGACGGGCACCAGGGCGCCCTGGTCGCCGCCGCGGAGCAGGCGGGCGATGTCGCCCCAGGAGGCCACCGACTCCTTGATGTTGGACCCGCTCCGCTGCGGGGCGTTGGACTGGCTCATCTACAGGCCTCCCTGCTCGCTGGGGCCGGACTGCGGCCACGGGGCGGGCGGCGGGGGCGGCGCCGGCCGCTCCTGCCGCTCCGGGGCCTGCGGCTCGGGCTCCTCGCCGGCCGCGGCCGCGGGGTCCTGGCCGGCGGCGGCCTGGAGCCGCTCGTCGATGGCTTCGCCGGAGACCGACTTGCGGATCTCCTCCAGCCGCTCCTCGCCGGGGACCTCGTGGTCCTCGGGGTCCGGGGTCTCGACGGTGGCCTGCTCCTCGGCGAGCAGCGCCTCGATCTCGGCCTCCCGGGCGGCGATGCGCTCGGAGATCTCCGCCAGCCGGGTGCGGATGGCGGCCATGTCCTCTTCGTCGAAGAGCTGCGCCTCGGACTCGCCGATGATGCCCCGCGCCACCCGGAGGAAGTCGACGCTGGACTCGTCGGCGCCGCCGATGTGCAGCACCTGGGGCAGGCTGTCGGCGACCGACTCCAGCTTGTCCAGCAGGTCCTGCTGGTAGCGGTAGTTGAGGATCTCCGGCGCCTCGGCCGCGCTGACCGCGCGGATGTCCAGCGCCTGGGCCTCCAGCAGCGCGGCGTTGGCGTTGGCGGTGCTCTCCGCCTCCACGAAGCGCTGCCGCGCCTGGGCGCGCGCCCGGTTGGTCTCCCGCTCCAGGGCGGTGTCCATCTGGGCCTGATACTGGGCGATGTCGGCCTGGATCGCCGAGAGCGTCTCGTTCAGCGAGGCCAGCTCGCGGTTGAGGTCGCCCTCGTTCTGCTCCTTGCGCAGCTGGAGCTCGTACTGGTAGGTGTACGCCTCCTTGGCCACCCGGATCATCTCGGTGGCCGCCAGGTCCATCCGGTACTCCTGGCTGGACGGCTCGGCGTGGGTGATGTTGGCGTTGGTCAGCCGCACCGCGGGCAGGAACTGCGCGTTGAGCTGCTCCACCATCCGGGCGGTGCTCTCCCCGACCAGGTCGTAGATCTCCGCGGCCTGCTGCTCGTAGATGAGGCTGCGGGTGGTCTCGCTGATCGCGTTGTTCAGCTTCTCCTGGAAGCCCTGCACCGCGCCGAGGACGAAGATGAACTGCTCCGGGTCCTCGATCCGGAACTGGACGAACAGGTCTATGGAGGCCTTGACCCCGCTCTTGGTGGGCGCCTCCCGGATGGGGGCGTTGAACGGGTACTCCCGGGTCGTGTTGACGATGTAGGAGACCCGCTTCCACGGGTTGAACAGGGTGACCCGGCCGGGGCCGACGATCTGCTCCAGCTTGCCGAACCGGGTGATCAGCGCCTGGCAGCCGTCCGGGACCATGACCATGCCCTGCCGCCACCACATGAACGCGGTGAACAGCAGCAGCACCACCCAGTAGTGCGGGCCGAAGAAGGGGTTGAGGAGGAAGCCCAGCGGGAGCGCGGTGACGCCCAGGCCGATCCCGCCGACCACGGCCAGCAGGATCGACGGCAGCAGCGCGGCGAACGTCCGGCCGCGCGGGATCACCATCGGGCAGATGACGTTGACCGGGCCGTCCGAGCCGCGCTCGAACGTGCTCTGGTTCAGCGCCTCGCCGGCGTTATTGAGCGACGTGGTCTTCTGCTCGATCCGGGTGCCCGTCGAGGCGCCCTGATCCCGGGCGGCCAGAAAGTCTCCCGGATCGAGTCCGAATCCCTCCGCCCCCTCACTGAGCGCGTCGGTGACCGCCGCCCGAGGATCGCCGCCCTGGGCGATGCTCTCGGCGGCCCCGCGCACGGTCTGTGCGAAGGACATGTGTTGGTGACTCCTTGCTCGTGACGGACCTGTGGGTCCGACGCGGGCGCGCCTCGCCCGGTTCCCACGGTCCCGTTCGCGGTGGCGGCATCCTCCCATACGGGGGCCGCCCCACCTGCGTCTTCCGGGTGACCATCGGGTATCGATACCCAGCGTGTCCGGAACCCGGGACCCCCGGTCCGAAACCGGGCACCCGCCCCGGGGCGGGCTCTTCCGGGCGCCGGAATCCGCGCCCCCGCGGAGCGGCGGCGGCCCGCTAGCCGAGGAAGTCCATCGGCGTTCCGGCGCCGGCCTCGCCGGCCGCGCGGTAGCCGTGCCAGGCCAGCGCGAGGTCCTGCCAGGGCACGCCGACCGGCGCGTAGACCGTGACGGTGTCCGGGCCGCCGCGGGCCGGGACCGCGCCGGTGAGCACCTCGCCCAGGGTCGCGGAGATGGCCGAGGCGTCCAGGCCCGCGTTGCCCACCGCCCCGCCGGCCAGCGCGAGCCGCGCGTCGTCCACCACCACCCGGGAGGCGAGCAGCAGGTCGGCGGCGAGCTCGATCTTGCCCGGCTCGTCGGCGCCGAGCGAGGTGATCTGGGTGCCGGGGCGCACGTCGGCGGCGTGCAGCAGCGGGGTGCGCGACCAGGTCGCGGTGAGCAGGATGTCCGCCTCGGCGGCCGCCCCCGGCGCGTCGTCGGCGACCCGCACCGGCAGCCCGAACTCCTCGGCGCACCGGTCGGCGAACTCCCCGGCCCGGGCCCGGTCGGTGTCGGTCACCACCATGGCGGAGATCGGCCGCATCCCGACGATCCCCCGGGTGAACAGCCCGGCCTGGGCGCCGCAGCCCACGATGCCCAGCACCTCGGCGTCGTAGCGGGCCAGGCTGTGCGCGGCCAGCGCGGCGGCCAGGCCGGTGCGCCACGCGGTGAGGGTGGCCGAGTCGAGCAGCGCGAGCAGCTCCCCGGTGCCCAGGTCGTGCAGGCAGACGACGCCGCGCAGGGCCGGCCGGGCGCCGGGGAACTTGGCGTTGACCTTGACCGAGTAGGCGGGGATGCCGGGGAGCAGCCCGGGGATGAGCGCGGTGGCCGTGCCGGGCCCGGGCAGGTCGGCGCGGACCCGCTGCGCGTCCACCCCGACCGGCTCCGCGGTGAACCCGCTCCACAGCCGGTCGATGCAGGCGTGCACGTCCAGCAGGCGGAGCAGGTCGGAGCGTCCCAGGCAGAGTGTCACACCCCGATCATCCCCCTTGCGCCCGCCGCCCGCCAAGGGGACCCCTCCGGCCCGGGGACTCCGATGGCCGCGGGGCGCGGGGCCGCGCCGGGATGCGCCGGCTCCGGGGATAGCGTGGAGCGAGAACAGCCGCGGGGCCGCCCGGCCCCGGACCGTACGTGAGGAGCCAGCGCCGTGCCGATGCCCGCCGTTCCCAGCCCCGTGCTCACCTCCGCCGGCCTGATCGGCGGATACGCCGCGGCCCGCGCCACCGGGGTCCGCCCGCTCGGCGGCGCCGTGCTCGCCGGGTTCGGCGCGGCCGCCTTCGCGTCCTGGCGGCGCACCTCGGGCCCGGCCACCGCGGCCGCGCTCACCGGCGTCTACCTCGGCGCCTTCGGCCTCTCGCACCCGCTGGCCAAGAAGATCGGCGCGTGGCCGTCGGTGCTCGCGGTCACCGCCGCCACCGGCGCCGCGGCCTGGGCCTTCGGCGACCGCGGCGGCGCCCCGGACGAGGCCTGAGCCGGCCGCGGGCGGTGCCGCGCGGAGCGGCCGCCGCGGCACCGCCCGGCCTCACCCCTGGGTGATGTAGGCCTCCAGCTGCTGGCGGTCCAGCTCCAGCTGGCGGATCCTGCTCTTGACCACGTCCCCGATGCTCACGATCCCGATCAGCGCCCCGGCGGAGAGCACCGGCACGTGCCGGACCCGGTTCTCCGTCATCAGCACGGTGAGGGCGTCGTCGGTGTCGGAGGTCTTGCAGGTGATCACGTTGGTGGTCATGATGTCCCGGACGGGCCGCTCCAGCAGCTCCGCCCCCTGCTCGTCCAGTCGGCGCACCACGTCGCGCTCCGAGACGATCCCCGCGATCCTCCCGCCCTCCAGGACGACGACGGCCCCGATGTTGTGCCGGGCCAGCAGGGTCAGCAGCCCCGCCACCGTCGTGTCGGGCCGGACCGTCACCACGTCGGAGCCCTTGGCGCGCAGCAGCTCGGCGATCAGCATGGCGGTCACCTTTCGCTCGGTGACGGGGGGTTACCCGCGGGCCGCCCGCCCTTAACCGCCTCCCCGCCGATCAGGGGCGGCTGCGCCGGGTGGGTCAGATGTGCACGATGCCTACCCGCCGGTTCTTGGGCATGTCGGGCTCTTCGACCAGCTTCGCCATGTCATCCGGGTCGCTGGTCAGCAGGAGAACGGGCCTGGCCTGCACCAGAGCGGTGGCCGCGACGATCGCGTCCACTGTGCAGCGGTGGCCGGACAGCCCGGCTCTCCCCAGGATCTCCCCCGCGGCGCGCCCGATCTCGGCGGAGACCGGCACCTGCACGACCCCTTTCAGGACGCGGTGCACGCGTGCATCGCGCGGCCCGCCGCGCAGCACCTCGGCCAGGGTGACGGTGCTGACCACCACTCGGGCACCGTGTTCCTCCGCCTTCACCAGATGGGCCCGGGCCCGCCCGTCCCCTCCTGCGGCCTTGGCGAGCCCCTCCGAATCGAGGACGACCGTTCCTCCGAGGCGGCTCAATCGGCGTCCGGCCACGCCGCCTCCGCTTCGGCCAGGTACTCCTCCGAGACGGGGCCGTACTCCTCCTCCAGGAGGAGGTTCAACTCGATCAGCCGCTCACGTTCGAGCCTCGTGGCGACCGCCTCGCTGATGTAGCGGCTGAACTCCCCGCGCCCGGCCCGCTCCCGGACCGCGTCGACGAGCGACTCGGGCATGGAGACGCTGACCTTGCGCGCGCGCTCCTCTTCTTCCTCGGTGCGCTTCTCGACGGTTCTGTGCAGGAGGCGCAGCATCGCTCTCGCCTCTCCCGGCGAGAGGGACCTCATCTCTTCGAGAAGGGCCCTCTCCCGGAGGACGCGCGCCTCCCTCTCGTGGCCGGCCGTCTCCTGCTCCATGTGCACCGTCCCCATGCCGCGCGATCCTACCGCCAGTAGGAAACTCCTACCCGGGAAACGGCGGGAGAACTCGGGCCTGCGTTCCCGGCGAACACGGAAACGGGGGCCGACCGGATCGGTCGGCCCCCGTCGGACGGGTCGGGTGCCCGGGATCAGCTGCAGCCGCTGGTGGAGCCGCAGCCCTCGCAGACGTAGCAGGAGCCGGACGGGCGCATCTTGGTGCCGCAGGTGACGCAGAGCGGGGCGTCGGCGACGAAGCCCTGCTCGGCGGCGGTGCGGACGCGGGACTCGGCGGCGGCGCCGGCGGCGCCCTGCTCCGCGGGGGCCTCCTCGCGGCCGGCCACCGGGGCGGACTGGGCGTAGGACTCCACCTCCGCGGCGACCAGCGCCGGGTCCTCGCCGGCGGCCTGGGCCCGGCGCTCCTCCGCGGTGAGCACGCCCAGGTCGGCGCGGACCTCGAAGGAGAGGTGGTCCAGGGCCAGGCGGCGGAAGATGTAGTCGACCACCGACTGGGCCATCCGGATGTCCGGGTCGTCGGTCATGCCGGCCGGCTCGAACCGCATGTTGGTGAACTTCTCGACGTAGGTCTCCAGCGGGACCCCGTACTGCAGCGCGATGGAGATCGCGATGGAGAACGCGTCCATCACCCCGGCCAGGGTGGAGCCCTGCTTGCCGAGCTTCATGAAGACCTCGCCGAGGCCGTCGTCCGGGTAGGAGCCGGCGGTGATGTAGCCCTCCGCGCCGCCGACCGCGAACGACACCGTCTGGCTGGGGCGCTTCTTCGGCAGCCGGCGCCGGACCGGGCGGTTCACCTCGACGACCTGCGGCTCGGGCGCCTTCCCGGCCTCCTCCTTCTCCTCGCTCCCGGCGGTGGAGAGCGGCTGGCCGACCTTGCAGTTGTCCCGGTAGACCGCGAGCGCCTTCAGGCCGAGCTTCCAGCCCTGGAAGTAGATGTGCTCGAAGTCCTCGACGGTGGCCTCCTCGGGCACGTTCACCGTCTTGGAGATCGCGCCGGAGAGGAACGGCTGCACCGCGGCCATCATCTCCACGTGGCCCATCGGCTTGATGTACCGGCGGCCCATGGCGCAGTCGAACACCTCGTAGTGCTCCGGGCGCAGCCCGGGGGCGTCCACCACGTGGCCGTTCTCCGAGATGTACTCGACGATGGCCTCGATCTGCTCCTGCTGGTAGCCGAGCGTGGCCAGCGCCCGCGGGATCGCCTGGTTGACGATCTGCATGGAGCCGCCGCCGACCAGCTTCTTGAACTTGACCAGCGAGAAGTCCGGCTCGATGCCGGTGGTGTCGCAGTCCATCATGAAGCCGATGGTGCCGGTGGGCGCGAGCAGGCTGGCCTGGGCGTTGCGCCAGCCGTTCTTCTCGCCGATCTTGAGGCAGTCCTGCCAGGCGGCGGTGGCGGCCGCGGCGATCGACCGGTCCATCTCGCCGATGGTGCGCAGGTCGTCGTTGGCCGCGGCGTGCTTGCGCATCACCCGCTTGTGCGCGCCGGCGTTCTTGGCGTAGCCGTCGTAGGGGCCGACCACGCCGGCCAGCTCCGCGCTGCGCTTGTAGGCGGTGCCGGTCATCAGCGAGGTGATCGCGGCGGCGACCGCGCGGCCGCCGTCGGAGTCGTAGGCGTGGCCGGTGGCCATCAGCAGCGCGCCCAGGTTGGCGTAGCCGATGCCGAGCTGGCGGAAGGCCCGGGTGGTCTCGCCGATCTTCTCGGTGGGGAAGTCGGCGAAGGTGATGGAGATGTCCATCGCCGTGATGATCAGCTCGGTGAGCCTGGCGAACTTCGCGATGTCGAACGAGCCGTCCTCGCCGAGGAACTTCAGCAGGTTGATCGAGGCCAGGTTGCACGAGGAGTTGTCCAGGTGGACGTACTCCGAGCACGGGTTGCTGGCGGTGATCCGGCCGCTCTCCGGCGCGGTGTGCCAGTCGTTGATGGTGTCGTCGTACTGGAGGCCCGGGTCGGCGCACTCCCAGGCCGCCTTGGCCATGGAGTGGAAGAGCCGCTTGGCGTCCACCTCGCCCACCGTGTCGCCGGTGGTCCGGGAGACCAGGCCGAAGCCGGAGCCGCTCTCCACCGCGCGCATGAACTCGTCGGAGACCCGCACCGAGTTGTTGGCGTTCTGGTACTGGACGCTGAACATGTCCGCGCCGCCCAGGTCGACGTCGAAGCCAGCGTCGCGCAGCGCGCGGATCTTGTGCTCCTCGCGCGCCTTGGTCTCGATGAACTCCTCGATGTCGGGGTGGTCCACGTCGAGCACGACCATCTTGGCCGCGCGGCGGGTGGCGCCGCCCGACTTGATGGTGCCGGCCGAGGCGTCGGCGCCGCGCATGAACGAGACCGGGCCCGAGGCGGTGCCGCCGGAGGAGAGCAGCTCCTTGCTGGAGCGGATCCGGGAGAGGTTGACCCCGGCGCCGGAGCCGCCCTTGAAGATGATCCCCTCCTCCTTGTACCAGTCGAGGATCGACTCCATGGTGTCGTCCACCGACAGGATGAAGCAGGCCGAGACCTGCTGGCTGGAGGCGGTGCCGACGTTGAACCAGACCGGCGAGTTGAAGCTGAACAGCTGGTGCACCAGCGCGTACTTCAGCTCGTGGTCGAAGACCTCGGCGTCGGCGTCGGTCGCGAAGTAGCCGTTCTCCCGGCCGGTGCGGGTGTACATCCCGGCGACCCGGTCCACGAGCTGCTTGAGGCTCCACTCCCGCTGCGGGGTGCCCACCGCGCCGCGGAAGTACTTGCTGGCGACGATCTGGGTGGCGTTCATCGACCAGGCGGCGGGGAACTCCACGCCCTTCTGCTCGAAGTTGACCGACCCGTCCCGCCAGTTGGTCATGACGATGTCGCGGCGCTCCCACTCGACCTCGTCGTACGGGTGCACGCCGGGCGTGGTGAAGATGCGCTCGATCTTCAGCCCCTTGCGGCGGCCGCCGCCCTTGCGCGCCGTCGCGCCCGTCGTCTCCGTCATGCCGGCTCCCCCTGAAATCTCGTCCGGGCTCTCCCGGAGCCCCCGTCGGCCCGCCTGCGGGCGGGCCCTCCTGCTTCTCCCCGCGCGGCCCCGGGGCCGCTACGCGCCGTCCTCGTCCCCGACGCCCGCGGACTGCCGCTCGGCCCGCAGCCGGGAGATCTCCTCCTCGAAGTCGGCCAGCGACTCGAAGCCCCGGTAGACCGATGCGAACTGCATGTAGGCCACCTCGTCCAGCTCCTGCAGCGGGCCGAGGATGGCCAGGCCGATCTCGTGCGCGGGCACCTCGGCCAGGCCGCGGCAGCGGATCTCCTCCTCCACCCGCTGGCCCAGCACGGCCAGGGCGTCCTCGGTGACCGGGCGGCCCTGGCAGGCGCGGCGGACGCCGGCGACGATCTTGGCCCGGGAGAAGGGCTCGGTGACGCCCGAGCGCTTCTGCACCATCAGCAGGACCGTCTCCTGCGTGGTGAACCGCCGCCCGCACTCCGGGCAGGAGCGGCGGCGGCGGATCGCCGCGCCGTCGTCGGTGGACCGGCTGTCGATCACCCGGCTGTCCGGATGACGGCAGAACGGACAGTGCATGCCGAAACGCCTCCCTGCGCCCCGCGGCCCTTCCGCGCCGGCTCCAGCCGCGACGCGCGCGGCGGAGTCCGCTCGCTGTTTCGCCCGGGCCGCCGGCATCGTCCGCACACCGGACGGCCCCATGAAGATCTGCTCCCACTAAAGCACAACTTATGGGTCATCTGTGCCAAGACGAGCACAAGATCTTGTGGTCAACCTATGAGGCGGTGGGTCGGGACCGCAAGCCCCCGCGCGGCGTTCGAGCGGCACCGCAGGTCAGCCCGGACGGAAGCGCCCGCGCCCCGGCGTGTCGCACCGGGGCGCGGGCCGCCGCCGTGATGAGGGACACCCGCACGGGGGTCAGCCCCCGGGGATCCGCAGTCTCTGGCCGGGCTCCAGCTCGGTCCCGGCCAGGCCGTTGAGCTCGACGATCTCGTGCACGGTGCGCCGCGTGTCGTCACCGGGGCGCACCCGCTCGGCGATCCCCCAAAGCGTATCGCCGTCCCGGACGACCACCGTCGGGGGAACCCCGGCCCCGAAGAAGGCGCCGGCCGCCGCCCCGGCCCCCGAGGCGCCCGCCGCGGCGGAGGTCATGAACAGCAGCGACAGCATCCCGGTGGCCACCGCGCACAGCAGCGAGACGAGGACCACGCGGCCGCGCACGGTGAGCCGGAGCCGGGCGCCGGGCCCCCCGCCCGGGGCGGCCAGCAGCTCCGGCAGGCCGGCCAGGGCGGGCGGGGCCGCCGGGGATCGGTGCCACTCGGGGATCTCGACCGCCCAGTCGTACAGGGCGGGGCCGGGGGGCACCGGCCTCCTGGGACGGGGGATGTGCGGAACGGCACCGGGCGCCCCCGGCGGGACGGGCGCGGTTTCGGACATGGACGCCCCCTTCGAACACCAGTCTGATCGAACTGATGTTCGACTAATACCGTATCCGGGCGATTTTTTCATCACCATCTCGAACGTTTGTTTGATATCGCTATGTGCAGGCAGTAACGTTGGACGTGCTTTACCTCGACACCGGCGCGGCCCGCGAGCGGGGCGGTCACGGTCGGTGCCGCCGCACCATCGGTCGAGGATTTCGACGCTCCCGACAGCCCATACGCGCGACGACCGCGAGATCACCGCCGAGGAGGCCGGCCGTGCCGGAGGAGAACCACGGAACGCAGGAACCTCACGCGGGCGGGCCCGGCTCCACCGACCCGCGCCCCGCCTCCCCGGCGCCGGAGGGCGCGCGTACGGGGGTCGCGACGCAGAGCGGTGCACCGAAACTCACGGCTCGCCAGCAGAGCGTACTGAACTGCATCCACCGCTACGTGCGGCAGCGCGGTTACCCGCCGTCCATCCGGGAGATCGGGGACGCCGTGGGCCTGTCGAGCCCGTCCAGTGTCGCGCACCAACTGAAGGTCTTGCAACGCAAGGGCTATCTTCACCGCGACCAGAATCGCCCACGAGCGGTGGAAATTCGCATTCCGGGCCAGGCGACGGTGCGCTCCTGGGACGAGCTGGAGGGCGAGCCGCAGGCCCCGGAGGGGCGCGCCGCGCACGTCCCGGTGGTCGGCCGGATCGCGGCCGGCGGCCCGATCCTGGCCGAGGAGTCCATCGAGGACGTCCTGACCCTGCCCAAGCAGATCGTCGGCGAGGGCCGGCTGTTCATGCTCACCGTGGTCGGCGACTCCATGACCGACGCCGCCATCACCGACGGTGACCTGGTCGTCGTCCGCCAGCAGCCGGACGCCAACAACGGCGACATCGTGGCCGCCCTGCTCGGCGACGAGGCCACCGTGAAGGTGTTCAAGCGCGAGGGCGACCACGTCCTGCTGCTGCCCCGCAACGACGCCTACGAGCCGATCGACGGCGACGAGGCGACCATCCTCGGCAAGGTCGTCGCGGTGATGCGCCGCATGTAGCGGCCCCGGTAACGACTTCGCCTCGCTTCGGAACGCCCCCGTGACCTTCCGCCCCGGCCGCGGGATCGTTCCCGTTCCGTCACCCCGCGGTGACCTCCGGTGCGCCCCGCGCGGTGCGCACCGGGCCGCCGGACCGCCGCCGTACGCCGCTCCCCCGGAGCCCCGTACGGTAGGGGCATGCCTTGGCCGCCGCTCCTCCCCGCCCGACCGCGCCCACCGCACCGGGGCGCCCGCCGGACCCCGCTGCGCCTCGCCGCGGCGGCCGCCGCGGCCGCGCTGCTGGCCGCGGGCTGCGTCCCCGGCGCGGAGCAGGCCGCCCCGCCCGGCGTCGGACCGGTCGAGCGGGACGTCCGCTTCGCCAGCGGCCCGGACACCCTGTACGGCACCTTCGCGCTGCCGCCCGGGGCCGAGGGGAAGGTGCCGGCCGCGCTGATCATCTCGGGCAGCGGCCCCACCGACCGCGACGGCAACAGCCCCGGCCGGGCGGACGCGGAGACCAACCTCAACTTCGCCCGGGTGCTCGCCGACGCCGGGGTCGCCTCGCTCCGCTACGACAAGCTGGGCAGCGGCGAGACCGGCATGGGCTCCCGCGGCGCCGACGACCCGGTCGACTACGACGTCTTCGAGCAGGAGATGGTCGACGCCTACGCCGAGCTGGCCGCCCAGCCCGAGGTGGACCCCTCCCGCCTGCTGGTGCTCGGCCACAGCGAGGGCGCGCTGTTCGCGCTGCGCGCCCCGGAGGCCGTCGGCGGGCACCCGCCGGCCGCGCTCGTGCTGGCCGCCCCGCTCGGCACCCGGTACCTGGACCTGCTCGACCGCCAGCTGACCGAGCAGATGCGCACCGCGGAGACCGCCGGCACCTCCGAGGCCGACGTCACCGCCCTCCTCTCCGACGTGCGCACCGCCACCGCGCGGCTGCGCGCGGGCGAGCCCCTGCCCGAGGACCTCTCCCCGGAGCTGGACCCGCTGTTCAGCCCGCAGACCGAGCCGTTCCTCCGCGAGATCGACGCGCTGGACCCGCTCGACCTGGCCCGGGACCTCCCCGCCGGGACCCCCGCCCTGGTGCTGTGGGGCACCGAGGACGCCCAGGTCACCGAGGCCGAGGTGGACCGGCTGACCGGCGGGCTGCCCGACGCGGCCCGGGTCGACCTGGACGGCGCCGACCACGTCTTCCGGATGTACGACCCCGCCCCGGGCTCGGTCGCCACCGACGCCGAGCGCGGCTTCTCCCCCGACGCCGCCCCGGCCCTGGAGGACTTCCTCGACACGGCCCTGTGACCGGGCGCCGCTCCCGGCCCTCCCCGGTGTTCTCGGCGTCGCGGCCGCGTCAGAGCGCTCTGACGCGGCCGCGACGCCGAGAACAGCGCCCTGGTGCCGGTTCGGGCGGGCGCCCCGCCCCGGGTGGGCGGAGCGTCCGCCGGCGGCATGCACCGTCCCGCGGAAACACCCTCGGTCACCCTCCGGGTGACCGTTCGGCCCGCCGGCGGCCGGGATGCCGCGCCCCGGACGGGCCCGGCGGGAGCGGCCCGCCTGCGCCGCGGGGTCAGCCCCCGCTCTCCTCGATCCCGGCGACCACCTCGCCGGCCAGGCGCTTGGCGCCGTCGACCATGTCGGCGTCGGGGATCGGCTCGGTGCGCCCGTAGTCGGCCGCGGAGGAGTAGCAGGTCTCGACGTAGAGGTTGGCGGTGCGCACGCCGACGCAGCCCCAGCCGAGCGGGGCGACCTCGGCGTCGTACCAGGAGTAGGCCTCGTCGCCGAGCCCGGAGAGCGCGGTGCGCTCGTGCCGCTGCGAGGCGCCGTTCAGCAGCTCCGCGGAGGCCTCCTCGCCGGCGGAGCCGCCCTCGGTGCCGGTGCGCACCATGACCACGCGCACCGCGGAGGGCGTGTGCGCGGAGTCCTCTCCGGTCGCCCAGCGGCACTGCACGCCGTCGCGGCCCTCCTGCTCCAGGCCGTCGATGCGGCCGCCGATCTCGGCCTCGGCCTCGGGGACCAGCTCGTCCAGGACGCTCCCCTCGACGACCGGGCACTCGGGGGTCTTCTCGAAGCCGTCCGAGCCGACCAGGCCCACCACGGCCCACACCCCGGCGCCGACCAGCGCCACGCCGCCGAGGGCCAGCGCGGTGACGGCGGCGGTGGCGCACCCCCGGTTGGCGCGCGGCGCCTCCGGGGACGGGCCGGCGCCGCTCCCCGGCGGCCCCTGCGGCGGCCCGGAGGGCGGCCCCGCAGGCGGACCCTGCGGATTCTGCGGCCCCTGGCCCCCCTGCGGCCCGAAAGCGGAGGTCCCCTGCGGGGGCGGTGCGGGGTTCCCCTGCCCGGGGCCGCCCGGGCCGGGGCTCCCGGACGCACCGGCGGACGCCGCCGGAACAGTCCCGGTACGAGCCGCGCCGGCCCCGTCGGACGGCACCGCCGCTCCCGCCGGCGCTCCGAGCGCTTCCCCCGGAGCCGGCCGGCCGTCCGGACCGGCCGCAGCCCCCTGCTGATCCGCCCGGCCGGGCGCGCCGGAAGGCCCTGAAGGCCGACCGTCCCGCTCCGGATGCTCCGGGCCGCCGGCCGGGGGCGGGGAATCCGCTCCGGGAGCCTCGCCGTCCGGGGCCGACCGGTCGTCCGGACCGGCCGCGGGCGCCCCCTGCTCGGTCCGGGCGGGATCAGCGGAGGGCTCGGCGGGCTCCGAAGGCCGGTCGTCCTGTTCCGGGGCGTCCTGTGCCGAAGCGTCCTGTGCCGGGGCGTCCTGCTCCGGGGCGGGGGCGCCCGCTTCGGGGGCCTCGGTGTCCGGGGCCGGCCGGGGGCGTCCGAGCGGGGGCGGGGCGGTGCCGCCCTCCGGGTCGGAGGCGGACGGGCCGTCGTGCGGCCCGGTCCGGTCCGGCTGCTCGGACATGGGCGCCTCCCGGCTGGCTCATCGGTCAGGTCATCGTGTACGACAACCGTACAAGCGGGGCAGGCTTCGCGGAGACGGTCAGATCGCCGCTTCGACGCCCTCCGCCGCGGCGATCGCGGCGTCGCGCGCGTCCTCGTGGCCCAGCGGCGGCCCGCCGGCCCGTTCCGCTCCCCCGTAGGAGACCCGGACCAGCAGGTTGTCCTTGCGGAAGGCGACCTCGGCGGAGTCTCCGGCGGGGGTGGACCGCCAGGCCCGCGCGTCCTCGCCCAGTGCCGGGACGGCCGAGACGCCGCGCTGGATCGGCTCCAGGCCGGCCAGCGCCTCCTTCGCCGCCTCCGCCCCGGCCACCTCGCCGGAGCGGTCGGTGAAGAGCGCCCGGAAGCCGACCCGGAGCACCCGGGGCGGCACGCCGTCCTCCTCGGCCCCGACCGAGGTCCAGGTGCACACCGCCCCGTCGGAGTCCTCCAGCAGGCCGCGCTCGGCCGCGTCCAGCGCGGCCTCGCCGAGCGCCTCGTCCAGGACCTCGGCGGGGACGTCGCCGCACTCCGGCGCGGCCTGGAACAGGTCGTCCGGCCCCGCCTCGGCGGAGGGGCCGCTCCCCTCCGCCCAGAGCACGGCGGTGACCGACACCGCGACGACCAGCAGGGCCGCCGCAGCGGCGGCGGCCGCCCAGCGCACCCGGCGCGGGGCGGCCGCCCACAGGTTCGGCAGTCCGGCCACCCGGATCAGCCCACCACGATGTTGACCAGCTTGGGCGCCCGGACGATCACCTTGCGCACCGTCTTGTCGCCGATGAAGCCCTGGGCCTTCTCCGAGGCCAGCGCCCGGGCCTCCAGCTCCTCGGCGGTGATCTCCGGGGAGACCTGGAGCTTGTCCCGGACCTTGCTGTTCACCTGGACCACCGCGGTGACCTCCTCCTGCACCAGCAGGGCGGGGTCGGGGGTGCGCCAGTTGCCGATCGCCACCGATCCGGTGCGGCCCAGCCGCTCCCAGCCCTCCTCGGCGACGTACGGCGCCACCAGGGACAGGGTGATCGCGATGACCTCGGCCGCCTCGCGGACCGCCGGGTCGGCGGCGCCGGGGCCGCCGTCGATGGCCTTGCGGGCGGCGGTCACCAGCTCCATGATCCGGGCGATGGCGACGTTGAACCGCTGCTCCTCCACCGCCGCGGTGATCTTGTCCAGCGCCCGGTGGGTGGCCTTGCGCAGGTTCAGGTCGCCGGCGGCCGGGTCGGTGTAGGGCTCGGAGGCCTCGCCGGCCTGCACCATCACCCGGAACGCGCGGCCGAGGAACTTCAGCGAGGCGGCCGGGGAGACGTCGGCCCAGTCGATGTCGTCCTCGGGCGGGCCGGCGAACACCACGGTCAGCCGGACCGCGTCCACCCCGTAGGCGTCGATCTCGGCGCCCAGGTCGACGCCGTTGCCCAGCGACTTCGACATCGCCTTGCCCTGGTTGATGACCTGGCCCTGGTTCATCAGCCGGGTGAAGGGCTCGGTGAAGTCCACCATGCCCATGTCGTGCAGGACCTTGGTGAAGAAGCGGCTGTACAGCAGGTGCAGGATGGCGTGCTCGACGCCGCCGACGTACTGGTCGATCGGCCCCCACCTGCGCACCTTCTCCTGGTCGAAGGGGGCGGTGTCGGTCTGCGGCGAGCAGTAGCGCAGGTAGTACCAGGACGAGTCGACGAAGGTGTCCATGGTGTCGGTGTCCCGCTTGGCCGGCCCGCCGCAGCGCGGGCAGTCCACGTTGACCCACTCCTCGGCGGCGGCCAGCGGGGAGATGCCCTTGGGCGCCAGGTCGGCGCCGCGCAGGTTCTCCGGGAGGGTCACCGGCAGCTGGTCGTCGGGGACCGGCACCTCGCCGCAGTCCGGGCAGTGCACGATCGGGATCGGCGTGCCCCAGAACCGCTGGCGGGACAGGAGCCAGTCGCGCAGCCGGTAGTTGACCGCGGCGTCGCCGGTGCCGCGCTCCCGCAGCACCTCGGTGATCCGCGGGATGGCCTCGCTCTTGGCCAGGCCGTCCAGCGGGCCGGAGTTGGTCAGCACGCCCTCGCCGGCGGTGGCGACGCCGGTCTCGGCCGGGGCGCCCTCGCCGGTCTCGACCACCTCGCGCACCGGCAGCCCGAACTTCAGCGCGAAGTCCAGGTCGCGCTGGTCGTGCGCGGGGACGGCCATGATCGCGCCGTGCCCGTAGTCGGCCAGCACGTAGTCGGCGGCCCAGACCGGGATGCGCTCGCCGTTGACCGGGTTGACCGCGTAGCGGCCCAGGAAGACGCCGGTCTTCTCGCGCTCGGTGGACTGCCGCTCGATGTCGCTGAGCTTGGCCACCTGCGCCTTGTAGGCCTCGAACGCCTCGCGCTGCTCGGGCGCGCACAGCTCGTCGGCGAGCGGGGCGTCCGCGGCGACCACGAAGAAGGTGGCGCCGTACAGCGTGTCCGGGCGGGTGGTGAAGACGGTGACCGGCTCCTCGCGGCCCTCGATCGCGAACCGGACGTCGGCCCCCTGCGAGCGGCCGATCCAGTTCCGCTGCATGAGCAGGACCCGCTCGGGCCACTTGCCCTCCAGCCGCTCCATGTCCTCCAGCAGCCGGTCGGCGTAGGAGGTGATGCGGAAGTACCACTGGTTGAGGCTGCGCCGCACCACGTCGGTGCCGCACCGCTCGCAGCGGCCGTTGACCACCTGCTCGTTGGCGAGCACGGTCTGGTCCTTGGGGCACCAGTTGACCAGCCCGTCCTTGCGGTAGGCCAGGTCGCGCTCGAAGAAGCGCAGGAACAGCCACTGGTTCCAGCGGTAGTACTCCGGGTCGCTGGTGTGCAGCCGGCGCGACCAGTCGAAGGCGATCCCGTACCGCTTGAAGGACTCCGCCTGGGTCCCGATGTTGGCGTAGGTCCACTCGGCCGGGTGCGAGTCGCGCTTGATCGCGGCGTTCTCCGCGGGCAGGCCGAAGGAGTCCCAGCCGATCGGGTGCAGGACGTTGTCCCCGCGCTGGAAGCGGTAGCGGGCGACGACGTCGCCCATGGCGAACGCCTCGGCGTGCCCCATGTGGAGGTCGCCCGAGGGGTAGGGGAACATGTCGAGCACGTAGCTGCGCGGCCGATCGTCGGACGGGTCCTCCGAAGCGGCGAAGGGGTTGTCCTTCGCCCAGCGCGCCTGCCACTTCTCCTGGAGGGCGCGGGCGTCGTAGACGTCGCTCGCCACCTGTTCTCCCTCTACCGCTGTCATCGCTGTTCGTCCCTCTACCGGTTCGCGTTGGGGGGAGCACCGCTCGGACTGGGCGCCGTCCCGCGCCCGCGGCCCCTCGGCACCGGGGCGCCGCCTCCGGCCGGGGTCTCCCAGGCATCCAGGTTAGCGCGACACCGGCCCCCGGCCGCCCTTCGTCCGGGGCCGGGACCGGCGGCGACGGCGCGCCAGGCGGGTCCCGGCCCGGAGCCCCCGGGCCGGGCCGCCGCCCCGCCCCCGGTCGGAGCGCCCCTCCCCCGCCGCGGGGCCGGCGCCGGTCCCGCGGAACCGGCCCGCCCGCGTTGCGGGGGCGGGCCTCCCGGGTCCCCCGGCGGTGCAAGAATGCTCGGCGGGCGGCACCCCGTACCGCCCCCGCCGGCGCGCGTGGCCCACCCTTCCAGCGGTCGTCCGCGGACCGGGCGCCGCCGTGCCGGGGTCCGACGACAATTGGAGACCGCAGCCCATGACCTTCACCCCCGGTCCACGCACCGCCCGCGCCCTGTCCACCGCGCTGCTCGGGGCGGTGCTCGCGCTCACCGGCGCGGCCTGCGGAGGAGAGGCGGAGACCGAGAGCGGCACGGCGTCGTCGAGCTCTCCCGCGCCCGATCTCGGCCAGAGCCTGGACCGCATCCGGCTCACCGAGGGCGCCTCCTACACGATGGAGGACGGCTCGGGCGGCATGGTCACGATCCGGCTCACCGGGCACGAGAAGGGGGACGAGCCCTCGGTGGACATCAGCGTCGCCCCGGAGGAGGGCTCGGCCGCCGAGCACACCCTGCGGCTCGGCGAGGAGCTGGAGATCGGCGGCGAGCCGTGGCGGGTGTCGGAGATCGGGCTGAGCGGCTCCTCCTCCCAGCCGAGCAGCGCCACCCTGACCCGGGGCGGGGAGGACGGCGGGGAGTGAGCCGGGCGGGCCGCGCCCGGCGGCCGCCCTGCCGGAGGCGCTCCGGCCTGCGGCCGGCTCCGCCCCGGTGCGCCCCGCCGCGCCCGGCGGGGCGCGCCTCCCGGACCCCTGCACCCGCCCCGAGGGTTACCGTGCGGTAGAAAGTGAGCGGGAACACTCTTCGCACCCCTGGGAGACGCGATGCTGAACCTTTCCGTGCTGCTCGAAGACGGCGCCCGGACCACTCCGGAACGCGAATGCCTGGTCTTCGGGGATCTGCGGCTGAACTACGCCCTGGTCGACATGATCGCCAACCAGGTCGCCAACCTGCTGGTCTCCCGCGGTGTCGAGCCCGGCGACAAGGTCGCGCTGGCCAGCCCGAACGTCCCCTACTTCCCGTTCGTCTACTTCGGCGCGCTCAAGGCGGGCGCGGTGGTCGTCCCGCTCAACGTGCTGCTCACCCCGCGCGAGATCGCCTACCACCTGACCGACTCCGGCGCCAAGGCGCTGTTCGCCTTCACCGGCACCCCCGACCTGCCGCTCGGCGAGCGCGCCCATGCCGCCTTCGGCGAGGTGGACACCTGTACCACCTACATCGACCTGCCGGCCTCCCCCGGCGCCAAGGAGTCGTCCATCGAGGGCGCCGAGACGTTCTGGGCCGCCCTGGACGGGCAGCCCGGCACCTTCGAGTCGGTGCGCACCGAGGCCGACGACACCGCCGTGATCATCTACACCAGCGGCACCACCGGCGCCCCCAAGGGCGCCGAGCTCAGCCACAACAACCTGCTCTACAACGCGGTCTGCTCGAGCAACCTGTTCGGCAGCGCCGAGCACGACGTGTTCCTCACCGTGCTCCCGCTCTTCCACATCTTCGGCCAGACCACGATGCTCAACACCGCGCTGTACCGGCACGCCACCATGGTGCTGCAGCCGCGGTTCGACGGCGACGAGGCGCTGGCCCTGATGGAGAAGGAGGGCGTCACCGTCTTCGGCGGCGTGCCGACCATGTACTGGGGGCTGCTCGGCGCCAAGGGCGAGCACGACATCGCCAAGATCGCCGCGAACCTGCACACCGCGGTCTCCGGCGGCTCGGCGCTCCCCGCCGAGCTGGCCAGGAACGTCAAGGAGCGGCTGGGCGTGGAGATCCTGGAGGGCTACGGCCTGTCCGAGACCTCCCCGGTGGTCTCCTTCAACAACCCCAAGGTCAAGGCGAAGCCCGGCTCCATCGGCCGGCCGATCTGGGGCGTGGAGATGAAGCTGGTCGACGCGGAGTTCAACGACGTGGAGGGCGAGGGCCCGGCGGAGATCGCGGTGCGCGGCCACTGCGTGATGAAGGGCTACCACGAGCGCCCCGACGCCAACGCCCAGGTGCTCAAGGACGGCTGGTTCCGCACCGGGGACATCGCCCGCCGCGACGAGGAGGGCTTCTACTTCATCGTCGACCGGTCCAAGGACATGATCATCCGCGGCGGCTACAACGTGTACCCCCGGGAGCTGGAGGAGGTCCTGATGACCCACCCGGCGGTGAGCCTGGTCGCGGTGGTGGGCGTCCCGCACGAGAGCCACGGCGAGGAGATCAAGGCCTACGTGGTGCCCGAGGAGGGGGAGAAGGTCACCGAGGAGGAGCTCCTCTCCTGGTCCAAGGAACGGCTGGCCGGCTACAAGTACCCGCGGCTGATCGAGTTCCGCGACCGGCTCCCGATGACCGCGACCGGCAAGATCCTCAAGCGCGACCTGCGCTGACCCGCCGCCGGCGGCGTCCTCCGCCCCCTCGGCGGAGGGCGCCCCTCCCCCACTGGTCTCGGCGCCGCCGCCGTCCCGGCGCCGGTCGGGGCGGCGGCGCCGGGAGCGGCGCCGCAGGGTCCGGTCAGGGCAGCGGGCGCCAGCGCGCGCCGCATACGGTGCAGCGGTACTCGATGGGCCGGCCGCACACGCCGCAGTGCGGCTCCGGGCCGCGCCCGTCCGGCCGGTCGGCGTGCCGGTCGGCGAAGAACCGCGGCTCGCCGCACCGGTGGCAGCGGATCCGCACCCCGGTCGGGCTCTTCGGCCACGGGGCCTCCGGCTCGATGGGGTGGTCCGGCAGCGGGCCGGCCGCGGCTCCCCCGTCCGCCGGACCGCTCTGCGCAGCGCCGTCCTCCGTCACCCGACCGCCCCCTGGTCGCTCGCCCGGCTCCCGTCCCTCCCCTGCTTCCCCGGTATCGGCGCCTTACTCCGCCGACCCGTCCGACCTGCAAGGATCTCGATTCCGCGGGGGTGTCGGAGCGCTCCGGCGCCCCCGCGGCGCCGAGGTCATCGCCCGGAGGGCTCGGCGCGCACCCGGGCGGCCATCGCGGCGACCCGGGCGGAGGCCTCCGCCAGCCGGGACTCGGGCACCTCCCCGGCGGCCACCGCGGCGGCCACCGCCTCCAGGGCCGCCCGGTAGGCCTCCTCCCCGGTGCCGCCCGCGGTGACCGGGTTGCCCAGGCAGAGCAGGTCGGCGCCGGCGGCGAGCGCGGCGACCGCGCCGCGCGCCACCCCCTCGACCGGGTCGGCGGCGCCGGTGAAGCAGGTGAGCCCCTTCATGTCCAGGGCGTCGGTGATCGCGACGCCGGTGAACCCGAGCTCCTCGCGGAGCAGCGCGTACCAGCGCGGCGAGACGCTGGCCGGGGCGTCGTCCACCGCGGGGACGACGATGTGCCCGGCCATCACCATGTCCGCCCCGGCCCGCACCGCCGCGGCGAACGGCACCAGCTCGCGCTCGGCGAGCAGGCCGGCGCCGATGTCGATGACCGGCAGCGCCGCGTGCGAGTCGGTCCGGGTGTCGCCGTGGCCGGGGAAGTGCTTGGCCGCGGCCGCCCGCCCGGCCCGGTGCAGGCCCTCGATGAACGCGGCGCCGTGCCGCGCGGCCAGGTCCGGGCGGTCGCCGAAGGCGCGCACCCCGATCACCGGGTTGAGCGGGTCGGAGTTGACGTCGGCCACCGGGGAGAGCGCGGCGTCCACCCCGACCCCGGCGAGCTCCTCGCCGAGCCTGCGGGCCGTCTCCCGGGTGAGGCCGGTGTCGTCGGCGGCGCCCAGTTCGGCGTGGGACGGGTAGGGCGGCGTGCCTCCGGCGTGCAGCCTGCTGACCGCGCCGCCCTCCTCGTCGGAGGCGATGAGCAGCCCGGGGGCGAGCCGGTGCAGCTCCGCGGAGAGCCGGGCGGTGTCGCCGGTGAAGTTCTGCCCGAAGTACAGCACCGAGCCCAGCCCGCCCTCGATGGCGCGGACCAGCCAGGGCGGCGGCTCCGTGCCCAGGAACCCCGGCATCAGCACCGAGGCGGCCGCCCGCTCGATCCGCTCCGCCGCGCCCATCAGCCCTTCACCGCCCCTTGTACCAGGCCGGAGACCAGCCCGCGCTGAACGAACAGGAAGAACACCATCACCGGGATGGTCACGATGGTGGAGGCCGCCATCATCGCGCCCCAGTCGGTGGTGTTCTGGCCGGCGAACTGCCGCAGCCCCACGGCCACCGTGTAGTACTCCTCCATGTCCAGGAACGCGTACGCGATGAGGAACTCGTTCCACGCGGTGATGAAGGAGAAGATGCCGGTGGCGACCAGGCCCGGGGCCACCAGCGGGAGCAGCACCGACCAGAACATCCGGCCCCAGGAGGCGCCGTCGATGTAGGCGGCCTCCTCCACCTCCACCGGGACCGCCGCGGTGAACCCGCGCAGCATCCAGATCGCGAACGGCAGCGAGAGCGCCACGTAGACGATGGAGAGGCCGAGCAGCGAGTTGAGCATGTCCAGCGAGGAGGCCTGCAGGAACAGCGGGATGACCAGCGCCTCCAGCGGGACCATCTGCACGACCAGCACCATCACCAGCACCGTGGTGCGGAACCGGAAGCGGAACCGGGAGACCGCCACCGCGGCGAGCAGCGCCAGCAGCGCGCTGCCGAGCACGGTGGCCACCGCGATGAACAGCGAGTTGCCCAGGTAGCGGACGAAGCCCGCGTCGCCCAGCACGTAGGTGAAGTTGTCCAGGGTGACCTCGTCGGGCAGCAGCACCTCGGTCCCGGTCACGGTCCGCTTCGGCGCGAGCGCGCTGGAGAGCATGAAGTAGGCCGGGAACAGGGTGAACGCCAGCAGCCCGGCGACCGCGGCGAAGATGCCCGCCGAGGCCCAGGGCGAGCGCGTTCCGGTCCTCATCGGATCTCCTCCTCGCGGAACAGGGCGCGCAGGTAGACCAGGGTGACGGCGAGCAGCATCACGGTGAGCAGCACCGCGATCGCCGCGCCGGTCCCGTAGGCGGTCTGCACGATGCCCTGCTGGTAGGACCAGACGCCGAAGTTGAGCATCGCCGGGTTGGCCCCGTCGCCCCCGGGCATCAGGAAGACCTGGGCGAAGACCTTGAAGTCCCAGATGGTGGAGAGGATGGTGACCACCGCGAAGACCGGGCGCAGGGTGGGCACCGTGACGTTCCAGAACCGCTGCCAGGCGCCGGCCCCGTCGATCACCGCGGCCTCGTACAGCTCCTTGGGCACGGTGAGCAGCCCGGCCAGCACCGTCACCGCCACGAACGGGAAGCCGTGGTGGACGATGTTGAGCGTGACGATCGCGTAGAACGCCAGCCGGTCGGCGAACCAGTTGAACCCCTCGGGACCGAGCGCCCCGACCGCCTCCAGGCCCTGGCGGACGATGCCCCGGTCGACGTCGAAGATCCACACCCACACGTAGGTCCCGGACACCGCGGGCATCGCCCAGGCCACCATGATGCAGCTGATCACGATGGTGCGGGCGAGCGGCCGCAGCGCGGCCAGCAGCAGCGCCACCAGGGTGCCGAAGACGACGGTGGCCCCCACCGCGACCACCGCGAAGAGCACGGTGTTGGGCAGCGCGGTCCGCCACAGGTAGGAGTCGCTCAGCAGGTCGGTGTAGTTCGCGGCGCCGACGAAGTTCGTCCCGCCCTGGAACAGCTCGCGCAGGCCGTAGTCCTGCACCGACAGCCACAGCACCCGGCCCAGCGGGTAGAGCAGCAGGCCGCCGATGACCAGCAGGCCCGGCGCGAGCAGCGCCCAGGGCAGCGCGCGCCGGCGGGCGCGCAGGGACATCCGCCGGCGGCGGTTCGGGGGCGGCGGCGGGGCGGCCGGCGCCGGCCGCCCCGCGGTCACGGTCTCACTCACCTTGCTCGGGCCCTCACGACTCCTGGTTGAGGGTGCCGTCGATCTCTTCGTCGGCCTTCTTCGCCGCCTCCTCCGCGGTGGCGTCGCCGTTCAGGATCGACTGGGTCATCTCCGGGATGACCTGCTTGCCCTCGACCTGGCCCCACTGCGGGGAGACCGGGGCCGAGGCGCCGGCCTCCAGCGCCTGCACGGCGAACGGGGCGACCAGCGGGTCGTCGGACTCGGCGAGCGCCTCGATCTGGTCCTGGCGGCCCGGGAAGTAGGTGCTCTCCTCGGTCCAGCGCTGCGCGAACTCGTCGCCGGTGAGCAGCTCGATGTAGGACCAGGCGGCGTCCTCGTTCCCGCCGGCGAACATGCCCAGGTGCGAGCCGCCCATGAAGGAGGGGCTGTACCCGCCGTCCGGGCCGGGGATGGGGAAGGCGCCCAGGTTCTCGGCCAGCTCCGGGTCGGCCTCGGCGATGGCGGCCGGGGTCCAGCTGCCGGAGATCGCCATCGCCACCTTGCCGTCCACGAAGTTGTCCTGGACGTCGGTCTCCTTCCAGGTGGCGGCGCCGGTGCTGGAGACGCCGTCCTCCAGCGCCAGGTCGGTGTAGAACTCCAGGCCCTCCACCGACTCGTCGGAGGAGAGCGTCCCGGTCCACTCCCCGCCGTCCTGCTCGGCGATGCCGCCGCCGGCGCCCCAGATGAACGGCATCACCGAGTAGGGGGCGGCGCCGGGGACCGGGAAGGCGGTCATGTCGTCCTCCCCCTCCTCGGCGATGGTCTTGGCGGTCTCGCGCAGCTCGTCCCAGTTCTCCGGGACCTCCAGGTCGAGCTCCTCGAACACGTCGGTGCGGTAGATGATCGAGCGGATGCCGGCGTACCAGGGCATGCCGTAGACCTGGCCGTCGTAGGTGCCGGCCTCGACCAGGGCCGGGTTGTAGGCGCCGGTGTCGCCGACCCGGTCGGTCAGCTCGACCAGGGCGCCGACCTCGGCGAACTCGGGGGTGAAGGTGGTGCCCAGCTCGGCGACGTCGGGCAGGGTGCCGCCGGCCATGCCCTTGGTGAACCGGTCGTGCGCGTCCGCCCAGGGGACGAACTCCACCTCGACCGGCATCCCGTGCTCCTCTTCGAAGCGCTCGCCGACCGCTTCGAAGTACTCGGTGGCGTCGGGGTTGGTGCCCTCCATGATCCAGACGGTGAGGGCGCCGTCGTCCCCGCCGCCGCCTCCTCCGCCGCATGCGGTGGCGGCCAGGCCGAGCGCCGCCGCGGCGGCGGCCGCGGGCAGCGCCCGGCGCGCGGTACGTGCGGGGTTCCCTCTCCGGGTGCGGTGTCCGGTGGCGGGCTGGGGATTCTTCGTCTCCATCGGCGTCCTCCCATCCGGGAACGTCCCCGCGGATGCGGGGCGTCCAGGGCCCCCCGGGGGTTCTGTAGAAAAACTACGCACACCGGTGGGTGCTGTGAAGACAAGTAACGCGGATGTTATGACCTGCCCCACAGGCGGGACCCACTGTGCGCATCACGTTACATTCGGCACCCGGCGCGGGCCGCGGACGCCTCGCGGAACCGCCCGTTTTCCCTTCCCCTTCCCCGGCCTCCCCCGGACCCGGCTCAGAAGGCGCACGGCATCGACTTGACGCCGTTGACGAAAGAGGAGAGGAGCCGCTGCGGCGGGGCGGTGGAGTGGATCCCGGGCACCCGCCGGTGCAGCTCGCGCAGCATCACGGTGATCTCCCGCCGGGCGAGGTGGGCGCCGAGGCAGAAGTGCGGCCCGGGCCCGCCGAAGCCGACGTGCGGGTTGGGCGAGCGGGTGACGTCGAACTCGTCCGGCCGGTCGAAGACCGCCTCGTCCCGGTTGGCCGAGGGGTAGATCAGCAGCACCTTGTCGCCGGCCCGGTAGTGCACGCCGTTCATCTCGTGGTCCCGGGTGACGGTGCGGCGCATCCAGTTCACCGGCGAGGAGTACCGGACGACCTCCTCCACCGCGGTCCCGGCGTGCGCCTCGAAGTCCGACCACCACAGCTCCCGCTGGGCGGGGTGGAGGGTGAGCAGTTCGAGCGCGTGGCTGATGCCGTTCCGGGTGGTCTCGTTGCCGGCCACCGCCAGCAGGATGAAGAAGGAGCCGAGCTCCTGGTCGGTGAGGAGCTCGCCGTCGATGTTGGCGTGCACCAGGGCGGAGGTGAGGTCGTCGGCGGGCCGCCGGCGGCGCTCCTCGGCCAGCTCGGCGAGGATCCCGGAGAGCTCCGCCCCGGCCTCCAGCAGCCGGCGCACCGCGGTGTCGGCGTCCTCGCCCAGGTAGTCCGGGTCGTTGCCGGCCAGGACGATGTTGGAGTCGGCGAAGACGGTCTCCCGCCGGTCCTCCGGGATGCCCATCATCGAGCAGATGATGTTGAGCGGCAGCCGGGCCGCCGCCTCGGAGACGAAGTCGCACGGCCCCTTCTCCAGCAGGCCGTCCACGATCAGCGCGGCCTCGCGGTGGACGTCGTCGTCGAGCTTGGCGAGCATCCGGGGGGTGAAGCCGCGGGAGACGATCCGGCGCAGCCGCGCGTGCCGCGGGTCGTCCATGTTGATCATCGACCCGAAGTACTCGGCGAACTCCTGCGGCATGTCCGGGATGGAGATGGCGCTCGGCTCGGAGGCGAAGACCTGCGGGGTGCGGCTGGCCTCGACCACGTCGGCGTGGCGGACCAGCGCGTAGTAGCCGGGCCCGGCGGGCACCGGGCCCATGTCCGGCTCGGCGAAGAACACCGGGGCGTGCCGGCGGAGCCGGGCGAAGTCGCGGTGGCGCTCGCTCGGCGGCCGGCTCCAGAACTTCATCGCGGACAGGTCGATGTCGGCCACTTCGGCCGGCGGTGTGGAGAGCATGGGGGGCCTTCCGACTGGCGTGTCTCACCCCACACTCTTTACACAGCACCCTCTTGTGTCAAGCGTCCTGGTCCGGGCCTCCTTCGGAGACGCCGGCCGCGATCCGCAGCGTGGAGATGAGCTCGGCGGGCCGGTAGACGGCCCGGCCGACCGCCGCGCAGAACGCGGCCAGCATGTGCACCGCCACCATCGGGTCGCCGTGCGAGAGCCGCTCCGCGGCCTCCTCCTCGCCGACCGAGTACGCCTCCCAGACGGTCACCACGGCGAACTCCAGCTCGGGCGGGAGCATGTCGGCGACGGCCGCGGCCACCGCCTCGCGCGAGTCCGCCGGCTTGTAGACGACACCGGTCTCCTGCACCCGGCGGGTCAGGAAGGCGGTGAAGACCCGCAGCTCCGAGGTGACCGTCTCGACGGCCCCCTCCTCCTCTGCCCGGGCGGCGGACGCGGCCAGCGCGTCCCGGTCGGAGCGGACGTAGGCGTCGATGATCTCGATGGCGAGCGCGGCGGCCCGCCGGCGGTCGTCTCGGGGTTCTTCCGGCATGCCCCCATGATCCCCTACCCGGCCCGCCTCCCCGGTGCCGGGCCCGCCCGCGCCGCCCGACGTGTCGCGGCCGGTCCGCCCCGCGGTGCTCTCCGCGGGGCGGACCGGCCGGGGGCGCGGTCGGGAGGAGGCGGTCAGGAGAAGGACGGGCGGAGCGGCATGCGCGCGTCGGTGCCGTCCGGCTTCACCCCGAGGATCTGGTGGAGCTGCACCACGTTCTTCTCGAAGCCCAGCACGCAGCCGGCCATGTACAGCCGCCACACCCGGGCGGTGCCCTCGCCGACCTCGCGCACCGCCGCGTCCCAGTTCCGGTCCAGGTTGGCGCACCATTCGCGCAGGGTGAGCGCGTAGTGCTCGCGGAGGTTCTCCTGGTGGCGGATCTCGAAGCCGGCGTCGTTCATCTTCGCCTGCAGCCAGCCCGGCCCCTCCAGCTCGCCGTCGGGGAAGACGTAGCGGTTGATCACCCCGCCCGGCTTCATCGGCGGCTCGTCGTTGCGCGGCCGGGTGATGCAGTGGTTGAGCAGCCGCCCGCCCGGCTTGAGCTTGGCGTGCAGCGCGGCGAAGTAGTCCGGCACGTTCTTCTTGCCGATGTGCTCGGTCAGGCCGATGGAGCTGATCCGGTCGTAGGCGCCGTCCGGGAGGTCCCGGTAGTCCATGTGCCGGACCTCGGCCAGGTCGCCCAGGCCCTCCTGGGCGATCCGCTTGCTCGCCCACTCGGCCTGCTCCTTGGAGAGCGTCACGCCGAGCGCCTTGACGCCGTGCTCCCTGGCCGCGTGCATCACCATCCCGCCCCAGCCGCAGCCGACGTCCAGCAGCCGCATCCCGGAGCGCAGGTCCAGCTTGCGGGAGACCAGCTCGTACTTGGCGAACTGGGCCTCCTCCAGGGACGCCTCCGCGGTGGGGAACACCGCGCAGGTGTAGGTCATCGACGGCCCGAGCACCAGCTCGTAGAAGGCGTTGGAGACGTCGTAGTGGTGGTGGATGGCCTCCGCGTCGCGGCTCCGGCTGTGCCGCCAGCCCAGCCCGGACAGGCGCGAGCGGGTCATCTCCTGCGGCGGCGGGGCGACCCGGTTGACGAACTTGACCCAGCCGATGCTCCGCACGATCCCGGCCAGCTCCCGGGCGGAGACCGCCGGGCGGTCCGCGAAGACGACGTCGCTCATCCGCTTGAGCGCGGTGTACATGTCGCCTTCGAGGTCGATGTGGCCGGAGACGTAGGCCCGGGTGAGCCCCAGCGCCCCCGGCGACTGGGCCAGGTAGTTGAGCGCCACCGGGGTGCGGACCACGATGGCCACGTCACTGCCGGGATCGCCTGCCGTGCTGCCGTCATAGGCGCGGAACGCTACGGGCGCGTCGGTGCCCACGACGCGTTCGAAGATCTCCGCAAGCCGCATGTTCGCTCCTCTTCGTCACGGCACGTCGCCCCGACTCCCCCGGAGCGGGGCCGGCGTGTCATCTCACCTGCTGCTGACGCATTTGGCGTAGAGGTCGAGAAGGCGCCCCTGGGGGTCGTAGGCGTCCTTCAGCGCCCGGTAGCCGTCGCCGTTGTAGAGCCGCCAGAACTCGTCCTCGGTGTAATAGGCGTCCGAGTAGAGGGATTTATGCCCGCCCAGCCGGGAGACCTCCTCCTCGACCAGCCGGTTGTGGTGGTGCCGGCGCTGCCCGCGCGTCATCGGCACCATCCCCCAGAACCCGAAGTTCACGTAGAGCCGGTCCCGCTCCAGCGGGTAGAGCGGCCAGGCGGGGCCGTCCTCCCCGGCGCCCGGCGCCGCCGCCCCCTCGGGCCGGTCCCGCAGCCGCATCGGGCACATCCAGATCGGCGACAGCCCGATCTCGGAGTGGAAGAACTCCAGGAACTCCGCGCCGCGCTCCACCCCGACCTCGATGTCCTGGATGACCGGCTCCTGCTGGGGCAGCCCCCGGTAGTGGTTGAGCAGCCGGCTGAAGTCGGTCCGCCGGTCCAGCGCGATCAGCCTGCGGTAGACGTCGGAGCGCTTGAGCGAGCGCGGCCAGAACCTCCGGATCCTCGGGTTCTGCACGCCGAACGCCCGCGAGCACCAGAACCAGTCGGTGTCCCAGCGCCACAGGTAGTCCTCGGTGGTGAGGTAGTCGCCGGGGCCGCTGCCCGCGTAGCGCGGGATCGACGTGTAGTAGATGTCGTTGCCGGCGTAGTCGCTGGTCCACGGCGCGCTGTCGGTGAAGGAGGCGACGGTCAGGTAGAGCTCGTCGGGACCGAAGGCGACCCCGTCCACGAAGTCGGCCCGCTCGCCCTCGTGCTCGCGCTCGGCGCAGATCCGGGAGAAGGCGTCCATCGCCTCCTTCGCGTCGGCGAACCGCAGGTGGCGCAGGTGCACGAAGGGCGCGACCGGCTCCAGCTCGATGCGGAGCCGCAGGCTGTAGCCGAGCGTGCCGTAGGAGTTGGGGAACCCGCGGAACAGCTCGGCGTGCTCGTTGTCCGGGCGGGCCACCACGGTGTCGCCGGTGGCGGTGAGGATCTCGATCTCCTGGACCGACTCGTGCGGCAGCCCGTTCCGGAACGAGGTGGACTCGATGCCCAGGCCGGTGACGGCGCCGCCCAGGGTGATGGTGCGCAGCTGCGGCACCACCAGCGGCATCAGCCCGTGCTGCAGGGTGGCGGCGACCAGGTCCTCGTAGGTGGTCATGCCGCCGACCTCGGCGGTCCGCCGCTCCGGGTCCACCGAGATCACCGAGGTGAAGGCGGAGACGTCCAGCCGGGGGCCGTCGTCGGAACCGCGGAACCGGAACAGGTTGGAGGTCGGTTTGGCCAGGCGGACCGGCGCCCCCTCGGGCAGCGCGGCGAAGTCCCTGCGCAGTCGCTGTACGGCCGCGACGTGGTCGGCGAAGTCCCGCTGCGGAGGCTGACGATGCACGTTCACTCACCCACTCCGGCGCTGCGCGGCGCCATAGACGACGGACGGCCCCGAGCAACCCTACGCCTACCGGTCGGTAGGGCTGCTCCGCCTACGCTGTTCCGCTCGCCACTCTTTCAATTCGAGGGCGCGAAGCCCAGCATCGCCCCCCCGGCATCGCCCCCGGGGCACGGGCCGCCCCGGCGGGTCGCACCCGGGCCGGGCGGGGCGGGGAGGCCATATCATCGGGTGACGTGCGCATAGCCCTCATCGACTCCGGTATCGGAATGCTGTCCACCGCCGCCGCGCTCCGCGCGGCCCGCCCGGACGCCGACCTGATCCTGTCCATGGACCCCGACCACATGCCGTGGGGGCCGCGGACGCCCGAGGACATCATCGGCCGGGTGCTGGCCGGAGCCCGCGCCGCCGCCGCGCTGGAACCCGACGCGATCGTGGTGCCGTGCAACACCGCGTCGGTGAACGGCCTGGTGGCGCTGCGCGCCGAGTTCGAACCGGGCACCCCGGTGATCGGGACGGTCCCGCCGATCAAGCCGGCCGCCGAGAACGGCGCCCCGATCGCGGTGTGGGCCACCCGGGCCACCACCGCCAGCCGCTACCAGCAGGACCTGATCGACCGGTTCGCCCCGGGCGGCGAGGTCGCCGCGGTGGCCTGCCTCGGGCTGGCCGAGGCGGTGGAGTCGGCCGACCCCGGGGCGATCGCCTCCGCGGTGGCCTACGCCGCCGAGCGCACCCCGGCCGGGGTGCGCGGCGTGGTCCTCGGCTGCACCCACTACGACCTGGTGGACGCGGAGATCTCCGCGGCGCTCGGCGGCGGCCCCGCGCTGTTCACCGCGGCGCAGGCGGTCGCCGCCCAGGCCCTGCGCCGGATCGGCGCGGAGCCGGACCCCGGGGCCCGGCGCACCGGCACGGTCCGGGTCCTGGCCAGCGGCCGCCCGGCCGACCTGCCCAAGGCCGCCCTGGCCTACCCCGCCGGCGAGGTACTGGCCGAGCCCGCGCTGCCCGCCTGAGCCAGCTCCCTCGCCACTCCCGGCGGTCCCCCCGGCGGGTCAGTTCGGGGTGGACGGGGTGAGCGCCGCCTCGGTGAGCGTGCGGACCAGGACCCGCACCCCGGCGGTGTCGTTGTCCTGCAGCAGGGTCTCCAGCAGGGAGAGCGCGGCGCGCTGGTCGCCGGGGGCGCGGCGGACCCGGGACCACTGCGGTTCGGCGGCGGTGTCGCCGAGCTTGAGCGTCCGCCCCACCTGCCCGAGGGCGCTGAGCAGGACGGAGTCGTCCGGGCGCTCGGCGCGGGCCGCGACGACCAGGTCGGCCTGGCGCTCGGGGTCGACCGTCTCCCTCGACTCCCTGCGCAGCTCGGCGACGAGGTCGGCGGCGCCGACCGGGAGGACCACCGGGGGCAGGCCGAGCACCAGGCCGCGGGCCTCGTCCAGGTCGGCGGCGAGCTCGTCGGAGCGGCGGATGCGCCCCAGCGCGCGCCGGGCCCGGCCCAGCGCGCTCTCCCCCACCCAGCGGGCGCCGCGCGCGGCCGCCAGCCGGGCCGCGGCCAGCGAGAGCTGCGCGCACCGGCGGTCCGCGCCGACCCGCTCGGCGTAGCGGGACCAGGTGGTCAGGGCCACCCCGGTCTTCCAGTCGTTGGCCAGCGCGCCCTGGGCGGCGAGGTCCTCGGCCGCGTCCGCCCAGGCCTTGCGGAGCAGCGGGTGGGCGTCGGCCTCGGTGACGTCGGGCAGTGCGGCCGCCGCCTCCTCGGCCGGCTTCAGCCCGGCCCGGGAGAGCCAGGCCAGCAGCCGGGCGCGCTCGAACCGGAGCCGCCGGGCCGCGGCGGTGCGCGCCGTCCCGGCCGGAACCGAGGCCAGCGCCCCCTCCTCCAGCCGCTCCAGCACGAGCAGCGCGTCGGTGTGGCGGTCCTGGTAGCGCAGCGCGCGCACGTAGGCGAAGCCGTACTCCATGCCGACCTCGGCCCCGGCCTCGCGGATCTCCGCGGCGCGCAGGTCCAGCTCGCGGACGGCCTCCTCGGGGCGCTCGTCGTCGATGAGCATGTCGGCGTGCGCGACGACCAGCGCCTCCCAGGCCGGGTGGCCCGGGACTGAGTGCGCCATGGCCTCGGCGAGCAGCGCGGTCCGGTCCGCGGTGCGGCCGGGGCCGTCGATGTTGGCGTAGCAGTCCAGCACGTTCTGCGCGGCGCACGACGCCGGGCCGCAGGAGGCCGCCGCGTCGTCGGCGTCCTCGGCCTCGCCGTGCGCGGCGACCAGCGCCTCCTCGGCGGCGGCGAGCGCCGCGGTCCCCTCCCCGCGGTGGCCGACCCGCGCGGCCAGCGGCCAGTGCCGGTAGTAGCCCTCCAGCCACACCGGGAGGAAGCCGTCGGCCTCGCGCAGCGCGCGCAGGGCCGACGGCAGCACCGCGCGGATCCGCTCGGTCTCCCCTTCGGCGGCCAGCAGCGGCAGCCGCACCACCGCGTCGGCCAGCTCCGGACGCTCCTCTTCGCGGAAGCGCCGCGCCGTCTCGGCCACCCACGTCCACAGAGTCACGACAAGCAACCCCCCTCGCCCCTATCGGGCACCGAACGTAGCAGTGCGGTCACTCCGACGTGCGGGAAATGCGAAAAGTCCTGTCGCTTCGGGCGGATAGACTCCTCTGCAAGGGCCGAGCACAGAACCCGGGTACCGCGTGGACGGGAGCACGACGCACATGGGATGGCGAGACCGGTTCGGACTCCGCAGGGCGCGGCGGCGGGGCAAGGCCCGCTTCGACCGCCCGGCCGAGGACTCCGATGTGAAGGCGCTGATCGATTTCGCCCGGTCCAGGACGGGCGTGGAGTTCTACGTCGAACCGGAGACGTTCGCCACCGGGACCACCGCCGTGGGCGTCGCGCACGACGGCGAGTGGACCCGGCGCCGGGTCGGGTCCCCCGAGGTGATCCGCAAGGTGGCGCGGAAGCTGGCGGTTCCCGTCTACGATGTCCTGGTCGTCGGCTATCCCAAGCGGATGCGCGAGTGGACCGCTCGGAACAAGCGCGGGCTCTCCCTGGACGACTGAGGCCTCCGGGCGCGGACGACCGCTCCTCTCCGCGGGTTCGCGGCGGGGGCGGGCAGGGCGGCCTCCGCCGCGCGGCCGGCCGGGGCGGGCCCCGGAACCGGACGCGGGCCCGACGGCCCGGCCGCTCTCGGCACGGCCGGGCGATCCGAGAGACGAGGAGGAAGCGCCGCCTTCCGCCCGCAGGGCGGGAGTCCCCGCGCCAACGCACCCATGACCCAGCCTGACAAGACCGGCATGCCGTCGTGGCTGCCGCGCGCGATGATGCTCGCGGTGTGGACCGTCATCGGCTTCGCCGTCGCCGGATGGCTCTTCTTCCAGCTGCGCGGCCTGCTGGTGCTGCTGCTCATCTCGCTCTTCCTCGCCCTGGCACTGGAGCCCGCGGTCAACTGGCTGCACCGGCACCGCTGGCCGCGCGGGGTGGCCACCGGCGCGGTGATGCTGGCCGCGCTGGGCGTGCTCGCGGTGTTCGTCTCAGTGCTCGGCTCGATGCTGGTCGGCCAGGTGCTGGAGTTCGCCGCGCAGATCCCGGCGATGAGCCGGGCCCTGCTGAGCTGGGTCAACAGCACCTTCAACGCCGATTTCCAGCCGGAGATCCTGCTCGCCGAGCTGACCGACGTGAGCGGCCAGCTCAACCAGTGGGCCTCCAGCGCGGCGGAGAACGCCTGGGGCGCCGGGACGGCGCTGCTCCTGCTGCTCTTCAACGGGCTGACGGTGGCGCTGTTCACCTTCTACCTGACCGCCGACGGGCCCCGGTTCCGGCGCACCATCTGCTCGGTGCTGCCGCCCCGCACGCAGAGCGAGGTGCTGCGGGCCTGGGAGATCGCGATCGACAAGACCGGCGGCTACATCTACTCCCGCGCGCTGCTCGCGCTGATCTCCACCGCCGCCCACTTCGCGGCGCTGGTCGTGCTGGACGTGGACTACGCGTTCGCGCTGGCGCTGTGGGTCGGCGTGCTCTCCCAGTTCATCCCGACCGTCGGCACCTACATCGGCGGGGCGCTCCCGGTGGTGGTGGCGCTGATCGGCGGCCCGTTCCCGGCGCTGTGGATGCTCGTGTTCATCACCGTCTACCAGCAGTTCGAGAACTACGTGCTGCAGCCGCGGATCACCGCCCGGACGCTGGACATGCACCCGGCCGTGGCGTTCGGCGCGGTGCTGGCCGGGGCCGCGGTGCTGGGCGCCCCGGGCGCGCTGCTCGCGCTGCCCGCCGGCGCCAGCCTGCAGGCGTTCCTCAGCGTGTACATCAAGCGCTACGAGGTGGCCGAGCACCCGCTGCTCGAAGGGACCGAGGAGGAGCGGCGGGCCGCCGGGGAGGCCGGTGCGGACGGGGCGGACGGTGCGGAGCCGGCCCCCGCCGACCGGACGGCGGCGGAGCCCGGCGGCTCCGGGAAGGCCGCGGACGGCGGGGCGGCGGAGCGGGCCGGGAAGGCCGCGGAGGGCGCGTGAGTCTCCGGCTCTGGCGCCCGGGCCCGGGTGGAGGGCAAGCTATCTCACAGCGGCGCCGGAAGGCGCGGATCGTCTGGTGCGATTCGGGTAATACGCGGCTTTTTGGCCATTGATCGGCACAAGTTTGAAGCATCTCCCCGAGCCGGGCGGTTCCCTTACCCGCCGCTTCCATCGCATACTCCCCTGGGAGGGGGACTGAGGAATGAAGCGGGATCTCACGGCCTTGTGCTGCGAATGCGGCCAGAGCCGCCAGGTGAGCGACTACCAGGGCACCGGCGAGGCGCAGTCCGCCTACGGCCTGGCCCGGTGCGTCGTCCGGCGCCTCTGCCGCGTCTGCGGCCATCGCACCTACCACGCCTACCTGCGCGACGACGCCGACCGCGACGAGCTCGAAGAGGCCCTGAAGCTGGACGACGCGATGGCCGGGGAGGCCTTGGAGGAGGAGATCCAGCAGCTCCGTCTCTGCGACGTCGAGATCGGGCACGCCCCGGTGCCGGCCGTCTGGGACGGCCAGCCGGTCGGGATGGTGACCCAGCGGCTCGCGGACCGCTCCTACTCGGTGGTCCTGGACCCGGCCGCCTCGGTGGTCGCCCGGCTGAAACTGATCGACCTGGTCTGGAACGAGCTGACCACCGGCGAGCACGACGACCGCTGGCAGTTCCAGCCGGGCGAGGACGAGGAGTCGCCCGGGTACGCGGTACGGCTCTTCGGCTACCGCCTGCGCCGCTAGTGGCGGGAGACCCCCCAGGGCGATGATCTCGACGCTGCGGGGGCAGCAGAGCGCTCTGCTGCCCCCGCAGCGTCGAGATCATCGGGGAGAGGCGGGCCCGGCCGTCAGCCGGCCGCCGCGGCGGGCTCGCGCTCCGCGGCGAGGGCGTCGAGGCGGCGGAGCGCACCCCGGGCCACCTCCGGGTCGCCGGTCTCCCAGTAGGGCGGCAGCGAGGAGCGGAGGAAGCCGCCGTACCTGGCGGTGGCCAGCCGCGGGTCGAGCACCGCGATCACGCCCCGGTCGGCGGTGGAGCGCAGCAGCCGCCCGGTCCCCTGGGCCAGCAGCAGCGCGGCGTGCGTGGCCGCCACCGCCATGAAGCCGTTGCCGCCGTGCGCGCCGATGGAGCGCTGCCGCGCCGAGGCCAGCGGGTCGTCCGGCCGCGGGAAGGGGATCCGGTCGACGATGACCAGCTGCAGCGACGGCCCGGGCACGTCCACCCCCTGCCAGAGCGAGAGGGTGCCGAACAGGCAGCTCTGCTCGTCCGCGGCGAACCGCTCCACCAGCTGCCCGGTGGAGTCCTCCCCCTGGCACAGGACCGGGACGTCCAGCCGCTCGCGCATCTCCTCCGCCGCGGCGGAGGCGGCCCGCATCGAGGAGAACAGCCCCAGGGTGCGCCCGCCGGCCGCCCCGATCAGCTCCTCGATCTCCTTCAGGTACCGCTCGTCCAGCCCGTCCCGGCCGGGCGGCGGCAGGTGCCGGGCCACGTAGAGGATGCCGCTGCGCCGGTGGTCGAAGGGGGAGCCGACGTCCAGCCCGCGCCAGCGCGGCTCGCCCGCCGCGGTGTCGGCGTCGCCGCGCCGCTCCGCCCCGTCCGCGGCCTCCCCGCCGCCGTTCGGGCCGTCCGCACCGTCCGCGCCGGGGGGCTCGGTGTCGGTCCGCCGGCCCAGGCCCCACTGCGCGGCCAGCGCGCCGAAGCCCCCGCCCAGGGCGAGGGTGGCCGAGGTGAGCACGGTGGTGCGGTCGCCGAAGAGCTTCTCCCGGAGCAGCCCGCCGACGCCGAGCGGGGCGACGTGCAGCGCGGGCGCGGTGTGCGGCCCCTTGGCCAGCCAGACCACCGAGGTCCGGTCGCGCAGCGGCGGCTCGAAGGACTCCAGCAGCCGGACCGCGGCGTCGTGCACCTCCTCCAGGGCGGCCAGGGTGCGGCGGCGGGCCGCGGTGGTGTCCGCGTCGCCCTCGGCGCTGACCGCCTTGACCGCGGTGATGCAGGAGTGCGCGGTGTCGCGGACCGACGCGACCGCGCCGGCCAGCCCTTCGTCGATGTGGTCCAGCCGGCCCGGGTCCAGGTCGGCGACCATCAGGGCGAGCCCGTCGGCGGCCTCGCCGAGCCGCTCGGTGGTGTCCGGCTCGACCAGGCGCGCGGCGCGCTTGGCCGCGGCCGAGACGGCCCGGTCGCCCAACACCGCGGTGGCCACCGAGGTGACCCGGTCGACCAGCTCGTGGGCCTCGTCCACGACCAGCACCGGGTGCTCCGGGAGGATGTGGTAGCCCTGCATGGCGTCGATCGCGAGCAGGGCGTGGTTGGTGACCACGATGTCGGCCTCGCCGGCCGCCTCGCGAGCCAGCTCGGCGAAGCACTCCTGGCCGAAGGGGCAGGCCGCGGCGCCGATGCACTCGTTCCCGGACACCGACACCTGGCGCCAGGCGAGGTCGCCGACGCCGGGGACGAGGTCGTCCCGGTCGCCGCTCTCGGTCTCCTCCGCCCACTCGTGCAGCCGCTTCACCTGGCGCCCCATCGCGGAGAGCCGGCGCGGGTCGAAGAGCTCGGCCTCGGGCTCCTCGGCGGCCTCCCCGGTGCCGTTCAGCTTCTGCCGGCACAGGTAGTTCCGGCGCCCCTTGAGGATCGCGAAGGTCGGCTCCCGGCCGAGCATCGGCGCCAGCGCCGCGGCCAGCCGGGGCAGGTCCCGCTCGATCAGCTGGCGCTGCAGCGCGAGGGTGGCGGTGGAGACCACGACGGTGGTCTCCTCGGCGAAGGCGTGGCGGATGGCCGGCACCAGGTAGGCCAGCGACTTCCCGGTTCCGGTTCCGGCCTGCACCACGAGGTGCTCCTGGGCGGCGACGGCGCCGGCGACGGCCGCGGCCATCTCCGCCTGGCCCTCGCGCCGGGCTCCGCCCAGGGCGGTGACGGCCGCGTCCAGCAGGGTCTCGACATCGGGGAGTTCAGGCACGCATGCGACAGTACCGCTCCCGTGGGACGCGCGGGGACCGCTCCGCGGAGGCTGTGGACGGCCGCGCGCGCCCGTCCCGGCCGGGCCTTCACTTGGGCTCGGTGGTGATCTCCAGCTCGTCGTGGAGGAAGCAGTAGTGGTCGCGCACGTCCCTGCCGTCGGAGAGCGGGGCGGTGAAGCTCCAGGCCGCGTCGACCAGGTCCCGGTCGCCGGTGCGCAGGTGCCAGTAGCGCGCCCGGCCCTTGTACGGGCAGTGGTACTCGGTGCCGCTGGGCGCGAGCAGGTCGGTGCGGACGTCGTCGGGCGGGAAGTAGTAGCGGTTGGGCAGGCCGGTCTCGGAGAGCACCCTGGCGTTCCCGCTCAGCGCGACGACCTGGTCGCCGTGGCGGACCCGGACCAGCACGCTCGCCGGCCGGGTGTCCACCCGGTGGTAGGGGTCCCGCAGGTGGGCGCGGACCTCCTCCTCTTCGTCGAACCAGGAGTCGGCGGCGTCCCAGTAGAGCGCGGACAGGCCGCGCAGCCAGGACGCCTCCGGCCTGGGGTCGGGGTAGGCCCAGACCGCGTTCTCCGCGGTGCGCCCGCCGACGGTGAGGTGCCAGTAGGCCGCGTCCCCCTTGTAGGGGCAGTGCGTGGTGTGGTCGCTGGGGGTGAGGCTGCCGCCGCGCAGGTCCTCGGTGGGCACGTAGAGCTGCGGCATCAGACCGGTCTCGTGCAGCAACCGCCCCTGGACCGTGTCGAGCACGGCGGTGCCGGCCAGCACCGCCCGCACCCGGCGCGGGAACGGCTGCATGAACAGCGCGTGCCGCGGCGCCGAGAGGGTGTAGTTCACCGTCGCGGGCGCGCTCCTGCTGAGCGGACCGCCGCCGAAGGTCAGTGACATCCCGGTCTCCCCCGTCATCGCCGTGACCGTCGGCGGTGGTTATGCCCAGGCCGGCCTCTTCTCTACCGGCCGGCGGCGAGCCTGCGGGCGTCCCGCTCGGGGCGGGTGAAGACCACCGCGACCGTGCCGCAGACCAGGGTGAGGCCGCCCCAGAACATCAGCCCGGTGTCCAGGCCCGCCGCCTGGGTGGCGCCGGCGTCGGCGAACAGCCCGGTGACCAGCGGGCCGATCACGCCGGCGATGCCGTAGACCGCGGCGTAGGCGCCCAGCACCCCGGCGCGCTTGCCGGTCGGGGCGATCTGCCCGATGACGGTGCTGCCCACCGGGAAGGCGATCAGCCCGAGGGCGCCGAGGATGCTCACCCCGAGCTTGAGCGGGACCAGCGGCAGCAGCACGAACCCGAACAGCGAGACCCCGGCGGCCAGCAGGCACACCCCGCCGAGCACGCCGCGCGCGCCCCTGCTGCTCACGCCCCGGCCCATCAGCGCCTTGATCAGGAAGGCCAGCCCGATGTAGACGCAGAGCACGGTGAAGAGCTGGCTGGCCATCAGGTAGAGGCTGGTCTGGTGCTCGGTGAGGCCCAGCACGTTCTGCACGTAGAGCGGCATGAAGGCGAGCTTGACCGAGATGCCCCAGTTGGCGGCGAACGCGGCCAGCGAGACCGCGATGAAGGTGGGGGTGCGCACGATCTGCCAGAAGCCGGGCTCCGCGCCGGAGGCCGCCGCCCGCTCCGGCCCGGCGGCACCGGCCCCGGGCCCGCTCCGCTTCGCCTCCTCCGCGCCGGTGGCGCCGGTGAGCGGCCCCTCCCTGCCGATGAGCAGCCACACCGCGCACCAGGCGATGCTGGCCAGCCCGGACCCGAGGAACGCCGCCCGCCAGCCGTGCTCGACGATCAGCCAGGTCAGCACCGGGGCGCCGATCAGGACGCCGAGCGAGCCGCCGGCCGACAGCAGCGAGCTGGCCAGGCTCCGGTCGGCCTCTCGGAGCCACTTGAAGGCGGCGTGGTTGACCAGCCCGTAGGTGGGCCCCTCCGAGCCGCCGAGCAGGAGGCGGGAGAAGAGGATCATGCCGAGCCCGGCGGCGAAGACCATGGAGATCTGGGCGACGCCCCACAGCACCGCGATGACGCCGAGCAGCCGGGTGGCAGGGGCCCTGTTCGCGTAGAAGCCGACGGCCAGGGTGGCGATGAAGAAGGGCACGTAGAAGATGCTGTTGGCGAAGCCGTACTCGGTCGCGGTGAGCCCGAACTCCTCGATCACCGGGTTGGCCGCGAGGCCGAACGCCAGCTTGTCCGCGTAGTTGAGGCCCATCAGGATGACGAGCATTCCGACGATGACCCAGGCCCGCGGGGAGCCGGGGACCCCTTCGCCGCGGGCCGCCGCGGCCGGTCCGGAGGTGCGCAGTGCCATGGGGGACCCTTCCTCGCTCCGACATTCCTAACAGTGTTCGGTTAGAGTGGTGCGAGTCACATTAGGGTCGGCCGCCCTCCCGGACAACCCCTTACCGACCGGTAGGAATGTGCGCCGCCCCGGAGAGCCGCCGGAGCCGGCCGGCGCGGGCGCCCGTAGCATCGGGCCCATGGAAGCGGGTACGGACGACGACCGGTCGGAACTGCGCCGGATCAGCGGGGAGGCCGCGGTGCTCGGCGGCGCCGCCTACGCGATCCTGATGCAGGTGAGCCATCCCGGGGTGGGGCAGGGCGTCGCCGACCACAGCGACTTCGCGCAGCGCCCCGTGGACCGGCTGCGCGCCACGCTGACCTTCGTCTACACCATGGCCGCGGGGACCCCGGAGGAGGTCGACCGGGTGTCCCGCACCGTCCGGGCGGCGCACGCCCGGGTCCGCGGCCCCGGCTACGACGCCCGCGACCCCGACCTGCAGACATGGGTCGCGGCCACCCTGTACGAGGGCGGCCTCCGGCTCTACGAGACCGCGCTGGGGCCGCTGCCGCCGGACCGCGGGGAGGCCGCCTACCGGCAGGCCGCGGTGTACGCCACCGCGCTGGGCTGCCCGGCGGACCACTGGCCGCCGACCCGGGGCGACTTCGAGCGCTACTGGTCCGAATCGGTCGCCGCGCTCCGCCCCGGCGAGACCGCCCGGGGCATCGCCCGCGACCTGTTCCACCCGCGGAACCCGCTGCTGGGGCCGCCGATGCGGCTGCAGCGGTTCCTCGCCGCGGGCCTGCTCCCCGCGCACGTGCGGGACGGGCTGGGCCTGCCCTGGGGGCCGCGCTCGCAGCGCCGCTTCGACCGGTTCACCGCCGCCCTCCGCGCCGTCTACCCGCGGCTGCCGCTCCGGGTGCGCACCGCCCCCATGGCGCTGTGCCTGTGGGACATGCGCCGCCGGGCCGCCCGCGGCGGCCGCCCGCACCGCGGTTCGCCGCCCCGGCGACACCGCCCGGCCGGCTGACCCCGGCGGCGGGGCGGACACGGATCGGCGCGCGCCGCCCGGGCAGGCGCCCGGCGGACTCCCGGGCCCGCTCCGCCCGGGCGGCCCGCGGCCGCCCTGCGGCGGCGGGGCGGGCGGTCAGTCGTCTCCGGAGGCCGAGGAGCGGGAGCGGCCCAGGTAGAGCGCGGCGGCACCGGCGGCGAGCGAGGCCAGTCCGGTGGCGGCCATCCCGATCAGGGCCTGGCCGGTGACCGGCAGCCTGCCGCCGCCACCGCCGGTCGACGCGTCGGGGTCCAGGGCGAGGCCGTCCGCGCCGGACTCCCCGCTCGGGCTCTGCGGCTCCGCCGAGGGGCTCGGGGAGGCGCCGCCGCCCGGGCCCGGCCCGGTGGACCCGGCACCGCCGCCCGGCTCGGTGGGGCGGTCGCCGGTACCGCCGGGGCCCTCGGTCCCGGGCTCCTCCCCGGGCCGCTCCCCGCCGCGGTCCCCGCCGCCGGTCTCCTCCGGCGAGGGCTCCGTCCTCGGGGCGCGCTCGGGGCCGGGGGACGGCCGCGGGCTGGGGTCGGTCCCGCCCTCCTCGGGCGGGGAGGGCTCGGTCAGCACCCGGCCGCCGTGCACGCCCGCCCCGGCCAGGTCGACCCGGTAGGTGCCGCTGACGTCCGCCGCCGCCTCTTCCTCCGCGCCTTCCTCCGCACCGCCGGCCGCGGTGACGTCGAACTGCAGGGTGAGGCCGGCCCAGGCCGCGGTGGCGGTCTCGCCGCCCTCCGACAGGCCGTGCTCCGAGGCCCGCGCGGTGAGGTCCACCCGGACCGGGCCCGCGGGGCCATCGGCGGTGAAGGTGCGCTCGACCGCGCCGTCCCCGGCCGCCTCCAGGTCGACCGGTTCGCCGAGCACCTCCAGGCCGCGGACCTCGAGATCGGCCGTGGCCCCGCGCTCCTCGGTCCACCGGGCCCGGGACTCGACCGCCTCGACCGCGGCCAGGTCCTCGGCGCCGAAGGCCTCGGCCAGCCGCCGGTCCGGCTCGCCGTCGGCGGCCGGCAGCAGGGCGCAGGAGGGGTCGAGGCGGGCATCGGTGATCGACGCGCGGGCGCTCAGGGCGGCGCCGTCGGCGGAGACCCTGCTGTAGGCGCGCTCGGGCGCGGACCGGAAGTGCTGGTCGCCCCCGGCGCCGTCGTCCGCACCGTCCCAGTGCGCGACGGCCGGGCCGCCGCCGTAGCCGGTCTCGACCTCGCCGATGGTGCCCATGCCGCACCATTCGACGGCGGCGATCCTGGCTGTGGCGGCGTGTTCCGCGCCGGCTCCGGGGGATGCGGAGCCCGCCGCGTCCGCGGCGGCCGGGGCGGCGGCCGCCAGGGCGCCCGCGCAGCCGATCGCCGCCAGGGCGCGTGCGATGGGACGGAACCGGGTGGGGGAACTCGGTGTCACGGTCGTCCTCGGCTCTGTCGGTGACGACACGAATCTACCCTCCGCCCGGCACTCCCGGTAGTCCGCCCCTGTCCTCCGCAGAGGCCGCGGCGGGGGTGCGGCGGCCCCCTCCCCTCCGAACCTCCCTGGAGGAACGGCGCATATGCCTACCCGGATCCGCCGGGTTCCCGATCGGCCGCTATCGGCCACATCCGGCCGCTTCCGGCGCGGCGGTACGGCCGGCCGGCGGTCAGTGCTCGGCGGGGAGCGGGACCAGGCCCGCGGCGACCTCCCCGGGCCCGCCCGCGCAGACCGACTTGACCAGCGAGTACAGGCAGAGGTTCAGTGCCTCGTGCCGGGAGACCGAGGACTGGTGGCAGTAGGCCCAGCCGGAGTAGAGGTGCCCCCAGAGCAGCTGCTGGGCCCAGAGCGGGCCGATCCGCCGGTCCAGGGTCCCGTCCGCGTGGCCCCGCTCGACCAGTGCGTAGAGCGCCCGGTCGTACTCCTCCGGCTCCTCGGCCCACGCCGACTCGTCGATCTCCTCGCCGCTCCCCCAGGCCAGCATGACGGCGTCGCGCAGCGGGAAGTACTCGGCCGCCAGGCGCACGAGCGCCTCGGCCCCGGTCCCCTCGGCGGGGCGCGCCCGCTCGGTGGCCTCCCGGAGGACCTCGTCGGCGTGCTCCTCCAGGGCGGCGAGCAGGTCCGAGCGCTCCGGGAAGTAGCGCTGCAGGGTGCTGCGGGCCACCCCGGCCGCCCGGGCGACGTCGGAGAGCGGCGCCGCGGAGCGCTCGGCGAGCACGGTCACCGCCGCCTCCAGGATCGCCCGGCGGGTCCGCGCCCGCGTCCTCGTCTCTTCCTCCACCGGAGCCCGTTTCGCCATGGCCGCATGGTAGCCCCGTCGGTAATCGCTTGACAATAATCGGGCACTCATGACCTAATTTCGAGCATGAACGCTTCAATCCCGACACGTCCCGACCCGCCCGGACCGGCGCCGGGCCGCTTCCCCGACCTGCGGCTGCTCTGGTCGTTCCTGCACCCGCACCGGCGGACCGTGCTGCTGGGCCTGGTGCTCGCCCTGGTCGGCTCGGCCCTGGAGCTGGCCACCCCGATGGTGACCAAGCTGCTGCTGGACAACCTCTCCGCCGACGCCGACCTGCGCACCCCGATCCTGCTGCTGCTCGGGCTGCTGGTGGTCGGCGGCGCCCTGGGCATGTGGCACTGGGTGCTGCTCGGTACCCTCGCCGAGCGGGTCGTGCTGGACGCCCGCGGCTCGCTGGTCCGGCGCTACTTCCGCGCCTCGCTGGTCCCGCTGACCCGGCGCAGCACCGGCGAGCTGGTCACCCGGGTCACCTCCGACACGGTGCTGCTCCGCGAGGCGGCCTCGACCGGCGTGGTGAACCTGATCAACAGCGGTGCGCTGCTGATCGGGACGCTCGTCATGATGGCCGTGCTGGACCTGCCGCTGCTCGGCGTGACCGCGGCCGCGGTGGCCGTGGTGACGGTGCTGTTCCTGCTGCTGATGCCGGCGATCGCCCGGGCCCAGGAGCGGGCCCAGGAGGCGCTCGGCCGGATGGGCGGCCTGCTGGACGGCTCGCTGCGGGCGATCCGCACGGTGAAGGCGGCCCGCGCCGAGCAGCGGATCATCGAGCGGATCGGCGAGGACGCCGAGGAGTCGGCCCGGCACGGGATCAGCTCGGTCCGGCACGAGGCGGCCGCCTGGACCATCGCCGGCACCGGGATCCAGCTGGCGATCATCGCGATCCTCGGCGTCGGCGCGCTGCGGATCACCACCGGCGGCATCGAGGTGTCCACCCTGGTGGCCTTCCTGCTGTACGCGTTCACCCTGCTCAACCCGGTCAGCGAGCTCTCCCAGAGCGTGACCTCGCTGCAGGCCGGGGTGGCCGCGGCCCGGCGCATCCGGGAGACCGAGGCGCTGGCGCCGGAACCCGGGGCCGAGCCCGCCGGCGGCCTCGCCGAGCCGGGGCCGGGCGGTCCCGCCGAGGGCGCGCCGGACCGGGCGCTGCTGGAGCTGCGCGGGGTCACCGCCCGCTACGCGCCCGGGGCCGCGCCGGCGCTGCGCGGAGTCGACCTGGCCGTCCCGGCCCGCGGGCACACCGCGATCGTCGGCCCCTCCGGCGCCGGCAAGACCACGGTGCTCTCCCTACTGCTGCGCTTCCTCGAACCCGAGGAGGGGCGGCTCTACCTGGACGGAGTCCCCTACTCCGGCCTCACCCCCGGCGAGGTGCGCCGGCGGTTCGCCTACGTGGAGCAGGACACCCCGGTGCTGCCCGGGACCATCCGGGAGAACCTGCTGTTCGGCCGGCCCGACGCCGGCGAGGAGGAGATCCGGCGGGTGCTCGCCGAGGTCCGGCTGACCGGCAAGATCGACGCGCTGGAGGAGGGGCTGGACACCCCGCTGGGCTCCGACTCGCTCTCCGGCGGCCAGCGCCAGCGGATCGCGCTCGCCCGCGCCCTGCTGCACGCCCCCGACGTGCTGCTGCTCGACGAGGCGACCGCCCAGATCGACGCGATCACCGAGGCGGCCGTCACCCGCAGCGTGCGCCGGCACGCCGACCGCGCGGCGGTGGTGACCATCGCCCACCGGCTGTCCACCGTCATCCGCGCCGACCGGATCGTGGTGCTGGAGGACGGCCGGGTCCGCGCCCAGGGCACCCACACCGAGCTGCTCCGCTCCGACGACCTCTACCGGGACCTGGTCGCGGCCCTGCACATCGCCGAGGAGGAGAACGCCCCCGCCCCCGGCTGACCCGGGCACCGGAAGCGCGCGGCGCCCCCGCCGGGCGCGGAGCGGCGGGAGGCCGGCCGGTGCGGCATGCGGACCGGACCGGCGGCCCCGGAGTCCCCGCCCCGAACGGGGAACCGGGCCCGGGGAAGGGGACCGAAGGCGGTCGGTGTGCGCGGACCGGCCCCCGGAACCGCGCTCGGACGCCGGTCGTCCGCCCCTCTCCCACCGGAGGGCGGGACGGCCCTCCGCCCCGACGGGACGGCGTCGGGGGAGCGGCCTCGGGCGCGATACGCGCAGGTCGGAGGCGTGCGGGCGGCTTCGGGGCCTCGGCCGTCCGGCTCGGCGGCGTTAACATGGACCCCTGGAGCCCCGCTCGGGCGGGCCCGCCGCGAGCCACGGGACCGCGCGGGGCGCGAGCACCGATCCCGGAGCCGACCGTGCCGCCTCTCGTCCCGCCCGGTGCCCGCCCGGAGACCGCCGCGCTCGACGGCGGACGGGTGCGGGTGCTGCGCAGCCCCGCCGAATCCGGCCCGGCCGTCGTGCTGCTGCACGGCGGCGGCTGCGACAACGCCTCGATCTCCTGGTACCGGGCGTTCGAGCCGCTGGGCGCCGACTGCCGGCTGATCGCCCCCGACCTGCCCGGTTTCGGCTCCACCTCCGGTATCGCCCCGCTCGGCGGCCCGGCGCCGATGGCCGACTTCACCGCGCGGCTGATGACCGTCCTCGGCGAGGAGCGGGCCGTGGTGGCCGGCGTGTCGATGGGCGGGGACGTCGCGCTCAACCTCGCCCTCCGCCACCCCGACCGGGTCCGCGCCCTGGTCCCGATCGCCCCGGCCGGGCTCTCCGCCGGGCTCTCCCGCCCCTGGATGCAGGCCGCGCTGTGGGCGCTGTGCCGGCTCCCCGACCCGGTCCTGCTGCCCGCCGCCCGGCTGGCCGGGCGGTTCACCGGAGCCGCGCTCCGCCGCGTGCTGCACGACCCGTCGGTGCTCCCGCCGGAGGCGGCGGCGGAGTTCCGCCGGGAGAGCACCCGGCCCGGCGGCCAACTGGGCTACCTGCGGTACGGCCAGGCCATCGTGGGGCGCCGCTGGATGCGCAACGACATCCTCCCCGAGGTGCACCGCATCCGGGTGCCCACCCTGTTCTTCCACGGCGACCTGGACCCGCTGATCCCGCCGCGCGACTCCCGGCTGGCCGCCGCCCGGATGCCCGACGCCCGGGTCGTCCTGGCATCGCGGTGCGGCCACTGGGCCCAACTGGAGGCGCACGACCGCTTCCTCTCCGAGGTACGGGGGTTCCTCGCCGGCCTCCCGCGTTGATCTCGGCGCTGTCGCCGTCTCGATCGGCGGTGGTTTCCACTGCCCGTTGCAACCCCGCACACCAGAGGGCGGGAGTGGGACAGGAGGGGGACCGGCCGGTCGGTCGGGCGCGGCACCCCACGGGGCGAAGGTTCAAGCGGGCAGCGAAGGCGGGAGGGGACCGGCTGGTCGGTCGGGCGCGGCGCCCCACGGGGTGGAGCTTCAGACGGGCAGCGAAGGCGGGAAGGGGGCGTGCCGGCTGGTCGGTCGGGCGCGGCGCCCCGCAGAGCGAAGGTCAAGACGGCGGCGACGGCAGCGGTAGGAGCGTGGTCGGGCGTCTCACCCGGGCGCGGCACCCCACGGAGCGAAAGTTCAAGCAGGCGGCGAAGGCGGGAGGGGGCCGGGCGCCGCGTTCACCGGCCCGCCTGGACCCCAGGGGGCCTTATCCCTGTATGCCCGGTTCGCGGCGGGGATCGGGCGGGGGCGGGGGCGCCCTGCGCACCGCGAGAGCACCCCGATTACATCTACCAGCGAGTAGTAAGCCCCGAAGCCCCCACCGCCCCCTCGTCGATCACCCAGAGTGGCCAAGGCGGGCCCTTCCGGCAGAGCAAAAGCGACATCCCGCCCCCACTCTGCCCCTGCCCGGGTTCCGGCCCCCTGCCTCCCGACCTTCCGGGCCGCTCGAACCCCCGAACACCGGCCCGATCGGCCCCAATCGGGCCGCCAAGGGGCCGATCCGGGCCGGGATGCGCGCCCGGGAATCACTGGGGTGCTCTCGCGGTGCGCAGGGCGCCCCACCCCGCCATCACCGTGCGTATTCACCCAGGTCAGAGAGGTGCAGCGGTTTCACAGGCGGCCGGCCACGACGCCCGGGCGACGCGGGAACGGCGAACCTGCCGCTCCGGCCGCCCCTCCCTGCTCTGCCGCACCCGACCGACCAGCCGGTCCCCTGCCCGCCTTCGCCGCCTGCTTGAACCCCCGCCCCGCGAGGCGCCGCACCCGGCTGGGTGCCTGGCCCCGGCCCTGCCTTCGCCGTCGCCGCCCGTCTGAACCTCCGCTCCGTGAGGCCCGCGCCCGGGCGACCACCTGCACCCCGCCCCTACCGGCGCCGTCGCCGCTGGCTTGAACCTTCGCTCCGCGATGCGCCGCGCCCGACCGACCAGCCGGTGCCCTCCCCGCCTTCGCCGCCCGCTTGAACCCTTGCCCCGTGGGGCCCGCGCCCGGGTGGCCGCCTTCGCCTCGCCTCGCCGCTGCCGTCGCCGCCGGTTTGAGCCGTCACCCTGTGGGGCGCCGCGCCCGACCGGCCGGCCGGTCCCCACGCCGAGGGCGACGCGGAAGGGGTCTCGTGTCCGGCGGCCGGTCAGGCCTGGCCGGTGTCGAACCGGGTGATCCTGCCTCCGTCGACGGTGAAGCGCCAGCGGGTGCGCATCGTTCCCCAGGTGGAGTTGGTGTAGGCGGCGACCAGATCGCGGCCGCCGTCGCTCTCCGATTCGACGTTCATCCTGCCGTCGCTGGAGAAGATCTCCCGGTCGACCCACTGGTCCAGGTCGCGCTCGCTCCCGTCGTCGGTCATGGTCGCCCCCGGTGCGAGCAGGGCGTAGAAGGCGTCGCGGTCGCCGCTGTTGACCGCGTCGACGAACGCGCGCACCACGGGGTCGCTCGGTATCTGGCTCATGGCCGGTCCTCCTCCTGCCTGGCGGGCCGCGCCGCCGGGCTCCCTCCCGCCCGGTGGGAGCGCAGGATCGGTGCACTCCCCCGGCCCGACTGGATGATCGCAGGTCGGAGCGGTCGGACCAAGCACCCGCCCGGCCTGTCGGGACGGAGGGGTCCCCCGGGAACGACGAAGGCGGGCCCCGGTCGGATACCGGTGGCCCGCCTTGTGCGGTGTGGAGCTATGGGGATTCGAACCCCAGACCTCCTCCATGCCATGGAGGCGCGCTACCAACTGCGCCATAGCCCCTCAGGTGTGACTCCATGGTAGCGGATGCCGGCGGTGGAAAAGCCGGTTTTCCGGGCCGGGTGGAGGTGAGGAGGCGCACCGGTCCGCGGGAGTTCGCCCTCCCCCGGTGGTCGCGGCGGCGCCGACCCGGGGCCGGCCGGAGCGGCTCCGGCCGGCCCCGGGAACGACGAAGGCGGGCCCCGGTCCGATGCCGGTGGCCCGCCTTGTGCGGTGTGGAGCTATGGGGATTCGAACCCCAGACCTCCTCCATGCCATGGAGGCGCGCTACCAACTGCGCCATAGCCCCGCGTTCATCTCCGGTTCCCCGGAGGAACACTGACGATTCTATCGGACCTGCGGGACCGCTGTGACCGGCCAGCGCCCCGGGGGCGCCGGAAGCGCCGGGGCGCCCCGGAGGGCGTCCACTCCGGGAGGCGGGAACACGAATAAGGCCCCGCCGTCGGGCGGGGCCGTCATCGCTCTTCTCGAAACCGGGTGGAGCTATGGGGATTCGAACCCCAGACCTCCTCCATGCCATGGAGGCGCGCTACCAACTGCGCCATAGCCCCGTGCCGCTCCGGGCGGTCCGCCCGGCGACCCCTCGACTCTACCGGATGTCCGGGACTGCTCGGACAGGCCCGGCCTCGGGGCCGGGCCGAGCAGAGCGCCCCGGAAACGGATTAATCTTGCAGGGTGTCCGAAACGAAGCTTGAGATCCAGATGCTCCACGACCGCCTCCTCCTGCGCGAGCTCCCGGAGAAGGGCGAGCGGCGCAGCAGCGGCGGACTGGTCATCCCGGACACCGTGAAGATGGCGACCCGCCTCGTATGGGGCGAGGTCTGCGGCGCGGGCACCAGCGCCCGCCACGTCGCCTCCGGTGACCGGGTGCTGTTCAACCCCGAGGACGCGTTCGAGGTGGAGCTCCATTCGGAGCGCTACCTGGTGCTGCGCGAGCGGGACGTGCACGCCGTGGCCAACGAGGCCACCGAGCACGGCACCGGCCTCTACCTGTAGGGCCGCCGGCGGCCGCCCCTCCCCCGCCGCACGGCGGGCGGGCGGCCGCCGCGGTCCGGCGCGCCGCCGCCTTTCCGGGGCGCCCGCCCGGGGCCGGGTGCGCACGGACCGGGCGCACGCGGGCCCATATGAACAGGCCTATATGAACGGGCGCATGCGGACAGGGGCATACGAAGGAGCGCCCGGAGGCGGGTTCCCCCGCCGCCGGGCGCTCCTTCCGCTGTGGAGCTATGGGGATTCGAACCCCAGACCTCCTCCATGCCATGGAGGCGCGCTACCAACTGCGCCATAGCCCCGTATCCGGGCCGGTGGGCCGGTCTCCGCCGTCCCGCCGACTCCAGGAAGGATAGCGGAATCCCGCCGTTCCGTCGAAACGGGGGATCAGCGGTCGTCGCCGAGGATGCGGTCCTCGGGCAGGCTGGAGGCGTTGTGCTCGAGCAGCCGCCAGCCGCCGGTGTGCAGCGGGCCCAGCAGCGACCAGGAGCAGTTGCCCAGCGGGCCGAGCGCCTGGCGCATCTCCTCGGGCAGGCCGATCATCCGGTTGATGCCGGCCCGCAGCGCCGCGCCGTGGCCGACCGCGACCAGCAGGCCGCCCTCGGGGACCCGGGCCAGCGCGCGCTGGACCGCGTCGTGCACCCGTTCGCCCACGTCCAGGATGGGCTCGCCGTCGGGGATCGCCATCCGGGCGTTCTCCTCCGGCCAGCGCCGCCGGATCTCCTCCCGGGTCAGCCCCTCCCAGGAGCCGCCGTGCCGCTCGCGCAGCCCCTTGTCGACCTCCGGGGCCAGCCCGGTCTCCGCGGCCAGGTAGCCGGCGGTGTCGGCGGCGCGGCGCAGGTCCGAGCAGACGATCGCGTCCGGGCGCAGCGAGGCGAGCAGCCGGGCGGCGCGGCGCGCCTGCCCGTGCCCGGTCTCGTCCAGCGGGATGTCGGTCTGCCCCTGGAACCGCTTTTCGAGGTTCCACTGGGTCTGGCCATGGCGCCAGCAGATGACGCGGCGGGTCATGCGATCGGCTCCGGTCCGGGTGGGGAACAGGGGGCTGGGGTCGGTTCCGGGGCGCGGCCCGGGCCCGGTCCCCCGGCCCCGGCGCCCCGGCCCGGGGTCAGTTTCCGTTCTCGGCCGCGCTGCGGTCGCGGCCCCGCGCGCTCTCCGGCAGCGGGATGACGGGGCAGTCCTTCCACAGCCGCTCCAGGCCGTAGTGGCCGCGCTCCTCCTCGTGCTGGATGTGCACGACGATCTCGGCGTAGTCGAGGAGCACCCAGCGGCCGTCGCGCTCGCCCTCGCGGCGCACCGGCTTGATCCCGGCGCCGTCCCGGAGGCGGTCCTCCACCTCGTCGACGATGGAGCGGACCTGCCGGTCGCTGGGGGCCGAGCAGAGCACGAAGGCGTCGGTGATGACCAGCTGGTCGCTGACGTCGTAGGCGACGATCTCCTCGGCCAGTTTGTCCGATGCCGCTTCGGCGGCGATGTTGACGAGCTCCAGGGCCCGGTCGGTGGCGGTCACGATGAAGAAGCTGCCTCCCCAGGGCGCTGCCCCGGCTGATCGTCGAGGTAGAGCCCGGTCTTGTTGATGTAGCGGACGATGCCGTCGGGGACGAGGTACCAGATCGGCTCGCCCTTGCGCACCCGCTCCCGGCACTCGGTGGAGGAGATCGCCAGTGCGGGGATCTCCACCAGGCTGACCTTGCCGTCGGGCAGGCCGGAGTCGGTCAGCCGGTGCCCGGGGCGGTTGCAGCCCACGAAGTGCGCGAGATCGAAGAGTTCGTCCACGTTCTGCCAGCTCAGGATAGCGCCCAGCGCGTCGGCCCCGGTGATGAAGAAGAGCTTCACCTCGGGCCCGTAGGCCTTCCTGAGTTCGCGCAGGGTGTCGATGGTGTAGGTGGGGCCGTCCCGGTCGATCTCCACCCGGCTCACCCGGAACTGCGGGTTCTCCGCGGTGGCGATGACCGTCATCAGGTAGCGGTCCTCGGCCGGCGCGACCTTGCTGAGGTCCTTCTGGTAGGGCCGGCCGGTCGGTACGAACAGCACCTCGTCCAGGTGGTAGAGGTGGGCGACCTCACTGGCCGCGACCAGGTGCCCGTGGTGGATCGGGTCGAACGTGCCGCCCATGACCCCCACGCGCCTGGCCGGCGCCCGGGGCCCGCGCGGAGCGTCCGCGCCCGCCGCGTCCTTTGCCACCTGCCGCTCCTTTTCCACCGCTTCCTCCAGCTGGAGCCGAGCGTAGCCGACCCGCGGGCGCGCGGCGTCCCCGGCCGTTCCGGAGCGGCGCGCGACCGGTGCGAAATTCACGTCATATCTCGTCACCCGAAATCGTGGCGTGCCCCGGGGAGCGGCGCATAGCATGCCGATATGGCCACCAACACACCAGACCGTGCCCGCGTCCGACTCACCGAAATCTCCTCGCGCGCCTATGAGCACCCGGCCGACCGCGGCGCCCTGGTGGCGCTGCGCTCGCTGCGCGGCTTCGACGAGGTGTTCAAGCGCCTCTCCGGCCTGTTCAACGAGCGCGCCCTGAGGCTGATGTTCCTCTCCGGCTCGGTCCGGGTCAGCGAGCGCCAGTTCCCCGAGGTGTACGACTACGTCCGGGACGCCGCCTACGTGCTCGACCTGGACGAGGTCCCCGAGCTCTACATCCAGATGGACCCCCGGCCCAACGCGATGGCCATCGGCAGCCAGCGGCCGTTCATCGTGATGACCACCGGCCTGTTCGATCTGCTCGACGCCGAGGAGCAGCGGTTCGTCGTCGGCCACGAGGTGGGGCACATCCTCTCCGGCCACGCCGTCTACCGCACCATGCTGCTGGCCCTGATCCAGCTGGCCGCCCGGGTCGCCTGGATCCCGCTGGGCTACATCGGGCTGCGCGCGATCGTCGCCGCCCTGGAGGAGTGGTACCGCAAGTCGGAGCTCTCCTGCGACCGGGCCGGCGTGCTGGCCTCGCAGAACCCCGACGCCGCCAAGCGCGCCCTGATGAAGATCGCCGGCGGCTCCCGGCTGGCCGAGATGAACCCGGACGCCTTCCTGGAGCAGGCCCGCGAGTACGACCGGGGCGGCGACGCCCGGGACAGCCTGATCAAGCTGCTCAGCCTGATGGGCACCACCCACCCGTTCGCCGTGGTGCGGATGGCCGAGCTGCACCGGTGGATCGAGGACGGCTCCTACCGGCGGATCGTCAACGGCGACTACCCGCGGCGCTCCACCGACCGGGACGCCTCGGTGAGCGAGGAGGCGCGCAGCGCGGCCAACTCCTACAAGGAGTCCTGGGAGCGCTCCGCCGACCCGCTGGTGGGCATGGTGCGCGACGTGGCGGGCAGCGCGGCCAGCGCCGGCGGCAAGATCTTCGACACCGTCGCCGAGCGCTGGAAGAACGCCGGCCGCTCCGGGAGCGGCGGGCAGAACGGCTCGTGAGCCGCCGCGGCGCGCCCGCGCGGGCGCGCCGCCCCCTCCCCCGCAGGTCCCCGCAGTGCGGCCCCGCCGGAGCGCTCCGGCGGGGCCGCAGTGCCGGGGCCGCACTGCCGGGGCCGCCGGTTCGGCGCACTACGCCTTGCGCGCGACCCCGCCGGTCATGAAGCGCGCCGCCACCGAGGTGCTGTCCCGCACGATGCCGTCCGGCCGCCACAGCGGCAGCGGCACCATCCCGGGCGGGAGCAGCTCCAGGCCGTCGAAGTAGGCCAGCAGCTCCTCGACCGTGCGCACCCGGCCGGTGCCGAGCTGGCTGAGCAGCACCTGCTCCAGCTCCTGGCTCTCCGGGGCGTCGCCGAGCCGGGTGAAGTTGGTGATGAAGAAGAAGGAGCCCGGCACCACCGCCTCGCGCAGCGCGGCCACGATCCCGTTCGGGTCCTCCTCGTCCAGGATGTGGTGGAGGATCCCGCAGAGCATCACGCAGACCGGCCGGTCGAGGTCGATCGTCTTCCGCACCTCGGGGTGGTCCAGCACGGCGCGCGGGTCGCGGAGGTCCGCGGTGACCACCTGGGTGTTGGGGTTGTCCGCCAGGATGGCGTGCCCGTGCGCGGAGACCAGCGGGTCGATGTCCACGTAGACCACCCGGGAGTCCGGGTTCGCCTCCAGCGCGACCTCGTGGGTGTTGCGCACCGTCGGAAGGCCGGAGCCCAGGTCCAGGAACTGGTCCACGCCCTCCTGCTCGGCCAGGGTGCGCACCACCCGGTGCAGGATCGCCCGGTTGTGCAGGGCGATCTCCTTCAGCTCGGGCATCACCTCGAGGCTGGCCCGGGCCACCTCGCGGTCGACGGCGTAGTTGTCCTTGCCGTCGAGCATCACATCGTAGACCCGGGCGGCCGTCGGCACGCCCTGGTCGAACACCGAGGTCGGCGGGGCCGAGCTCCTGTCATCGGTCATGGGGGGCTCCTGAGGGTGCGAGAACGCCTGCGGCAGCGGCATCCTAGCGTTTCCGGCCCCTCCTCCGGGACACCCCCGGGCCCGTTCCGGGGCGGCGCCCGCGGCGCCGCGGCCCCCTCGGCGCGCCGAGGGGGCCGCGGGATCCTCCGGCCGCTGCCTAGCGCACGTGGCCGTCGCCGGTGACCACGTACTTGGTCGAGGTCATCTCGCGCAGCCCCATCGGGCCGCGGGCGTGCAGCTTCTGGGTGGAGATGCCGATCTCCGCGCCGAAGCCGAACTCGCCGCCGTCGGTGAACCGGGTCGAGGCGTTGACCATGACCGCGGCCGAGTCGACCCGGGAGACGAACCGGCGGGCCGCCGACTGCGAGTCGGTGACGATCGCCTCGGTGTGCGAGGTGGAGTACTCGCGGATGTGCGCGACCGCCTCGTCCAGCGAGTCCACCACCTTGACCGCGATGTCCATGGACAGGTACTCGGTGCCCCAGTCCGCCTCGGTCGCCGGGACCACCCGGTCGTCGTGGGCCAGCACCGCGTCGTCGCCGTGCACGGTGACGCCCAGGTCGGCCAGGGCGGAGAGGAACCGCGGCAGGAACCGGTCGGCCACCGCCCGGTGCACCAGGGCGGTCTCCGCGGCGTTGCACACCGAGCACCGCTGCGCCTTGGCGTTCAGCGCGATCGCCAGGGCCTTGTCCAGGTCGGCGTGCTCGTCGACGTAGACGTGGCAGTTGCCCTCGCCGGTCTCGATCACCGGGACGGTGGACTCGCGCACCACCGCCTGGATCAGCGACCCGCCGCCGCGCGGGATGAGCACGTCGACCAGGCCGCGGGCGCGCATCAGGGCCTGCGCGGAGTCCCGGCCTGCGCCGGGGACCAGCTGCACGGCGTCCGCCGGCACGTCGGTCTTGTCCAGCGCCCCGCGGATCACCTCGACGATCCGGGTGTTGGAGGAGTAGGCGGAGGAGGAGCCGCGGAGCAGCGCGGCGTTGCCGCTCTTCAGGCAGAGCACGGCGGCGTCCGCGGTGACGTTGGGCCGGCCCTCGTAGATGATGCCGATGACGCCCATCGGGACCCGGATCTGGGTCAACTCCAGCCCGTTGGGCAGCACCGAGCCGCGGACCACCTCGCCCACCGGGTCCGGCAGCTCGGCGACCTCGCGCACCGCGGCGGCGATCGCGGCGACCCGCTCCTCGGTCAGGGTGAGCCGGTCGACCATCGCGCCGGGCTCGCCCGCCTCCCGGGCCCGCTCCACGTCCTCGGCGTTGGCCTCGACGATGGAGGCGGCCTCGGCCACCAGGGCGTCGGCCACCGCGTGCAGCGCCGCGTCCTTGGCCTCCCGGCCGAGCGGGGCGAGTTCGGCCGCCGCCTCCTTGGCCCGCCGTGCGGCGGCGTGCACCTCGCGCTCGGTGTCACTCATGGCGTTCCGTCCGTTCTGCGCTGTCGTTTCCTGGGGGTCCTGCCGTGTTCGGGTGCGGTTCCGGCCCGGGGCGGCGCCCGTCGCGGGGCGCGCCTCCGGGCCGGGTCAGGGGCGTTCGCCGTCCAGCACGACCAGGTCGTCGCGGTGCACGATCTCCCGCTCGTACTCCGGTCCCAGCTCCCGGGCGAGCCAGCGGGTGGACCGGCCCATCAGCTCCGGGATCTCCGCGGCGTCGTAGTTGACCAGGCCGCGGGCGATGGTCCGGCCGTCCTCGTCGCACAGGTCGACCGGGTCGCCGGCGCTGAACTCGCCCTCGACCTTGACCACGCCGGCCGGGAGCAGCGAGGCGTGCTCCGCGGCGACCGCGCGGACCGCGCCGGGGTCCAGCACCACGCTGCCGCGCCCGGCGGTGGCGTGCGCCAGCCACAGCTGGCGGGCCGACGGCCTGCGCTCGGTGCTCGCGGTGAACAGGGTGCCGACCTCCTCGCCGGCCAGCGCCGGCCCGGCGTCGGCCGCCGCGGCGAGCACCGTCGGCACCCCCGCCTCGGTGGCGATCCGGGCCGACTCCAGCTTGGTGGCCATGCCCCCGGTGCCGACCCCGCGCCGCCCGGTGCCGCCGACGTCGACGCCGGTGAGCCCGCGCACCGCCGGCACCCACGGGATGCGCCGGGTGCCGGGGCGGGACGGGTCGCCGTCGTAGAGCGCGTCCACGTCGGAGAGGAGCAGCAGCGCGTCGGCGCGGAGCAGGTGGGCGACGAGGGCGGCGAGCCGGTCGTTGTCGCCGAAGCGGATCTCGTGCGTGGCGACGGTGTCGTTCTCGTTCACGATGGGCACCGCGCCCATGTCCAGCAGCCGCCGCAGGGTGCGCTGGGCGTTGCGGTACTGCACCCGGCGCATCATGTCCTCGACGGTGAGCAGCACCTGGGCGGCGGTCAGCCCGTGCCCGGCGAACGCCGCGGTGTAGTGGGCGACCAGCAGGCCCTGCCCGACGCTGGCCGCCGCCTGCTGGGTGGCCAGGTCCTTGGGGCGGGACGGCAGCCCCAGCGGGGACATGCCCGCGGCGACCGCCCCGGAGGAGACCAGGACCAGCTCGGTCCCGGCCGAACGGCGCCGCGCCAGCACGTCGGTGAGTACCGCGATGCGCTCCCGGTCGATGTGCCCGTCAGGGGTGGTCAGCGAGGAGGAGCCCACCTTGACCACGACCCTGCGCGCGGTCCCCAGCCGGGCCCGCTCGGCCTCCGCACCGCCCTGCCCGCTCGTCCCCGCATGTGTCGTACCTGTTCCGTGCACGGTGCACGACTTCCCATCTGCCTCGGTTCCCGGACGGCTGAGCCTCCGAACGCCGCCGCCCCGGGACAGGGGGCGGCGGGTACCCCGCGCGACGTCAGGCCAGCCGGTCGTCGGTGCCGCGCGGGCCGGTCGGCGGGAGCGAGGCATCGAGGTCGGGGGCCCAGTCGAAGACCACGGAGTCCTCCTCGGTGCCGATGTAGACCTCGGCGCCCTCGGTGGCGCCGGCCTTGCGCAGCGCGTCCTCGATACCGAGGCGGTCCAGGCGCTCGCTCAGGTAGCCGACGGCCTCCTCGTTGGAGAAGTCGGTCTGGCGGACCCAGCGGGCGGGCTTGGCGCCGCTCACCCGGAAGGCGTTCTCGCCGACCTTGACCACCTCAAAGGAGGCGTCGCCGATCTCGCGCGGGCGCAGCACCACCCGGGTCGGCTCCGGTGCGGGCCGGGCGGCCCGGGCCCGGGCGACCTCCTCGCCCATCGCGTAGGACAGGGCGCGCAGCCCCTCGCGGCTGGCGGCGGAGATCTCGAAGACCTTCAGGCCGCGCTCCTCCAGCATCGGGCGGACCATCTCGGCCAGCTCGCGCGCCTCGGGCACGTCGATCTTGTTCAGCACGACCATGCGCGGGCGGTCGGAGAGGTCGACGTCGGTGAGCTCGCCGTAGGCGGCCAGCTCGGCCTCGAGGGCGTCCAGGTCGCTGACCGGGTCGCGGTCCTTCTCGTAGGTGGCGCAGTCGAGCACGTGCAGCAGCATGGAGCAGCGCTCGATGTGCCGCAGGAAGGACAGGCCGAGGCCCTTGCCCGAGCTGGCGCCGGGGATCAGGCCGGGCACGTCGGCGACCACGTACTGCACGGTGCCCGCCTCGACCACGCCGAGGTTGGGCACCAGCGTGGTGAACGGGTAGTCGGCGATCTTGGGCCGGGCCGCGGAGAGCGCCGCGATCAGCGAGGACTTGCCGGCGCTGGGGAAGCCGAGCAGGCCGACGTCGGCGATGGTCTTGATCTCCAGCCGGACGTCGGCGGAGGCCCCCTCCTCGCCCTTGAGCGCGAAGCCGGGCGCCTTCCGCTTGGGCGAGGCCAGCGCCGCGTTGCCCAGGCCGCCCGCGCCGCCCTCGACCAGGACCAGCCGGGTCCCGGCGCCGACCAGGTCGGCGACGGGCTCGCCGTCCAGGGTGGTGACGACGGTCCCGTCCGGGACCGGCAGCACCAGGGTCTCGCCGTTGGCCCCGGCCCGGTTGCCGCCCTTGCCGGGCGCGCCGTTGCCCGCCTTGCGGTGCGGCCGGCGCTGGTACTCCAGCAGGGTGGCGCTGCCCGGGTCGACCTCCAGGACGATGTCGCCGCCCCGGCCGCCGTTGGCCCCGTCCGGGCCGCCCAGCGGCTTGAACTTCTCACGGTGGATGGAGGCACAACCGTGCCCGCCGTCACCGGCCTTGACGTGCAAGACCGCTTCGTCGACGAAATCGGGCATGTGCTCTTCTCCCCGTGTCCTCAGCGGCCCGGTGGGGCGGACGCCCCTCCGGAGCACGCAGGGCGGGCCAGTCGGCCTGGCCCGCCCTGCGGTGAAGCGTGATCGTTCGGGCCCGCTACTCGGCGGGGACCGGGACGATGTTCACGGCCTTGCGGCCGCGCCGGTTGCCGAACTCGACCTTGCCCGCGACCAGCGCGAACAGGGTGTCGTCGCCACCGCGGCCGACGTTGTCGCCCGGGTGGAAGCGGGTGCCGCGCTGGCGGATGAGGATCTCACCGGCCTTGACGGACTGGCCGCCGAAGCGCTTGACCCCGAGCCGCTTGGCGTTGGAGTCGCGCCCGTTACGGCTGGACGATGCGCCCTTCTTGTGTGCCATCTCGAGCCCCTCCTCTACTTCGCAGCGATACCGGTGACGCGCACGCGGGTGTACTTCTGGCGGTGACCCAGGCGCTTCTTGTAACCGGTCTTGTTCTTGTACTTCAGCATGTCGATCTTGGGGCCCTTGGCCTCGCCGATGACCTCGGCGGTGACCTGGTACCCGTTCAGCTCGGTGGCCTCGCTGATGACCTTGCCGTCGTCGACGACAAGCAGCGGCTCCCACGTCACCGTCGAACCGGCCTCGTCGGAGACCCTGTCGATGTTCAAGACGTCATCGACAGACACCTTCTCCTGTCGGCCGCCCGCTCGCACGATCGCGTACACCGGGGAACTCTCTTCCTGCTCGTGGACCATCCCCGCCGAAGCGGGGGTGAAATGCGCTGCTTTTGACCGCAGCTCGTTACCCATCAGGGCCCGTAGCGGGGCATGGGAATCAAGTCGGGTCTCGGGCGCGCGAACGATTGGGGCGCGCCGACGCACCGACCCATAGATTACCATCCGCCGCTCGGCGGCGGACACGCCGCGGCCCGGCCGGACCAGGGGCCTCCCCGGTCCGGCCGGGTCCGTCAACCGGCCTCGACGGGGGCCGAGTCGGGGGCGGTGCCCGCCGACTTGGCCGTCCGCCGGGTGCGCCGGCGGCGGGGCCGCTCGGCGCCCTCGTCCTGCTCCCCGCCGGCCGGCTCGGCGGCCGCGGAGGACTCCGCGCCGTCCGCCGCCGGGGCGGGGGCCGCCTCCGCGGCGCCCGACGGCGCCGCGGCAGCCTCCTCCGCGCGCGGCTCCGCGGACCCCTCGGCGGCCTGCTCGCCGCCGGTGTCCGCGGTCGCGCCGGCCGCCTTGCGGGTCCGGCTGCGCGCGGTGGTCTTCTTCACCGTCCGGGTGCGCTTCGGGGCGGCCTCGGCCGCCGGCTCCGCGGCGCTCTCCCCGGACGCGTCCTCCTGCTCCGCGGCGGGGGCCGGCTCGGCCTGCCCGGCCTCGGGCGCCTCGGCGGCGGGCTCCTTGGCCGCGGACTCCTTGGCCTTGCGGGTCCGCTTCCGGGGCGCGGCGGCCTTGGCCGGCTGCTCCACCGGGGCCTCGGCGGGCTCGGCCGCCGCCTCCGCGGGCTTCTCCTCGGCCGCGGCGGCCTCCTCGGCGGGCTCGGCCCCGGCGGCGGCCTTGCCGGCCTTCTTGGCCCGGCCGCCCTTCCTCGCGGCGGCCTTGCCCTTGCCCTCCTTGGCGCCGTCCTCGGCCTTGGCGGCCTCCCGGGGCTCCTCGGCCGCGGGCGCCTCCTCGGCGGGCTCGGCCTTGGCGGCGGCCTTGTCGGCCTTCTCCTCCTTGGACTCCTTGGCCTTGTCGTCCTTGGCCTTGGCGTCCTCGGCGGAGCCGCCCTTGCCCTTCTTCTTCCGGCCGGAGCCGGACTGGTTGCCGGAGCCCTTGCCCTCCACCGGCTCGGAGGAGAGGATCAGGCCGCGCCCGTTGCACTGCTCGCAGCTGTGCGAGAACGCCTCCAGCAGCCCCTGGCCGACCCGCTTGCGGGTCATCTGCACCAGGCCCAGCGAGGTGACCTCGGCCACCTGGTGCTTGGTGCGGTCCCGGGAGAGGCACTCCAGCAGCCGGCGCAGCACCAGGTCGCGGTTGCTCTCCAGCACCATGTCGATGAAGTCGATCACGATGATGCCGCCGATGTCGCGCAGCCGCAGCTGGCGGACGATCTCCTCGGCCGCCTCGAGGTTGTTCTTGGTGACCGTCTCCTCGAGGTTGCCGCCCTGGCCGGTGAACTTGCCGGTGTTCACGTCGACCACGGTCATCGCCTCGGTGCGGTCGATGATCAGCGAGCCGCCGCTGGGCAGCCAGACCTTGCGCTCCAGGCCCTTGGAGATCTGCTCGTCGATCCGGTACGCCTCGAAGATGTCCCGGTCGCCGTCCCACCTGGTCAGGCGCTCGGAGAGCTGCGGGGCCACGTAGTCCACGTAGTCGTGCACCGTGTCCCAGGCCTCGTCGCCGGAGACGACCAGGCTGGTGAAGTCCTCGTTGAACACGTCCCGGACGACCTTGACGGTCAGGTCCGGCTCGCTGTTGAGCAGCGCGGGCGCGGTCGCCGACTTCGACTTGCGCTTGATCGACTCCCACTGCGCGGCCAGGCGCGAGATGTCGCGCTCCAGCTCCTCCTCACTGGCGCCCTCCGCCGCGGTGCGCACGATCACCCCGGCGTTGGCCGGCATGACCTTCTTCAGGATCTGCTTGAGCCGGGCCCGCTCCTTGTCCGGGAGCTTGCGGCTGATGCCGGTCATCGAGCCGTCCGGCACGTAGACCAGGTACCGGCCGGGGAGGCTGATCTGGCTGGTGAGCCGGGCGCCCTTGTGCCCGATCGGGTCCTTGGTCACCTGGACCAGCACCGACTGGCCGGACTTGAGCACCGACTCGATCCGCTTGGGCTGGCCCTCCAGCCCGGAGGCGTCCCAGTTCACCTCGCCGGCGTAGAGCACCGCGTTGCGGCCCTTGCCGATGTCCACGAAGGCGGCCTCCATGGACGGGAGCACGTTCTGCACCCGGCCCAGGTAGACGTTGCCGACGTAGGAGCGGTGGGTGGAGCGGTCGACGTAGTGCTCGACGAGGACGTCGTCCTCCAGCACGCCGATCTGGGTGCGGTCGCCGATCCGCCGGATCACCAGGTCCCGCTTGACCGACTCGCGGCGGGCCAGGAACTCCGACTCGGTGATGATCGGGGTGCGCCGGCGGCCCTGCTCGCGGCCCTCGCGGCGGCGCTGCTTCTTCGCCTCCAGCCGGGTGGAGCCGCGGACCGACTGGACCTCGTCCTCGATCGGCTTCTCGGCGCGCGGCTCGCGCACCTTCACCACGGTGTTGGGCGGGTCGTCCTTGCCGGGGGCCTCGTCCCCGGCGGAGTCGGAGCCGGAGCGGCGGCGCCGGCGGCGCCGGCGGCGGCTCCCGGAGCCCGAGCCCTCGGCGGACTCCGCCTGCTCGGCGCCGTCCCCGGAGCCCTCGGCGGCCTGCTCGCGGCCCTCCTCGGCGGCGGCCTCCCGGCCGTCCTCGGCGGCCTGCTCCTCGGCCTCCTCCTCGCCGGTGCGGGACCGGCCGCGCCCGCGCCCGCCGCGGCGGCGCCGGCGGCGGCCGGGGCGGTCCTCGTCGCCCTCCGCGGCCTCGGCCTCGGCGGCCTCGGCGGCCTCGGTCTCTTCGGCCTCCTCCTCGGGGGCCTCCTCGGCGGTCCGCTCCACGGTCCCGTTGGCCTCGGCCGGCGGTGCGACCGGGGGCTGGAACAGCACCATGGGCGCCTGGAAGGAGAGGGCGGAGGGGTCGGCGGCCTCCTCCGGCTCTTCGGCCGGGGGCGCCTGGAAGGCGGTGCCGGCGGCGGGCGCCTCGGCCTTGCGGGAGCCGCGGGCGCGGGTGCGCGGGCGCCGCTCCTCCTCGGCGGGCTCCGCTCCGGCGGGCTTCTCCTCGGCGGCCGGCTCGACCGCGGGCTCCGCGGCCTCCTGGGCCTTCTTCCGGCTCGTCCGGGTGCGGGTCCGGGCGGCCCGGGCCTTCGCCGGGGCCTTCTCCCCGGCCGGCGCGGCCGCCTCTTCGGCTGCGGCCTCGGCCGCCTCGGCGGGCTCCGCCGCGGGGGCGGAGGCGCGCCGCGCGGCGGCGCCCTTGCGCGGCGTGTTCACCGCGACCGCGGTCTCCGGCTCCACCTTCCCCGCCGGAGCGGTCAGCGGAGCGGAGGAGGCCGGCGCCGCCGGCTCGGGCTCGGGCGGCGGCCCGGCCGCGCGCACCGCTCCCTTGGCGCGCTTCACCGGGGCGCTCACCTTGACCTCGAAGTCCTGCTGGGGCTGGGCGACCGTCACGGTCGTCCGCCCCTGCTTCGGGTCCTGCGCGGTCTCCGTCGTTTCAGTTGTACCCGCGGTGCCGTCGGCACCGCCGTTGGGCTCGTTCTCGAGCATCCGGGCGGTCTCCCGTCAGAGCCCTCGGGCGCGGCCTCGGCTCGCCGAGCCTCTGCCGCCGCTCGCGAGGACTGTCGTCGCTGTTTCGGCGCCGGTGGTGTTCGCACACCCCCGGGCAAAGTCGTCATCGTTCGCCCGCGTCCCCCGTCGAGGGCGGCGCGTGCGCGCCCTCCGCGGGCGGGGACGGCCGCGGAGTCCACTCCGCGCGTCCGGGCGGGTCGGCCTTTCGATCCGCTCCGAGCGGATCGGCGACCACGCCGGACTCCTCGTCCAGCGGCCCCTGCGCCAGCCGGGTCATCACCGGTGATGACGGCGGCGCCAGGCCGGCCGCTTGACGAAGGCCGGTCACTACATCGTCCGGTCGTACGGCTGGTGTGGTATGCCGTATGACCATTCGAAGTATGGCATATGTCGCTTCTCGTCCCGTTCCGGTGCGCCCCGCCGACTCGAGTCGGACGACGGCACCGCGGGCGTCGAAGCGCCGGCGGCCCTTCTTGGTGAGCCGCTCGACCTCCACACCGTCGGCCGCCAGGAACACGGCCGCGGCCCGCTCGGCGTCTTCGGGGGCGACGCCGGGCAGTTCCACTCTCCACTCCGATGCTTCCAGGCGGTCCGCCAGGCCGCCGGTGCCCGCCGGTACGGCCTCCGCGACGTCCAGCCCTTCGGGCAGCGCCGCGTCGAGGCCGACCTGTACCTGCTCGACGCCGGCCGGTTCGGCCAGCACCATCTCGAAGTACTCCGCCTCGCTCGCGACTCCGGTGGGAGCCGCGCCCGCGTAGGAGATCTTCGGGTGCGGGGAGAACCCGGCCGAGTAGGCAACGGGCACCCCCGCCCTCCGCACGGCCCGCTCCAGCACCCGCGCGATGTCGCGGTGGCTGGCGAACCGCATCCGGCCGCTCTTGCGGTAGCGGACGCGGATCCGGTGGCCGGTCCGTTCGTCGGAGGGCGGAGCCTCGCCCTGAGGTACCGGGGGCAGCGGTACTCCTTTCCTGTCCAACTCCCCGAGCGGGCGGCCGATTCCTGCACGACACACCCACCTGGGGAATTCACGTCCCATTCAGCCTACGGCCCGCGGCGGGGGGCGCGCGCCACCGACCCGGCCGTGTCGGCCGATCACCCGACGTAAGGGAGATCTCGCCCGTCGGCCGGTTCCATGCGTCTCGCACGTAGATGCTCTTCCCCCGGCGCGCCCCGTTGAAAAGCCCGGCGGCGGCGTTCCATCCCGACCGGTACGGACACCGCCCCGGCCGCCTCCCCGGACTCCCCCCGCCAGACCCCCTCCGACCTGCTGTTTCGAGCGGTCCAAAATTTTCTTCGAGTTTTTTCGCCGATCGTGCAAACCATTCGGCGACCACGTCCGTCCTACTGCACGTATGGCCCGGCGCGAGCGGGGCGCCGGGCCATACCCCTTCCGCCCGGCCCGATCGGGCCCGCTCCGCCGCCCTCCGGCCGCGTCGAGCACCCGGGCGAACCCCGTTCTCCTCCGGCGCCCCGCGCGCCCGGTCAGCGCACCGACAGCGGCAGCAGCTTCGAGCGGTCCTGCGGCCCCACCCCGATCTGGATCTCGGCGCCGGTGCTCGGGCAGACGCCGCAGTCGTAGCAGGGGTTCCACCGGCAGTCGTCGACCTCGACCGACTCCTCGCCGTGCCGGGCGTCCTGCCAGTCCTGCCAGAGCCAGTCCCGGTCCAGGCCCGCGTCCAGGTGGTCCCAGGGCAGCACCTCGTCCTCGGCGCGCTCGCGCACCGTGAACCAGTCCAGGTCGACCGGCCCGCCGGCGAACGCCTCCGCGGCGCAGCGGTGCCAGCGCTCCCGGTCGAAGTGCTCGCTCCACCCGTCGAACCGGCCGCCGTCCCGCCAGACCCGCTCGACCACCGCGCCGACCCGGCGATCGCCCCGGGAGAGCAGCCCCTCGATGACCGACGGCGCGCCCTCGTGGTAGCGCAGCCCGATCGCCCGGCCGTAGCGCTTGTCCGCGCGGAGCTCGTCCCGCAGCCGGCGCAGCCGGGCGTCGACCACCTCGGCCGGGGCCTGCCCGACCCACTGGAACGGGGTGTGCGGCTTGGGCACGAACCCGCCGATGGAGACGGTGCACCGGATGTCGCTCCGGCCGGTGGCCTCCCGGCCGGTCCGCACCACCTCCCTGGCCAGGTCGGCGATGGCCAGCACGTCCTCGTCCTCCTCGGTGGGCAGGCCGCACATGAAGTACAGCTTGACCTGCCGCCAGCCGGCCGCGTAGGCGGCGGTGACGGTGCGGATCAGGTCCTGCTCGGTGACCATCTTGTTGATCACCCGGCGCATCCGCTCGCTGCCGCCCTCCGGGGCGAAGGTCAGCCCGGAGCGGCGGCCGGAGCGGGCCAGCTCGCCGGCGAGCTCGATGTTGAACGCGTCCACCCGGGTGGAGGGGAGCGACAGCCCGGTGCCGGTGCCCTCGTACCGGTCGGCCAGGGTCTTGGTGATCGAGCCGATCTCGCTGTGGTCGGCGCTGGACAGCGAGAGCAGGCCGACCTCCTGGAACCCGGAGGCCCGCACCCCCTGCTCCACCATGTCCCGCACCACCGCGCCGCTGCGCTCGCGCACCGGCCGGGTGATCATGCCCGCCTGGCAGAACCGGCAGCCGCGGGTGCAGCCCCGGAAGATCTCCACGCTGTAGCGCTCGTGCACCGACTCCGCGATCGGCACGATCGGCCGCTTCGGGTAGGGCCACCGGTCCAGGTCCATCACGGTGTGCTTGTGCACCCGCCACGGCACGCCCGGCCGGTTCGGGCGGTAGCCGCCGATCCGCCCGTCGGGCAGGTAGTCCACGTCGTAGAAGCGCGGCACGTACACCCCGCCGCCGGCGGCCAGCCGCTCCAGCAGGCCGTCCCGGCCGCCGGGCCGCCCCTCCCGCTTCCACTCCCGCACCACCTCGGTGACGGCCAGCGCGATCTCCTCCCCGTCGCCGAGCACCGCGGCGTCCAGGAAGTCGGCGACCGGCTCCGGGTTGAACGCGGCGTGCCCGCCGGCCAGCACCACGGGGTGGTCCTCGCCCCGGTCGGCCGCGTGCAGCGGGATGCCGGCCAGGTCCAGGGCGGTGAGCAGGTTGGTGTAGCCCATCTCGCTGGCGAAGCTCACCCCGAGCAGGTCGAACCCGCCGACCGGTCGGTGCGCGTCCACGGTGAACTGCGGGACGCCGTGCTCGCGCATCAGCGCCTCCAGGTCGGTGCCGACCGCGTAGGTCCGCTCGGCCAGCACCCCGTCCCGCTCGTTCAGGATCTCGTAGAGGATCTGGATCCCCTGGTTGGGCACGCCCACCTCGTAGGCGTCGGGGTACATCAGCGCCCAGCGCACCTCGGCGGCGTCCCAGTCCGCCGCGACCGAGTTCAGCTCACCGCCCACGTACTGGACCGGTTTGCGCACCCGCGGCAGCAGCTCCTCCAGCCACGGAAAGACACTCTCACCTGCATCGGCGACCATCGGGCCCGTCCCTCCGGATCGGATGGCGGGCCGCGCCGGCACTCCCGGCGGACCCGCGGAGTCCTGTCGGTCCAGGTTAGATCGGCCGGGGAGCCCGCCGCTCAGCTCCGGCCCCGGTCCCGGGCCCCGATGCCCAGCACCATGCCGACCGCGGCGAGGTTGGCGATGGCGGCGGTACCGCCGTAGGAGACGAACGGCAGCGGGATGCCGGTGATCGGGGTGATGCCGATGGTCATCCCGATGTTGATGAAGCTCTGGAAGGCGAACCAGGAGGCGACGCCGGTGCAGAGCAGCCGGGCGTAGGGCTGGCTGCACAGCGAGGCGATCCGCAGGATCCGCCAGAGCACCACGCCGATCAGCGCGATGATCAGCGTGCTGCCGATGAAACCCAGCTCCTCCCCTGCCACGGTGAAGATGAAGTCGGTGTGCTGCTCGGGCACGAACCGGCCGCTGGTCTGCTCGCCCTGGAACAGCCCGGTCCCGGTGAACCCGCCGGAGCCCACCGCGATCATCGCCTGGTTGGCGTTGTAGCCGCGGCCCAGCGGGTCCGAGGACGGGTCGACGAAGCTGGTCAGCCGGGCCAGCTGGTAGGCCTTGAGCAGGCCCAGCGACCAGACCGCGACCAGGGCGCCCACGCCGCACGCGGCCAGCCCGGCGATCCAGCGCAGCGGCGCCCCGGACAGCGCCAGCATGCCCAGGTAGGTCGCCCCGATGACCAGCAGCGACCCCAGGTCGGGCTGGAGCATCACCAGCACCGCGGGCACCGCCAGCACCGCCAGGCTGAACAGCACGTCGCGGGAGGTGGGCGCGTGCTCGCCGTCCCGCGGCTCGCCCAGCAGCACCGCCACCATCATCACCAGGCCCAGCTTGGCCGGCTCCACCGGCTGCAGCTGCAGGCCGCCGATGACCAGCCAGGACCGGGTCCCGTTGATCACCGCGCCGAGCGGGGTGAGCACCAGCACCAGGGCGATGGAGCAGAGCACGAAGACGATCGGCGCGTAGGCCCGGACCGTCCGGTGGTCCAGCGCGGTCAGCCCCGCGCAGCACAGCCCGCCGATGGCCGCGTAGAGCAGGTGCCGCTCCACGTAGTGCAGCTGCTCGGCCGGGTCGCCGGGCGTGTAGGTGGCGGCGGCCAGCAGCACGGTGCCGATCGCGACGAGCGCCGCGACCGCGCCGACCAGCGGCCCGTCCACCCGGCGGGGCAGCGCCCCCGCGATGGCGCGGGCCGCGCGCTCACCGGAGGACCTGGGCCGGGGTTGGTTTCCGATGCTCAAGGCGGACCGTCCTCCGGGTCGCTGGGTCGTCGTCGGGTCGGGGCCGGGCTCAGGCGTCCGCGCCCGGGTGGTCGAAGGAGCCGTCCGGGCGGACCTTCGGCAGCTCGGAGCGGGGTTCGCCGCCGGGCAGCGCGGGCTCCACCGGGCCGCGCTCCTCGGGCTCCTCCTTCTCCTCGCCCTCCTCGGCCTCGGCGGCCCCGTCCTCCTCCTTGGTGAAGCCGTAGATCCCGTCGTAGATCTCCCGGGCGATCGGCGCGGCGGTCTCGCCGCCGGTGCCGCCCTTGGGGACCAGGACCACCACGGCCAGCCGCGGGTCGTCGGCCGGCGCGTAGGAGGCGAACCAGGCCGAGGACTCGCTGCCCAGCGCCGAGGCGGAACCGGTCTTGCCGGCGATGGAGACCTCGTCCTGCGGGAACCCGTTGAACGCCCCGGCGGCCGTACCGGACTTGGGCACCTCGGTCAGCGCCGACTGCAGGTAGGACAGGACCTCGCCGGGGATCTGCAGCTCGCCCGCCTTCTCCGGCTCGATCCGCTGCACTTGCTCGCCGTCCGGGGAGACCAGGGCCTTCCCGACCCGGGGCTGCCACAGCGTGCCGCCGTTGGCGATGGCCGCGTAGGCCCGGGCCAGCTGCAGCGGGGTGACCAGCACGTCGCCCTGGCCGATGGAGAAGTTCACCGCGTCACCGGCCCGCCACCGGTAGCCGTCGGTGCAGTTCTCCTCGGCCACCGAGCGCAGGTAGGAGGCGCGCTGCGGGTCGTCGACGTCGGGGTAGCCCTCCTCGGCCCGCTTGCAGCTCTCCTCCTTGGTCGCGTCCCACAGCTCCTTCTTCCAGTCCCGGCTGGGGATCCGCCCGGCGGCCTCGTGCGGCAGGTCGATCCCGGTGGGCTCGCCGAAGCCGAAGCCCTCCGCGGTCTTCCGGAACACGTCGGCCGTCTCCCCGGTCGGCGCGGAGCCGCCGTCGGCCTTCCACTGGTCGTAGGCGAGCTGGTAGAAGACGGTGTTGCAGGAGACCACGATGGCCCGGTGCAGGCTGAGCGAGCCGTGCGTGGTGCCCTCGTAGTTCTCGAAGGACCGGTTGCCGACGCTGATCGAGGAGGGGCAGGCGTAGGTGCCCTCGAGGTCGGCCCCGCCGGCCACCCCCGCGGCCAGCGAGGAGACCTTGAAGGTGGAGGCCGGCGGATACTGGCCCTGGGTGACCCGGGAGGTCAGCGGGTTGCCGGCCTTCTCGCTGAGCAGCTCGTCGAAGGTCTCCTGGTCGATGCCGCCGTTCCACACCGACGGGTCGTAGCTCGGCAGGCTGGCCATCGCCACCACGCCGCCGTTCCGCACGTCCAGCACCACGGCCGCCCCGGCCTCGGTCGGCTTCCCGGAGGACCTGGCCCTCTCGATCCCCGCGGCCAGCGCCTTCTCGGTGATCTCCTGGACCCGCGCGTCCATGTGGGTCACCAGGTGCATGCCGGGCTCGGGGGCCTTCTCCCGGACCACCCCGGTCACCTGGCCCCGGTTGTTCACCGCCAGGGTGCGCACCCCGGCGGTGCCGCGCAGCCGGTCGTCGTAGACCGCCTCCAGCCCGTCCCGGCCCACCTGGTCCACCCCGCTGAACTGGGCGCGCAGCTCCTCGCGGGCCTCCAGCTCCTCCTGGGTGACCGGCTGCAGGTAGCCCAGGACCTGGGCGGCGCCGGTCTCCAGCGGGTAGTCGCGCACGGCGAGCTGCTGCGCGGAGATGCCGGGGAAGTCCTCGCGGCGCTCCAGGATCTGCAGCGCCTCCTGCGGCTCCACCCCCTCGGCCAGGGTGACCGGCTGGTAGGGCGAGCCCGGCCAGCACGGCCGGCTCACGTCCGGGCCGCACAGCCGCATCCGCTTCTGCAGCTCCTCCAGGGGCTCGCCGACCACCTCGGCGACGCGCGCCAGGACCTCCGCGCCGCCGTCCTCCCGCTCGCGCAGGGCGTGGAAGTCGGCCGAGACGACCAGCTCGACCCGGTTGCCGACCATCGGCCGCCCGGCCGCGTCCACGATCAGCCCGCGGGTGGCCGGCACGATCAGGTCCTGGGTCCGGTTGGAGGCGGCCAGCTCGGCGTAGTGGTCGCCCAGCGGCACCTGCAGGTACCACAGCCGGACCGTCAGCACCGCGAGCAGGGAGAGCACCAGGACCTGGGCGGCGATCATCCCGGCCCGCCCGGTGGTGCGCTCCCCCGGCCTCGGCGCGGGCCGGGCGCCGCTGCGCCCGCTCCGGGCGTCCCGGAAGTACCGGCGCTCCTTGCGCTCCTGCCTCATCCGCGCCACCCTCCGCCGATCCGCACCGGCGCCACCGGCGGCCCCAGCCCGTCGTAGCGCTCCGAGTCCAGCAGCCGGAGCAGCCGCTCCGCCGGGGCCAGCAGCACCGGGGCGACCAGCATCGTGGCCAGCACGGTGGCCGGGACGGCGAACGCCGCGGCGGCCCAGCCGACCCGCGGGTCGGCCAGCACCGCGCCGAGCAGCGCGAAGCCGACCGCGGTGCCCAGCGAGGCCGCGGCCGCCACCCCGTACCGGGCCCATGCGCTCCGGACCTCGCTCCGGCCGTGCCGGCTCACCAGGTAGCCGACCAGGCAGTACAGGAGCGCGAACCGCCCGGCCTCGTGGTCGGCGGGGGGCAGCAGGTCGACGGCGAGCCCGCAGGCGAACCCCGCCGCCGCGGCGCCCGCCGGGCCCGAGTGCAGGGCGACCGCGACCAGGACGAGCAGCACCGCGTCGGGCACCGCCCCCCACGGCAGCGGCAGCCGGTCGACCACGCCCACCTGCAGCAGCACCGCGGCCACCAGGAGGACCGCGCTCACCGCCCGCTTCATCCCTGCTCCTCCTTCGGCGGCCGGCCGGCGTCGGTCGGCGGTTCGGAGGGCAGCACCGCGTCCCGCGGGTCCTCCTCCGGGGCGGCCAGCACCACGCCCACGATGTCCAGCGCGTCCAGGTCGACCATGGGCCGGACCTCGGCGGTGCGGGTCAGCGCCCCCGGGGTGTCGCGGACCTCGGTGACCGTGCCCACCGGGACGCCGGGGACGAACGGCGCGCCGTCGTGCGACCCCATGGTGACGATCCGATCCCCCTCGGCGATCTTCGCGTCGGCCCGCAGCAGCTCCAGCTCGGCGGGGGCGCGGGAGTCCAGCGGGTGCGACCGGCCGTGCACCGCGCCGATCTGCCCGGTGGACTCCATCCGGACGCCCACCGACGAGGCGCCGTCGCTGATCAGCAGCACGGTGCTGGTCCGCTCCGCGGCCCGCACCACCCGGCCGACCAGGCCGCCGCCCTCGATCACGGTCATGTTCGGCCGCACCCCGTCGCGGGTCCCCACGTCCAGGGTGACCGCGTCGGCGTAGCCGCCGGTGCCCACCCTGGTCACCGAGCGGGCCGGCAGCATCTCGTAGCCGCCCAGCCCGGACAGCTGGAGCAGCTCCTCCAGGTCGCGGGCGCGGCGGTCGTCCAGGTCCCGGGCGGCGAGCTCGGCGGCGAGCTCGCTGTTGCGCCGCTCCAGCTCGTCGATGCGCCGTTCGGCGCCGGGTGCGGCGGCGATCGCGGCGGCGGCGCCGGTGACCGGCCGGAAGACCACCGAGGCGGCCTCCGACACCGGGGCGAACGCGGCCGCGGCCGCGTGCCGCCCGGCGGAGGTCAGCGGATGCGGCTCCTCGCCGGCGTCCACCGCCATCAGCCCCACCGACGCGGCGGCCAGCACCGCCAGGACCGCCCGGCGGCGGATGCGCTCGCGCCGCATGTCAGCGCCGCCGTTCCGGAACGAGGACCTGGTTCAGCCGCTCGAAGTTCTCCACGCAGGTGCCGGAGCCCAGGGCCACCGAGTCCAGCGCGTTCTCCGCCAGATGGATGGGCATCCCGGTCTCGTGCCGGAGCCGGTCGCCCAGGCCGCGCAGGAGCGCGCCGCCGCCGGTGACCGCGATGCCCCGGTCCATGATGTCCCCGGACAGCTCCGGCGGGCACTTGTCCAGGGTGGTGCGGACCGCGTCGACGATCGCGGTGACCGACTCCTCGATGGCCTGGCGGACGTCGGCGGCCGAGATCACCACCGTCTTGGGCAGGCCGCTGACCAGGTCGCGGCCGCGCACCTCGGCGTGCATCTCCTCCGAGCCGGTCGGGTAGGCCGAGCCGATGGCGACCTTGAGCTCCTCCGCGGTGCGCTCCCCGATCATCAGGGAGAACTCCTTCTTCACGTAGGTGCCGATCGCCTCGTCCAGCTCGTCCCCGCCGACCCGCAGGGACTGGGAGGTGACGATGCCGCCCATGGAGATCACCGCGACCTCGGTGGTGCCGCCGCCGATGTCGACCACCATGTTCCCGGTGGGCTCGTGCACCGGCAGCCCGGCGCCGATCGCGGCGGCCATCGGCTCCTCGACGATGTGCACCCGGCGCGCGCCGGCCTGGTAGCCGGCCTCCTTGACGGCGCGGTGCTCCACCGAGGTGATCCCGCTGGGCACCGCGACCACCACCCGGGGCTTGGCGAAGTGCCGGCGGCGGTGGATCTTCTGGATGAAGTAGCGCAGCATGCGCTCGGTGATCTCGAAGTCGGCGATGACGCCGTCCTTCAGCGGGCGGATCGCGGTGATGTTGCTCGGCGTGCGCCCGATCATCTGCTTGGCGTCCGTGCCGACCGCCACGATCTTGCCGGTGGAGGTGTTGAGGGCCACGACCGAGGGCTCGTTCAGCACGATCCCCCGGCCCCGCACGTACACCAGGGTGTTGGCGGTACCGAGATCGACCGCCATGTCGCGGCCGAGAAAGGCGAGATTGTTGGTCATATATCGTCCTCAGCGGCACCGAAGGCCACGCATCGGCGCGAGGCGGGCAATACGGTCTCGATCGTGCACGGATGTGTATCCAGCACCCGTATCGTAACGCTGAGCACTCAGACCGTTACGCAAACACACCGAATCGTTGCCTTCTTGCCACCACAGAGAACGGATCGGCACCCTCCGGGATGACCCGCCCCGGAAAGGACGCTCCTCCTGCGCCGCTCCGACCTGCGCTTTCCGCCCGGTTCGCGGACGCTCCAGGCGGTTCGGGGCGGCCCCGGCCGGCCCGGAGACCGGCCCGGAAACGCCGAAGGCGCCGGGGGCGAGATCGCCGCCCGGCGCCCGGGGCGCGGGTGACCGCACGGCCGGAGCCGTGCAGGGTCAGTGCTCGAGGTCGGGGAAGAAGAGCTTGATCTCCCGCTCGGCCGAGTAGGTCGAGTCCGAGCCGTGCACCACGTTGGCCTGGACCTCCAGGGCGAAGTCGCCGCGGATGGTGCCCGGGCCGGCCGAGACCGGGTCGGTGGCGCCGGCCAGCGCGCGGAACGCCTCGACCGCCCGCTCGCCCTCGACCACCATGGCGACCAGCGGGCCGCCGGTGATGAACTCGACCAGCGACGGGAAGAACGGCCGCTCGGCGTGCTCCTCGTAGTGCGTCTTGGCGGTCTCTTCGTCCAGCGTGCGCAGCTCCAGCGCGACGATCGCGAGGCCGCGGCGCTCGATGCGGGAGATCACCTCGCCGATGATGTTCCGCCGGACGCCGTCGGGCTTGATCAGGACAAGGGTGCGCTCCACGGTGAATTACTCCTCAGGGCTGATGGGCGTCGGACGGCGCGGGCCCGGTGTTCCGGTCCGCGCACGAGGGGGCTCCGGACGGCCCTGCCGACCGCCACACTACCGCGCCCGCCGCACCGCCCGGCGCGGCTTCGCACAGGCCGCTCATGGCCCCTCTCCCCCGATGATCTTGACGTTGCGGCCCTATCAGAGCGCTCTGATAGGGCCGCAACGTCAAGATCATCGCCCGGGGGCGGGCTTCGCACAGGCCGCTCAGGCCGCCTGGGGGCCGGCCCCGTCCTCCGCGGCCGCCTTCATCGCGTCGGTCCGGCGGCCCAGCACCACCCCGGCCGTCCACAGCCCGGCGAAGACGATGCCCAGCAGCGCCAGCCCGGGCACCAGGAAGCCGCTGACCAGGAAGGCCGCCTGGAGGACCCAGCCGGCGTAGTGCGCCCAGCGGAACCGCTGCAGCCCGGCCAGGACCAGGGCCGCGGCGGCCAGGCCGCCCCAGACCCCGCCCGCGACCGCGGGCGAGAACCCCGCGAGGTTGATCGCGACCGGCACCGCCAGGCCGATCACCACGACCTCGAAGGCCAGCACCACCGCGCAGATCGTCCGCACGTCACTCCCCCTTGAGCAGCAGGCCGGCGTCGCCGGCGGTCACCACGGAACCGGTGATCAGCACGCCGGTCCCGGAGGTCTCCCCGGTCTCCTCGGCGCGCCCGATCGCCAGCTCGATCGCGTCGTCCAGGCGCGGCGCCGCGAGCACCCGCTCGGCGCCGAAGATCGGCTCGGCGATCCGGGCCAGCTCCTCCGGCGCGAGCGAGCGCGGCGAGGAGTTCCGGGTCACCACGATCTCGGTGACCAGCGGCTCCAGCGGTTCCAGGATGCCCTCGACGTCCTTGTCCGCCATGATCGCGACCAGGGCGATCAGCCGGGTGAAGCCGAACGACTCCTCCACCGCCGCCACCGAGGCGGCCATCCCGGCCGGGTTGTGCGCCGCGTCCAGGATGACCGTCGGGCCGCGCCGCACCACCTCCAGCCGGCCCGGCGAGCCGACCTGGGCCAGCGCCTCGCCGACCAGCTCCGGGTCGAGCGCGTCGTCGCCCTCGGCGGGGGCGGCGAACGCCTCCACCGCCGCGATCGCCACAGCGGCGTTGCCCGCCTGGTGCTCCCCGTACAGCGGGAGGAAGAGGTTCTCGTAGCCGCCGCGCAGCCCCTTGACCGTGATCAGCTGCCCGCCGAGCGCGACCTCCCGGTGCGCCACGCCGAACTCCAGGCCCTCCCGGGCCACCGTGGCGCCGGTCTCCGAGGCCCGGCGGACCAGCACCTCGGCGGCGGCCAGCGGCTGCTGCGCCAGCACCGCGATCGACCCGGGCTTGATGATCCCGGACTTCTCCTCGGCGATGCCCTCCACCGTGTCCGGCAGGAAGTCGGTGTGGTCGATGCCGATCGGGGTGACCACGGCCACGTCGCCGTCGGCGACGTTGGTGGCGTCCCAGGTGCCGCCCATGCCGACCTCGATCACCGCCACGTCCACCGGGGCGTCGGCGAAGAGCGCGTAGGCCATCACCGTGAGCACCTCGAAGAAGGAGAGCGGCACGTCGGAGCCCTGGTCGACCATCTGCACGTAGGGCAGCACGTCGTCGTAGGCGGCGACGAAGGCCTCCTCGGAGACCGGCTCGCCGTCCACCACGATCCGCTCGCGCATGGTGCGCAGGTGCGGACTGGTGTAGCGGCCCACGCGCAGCCGCCGCTCACGCAGCAGCGCGTCGGCGATCCGCGCGGTGGAGGTCTTGCCGTTGGTGCCGGTGATGTGGATGATCCGGTAGTTGCGCTGCGGATCACCGAGCAGGTCGAGGACCTCCCGGACCCGCTCGATGGTGGGGTCGATGTCGGTCTCGACCCGGCGGGCCGTGATCTCGGCCATCACCTGCTGGTAGCGCTCGTGCGCGCCGGGCTTGCTCATGGCGTCGCTCTGGTCGGGGTGAACACGCCTCCAGCCTACTGACCGCGCGCGGTGCCGCCGTCCCGCCCCGCGCATGGCCGATCGCACATCCCGGCCCGCGCCCCGGCCCTCCGGCCCGCGCCCGGGGCCCTCCGCCGCCGCTCCCTCCGGCCGGGCGTCCGGCCGCCCCTCCCCCGCGCCCCTCCCGGCGGCCGCCCGGGCGCGGTCCCGCGGTGCCCCTCGCGCCGGCCCCGCCTCCTCCGCCCCGGACCGCCCCCGCGGTGCTGTAGAACTGGCGCATGTCCGATTTCGAACCCGCCCCCGGCGTCTTCACCGAGGAGTGGGACGCCCGCGCCCCCGGTGAGCGCCGCAGCCTGCCCCGGATGGCCGCCCTCCTGCGCGAGCTGGGCGACCCGCAGGACGCGGTGCCGGTGCTCGGCGTGGTCGGCTCCAAGGGCAAGGGCACGACGGCCGCGTTCGCCTCGGCCCGGCTGGCCGCCGCCGGGCTGCGGGTGGTGACCGTCACCGGGCCGAGCCACCGCAGCCACCGCGAACGGGTCCGGGTGGACGGCCGCGCGGTCTCCGCGGAGCGGCTGGAGGCCCTGGCCGCCCGGATCGCCGCGGCCCGGGACCGGCTGCCCGCCCCGGACGGCGGCTACCTGGGCCCCAACGGCCTGTTCCTGGCGGCCGGCCTGGTGGAGGCGGTGCGGATCGGCGCCGACGCGTGCGTGCTGGAGGCCGGGATGGGCGGGCGCCGCGACGACCTGTCGCTGACCGGCCCCCGGGTGGTCGCGCTGGGCTCGGTCTTCGCCGAGCACATCGGCGTGCTCGGGGACACCCCGGCCGAGATCGCCGCGGAGAAGGCCGGCGTCTGCAGCCCGCGCACCGAGGCCTTCGTGCACCTGCCCCAGGACCCCGGGCCGGACCGCGCGATGCGCGCCGCCCTCCGCGAGGCCTGCGCCGGCCGGGTCGCCCCCGAGCAGGTCGACCCCGCCTCCGGCGCCCCCGGCCTGCTCGCCCCCGGCCTCCGCCCGGCCGGGCTCTCCGCCTCCTCCGCGGTGCTCGGGCACGCCGCGGCCGAGCGGATGCTCCGCGTCCTCGGCCGGGACCCCTCCGCCGACGACCCGGCGCGCACCGCCGCCGTGCTCGGCTCGGTCCGCCTGCCCGGCCGCCTCTCCCACCACCGGATCGGCACCGCCCGGCTGATCGTCGACTCCGCCATCGACCGCACCGGGATCCGCGCCGCCCTGGAGCACGCCCGCGCGCACTGGCCCCGGATCGACCACGTGCTGCTCTGCTTCCCCGACCACAAGGACGTCCCCGGCGCCATCGCCGAACTCGCCGGCCTCCCGGTCACCGCCGCCGACCTCCCCCTGGCCCACCTGCGCTTCGACCGCGATCTGCCGCCGCACTGGCACCGGGTGCACTCCACCGACCTGACCCCCGCCTCCGTCGCCGCCCTCGGCGACCACATCCTCGCCCTGGGCACGGTCTACTTCGCCGCCCGCCTCCTCACCCTGGCCGGCGCCGACACCGAGCTCATGTTCGACGCCGGGGCGCACTGAGCCGGCGGCGCGGAGGCGGACACGGCGGCGCCCCGCCCCTCCCCGGAGCGGACCGGGGAGGAGCGGCTTTGCCTACGGCTCAGTACCTCGGCTGGTTTTGAGGGTTGAATTCGTCGAAGCGGACCTTCTCGGCGCCCTTGAGGCGCTTGTCGGTGACCTTGAGGACGTCGAGGCCGCGGTCGATGTCGGAGTTGTAGATGTAGCCGTTGTAGTAGTAGGTGGACCAGGTGTTGGTGTTGGTCTCGATCGAGTCGTCGACGCGGTCGTCGGCGTCGAAGTAGGCGATCTCCTTCGGGGCGGAGAGGTCGTTGAAGTCGATGATCGAGATGCCGCCCTGGTACCAGGACTGGACGAAGTAGTTCTTGCCCTTGACCGGGATCAGCGAGCCGTTGTGCGCGACGCAGTTCTGCTCGGTGCCCTGGTGCCGGTCGATCTTGAAGTAGCTCTCGAAGTCGAGCCGGGGGTCGCCCTTCCCGCCCTTCAGCGCGAAGACCGCGTCGGCGCCGCGCTCCGGGCCGATCTCCGGGGTGCAGGTGGCCGCGCCGCCGCCGCCGAGCTCGTCGGTGAAGAGCACGCCCTTGCCGTTGTTGGTGAAGGTCGCCGAGTGCCAGAAGGCGAAGTTCTCATCGCGGACCCGCTCCACCACCTCGGGCTCGAGCGGGTCGCTGATGTCCATCAGGATGCCGTCGCCCATGCAGGCCCCGGCCGCCAGGTCGCGCTCGGGGAACATGGTGATGTCGTGGCAGCCCTCGGTCGGGCGGAGCAGGCCGTCCTGGTCGTGGTTGCCGCCGTCCGGGAAGAGCACCGGCTCCGCGGCGATCTCCGCCGAGGCCGGGTCGTCCAGCGGCACCTCGATGATGGCCACCTTGTCGTGCGGCGGCTCGCAGTTGGGGTAGCGGTCCGAGGGGGCGTAGGAGGAGACGTAGATGTAGTCGCTCTCGCCGTCCTCGCCCTGCAGCAGGGTGTTGGTGTGCGACCCGCAGTCGGTGCGCACCGCCGAGACGTACTGCGGGGACTCCTTGTCGGAGATGTCGAAGATCCGGATGCCCTCGAAGGCGTTCGGGTCCGTCGGGTCGGACTCGGCGGCACCGCACTCCTCGCCCGCCCGGGGGTAGTCCACCGAGAAGTAGAGCAGGTCGCCGCTGACCGACACGTCGCCCTGCCCGCCGGGGCACAGCACGGTGCTGGTGATCTCCGGTTCGGCCGGGTCGGAGATGTCGTAGATGACGAAGCCGTTGTAGTTGCCGCCGATGGCGTAGTCGCCGGTGAAGGCCAGGTCGGAGTTGGTGCTCTCGAACCCTTCCGGCTTGGGGACGTTCGCCAGGTGCTCGATGTTGTCGCTGGAGATCGAGTCGGCGGGCGGCGCGTCGGCCGCGGCGGGGGGCGCGAAGGCCAGGCTCAGCAGCAGGCCCGCGGCGCCGACCGCGGCGGCGCCGATGCGCCGCAGCCGTCTCGCGGATCTCCGGGGGGATGGCGACATGCGGACTCCTCGTTCAGACGGGGACCCGGGTACCGGAGGCGCACGCCGTCTCGTCCGGCCCCGTTGCGGCCGGCCACGGAAGCGGGCCGCGCGGTCGCTTGGGGGTGGGTGGTGCGGCCGGCCGGTCCTGCTCCGGACCGGCGCGGTGCGGGACGCTTCGGGGACAGGGTCAGGTCCCGCCGTGCTCGAGGGGCTCCGCCCGGAGGCGTCCGAACGGACCGGAGGATGTCGACATCAGACCTCCTTCTCCTTAGGCGGGTACAAGCACACCGAAACACCACGAAAGCTACAGAGGCCGTTCCCGTTCTGTACAGGGGAGCACCACCGGACGGTACATATCCGTCACTTCGCCGCCTTTCCCGCACTTCCCCCGGCTCCCCGTCCGGCCGCCCGGCGGCGGCGCGAGTTCCCACGCGGCAGGGCTTTCCGCGATACGGAGCGCCCCTCGGACCCGGCCGCCCGGGGCGGCGCAGCGGCCCCGGTTTCGGAATCGCGTGAAACACGGTAGTGCGGAACCGAAACCGGGGAAATCCCGCTTCGCGCCTTTCGGAAAGGCCGCCCGGCGGCCTTCCCGGTCCCCCTCCCCTCTGGACAGGACCCCTCCGGAGGCAGTAGACATCGCGGAGAGCGGCGCGGGCGCCACCGGACTCTCCCCGCCGAGTCACGCCCCGCCCGAGAGGAGCCCCCCTGTGCACCGTTGGGTCCCGGCCGCGGTGGCGGCCGCCCTCCTGCTCACCACCGCCTGCTCCGGCTCCGAGGCCGCCGACGCGCCCCCGGTGCTCGACCCCGGCGCGCCCGGGGACACCGCCTCGCCGGCCTCCCAGGAGCAGATCGACGCGGCCGACGCGGACGTCCGGCACAACGAGGCCGACGTGGAGTACGTGCTGAAGATGATCGAGCACCACACCCAGGCCCTGGAGATGACCGACCTGGTCGAGGAGCGGGTGGAGCGGGACTCGGTGGAGAAGATCGCCGGGCGGATCGCCGCCGCCCAGGAGCCCGAGATCGAGGCGATGGAGACGTGGCTGGAGGACAACGTCTACGGCCCCGCCGAGGGCAACCCGAACTACGCCGACCAGTGCGGGCTGACCGCCTGGCGGGACGGGGGCGGTGCGGGCCACCACGGCGGCGGTGACTGCCCGATCGACATCGACCACACCGACATGCCCGGCATGGTCGCCCAGGAGGACCTGGACGACCTGGAGGCCGCCGAGGGCGACGGGTTCGACCGGCTCTTCGTCGAGCTGATGACCTCCCACCACGAGGGCGCCATCGAGATGGCCCAGGACGCCACCGTCGACGGCAAGCACCCCGACGTGCTGCGGATGGCCGACGATGTGGTGGCCGAGCAGTCCGCCGACATCGAGCGGATGGAGCTGGCACTGGAGGACTGAGCCGCGCGCCGGCCCCGCAGGGCCCTGCGGGGCCGGCGGCCGGAGGAGACGGCGAGGGGGCGGGCCCGGTCTCGGGCCCGCCCCCTCAAGGCTCTGCAAGGCTCTGTCGCCGCGGCACTGCGCCGCCGTCGGTGCGGTGCTCCGGGCCGCTGCGGGACGCGGTCAGGCCGACTTCTCCTCCGG
>NZ_ANBB01000045.1 GCF_000341105.1 Nocardiopsis potens DSM 45234
GCACAACAAGTGGCGGCTGCGGGTGATCGAGCGCGAGCACCCCGACATGGTGATGGAACCGCTGCTGGCCGGCGGCGTCGACCCGGGGGAATGAGGCGCTCTGCGCACTCTGTGCACAGATGTGCGCATGAGTGAACGGCGACGAATGACATACGGAATCATCACGATTCTCCCCGCCGAGCTGGGAAGGACTCCTTCGGTGGGAAGTTTCACAGGGGCGCCGAGCCGAGGCCGGCGACCTCTGACCGGGCACGGCGTTGCCGTCGCGTGACGACCGGCTCATCCTGCGTGCGTAAAAACTTTCATTTATTTACAGTACGATGAATCCGGGTACTGCTTCCGGTGTGTCTCACGTCACCTGTTCGTGAATGCGTGAGAATTGTATGATTTTACTTCACTGGAGTTTAATAAAAGGGAACAAAGTCAGTACCGAAAGCGTGGCGGGGGGCACCCCTCCGCACGCCCCCGCACCCCGCCTGGAAGGCTTGAAAGGTTGGCTCGGGCATGAGTGAAGACGGCAAAGGGCGCACGGTCGAGCTGCGGTACGACGGCGGGGAACAGACCTTCCCGCTGCTGACCGGTTCCGAGGGCGACCAGGCCATCGACGTCAAGAACCTGCTGTCGGGCGCCTCGATGACCACTCTCGACCCCGGTTTCGGCAACACCGCCTCCTGCCGGTCGGAGATCACCTACATCGACGGCGCCGCCGGGATCCTCCGCTATCGCGGCTACCCGATCCAGGATCTGGCCAAGCACAGCTCGTTCCTGGAGGTGGCCTACCTCGTCATCCGCGGCGAGCTTCCCTCCCCGGGTGACCTCAAGGAGTTCGGCGAGCAGCTCAGCGCCAACGCCGAGATCCCCGCCGAGATGAGCGCCCTGCTCGACGCGCTGCCGCGCAACGGGCACCCGATGACGCTCCTCGCCGCCGCGGTCAACACGCTGGCCGCCTACTACGCCGACAGCGTCGACCCCAAGGACGACGACCAGGTCGAGAGCGCCACGATCCGGCTGTTGGCCAAGCTGCCGACGATCGCCGCGCACATCTACCGCCGCTCCATCGGGGCCGAGCCGATCGCTCCGGACCCGTCCCTGGACTACGTCGGCAACCTGCTGCACATGCTGTTCGGCGACGGCAGCGGCGACAGCGAGCTGGACGCGCTCTACGCCAAGGCGCTCGACCTGCTCCTGCTGCTCCACGCCGACCACGAGCTGAACTGCTCCACCGCCACCGTGCGCGTCGTCGGCTCCTCCGACGCCGACATCTACGGCAGCGTCTCGGCCGGCATCAACGCCCTGTTCGGCCCGCTGCACGGCGGCGCCAACCAGGCCGTCCTGGAGATGCTGGAGGAGATCCGCGACCTCGGCGGCGACATCGACTCCTTCCTCGCCAAGGTCAAGGACAAGGAGTCCAAGACCCGCCTGATGGGCTTCGGCCACCGGGTCTACAAGAACTTCGACCCGCGCAGCCGCGAGATCAAGGGCCTGGCCGCCGACATCCTGGCCCGCCAGGAAGAGCCGGACGAGCTCTTCGCGCTCGCCCTGGAGCTGGAGGGCAAGGCCCTCGACGACTCCTACTTCACCGACCGCAAGCTCTACCCCAACGTCGACTTCTACAGCGGCGTCATCTACCGGGCGATGGGCTTCCCGACCAACATGTTCACCGTGCTGTTCGCGCTCGGCCGGCTCCCCGGCTGGATCGCGCACTGGCGGGAGCAGCGCAAGGACCCGGCGACCCGGATCGCCCGCCCGCGCCAGCTCTACACCGGCCCGACCGAGCGCGCCTACCCCGGCCAGGGGTGAGTCCGCGCCGCCCCGCGACGGGCGGCGGGCCGGCGGCCACCGGGTGCGGTGGGCGGCAGAGGACGCCGCCCACCGCACTCTTCGCGGTTCCGAAGTCACTTTGAGTGAGAATTTCCCTTCCGTTGGTGATCGCCCCGGAAGGCAGCGGGCACCTCTCGACCATGCTCGACTTCTTGAGCCGGAACTGGTGGGTCCTGACCGTGCGCGGCGTCGCCGCCCTGCTCTTCGGGCTGCTCGCGCTCTTCTGGCCGGAGATGACCGCCATCGTGCTGGCCCTGCTGTTCGGCGCCTACGCACTGGTCGACGGGGTGCTCGCCGGCGTCCACGCGGTCCAGGCCGACCCCGGGAGCCGCATCCCGCTGGTGGTGGAGGCGGTGGTCGGCATCCTGCTCGGCATCGCCGCGCTGCTCTGGCCGGTGGCCACCGTCGTCGTGCTCACCGTCCTCATCGGCGCCTGGGCGGTGATCACCGGCATCGTCGAGATCATCGCGGCCATCCGGCTGCGCAAGGAGATCACCGGCGAGTGGCTGTACATCCTCAGCGGCGTGCTCTCGGTCTGCTTCGGCCTGCTGCTGTGGTTCTGGCCGCTGGGCGGCGCGGTGGCCATCGCGCTCATCATCGGCGTCTACGCGGTCTTCTTCGGCATCGTGCTGATCTTCCTCAGCCTGCGGCTGCGCAAACTCCGCGGCACCCCGGGCCCCGCCGCCTGACCCCGCAACCCCCGCCCGCCCCCCGGCGGTCTTGACGTCGCGAGCCCGTCAGCGTGCTCTGACAGGTCCGCGACGTCAAGACCACCGGGGGGCGTACCGCTCGCGGTGTAGCGGGGGTGTCGACCGCGGGCCGACGACGCCCGCCCCGCCGCCCGCATAGCGTTCTCCCTGGACCGCGCGGACCGGGAGAGGGAGGCGCCATGGCGGAGGGCCGGCCCGAGAGGGAGAGGCCGTGGTCGTACCGGCTGACCGGGCGGCGGCTCAACATCGCCTGCGCGGTGCTGCTCGCGGTGGCGCTGGTGCTCGGCGAGGCGGTGTTCACCGCGGCCCGGGGCGCCTCCGTCCAGCCGCACATCATCGCGTTGCTGCTGGTCGGCTCGGCGTCGATCGCGGTACTGGACCGGTTCCCCTTCGCCACCGCCGCGGTCGTCGGCCCCGCCCTCCCGCTCTACTACATCTTCGGTGCCACCGACAGCTGGCTGCCGTGGTTCCTGCTGGTCGCGGCGGTGGTCCTGCTCGCCTCGGCGCGCAGGCGGGCGGCGGCCGACGCCACCCTGCTGATCTCCCTCGCGATGTTCGCCGTCGGCGAGCTCTTCGACTTCCAGCTGTGGCGGGCGCTGGCCATCGCCGCGTGGATGGCGGTGGTGCTCGCCCTCGGCGAGATCGCCCGCAGCCGCAATGCCTACCTGCGGGAGGTGGAGGAGCGCGCCGCGGAGGCCGAGCGGACCCGCGAGGAGGAGGCCCGGCGCCGCGCCACCGAGGAGCGGATGCGCATCGCCCGGGAGCTGCACGACGTCATCGCGCACAACATCTCGCTGATCAACGTGCAGGCCGCGGCCGCCGGGCACCGGCGCGACCCGGAGCAGGCCTACGCCGCGCTGGACGCGATCAAGGAGACCAGCAAGGAGACGCTGCGCGAGGTGCGCGCCACCCTCGGGGTGCTGCGCCAGGTCGACGAGGACGGCGGGGGCGGCGCGCCGGTCGACCCCGCCCCCACCGCCGACCGGATCGGGGAGCTGGTCGAGGCGGCCCGCAAGGCCGGCCTGGACGCGCGCCTCACCGTGCACGGCGAACCCGGCCGGCCGCCCTCCGCCCAGGTGGGCCTGGCCGCCTACCGGATCGTGCAGGAGGCGCTGGCCAACGTCCGCCGGCACGCCGGGGCCTCCTCGGTGAGGGTGGCCGTCGGGTACGCGCCCGGCGAACTGGCGGTGGAGGTCGCCGACGACGGCAGCGGCGGCGCGGAGCCGCCCGCCGAGGGCAACGGGCTGCGCGGGATGCGCGAGCGGGCGGCCGCGCTCGGCGGCAGGATCACCGCGGGCCCGCGCCCCGGAGGCGGCTTCCTGGTCCGCGCCGAGCTGCCCACCGGGGGTGCGGACACGACCGGCGACTGACCCGTCCGCACGCCTGCACGCCGCCGCCCGGTGGTGCAGTATGGGGGCGCTCGCCGGGCCGCGGCCCGGCCCTACCCGGGAGGCCGAGAATGATCCGCGTGGTGATCGCCGACGACCAGACCCTCGTCCGCGCCGGGTTCCGGTCGATGCTGGAGGGCGAGGACGACATCGAGGTGGTCGGCGAGGCCGCCGACGGCGCGGAGGCGGTCGCCCTGGCCGCCCGGGAGCGGCCCGACGTGGTGCTGATGGACATCCGGATGCCCGGCGTCGACGGGCTGGAGGCCACCCGCCGGATCGCCGCCGACGACCGGCTGTCCGGGGTCCGGGTCGTCATCCTCACCACCTTCGACCTGGACGAGTACGTCTACGGCGGGCTGAAGTCCGGCGCCGCCGGGTTCCTGGTCAAGGACACCGAGCCGATGGAGCTGATCCACGGGGTGCGGGTGGTCGCCCGCGGCGACGCGCTGCTGGCGCCCTCGGTCACCCGCCGGCTCATCTCCGAGTTCGCCGGCCGGATCAAGGAGCCGCCGCCCGCCCCCAGGCTGAACAGCCTCACCGAGCGGGAGCGCGAGGTGCTCTCCGCGGTCGCCGCCGGGCTGAGCAACGAGGAGCTCGCCCGGCGCCTGGTGGTCAGCCCCGCCACCGCCAAGACCCACGTCAGCCGGGTACTCACCAAGCTCGGCGCCCGGGACCGCGCCCAACTGGTGGTGATCGCCTACGAGTCCGGCGTGGTCCGCCCCGGCTGGCTCTCCTGACCGCCCCTTCCCACAGGCGCGGCGCCCCACGGGGCGGGGGTCCAAGCGGGCGGCGACGGCAGCGGCAGGGGCGGGGCGGAGGCGGTCGCCCGGGCGCGGGCCCCACGGGGTGCAGGTTCAGGCGGGCGGCGAAGGCGGCGGTGGGGACCGGCTGGTCGGTCGGGCGCGGCGCCCTACGGGGTGAGGGTTCAGACAGGCGGCGACGGCAGAGGTGGGGACGGGGTGCAGATGGTCGCCCGGGCGCGGCGCCCCACGGGGTCGGGGTTCAAGCCGGCGGCGAAGGCAGCGACGGGGACCGGCCGGTCGGTCCGGCGCGGCACGTCGCGGAGCGAAGGTTCAAGCAGCGGCGACGGCAGCGGCAGGGGCGAGGCAACGGTGGTCGCCCGGGTGTCGGGCCCCACGGGGTGAAGGTTCAAGCGGGCGGCGACGGCGGGAGGGGACCGGCTGGTCGGTCGGGCGCGGCAGAGCGGGGTGGGCCGGCCGGGGCGGGTCTGGGGGGCGGGGCGCCGTTCCCGCGTCGCCCGGGCGCCGGGGCCGGCCGTCTCTGAAACCGCCACACCTCTCTGACCTGGGTAAATACGCAGGGTGATGGCGGGGTGGGCCGCCCTGCGCACCGCGAGAGCACCCCGGTGATTCCTGGGCGCGCACCCTGGGCCGGATCGGGCCCCGAGAGGCCCGGATCGCCCTGATCGGGCCGGTGATCGGGGGTTCGAGCCGCCCGCAAGGCCGCAAAGCAGGGGGCCGGAACCCGGGGAGGGCAGAGGCGGGGGCGAGATGTCGCTTTTGCCCTGCCGAGAGGGCCCGCCTTGGCCACTCTGAGTAACCGGCGAGGGGGTGGTGGGGGGTTTCGGGGCTTACTACTCGCTGGTAGATGTAATCGGAGTGCTCTCGCGGTGCGCAGGGCACCCCACCCTCGCCCGATCCTCGCCGCAAACCAGGCATACAGGGATAAGGCCGCCCTGGTGGGTGCGGGCCGGGCCGGTGAACGCGGCGCCCGGCCCCTCCCGCCCTCGCCGCCCGTTTGAACCCCGGCCCCGTGGGGTGCCGCGCCCGGGCGACCGCCTGCACCCCGCCCCACCGCCGCCGTCGCCGCCTGCTTGAACCTGCACTCTGCGAGACGCCGCGCCCGACCGACCAGCCGGTCCCCACCGCCGCCCTCGCTGCCCGCCTGAACCTTCGCTTCGCGGGGCGCCGCGCCGGACCGACCGGCCGGTGCCCACCGCCGCCGTCGCTGCTCGCTTTAACCCTCGCCCCGTGGGGCCCGACACTCGGGCGACTGCCTCCGCCCCGGTCCTGCCCTCGCCGTCGCCGCCCGTCTTGACCTTCGCTCTGCGGGGCGCCGCGCCGGACCGACCGGCCGGTGCCCCTCCCCGCCTTCGCCGCCCGCTTGAACCTTCACTCCGTGGGGCGCCGGGCCTGGGCGGGGCACCTTTTGTTCCTCTCCCTTCCCCCGAGTTCCTCGTTGTTCCTCGTTGCGGCGGCCACTTGGCGGCGGGCGCCTTGAGACGGCAGCAGCGTCAAGATCATCGACCTGGGGACGCTCGCCGCAGGGCTCCGGTTCGGGACTGGCCACAGGCGGCCGAACGCCGCAGGGCCCCTTGTCCAGGGCGTTCGGCTGACTGAGACTCATGGGCATCGGGCGTCTCGGGCGACCAGGGCGAGGACTCCCGGCAAGGGGGTGGCAGAGGCGGTGGTGGACACGCGCACGCTGGACGGGGTGCTCCACGTGCGCGACCGCGTCGCCGCCGTCCTCGTCGAACTCGACCGCGGCGTCGCCCACCGGCTGCTCCAGGGCGCCGAGCTGACCGGCGCCACCCGGGAGCGCTGGGAGCGGGGCCGCGCCGAGCTCGCCCTGCTGTGGCGCCTCTTCGACGCCTACGGGCACGCCGCCTCCCGGGCCGAGGCGGCCCGGGGCGACCCCGCCGCACTCGCCGCGCTGCTCGGCGGCGACTCCGTGGAACTGGTCCGGCCCGAGGCGGCCGCCGGGGAGGCCGGCCTGCTCGGTGCGGAACCGGAGCGGTACACCTTCGATGCCGCGGTGCGGCGGATGAGCGCCGCCTACGACACCGGTGCCGCCGCCGTCGCCGCGATCGACGCGGCCTGGGCCGAACTGCTGCCCCGGGTGGAGCGGCTGGAGGCCGCGCTCGCCGAAGCCGACGCCGCGGCCGGCCGGACCGGCCCCGCCCCGGGCCGGGACGCGCTCGCCGCCGGGATCGCCGAGGCCGCCGCCGCGGTCCGCACCGACCCGCTCGGCGTCGGCGCCGGCACCGCCCGCCTAGACCGGCTCGACGCCGATGCGGCCCGGCTGCTGGAGGCGGTGCGCGCCGCGGAGCGCGCCCGCACCGGCTTCCCCGCCCGCCGTGCCGGGCTCGCCGTCGAGGTCGCCGAGGCGGACGCCGCCGCCGAGGCCGCCCGCCGGAGCCGGGACCGCACCGGCGCGCGGATCGCCGGCCCCGCCCCGGCCGCCCCGCCGGACACCGCCGCGCTGCACGGCCGCCTCGCCGACCTGGACCGGCTCCACCGCGACCGGCGCTGGACCGAGCTGGCGGCCGCCGCCGACGCGGTGCAGCGGGACGCCCGCGCCGTCGCCGACGCGGCGCGCCGCTGCGAGCGGGCCGACGCCGAGCTGCTCGCCCGGCGCGCCGAGCTCCGCGGCCGGCTGGACGCCTACCGGACGAAGGCGGTCCGGCTGGGCCTCGCCGAGGACCCCGGGGCGGCGCGGCTGCTGCGCACCGCGCACGGCCTGCTCTGGTCCGCCCCCTGCGACCTGGCGGCGGCCGAGGCGGCGCTCGCCGACTACCGGCGCGCCGTCGCCGACGCGGCGCGCCGCTGCGAGCGGGCCGACGCCGAGCTGCTCGCCCGGCGCGCCGAGCTCCGCGGCCGGCTGGACGCCTACCGGACGAAGGCGGTCCGGCTGGGCCTCGCCGAGGACCCCGGGGCGGCGCGGCTGCTGCGCACCGCGCACGGCCTGCTCTGGTCCGCCCCCTGCGACCTGGCGGCGGCCGAGGCGGCGCTCGCCGACTACCGGCGCGCCGTCGCCGCAGCGTCGGAGCGCCCCGCGGCGCCCGCAGCCCGGGGGACCCGAGGGAGAGGAGGGACGCCCCGATGACCACCTGCACCGACCGGGCGTGCGGCGGGACCGTCGAGGACGGCTTCTGCACGGTGTGCGGCCTGGCCCCGTCCCGGGCGCCGGCCGCGGCCGCCCCGGCGGCGCCCCCCGCGCCTCCGTCACCTCCCGCGTCTCCATCACCTCCCGCACCTCAGGCGCCGCCCGGACCCGCGCCCGAGCCGGCGTCCGGGCCGGGGTCCGGGCCCGTGCCCGAGCCGGCATCCGGACCGCCGTCCGGACCGGCCCCCGGGTCGGCGCCCACCGCCGCACCGGCGCCGCGGGTGCCCCGCCCGGCGCAGGGGCCGGGCCACCCCTCGCGCCCCTCCCCGTCCGCCCGCCGCCCCGCCACCCGGGCCGGGTCGCGCCCCTCCCCGGTGAGCGGCCCCTCCGGGCGGCTGGCCACCCGCAGCACCCCCTCCGGCCGGGTGAGCCGCCGCACCGGGTCGAGCCGGCGCGGCATGCTCGGACTGGGCCTGGTGCAGGTGCCGCCGGTGCCCTACCGGGACCCGGCCACGGCGGTGATGGCCGACCCGGCCGTCGCGGAGAAGAACCGGTTCTGCGGCAACTGCGGGGAGAAGGTCGGCCGGTCCCGCGGCGACCGCCCCGGCCGCACCGAGGGGTTCTGCCGGTCCTGCGGCACCGAGTTCTCCTTCACCCCCAAGCTCCGCAAGGGCGACCTGGTGGCCGGCCAGTACGAGGTGCTGGGCGCCCTGGCGCACGGCGGGCTCGGCTGGATCCACCTGGCCCGCGACCACAACGTCAGCGACCGCTGGGTGGTGCTCAAAGGCCTGCTGAACAGCGGCGACGCCGAAGCGCACAAGACCGCGGCGGCGGAGCGCTCCTTCCTCGCCGAGGTGGAGCACCCCAACATCGTCAAGATCATCAACTTCGTGCAGCACCCGGACCCGCGCACCGGGGTGCCGGTCGGCCACATCGTGATGGAGTACGTCGGCGGCAAGTCGCTCCGCGACCTCATCGTGGAGCAGCGCGAACGCGAGTCGGAGACCGCGAGCCTGCCGGTCGCGCAGGTCATCGCGTACGCGCTGGAGGTGCTGCGGGCCCTGGACCACCTGCACGCCAAGGGCCTGCTCTACTGCGACTTCAAACCGGACAACGTGATCCAGAGCGAGGAGCAGATCAAGCTCATCGACCTGGGCGGGGTGCGGCGCATCGAGGACGCGATCACCCCCGTCTACACCACCCCCGGCTACCGGGTCCCCGAGGCGGAGCTGCGCGAACTGGGCCCCACCGTCTCCTCCGACCTGTACACGGTGGGCCGGACCATGGCGGTGCTCAGCACCCGGTTCAGCTTCACCCGGGAGCACCCGCACACCCTGCCCGACCCGGCGCAGGCCCCGGTCTTCGAGGTCTACGAGTCCTACCACCGCTTCCTGCTGCGCACCACCCATCCCGAGCCCGACAGCCGGTTCCACAGCGCCGGCGACATGTCCGACCAGCTCACCGGGGTGCTCCGGGAGGTCCTCTCGCTCGACTCCGGGCAGGCGCACCCGGCGCCGTCCACCCTGTTCGGGCCGGAGCGGTTCCTGTCCGGCGCCGCCCCCGAGGTCCGCGCCGGCGGCGCCCCGGACGCGCTGCTCGGACCGGACACCCCGGCCGGCCTGGCCGCCACCCTCCCGGTCCCGCTGGTCGACCCGGCCGACCCGGCGGCGGGCCTGCTCGGCGGGCTGGCCGCGGGCCGCCCCGAGGAGCTGGTCGCCACCCTGGAGGCCGCCCCCTCGCCCACCCCGGAGACCCGGCTGATGCTGGCCCGGGCGCTGATCCTGTCCGGCCGCGCGGAGGAGGCCGCCGGGCCGCTCGCCGAGTTCGAGGCGCGCATGCCCGGGGACTGGCGCACCCACTGGTACGACGCGCTCACCTCGGTCCGGCTCGGCGACTGGGCGCACGCCCGGGACCGCTTCGACGAGCTCTACTCGCACCTGCCCGGGGAGGCCGCCCCCAAGCTCGGCCTCGCCGCCTGCCTGGAGCGCACCGGGGAGCCGGACGCCGCGGCCCGGCTGCTGGACACCGTCTGGACCACCGACCGCTCCTACGTCGGCGCCGCGTTCCGGCTGGCCCGGATCCGGCTCGCCCAGGGCGACCGGGTCGGGGCCGCCCAGGTCCTGGACACCGTGCCCGAGCTGTCCAGTCTGTACACCGCCGCGCAGACCGCGGCGGTCACCGCCCAGGTCGCCGCGGACGGGCAGGGGGCGCTCGGCGAGGCCGACCTGACCGAGGCCGGCCGCCGGCTGGAGCGCCTCGGCCTGCAGGGCGCGGTCGGCGACCGGCTCCGCACCCGGGTCCTGGAGACCGCCCTGGACTGGGTCCTGGCCGGCGGCGCCCCGGCCCGCCCGGTCCGGCTGCTCGGCGACGACCTGGACGAAGAGGGCCTCCGCCGCAACCTGGAACGCACCTACCGCGCCCTGGCCCGCACCGCCACCGACCCCGCCGAGCGCCGGAGGCTGGTCGACCGCGCTAACGCCCGCCGCCCGAGGACCTGGATATGACCCCGCCCCCCTTCCGTGGTGAGCGAACGACACCGGGCCTCCCCCGCCCGTGGAAAGGCGTCAGACTATGAACGGGGAGGAGACCGGGACGGGAGCGGAGGTGCTGCTGACCTGCCCGGCCTGTGACGACGTGATCGGCAGCGAAGACGAGTACTGCGAGAACTGCGGCAACCGGCTCGGCGAGGACCCGCCCGAGCCCGAACCGGAGCCGGAGCACGAGCCCGCCGAGCGGGACCGGATCGAGACGGCGCTGGGGCCCATCGCCGGCGTCACCGACCGCGGCCTGCGCCACGAGCGGAACGAGGACGCGATGGCGATGCTCACCCCGGGCTCGCGCTCGCCCGCGATGATCGGGGTGGTCTGCGACGGGGTGTCCTCCTCGCCGCGGCCCGACGACGCGTCCCTGGTCGCCGCGGAGACCGGCGCGGCCGCCGTCGCCGAGGCGCTGCGCGGCGGCGCGGACCACCGGGAGGCCGCCGCGGCCGGGCTGACCCGCGCGGCCGCCGCCGTCGCCGCGCTCGCCGGCCCGGACGGCGCACCCGCCTGCACCTACGTGTCGGCGTCGATGCCCGAGGGCGGCGGCCCGGTCACCATCGGCTGGATCGGCGACAGCCGCGCCTACTGGCTGCCCGGCCCGGGCGCCCCCGGGCCCGCCCGCCGGCTCACCCGGGACGACTCGTGGAGCACCGCCATGGTGGAGGCGGGCGTGCTCACCGCCCAGGAGGCCGAGGAGTCGCTCTACGCGCACGCCATCACCGCCTGGCTCGGCGCCGACTCCGGCGAGGTGGACGGGCACGTCGTCACGGTCGAACCGCGCGGCCCCGGGGCCATCGTGATCTGCTCCGACGGGCTGTGGAACTACGCGCCCGAACCCGACGAGCTGGCCGCGGTCCTGACCGGCGCGCACGGCGACCCGGCCGGGGCGGCCCGCGCCGGGGTGCGGTTCGCCCTGGACGCCGGCGGCCGGGACAACATCACCGTGGTCGTGATCAGCGTCCCCGAGGAGGTGCCGTGAACACAGCGTCCGGCGGCCCGCCCGGCTTCCGGGTGGACGTGGACCAGAACCCCTACCTTCCCGTCGGCGGCACCGAGGTGCACGCCATCGTCACCGTCGCCGCGGGCTCCGGATCCCCGCCCCCCGGCGCGGGCCCTGCCGGCGGCGGGCCGCCGCCCGCCGCCGAGGTCGTCATCATCGACGGCTCCGGCTCCATGTACGGCGAGAAGATCGTCGCCGCCAAACGGGCGGCCCGCGCCGCCGTGGACGCCCTCCGCGACGGGGTGCACTTCGGCATCGTCTGCGGCACCGGCGTCGCCCGCCTCGTCTACCCGGCCGAACCCCGCCTGGTCCCCGCCGACGCGCGCACCCGCGCCGCCGCCAAGGAGGCCGTCGGCTCCCTGGACGCCTCCGGCGGCACCCGGATGGGCACCTGGCTCACCCTCGCCGACGAGCTCTTCGCCCCGTTCGGCGCGGGCGCGCTCAAACACGCCGTGCTCCTCACCGACGGCCAGAACAACGAGCAGACCGAGGGGTTCGAGCGGATCCTGGCCCGCTGCTCCGGCCGGTTCGTCTGCGACTGCCGCGGCGTGGGCACCGACTGGAACGTCGACGAGCTGCGCCGGATCGCCTCCGCACTCCTCGGCGACGTCGGGTTCATCCGCGACCCGGACCGGATGGCCGAGGACTTCCGCGCGCTGACCGAGCGGGCCATGGGCAAGAGCGTCGCCGACGTCGCGCTCCGGCTCTGGGCGCCCAAGGCGGCCCGGGTCCGCTTCGTCAAGCAGGTCGCCCCCGGGGTGGAGGACCTCACCGGCCGCGCCGCCGCCGGCGGGCCGCAGACCGCCGACTACCCGCTGGGCTCCTGGGGCGAGGAGAGCCGCGAGTACCACCTGTGCATCGAGGTGCCCGCGGGCGCCCCGGGGCAGCAGATGCGGGCCGGCTGGGTCAAGCTGGTCGCCCCCTCCGCCGGCGGCGCGGTGCTCGCCTCCGGCAACGTCCTCGCCGAATGGACCGAGGACGAGGCCAAGGCGACCGAGATCAACGCCCGGGTCGCGCACTACACCGGCCAGGTGGAGCTCTCCCGCGCCATCCAGGAGGGGCTCAGGGCGCGCCGGGAGGGCGACGACGAGTCGGCCACCGTCCGGCTGGGCCGCGCCGTCGCACTGGCGCACGCCTCGGGGAACCGGGCCACCGCCGAGATGCTCGGCCGGGTCGTCGACGTGGTCGACCCGGCCACCGGAACGGTCCGGCTCAAGAAGGAGGTGGAGAAGGCGGACGAGATGACCCTGGACACCTACTCCACCCGGACGGTGCGCACCCGGGGGGCGGGGGAGTCCGCGAAGGGGGAGTAGGAAGAGGGAGGGCCTTCCATGCCCAGATGCCCGGCAGGGCACCAGTCCGCGGCGCCGGACTTCTGCGACGTCTGCGGTATCCGCATGGCGCCGCGGCCGGCCGCGCGCCGCGCCGGGCCGGAGGAGGGGCCGCCGTGCCCGAACTGCTCCACGCCGCGCGCCGGGCGGTTCTGCGAGGCGTGCGGCCACGACTTCTCCCTGGACGACGCCACCCAGCCGGACGGGCGGCTGCCCGCGGTCCGCCCGGACGCGCCGCGGCCGCCCTCCGAACCGCCGCGCCGGGCCTCGGCGGCCGGCCGGACCGGCCAGTCCGGGCCGAGCGGCCCCGGCGAGAGCCGCCCCTCCGTTCCCGGCCTGTGGCGCGCCGTGATCACCGCCGACCCGGCGTTCTACCAGGCCATGGCGGACCGCGGGATGCTCGACCCGAGCCGGCTCGCCTTCCCCGCCCAGCCCCCGCGCCGCCGCGTCCCGCTGAACCGGCCGGAGGTGCACATCGGCCGGCGCAGCAGGCGGCGCGGCATCGTCCCGGAGATCGACCTGGCCGGCCCGCCGGAGGACGTCGCCGTCTCGCACCGGCACGCGGTGCTGCTCGCCCGGCCCGGCGGCGCCTGGGTCATCGTCGACCTCGGCGCGGTCAACGGCACCACCATCAACGGCACCGACAACCCGATCGAACCGCACCGCGAGTACCAGGTGCACGACGGCGACCGGGTCTACGTCGGCGCGTGGACCGTGATCACACTGCAGAAGGGGTGACCCGGATGGCGCAGACGCACGCACCGCCTGCGGACCCGGTTCCGCGGGCCCCCGAACCGCCCGCCCCCCGCACCGGGGCGCGCCGGGCCCGGGCCGTGCTGCGGCACTGGCTGGGCAGCGGCACCCCGGGCCGGATCCGGCTCTCCGCGCTGGCCGCCCTGGTCGCCGCCGGCCTGCTGTTCGCCGCGGCGACGGCGGCGATGTCCCAGGCCAGGGAGGGCTTCCAGGTGATCGGGAGCGGCGCCGGGGCCAAGGTCGCCGCCTCCAGCGACCTGTACCTGGCGCTCAGCGACATGGACGCCCAGACCGCCAACGTCCTGCTGGTCGGCGACGGCGACCGGGCCGAGGAGGCGGAGCGGATCTACGACCGCCGGCGCGGCGAGGCCGGCGCCGCCCTGGTGCAGGCCGCCCAGCTCGCCGAGGGCAGCGGCGCCGAGGAGCGCAACGTCCGCGAGGTCATCGACGGGCTCGGCGCCTACGAGCGGCTGGTCACCGAGGCCCGGGCCGCCGGGTCCGAGGACGGCGAGCCCTCGGACGAGGCCGTCGGCCTGTACCGGGACGCCACCGACCTGATGCGGCTGGAGCTGCTCCCCAAGGCCTACAACCTGACCCTGGACAGCGGCGCCACCGTCCGCGTCACCTACGAGGAGAAGCGCGCCGCGGTGCTGGCCGGCGCCGGCTGGACCGCCGCCGCCGGGCTGGCCGCCGTCGCCGCCCTCGGCTGGCACCACCGCAACCTGGCCACCCGGTTCCGCCGCCGGGTCAACCCGGCGGTGGCGGTGGCCGCCGCCGGCGCGCTGCTGCTCACCGGGGCCGCCGCCGGCACCCTGCTGCTCCAGGCCGAGCGGATGCGCGCGGCCAAGGAGGACGGCCTGGACTCGGTGCTGGCGCTGTCCAGGGCGCACGCGATCAGCACCGGCATGCACGGCGACCAGAGCCGGTTCCTGCTCGACGGCGGGCGGGCCGACACCTACGCGCAGGTCTACCTGGACGGTGCCCGCTCGGTGGTCTTCGTGGAGGGGGAGGACCTGGCCGCCTACACCGCGCAGCTGGAGGAGTCGGTCGGCGCCTACCCCGACGCCGAGCTGCTCGGCCTGCTCGGGCTGGAGGCCGCCGAGCCCTCCCAGGAGGGCGGCCGGGAGCGCGCCGCCGACGTGCTCGACGCCTACCTCGCCTTCCAGCAGGCCGACGCGGAGCTGCGGGAGATCGCCCGGGACGGCTCGCGCTCCGAGGCCGTGGAGTTCCGGATGGGCGAGGCGGAGGAGGCCTACGCCGCCTACGAGTCGGCCCTGGCCGACCTGACCCGGATGCACGCCGACGCCTACGAGGAGGCCGTCGCGGCGGGCGACCGCGGGCTGCGCGGATGGGGCTGGATCCTGCCCGCCGCCGTGCTCGCGGTGGCCGCCCTGGCGGTCGCGGGCGCCTACCCCCGATTGGCGGAGTACCGATGACCGACCCGACACCGCACCGCCGCCGGTCCCTCCCTGCCCGTTCGTCCCTTCCCGCCCGCACATCCCTCCCCGCCCGCGCGGCCGCCGCCGCGGCGCTGCTCTGCCTGGCGCCGCTGGCCGGCTGCTCGGCCGTGTTCGCCGGAACCTCCTCCCTGACCGGCAAGGACTCCCTGGTGGTGGGGGTCAAGGCGGACCAGCCGGGGCTGGGCCTGGAGGCCGCCGAGGGCAGGTTCGAGGGCTTCGACGTGGACGTCGCCCTCTACATCGCCGGCCACCTGGGCATCGCCGAGGAGGACGTGGAGTTCACCGGGGTCACCTCGGCCCAGCGGGAGGACGTGATCACCGCGGGCGACGTGGACATGGTGGTCGCCACCTACTCCATCACCGAGCAGCGCAAGAGCGTGGTGAACTTCGCCGGCCCCTACTACGTGGCGCACCAGGACATCCTGGTCGGCGCGGACGAGGAGGACGTGGAGGACGTCCGCGACCTGGAGGGCATGACGCTCTGCCAGGGCGAGGGCTCCAACTCCGCCAACCGGATCATCGAGGAGAAGGGCATCGCCGCCGAACTGGAGGAGGAGCCCGCCTACGGCGACTGCGTCACCCGCCTCGCCGACGGCTCGGTCGACGCGGTCTCCACCGACGACCTGATCCTGGCCGGCTTCCTCGCCTCCGACCCCTCCGCCTTCCGCCTGGTCAACGCCCCGTTCACGAACGAGAAGTACGGCATCGGCATCGCGAAGGAGGACGTCGGCGGCTGCGAGGAGGTCAACCGCGCGGTCACGAAGATGTACCAGGACGGCACCGCCGAGAAGCTCCTGGACGAGTGGTTCGGCGAGACCGGCCTGGACCTGGTCACTTCGGTTCCCCAGTTCGAGGGGTGCGGCTAGCCCTTCACCGCCGCGATGAACGCCTCCCACTCGCCCGCGGGGAATTCGAGGTGGCCGAGGTGGCGGTTGCGGGTGTCTCGGAGGGCGGTGGTCCGCCCCTCGGCGACCTCGACGCACTCCTGGTGGCCGCCCTGGCTGTAGCTGCTCTTGTGCCATGCGAAGTCAGCCATCGAAGCCTTCCGCTTTCTCTTTGATCAGGGTCAGGGTCTGCTCGGGGCTCAGGGCGACGGCCTGGAGGCGCCCAAAGCGAAGCTTAAACCTTGCGACCTCGGGCGAGTCGTCGATCACGCGGCCTTCGACGGCGCTCTCGGCGTAGACCACTTCCGGGCCGACCGACGGCGCGATGATCATGAAGGGCCCGAGGAGGCCGGGGTGCTCGTGCCCGGTGACGACCTGGAGGCTGATCCGGCCGGCGTCGGCGAGACCGACCAGATGGTCGAGCTGCTCCCGCATGATCTCCGGTGAGCCGATGGGGTTCTCGATGACGCTTTCCGGCAGGACCGTGACGAGGAAAGGCCGCTCCGCCACGGCGAACCAGCGGGCGCGTTCCATCCGCTCCTCGACGCGGTCGTCCACCCAGGCGGGGGATTCCCAAAAAGAGATTGCAGCGATGAGAGAGCGGGCGTAGCGCTCGGTCTGAAGCAGCCCGGGAATGGCCTGAGCCTGGAACTGGAGGATGGAGAGCGCATCGCGCTGGACGTCCCGGATCGCACTGAGCCACGCAGGCTGGTTCGCCTCGTTCAGTGACTCCCAGAGGCGTTCGAGGCGCTCATCCCCGGTCAGCAGGGCATCGAGGGCCATGAGCAGGGCGGGCGTGGGGCGCCGTTCACCCCGCTCAAGGTTGGAGACGTGGTTGTGGTTGACGCCGATCGCGCGCCCGACGGCGCGCTGCGTCATCCTTTTCGATTCGCGAAGTTGGCGGAGGTGGGCCCCGAATCGCCTGCATACCTCCGTGTCATGAGCTCCCATGAGGCGATTGTCCTCCAAGGGGGAATGCCTCGGTAGGGTTTTCTGGATTTCTCCACACCTTCTCAGAATTCCGAGAAATTCTCCATGGGCTTCTCAATATTTCTCAATATTCGCCCTGGCGTGGAAGAACGTCATTGCAGGTGGAAGCCTTCTGGCATAGCAAGACCCCCGCGACGGTGTCGGCCGTCCGAGGGCGTGGCCATCACCCGACTCTCACACCGAGGTGACGACATGTGTCATGGTATCCACCATCGCGATGGGGAGCGCTTCCCCACCCTGTGGAACCTGCTGTCCGTGTTCATCCTGCTCGTGGTCCCGGTCCTGGGCGTGCTGCCCAACCCCGGGCCCCCGCCCCGGCACGCGCGCGGCCTCCGCCGCCTGCCCGACGCCCCGCCCGCCGCACCCGAGGTCCCGCCCTCGCGCTGCGTCCCCGGCGTGGCCCCCGACTACAACGCCTTCGTCGCGCTGCACACCGAGCACCGCGCGACCTGGCTGCTGTCCTACCGGGAAGAGTCCGACAAGCCCTACCAGGCCGGCAACCGCATCGACCCGAGCATCGCGCTGGCCGCCACCACCCTGGAGGCCCTGGCCCGGGCGCTGGCCTCCTTCCCGACCCCCGATTACGTCCGCCCCTACATCGACTGCGTCCGCACCGACTGACCACCGGCGGGGAGGGGAGAACCGCGCGCCCGGCCCACGGGGGACCGGGCGCGCGGCCGCGCATCGGACACCCCCAGTAGTCTTCGGCTCGCAAACCGGAATCGGAAGGGCATGAATGAGCGAGCCGGACAGAACCCCCACTGATGCGGCGAAAGCGACTGAAGCGGACGGATCGGAACCGGAAAAGCAGCCACCGGGCGGCCTGGAGACCGCCGGCAGCGTGAAGGAACTCTGGGCGAAGATCGCCCGAACGGTCCCGAGGACGCTGTGGCCGATGCTGGTCGCCGCCTGGCTGCCGGCCGTGCCGCTGCTCCTGCTCGGCCACTCCCTGGAGGTATGGAAGAGCGCGGACGCGGTCTACTACAACGGTGTCCTGGAGCCCCTCTCCGAACCCGGTGCCCTGTTCCTCGCCTCCGCCGCGGTGCTCGCCGCGCTCGGGCTGGCACTGGCCCCCCTCGTCATCGGCGCCCCGGTGCTGATCGGCACCGCCGCCCTGCTCGGCCGGACGATCGCGGTCCGCGACGCCTGGCGGCTCGCACTGCGCCGCTACTTCACCGTCCTCACCTGGCTCCTGCTGCTGATCGCACTGCTCTCCGCTGTGGCGGCGGGCGCCACCGGCCTGACGGCCATCGGGTGGCCGCTCTGGCTCGCCCTCGCATTCACCGTGCTGCCCGGCCTGTTCGCGCTGGCTCCGCTCATGGTGATGCTCCCGGTGTCCCTCGCGGAAGGGCGCGGGCCGTGGCAGGGGCTGGCGGCCGCCCACCGGTTGGAGCGGGAGCGCCGCCGCGTCCACCTGCTGTTCGTGATCGCGGCCTGCGGCCTGCCGGTCCTGGTCGACACCGGGGCGGAGCGGCTGCTCGGGTCCCGGCTCGGCTGGGGCGACGGGCACCCGGGGGCCGAGGCGGTCGGGCTGCTCGCCTCCGCCCTGGCCATGGCCCCGGCGGTGCTGCTGCTCTGCGCCCCCGCGGTGTACCGGGACCGCGGGGCCTACACCGGATACGCCTCCGGCCCGGACCTGGGCCGGATGGCCGCGCACCTGCCTCCGCCGCACACCGGTGGCCGGTCCTGGGCGGTGCTGCCGGCGCCCGCCCTGGCCGCGCTGCTCCTCCTCCCGGTACTGGTCGGGCCGGCCGTGTCGTGGGCGAACCCGCTCGGCGCCCCGGTCCTGGAGGGCGGCCCCCTCGCATCGCCCTACGGCGATGACTACGTCATCGACATCTCCCCGCGAGGGGAGGGGGCGCTCATCGCCACGACGCAGAGAGGGGAGACCGCGGAGCTCTGCGACCCCGAGTGCGAGACCGTCGCCGAGCGGGAGGGCAGGACGCAAGGCGGCGGCACGGCGGTCGCCGGCGGCGGCAGGCTGTACACGGACTGGTGGGAGTTCATGCACGACTGGGAGGACACCGACAGGTACGGTCCCCATCCCGACTCGGGGCTGTACCTGCGGACCTGCGCCGCCACCGAGAAGTGCGACCCGGACGAGGCCGTGCGGATCCGCCAGTACGGCGGCGACCACTACGAGACCGCGTCCGCGGTGGCGCCCTTCGGGGAGGGCCTGGTCGTCGCCTCCCACGTGCGCCCCTACGAACCGCGGGGCCGCGATGAGGAGATCGGGGAGGACGAGGGCGGGCTGCGCCTGCACGTATGCGACGAACCGGCCTGCGCCGACCCGCGCGCCATCGATCCGCCCGGCGACGTCACGGCGGGCGGGTTCCTCGCCGGCGGCACGTTCCTGGACATCGCCGTCTCCGCGGAGGGAGGGTTCGCCGTCGCGGCCTTCGACGCCTCCTACGGAGCCCTGAACGTCGTCTCCTGCGCCGACGCCGAATGCGCGGAGCCGGAGGTGAGCGAGATCTTCGGGGAGCATTTCCGGAAAGAGCACGAGGTCGGGATGCGGTCCCGCTTCGGCGCGCGGATCGAGTACCGCCCGGACGGCACCCCGGTGCTGGCCTACCGGGCCGTCCGGGACGGCGCGGTGCACGTGACCGACTGCCACGACGCCGCCTGCACCGAGTTCACCGACCGCGCCGTCACCGGGCCGGGGTGGAAGCGGCCGCTGCCGGGGCTGGCACTGGACTCGGAGGGCAACCCGCAGCTGGCCACCTTCGATCTGGCGGAGGAGCGGCTGGTGCTGCTCTCCTGCCTGGACGGCGGCTGCACCGAGACGGTGCGGACTCCGCTGGCCGCGACCTCCGAGGAACCCGGGGTGAGCGCGCTCGCGGTGGACGGCGAGGACCGGCCGCACATCGTCTGGTCCGAAGGCGAGGAGGACCGGCCCGACATCTTCTCGCGCTTCTCCGCGGAGACGCACTACCTGCGCTGCGCCGAGCCGCTCTGCGGCGCGGCTCAGACCCCGTAGTCGACCGCGAACAGCCGCGGCGACGTGCACCGCCAACCGCCGGCCGCGGCATCCTGCCGGGGCGGCTCCAGCCCGCCGGGGGCGCACCCGTGGTACACCCCGACGGCGGAGCCGTCCTCGGCGGCGTAGGAGGCCAGCTCCCAGACGACCGTTCCCGCGTCGACGCCGAACTCCTCCACCCCGGGGCCGTAGGCGCGCGGCACGGAGCCGAGCAGATCGGACTCGGAGTCCCCCCGGCGGGGCTCCGCATGCCGGGCGCCGAACCCGTCGATCAGCAGGGACGTCTCCCCGGAGACGTCCTCCTCGACGACCTCTCCGCTGCCCGCGTCGACCGCCCGGTACTCTTCGCCCTCCTGCACATAGAGCAGGGAGCCCCCAGGGTCGGCGGCCACGAAGGAGGCCTCCTCCGGGCGCTCCCAGAGCACGTCGCCGGTCTCGGCGTCGGCGGCCCAGAGCGTGTCCTTCCCGCCCGCCGAGGCCTTGAACACCGCGGCCCCGTCCAGCACGGCCTGCAGCGAGGAGGTCCCGGGGCCCTCCGGCAGCTCGGTGTCGGCGGCGGTCCGCCCGTCCTCCAGGTCGAGGCGGAGCAGCCGGGACGGGGCGTCCTCGTCCTGGGCGGAGCTGCTCCGCAGGTAGACCCCCTCCGGGGTGAGGAGGGCGACGCCGATGTCGACCGGCGGCTTGCGCGACCAGGCGATCCCGCCGCTCTCGGAGTCGAAGAGGAGGTATCGGCCTTCGCGGTCGGCCAGCAGGGCGCGGTGCTCGCCGGCCTCGTCCACCCTGAGGTCCCCCTCGTCGGCGCCGATGCGCTCCCAGGTGCCGCCGCCGTCCGGAGAGACCCGGTAGAGCGACTCGTCTCCGGTCCGCTCGTCCACGGTCCCGACGAGCAGCCCGTCCCCCAGGGCGTGGACCTTCCGTACGACCTTGGGGCGCTCGGGATCGACGGTCACGCTCCACAGCGCCTCGCCGTTCTCGGCGTCCACCGCGGTGAACCGGTCCTGCTCGTAGTAGTGGATCACACCCCGGTGGACGAGTGCGGCCTGGGCGGGATGGGTCCAGCCCATCCATTCCCTCTCCGGCAGCAGTATGGAAAGACCGCTGTCCAGGCGCTCCGTGTAGTAGTCGCCGTCCAGCGGCATCGACCAGCGCACCGACCCGGCCTCCCCGCAGTCGCCGGCCTCCGCGCAGGTGACCACCCGGTCCGGACTGATCACGGTCGGCTCAGAGGGCAGCTTGATCTCGGGCTCTTCTTCCTCCGGCGCTGCGCAGGCGGAGAGCAGAACGGCGCAGAGGACGCCAATGGAGAGGGAGAACCGGCTGCGGCGCACGCCGGCGGCACCCGTGCCGAGCGGGAACGGTCGGTTCATCAGCGGACTCCGATCAGTTCGGTGCCGGTATGGACGACGAGCGCGGTGGAGGTGTCGTAGAGCACCCGTCCCCCCTCTGACATCCCGGATTCGTCCTCCTCCGGCAGGTCCATCTCTTCATCGATGGGGACCGTCCGCTCGGCGGTGTCGGCGCCCCATGGGACGAAGGCGAGTGAGCCGAGCGAGGCACAGTGCGGACTGGAGAACACGGCCATCGTGGCGCCCTGCTCGTCGAGGCGGAACGCTGAGACGCACCCGTCCCACCCCTGTTCTTCGGAGCCGGGGATCGGGAAGCGGGCGGTCTCCGGCTCTTCACCGGAGTCGAAGGGGAGGCGTTCATAGAAGGCCCGAACGGGTTCTCCCTCCCCACCGTCCTCTTCACCGGGCAGGTAGGCGGCGGTTCCCGTGGTGGCCCTGGCCAATTCGATGTCGATGGCGCGTTCCCCCTCCGGGGAGGCGATCGGGTCACCGGTGCGCAGATCGAGGACGCGCAGGCCTTCCTCCTGTTCCTCGGTCTCGTACACCTTGGCGATCAGAGCGGTGCCGTCACCGGTGATCCGCAGCGGCTCGGGACGCGGGTCCCGCCAGTCCCCGGCCGAGCGGGTATAGGCCGTCTGCCAGAGCTCTTCACCGGTCTGGGCGTCCACGACGATGAACCGCTCCTGGGCCGCGTTGCCGGCACCGGGGTAGTCTCCGGCAGGGCCGTCGACGGGGTCGGGGTCGCGGACGGTGCAGTCCAGGCTCAGGGCGATCAGCCCGTCCAGGGCCCGGATCGCGCGCACGGCCTCCAGGGAGGATGTGGAAGTGCCCTGGGACGGGGCGTCGCGCAACGATGCGACGTCACCAAGGAATTGGCAGTTGTCGGGGAAGGGAAACGACCACTGCTCCTCGCCGGTGACGGCGTCGACGGCGCTCAGCTTCCGGTTCTCCTCGGCGCCGTCCGGGGCGGTGAACAGGAGGGTCCGTCCGTCGACGGCCCAGTCGTCCCCGGAGAACGGGGGATCGGAACGCGTGCCGATGGCCTCCCCGGTCTCGGTGTCCAGCAGGACCAGCCGCTCCCGCTCACCCAGCGCCCACGAAGAACTCACGTGGACGGCCAGGGTGTCCCCGCCCGGCGAGAGCCTCACCGCCAACGTGCTGCCGGGACGGCCGTAGCTCCACAGCTCCTCACCCGTCGCTCCGTCCAAGGCGACCACCCCGTCATCGAAGGAGGCGATCGGCCCACGCGGCCCGTCGTGGACGTGGACCACCCGCCTTCCGTCGGGGATCGTCCACCTCCAGATTGCTCCGGAGAGCTCTCCGACGGGTTCCGGGGCCGGTCCGGGGTCGGTGGCGGAGTGGCTCACCGGCGCGATCGCCGTCGCCGAGACGACCAGCGCGAGCACCAGGAGCGGAGCCGGCAGCACGAGCCACGACCGCGGCCGCGGAGGCGCCAGGAAGCGATACCGGCGCGGAGTCCCGGCAGCCGCGGTGCACACCGCGCCGAGAGTGAGCATCAGCAGGCCGATCCACGGCCAGACCAGGTCGACGTGGAAGCCGTCGTCTCTGGTGAACCAGAACGCGTCGGCCGGGAAGAGACGCCACAGAAAGAACCCGCTGCCGCCGGCGAGCAGCACGGCGCAGACCGCCACGAAGCGCCTGGCGGCGGGCTCCCCCTGCCCCCTGGGACCGGGCCCCAGGGCGGCCTGTGTGATCACCGCGGCCACCAGCAGCAGGGTGACCAAGGCGAACAGGGAGAGCAGCGGGAACCCGAGGCGCTCCATGACACCGCGTGAGGCCGACGGACCCGCGAAGAACCCGATGACGAAGGCCGGCCAACCGGCCCACAGCAATACCGTTCCGCACCGCGCGATCTGGAGGAGGACCGCCATACGTCGGCGCCTTCCGTCAGAACCGCTCGGCATCGCTGGTCTCTGCACAACCGGCCGTCCCGGTGCGGGGAGACTCACAGGGGTGAAGGGCGGTCGGTGAACGGATCTGTTTCCAGCCCGGTATCTGCTGAGGGCCGACCTGCAGTGCTGGGGAAGCCAAGAAGAACCTCCTACTTCTTCCAGATTTGTTGTAAAGGGATATAACGATTGCACGCGATCGATGTGGCGCTCTGAGGAGGTTTAAACGAGCTCCGATGGACTGGTGAACCATTTTCTGGAAGGGTATTTAGCAGTTCGGTCTTACGGGTCAGTCGCCACTGTCCTCTTCGTTTTTATTGAGATCGCTATCCCGAACCTGCCTGGGAATTCCTTCCACATCCTGTCCTTTGGCGAATTTCTCATACTCGTTGTCGTCGCTTGCTCTGTATTTGTCAATGTAATGCTCATATCCGTAGAAATTCCAGTCGGCGTAGATGTTGGCATATTGCCCAGCATCGCGATTGTAGTAGCGCTCATTTTTGTCTGTTCTGTCATCCTTATCAATCCAAAACAGGTCGTCCCCGTTCCTTTCCGCATTGTCGCTTTCGTAGTCGAAGCCCTCGTAAAGACCTGGCCTTGTCACGTCGACAGATTCCAAGACCTGCTCTGGGGGGCGAGGGTTGCCGTCTGCATCTTCCAGCCTAGATTCGTCGATTACTCCATCGGAAACAAGAGAAGCGATGAAGTACGCATCGACGCGCTCCGAGTTCACCCGCCTGCTTTCCTGGAGCTCGCCTTCCAACTGATCTGTCCTCAACGGGATTGAATTCATCAACTCTTCTCGATATTTATCGAACTCTGCCTGCACGTATTGCTTTGCGTTTTCCCCGGGGATGGCGGTTCCTGGCATTTTTCCTGTTATTTCCCCGATGAAGCCATCGATTCCGGCTTTCCACAACTTCTGCTCACGCTCGATGGCGGCGTCGTCTCCACTGACTCTTTCAAGTGTTTCATTGGTTATCCCGGCCCCTAGAAGCCCTTTAACGCGTCCGCTATTGGCGGCGACTTCGGGGTCTCCTGTGGACATAAACTCGCTCATGGATTCAAGCTGGTATTTTTCAGTTGCAATGATCGCATCGCGAGCAGCTTCGTCATCTCCTGCAATGTACTGCAGGAACCGCACTCGGGCACGGGAGTCAACTCTGAGTTGGTCTTCTTCATAAGCAAACGTTTTGCCGTCATCGATCTCCAGGCCGAAATCAGGAAGGTAGGTTTCGAATATCTCTTCGAAGTCTCTTGCGATCAGCGGATTAACTTCAGTGAAAGAGGCATCTCTCGATTTCTTTTCTTCTGTAAGATCGATTCCTGTGTCAGTCAGGTCCTGAAACACTTCATCATCGCGAGAAGTTCCTTCGATCAGCCCAACTGCTGCAGTTCCTGCTTTCTCACGTTCAAGAGGATCATCGCTGTTCGCGGCGTCAGGAATCCAGCTGGTCAATCCGCTGACGCTCTCACCGTCATCTTCCCAGTCATAAGTGTAAAGCCCGGTTAGCGTCTTTTCTCTGTCGACTTCCAAACGGCTAGTTTCATATTCGCCACTCAAAACTAGATAATTTGCCTCTTCATTCAAAGTGCTTTTCTGTATAATTTCTTGAAATGTTCCCTTTGCATTTGGTGATCCAAGAACTGAAATTTTCCGTTCCGAGTCTTCATCCAACTCTGTGCCGACAGTGGTAGTGAGAGCTGCAGAGAACCCAGTTCCCCCAGAAACGCCTATAGGAGCCTTTTCGAACAGCGAGGCCAGGCCACTTGCCTCCTGGTACCAAGCAGAGGACTGGACACTGCTATCGTCGAGTCCTTGTTGTCTCTCCTCGCGAGAGGCCGTTACGTCGTATCCGGATGATCCTTCGGCAACCCTCTGCACACTTTCTGGAAGCCGGTCGTATCCCCCTCCATACTCGGTATTAGAGAGAACGAGAAGCCCGCCTCCAAGTTCGCGAGATAGCTCTTCTTTTTCGTTTTCTGAAAGATCAGATTTATCCAGGTGATCGGGAATGCCCAGGACGCCGCGTGGGTATCCATCCCCGTAGGCATTCGGTGACTCTAGATCTTCAAGTCCTTCGTAGAATCGATCCAGGAAACTTATTTCTCTGTCTTCGAGTTTCTGTCCATTTCTTTTTGCATGTACAGCTCGTTCGTTGACCGCATTCAGGGTCGCAATAATTTCTGCATATTCTTCTTCGCTTAACTCCTCACTGCCGTCAAGATGCCGCTGGAGCTTCTCTCCCATCTCTTCGCCTTCAGAAGGAGTTACTGGCGTAGGCATCTCTGAGCCGGCTATGTTATTCGGGATCCAACCGAGGCGGCCACTTTTCATCAATTTTTTTACGTTTGCATCTGTCGGTCCCTCTGACATCATTGCCGAGCAGTCGTCTGCCCGACCTTCCAGTTCTTTCCATAGCTTGTGTGCTTCTGAATTTGCTTCATTGACAACCTTTTTGTATCGTTCCAAGTCTTCTTCGTCGGCCCCAACTCCCGAAAAAAATGCTGACAAGCCAAGCAGGGCTGCCTTTTTAGCCGCCAGCTCTATTTTGAGAATAGATATTCTGGTCTCGTACCATTCGAGATCGGTAGCCCATTCCATAGTGACGTCCGCTGCGTAACTTGAAGCAAGAGCTGCCTTCCTCCAGGCGGCTTCTCCGTCCGCACTGACCTGAATTATTTGTTCGGCCAGAAGATCTGTGAATTCAATTGCAGCAGAAGAAAGCTTTTCTTTGCTGTCTCCCGATCCTCCCAAAAGCTGGTCGAAAACATCCCACAAATTGTCTGCTTCTGCTTTGACTGCGGAAGGCTCGGCGTCAGGCTTTCTGTATTTAAGATCTGACATAAAAGACCGTCTCCAATCAAACAAAATGAGAATCAGGCGAAGTTTATCCCTCGGGACAGAGGAGGAGTTGAGCTAGCGTAGTCATCCGATGATCCATCATCAGTTTTGCTGATCTCATTGGAGGCCGACTGGGCGTTGATCGCTGCTTGCGTCATGTACTCTTCGACATCCACCATGGAATCAGCTGCATCTTTTTTGTATTTTTTGTATCCGGTTACTCCCGGGGATTCTCCGACCGCACTTGCAGCCGAGTCCATAGCGGATTCAAAGTCTTGAGCAAGTCCTTTGAGCTTGCTTGCGGCACTTTCTGCGCCCTGACTTTTTGAATTAGCGGAAGAAGAATCTCGAACTCCTGCTTCTCCTGACATCTTGTCTCCAATTCATTGGACGGTGGGATAGAGTCTGTCCTCGTAGTGGCGTTGGTTCTAATGAATAGCGCTTGCTTGCTGGCGTATTGCTTCGATGCTATGAAGCGTGAGATCTTCTGAGCAGGGCGAGAGAGAATGTGATCGTCGTTGGAATTGCAACAAGAAGAGCAATAGATAGTTGTTGGATCCTGCGCGTGTCGCATGCATTATGCAGGGCTTCAGTGTCATTGTAGATTCCATTGCTGTAGTCCCAAGGGCCTGTTTCCTTGTAGGGGGGACCTGCCAGCATCGGTGAATCGCAATCGAGAGTATAGGATTTTTCTCCTACTTGTATGTGCATTCCAATAGGAGGGGCAAAAAGCAAATAAATGACAAATGCAATGCCGATTGCCGATGCCAAGTAGAGGATAATTTTATTTTTCATTTCACCCTTCTTTTTGGGTTTGCATTTTATTGGACTCTGCTCTAGGTTGATCGTTTTAGTCTTTGGTGGTGTATTGGACGGCGAGTGGGAATCCGTCCATCGAAGCGTCCCGGGGCACCTCGAACAGCTCCTCCGCCTCCCCCTTCGGCTCCCCGCCCTCTCCGAGAGGGAGCCGGTACCAGGCCTTCTCCGTCTGCAGGAGCACCGCATCCCGGTCGGCCGAAAGCAGGTACTGCACCACCGCTCCCTCTCCCTCTAGGAGCGGGACCTCGGTGAAGGCCGTTCCGGTCTCGTCCAGGGTGATCAGGCGGCCGGCCGGGCCGGTGCCCCCCGGCGTCTGAGCGCCCTGCTGGGCCGGCTGCCCCTGCTGCTGCGGAACGGGCTGAACCCCCTGCGCGGGAGACGGTGCCGCGGCCCCGCCCACCGGCGCCAGCAGGGCCGTCCTCTCGCCCCAGACCGGTGCGCCCGGCAGGTGCTGCCATTCGGTGCCGGCGGCCGTAAGGGAGGCGTTCATCAGGTTGTCGCCGCTCATCCGGACGGTGAGCGCCTCGCCGGCCGGACCGGTGGCCTGGGTGATCGGGGCCTGGTCGCGGATGTGGAGGGCGCCGTCGGGGTCGACGGCCCACTCCGAGGGGACGCCGTTCTGGTCGAAGGGGACCGTGCCCTCCTGGGTGGGGGAGGCGGTGGGGTCGTCCAGGGGGACGGAGAGCACCTGGAAGGAGCCGGCCTGGCCCTCGGCGGCGCGGGCCGCGAACCAGATTCGGTCGTCGTGGATGCGCGGGTCGGTCCAGACCTCCGCGGGCGGGGCCTCCAGGGCGCCCGCCTGCTCGTAGACGTAGTCGCCCTTCTGGTCCTTGGTCAGCTGGGCGACCTGGACGGTGGGCGATTCCGGGGGCGCGTAGACGAAGTGGTTCCAGTCCTCGGAGAACCAGGAGTGCGCGGGCAGCGCCGGCGCCATCGGGTCGACCGCGCCCTCCGGGAGGCGGAAGGAGGCCTTCTCCTTCCCGGAACCGGGGTCGAGGAAGACCAGGGCCTGGTCCTGCTCCGGGTCGCCGCCGCCGTGGCCGCGGTAGAGCAGGGCCAGCCCGGTCGGCGGGCCCTCGGCGGAGCCGCTTCCGCCACTGGCGCCGTCGGCCTCCGTGCCGGTCGAGCAGGCGGAGGCGGAGAGGAGGGCCGCGGCCGCGATCGCGGCCGCGGTGCGGGCGAAGCGCATCGGAACGCCTTTCCGTTCTCGGGGGCCGGGCTACTCGGCGGGCTCGCTCCAGGCGACCTGGATCTGCTCCGGCGGGCGGCCGCGCTTGGCCAGCAGCGCTCGGCCCTGCGGCAGCCGGCGGGAGGCGATGCCGTTGGCCAGCCGCCCCTCCGAGCGGTCGCCGGAGAACAGCACCCCCGGGGTGGACATGTCGCCCAGCCCCTGCAGCACCGGTTCGAAGACCGCCCGGGAGGCGCCGCCGGTGCGGCGGGCGGCGATCAGGTGGAACCCGATGTCGCGGCCCTGCGGCAGCAGCTCGGCCAGCGGCGACAGCGGGCTGGTCCGGCCGGCGACGATGTCCATGTCGTCCACCACCACGAAGATCTCCAGCCCCTTCCACCAGCTGCGCTCGCGCAGCTGGCGCGGGGTGACATCGGGCCCGGGCAGCCGCTCCTTCAGCGAGCGGGCCAGGTCCGCGGCGACCGCCTTGGTGTGGTCGGCCGACGTGCAGTACGCCAGCAGGTGCTCCTCGTCGACCAGGCCCAGGTGGGCGCGGCGGTAGTCGACCAGGACGATGCCGACCTCCGCGGCGGGCCGCGCCGCGACCTGGCGGAGCAGCGCCCGCAGCAGCGTCGACTTGCCGGTCTGCGGGTCGCCGTAGACCACCAGGTGCGGGTCCTCGTCGAACTCCATCGAAGCGGGGCCGAGGTCGCTCTCGGCGACGCCCATGACCAGCTTCTTCCGGCGGCGGGCGGGCTTGGTGGAGGAGAGCAGGCCGTCCAGGTCGACGCGGGCGGGCAGGGTGCGCACCTGCTGCACCTCGCCCTGCTTCCACCGCTCGCGCAGCCGGTCCACCAGGTCCCGCACGCCGTCGGAGAGGTCGGTGTCGCCGGCGGTGCCGTCCAGCCGGGGCAGCGCGATGTGCGCGGTGTTCTCCTCCGGCAGCAGCGCCCGCCCCGGGGTCTCCTTCGGCAGCTCCTCGGAGAGCTTGCGGTCGATGCCGGAGTCGAAGGCGTCGGTGAGCCGGAACTCCAGCCGCCCGCCGAACAGCGCCTGCAGCCGGCTGCGCACCTGCGAGCTCGCCGCGCCGGTCAGCAGGGTGTGCACGCCCAGCGAGGGGCCGCGCGAGGCGATGTCCAGCAGCGCCTCGTCCGCGTCGTCGAAGGTCTCCCGCACCGACGACCAGCCGTCGATCAGCAGGAACACGTCGCCGGCCACCCCGGAGGGCGCCCTGCCCTCGGCGCGGGCCCGGCGCAGCGCCGCCGGGGAGTCCAGGCCGAGCTGCTGGAAGACGCGCTCCCGCCGGTCCAGCTGGTTGCGCACGTCGGTGAGGACCCGGCGGACCCGCTCCGGGTCGGATCGGCCCGCGATGCCCGCGACGTGCGGCAGCCGCTCGAACGCGGCCAGCTGCCCGCCGCCGAAGTCGATGCCGTAGACCGCCACCCGCCCCGGCGGGTACCGCCAGGCCAGCGAGGCGATCAGGGTGCGCAGCAGGGTCGACTTGCCGGTCTGGGGCCCGCCGAGCACGACCATGTTCCCCTCGGCGCCGGAGAAGTCCAGCTCGGTGGGGACCTGCCGCTGCTCGCGGGGGATGTCGGTGACGCCGACGACCGCCTTCACCTCGACCGGGTCCGGTTCCGCCGGGTCGCCCGAGACGTCCTCCCCGGCCAGCTCCAGCACCCGGTCCAGGGTGAGCGCCGGCGGCAGCGGCGGCAGCCAGACCGCGCGCACCGGCGGCGCGTCCGCCTCGACGATCCGGTCCACCGCCACCTGCAGCGTGCTGCGGGCCTTCTCCTCGCTCTGCGCCGGCTCGGCCGGGGCGGCGGCGCCCAGCGGGCCGTCCAGCAGCAGGCCGAGGCCGTTGTAGGAGATCAGCGGCAGCACCGGGTCGTCGGACCGGTCGGTCTCGGCCGGCGGCGCGTACGGCTGGGAGACCATCGCGGCCTTGAACCGCTCGAAGACCGAGGTGTCCACCTTCAGGTAGCCAGACCCGGGCTCGGGCGGCAGGTGGTAGGCGTCGCCGACGCCGATCGCCTCCCGGCTCTCCGCCTCGGAGAAGGTGCGCAGCCCGATCCGGTAGGACAGGTGCGACTCCAGGCCCTTGATCTTGCCGGACTCCAGCCGCTGGGTGGCCAGCAGCAGGTGCACCCCGATCGACCGGCCGATCCGGCCGATCGCCACGAACAGCTCCGCGAAGTCGGGGTGCGCGGTGAGCAGCTCGGAGAACTCGTCGATGATGACCAGCAGGTGCGGCAGCGGCTCCAGGTCGGTGCGGCCGCCCGCCCGCTCCTGCTCGTAGGCGTGCAGGTTGGGCAGGTTCCCGGCGTCCTTGAGCAGCTGCTGGCGGCGGGTCAGCTCGCCGTACATCGCCTCGCGGAACCGCATCACCAGGCCGTCGTCGTCGGCGAGGTTGGTGATCAGCCCGGCGCTGTGCGGCAGCCGGTCGGTGTCGGCGAACGTCGCGCCGCCCTTGAAGTCCACCAGCAGCAGCGCCAGCCGCTCCGGCGGGTGGCTGATCACCAGCGACGCCACCAGGGTGCGCAGCATCTCCGACTTGCCGGAGCCGGTGGCGCCGACCACCAGCCCGTGCGGGCCCATCCCGCCGAACGCCGACTCCTTGAGGTCCAGCAGGATCAGCCCGCCGGAGGGGCCGATGCCGATCGGCACCCGCAGGAAGTCGCCGGTGCTCCGCGGCCGCCAGGTGCGGCGCGGGTCGAGCCGGGCGACGTCCGGCACGCCCAGGATCTCCGGCAGGCCCACGGTGCCGTGCAGCGCGTCGCCGCTGTCGGTGGCGGCCAGCCGGAGCGGCGACAGCAGGTGGCCGATGGTGGTCAGCAGCGCGGCGCCGGCCCGGTCCGCGGTGCCGGACAGCGGCGGGTCGGCGTCGGCCGGCCGGGTCGCCTCCCCGGTGTCCTCGGCCAGGGCGCCGTCGGCGTCCACGGTGAGCCGCAGGTCGACGTGCTCGGGCTCCTCCCGGCGGTCGCCGAGCAGCACGATCAGGTGGATGCCGAGGTCGGCCAGGGAGGAGACCGGCGGCTCGGCGGCCAGCCCGGAGAGCGTGGACTGGAACTCCCCGTCCACGATGAGCACCAGCCGGCGGGTGCCGGGGCCGGGCCGCTGCCCGCGGCGGCGCTGCATGTCCACGGTGCGCTGCTCGATCTCGGCGGCGAGCAGCTCCGCCATCTCCATGGTGTTGCCCGCGACCAGGCGGGTGGTGAACGCCCGGCCGGGCCCGACGTGCTCCAGGTCCTCGGCGGCGTTGTGCGGCAGCCACTTCAGCCAGTCCCACTCGGCGAGCAGCCGCTGGTGCCGGACCGCCCCGATGCGCACGTCCTCCGGCGCGGAGAACGCGGCGATCTGCGCGGCCAGGGCGCGGGCGACGTCCCGGCCGGCCGCCCGGTCGCCCACGATCGAGACGGTGCCCAGCTCCTCCAGCGGCAGCTCCAGCGGCATCTCCGGGACCTCGGCGTACAGCTCGACCAGCTGGTCGCCGAGGCCGCGGCAGACCGGGTCGTAGACGATGAGCGGGTTGGAGGTGTCGACCTTCAGGCTGAGCCGCCGCGCCAGCGGCCGGGTCCCGGTGCCGATCCGCACCCGCAGGAAGTCGGGGTCGCTCGCGCGGCGCTCCCAGCGCCGGGCGGGCAGCCGCACCGTCTCGGTGAGCAGCTCCGGGGCGGGGTGCCGGAACGCGGCGCCGGCCCGCTGGGTGGCGGCGACCTCGCGCACCGTCTCGCGGAGCTGGTCCAGGTAGTCCAGGTAGCGCTCGCGCTGCTCCCGGATCCGCTTGCGCGGCCCGTTGTGCTGCGCGGTGAACATGACGATGCCGATGACCACGCTGGCGACCATCACCAGCACCGCGGCGGCCGCGTACAGCGGGCGGTTCCCCATCGTGATCGCCATCAGCAGCGAACCGGATCCGCTGATCACCGGCATGATGATCATCGCGATCGAGCTGTTGGCCGGCGGGTTGTCCGGCAGCTGTGGGGGAGGGGCGATGACCAGCGGGTCGGCCCCCGGGTCGGGGACCGAGTGGCGCGCCGGCCTGTGGATGAGAGTGGTCGCCACGGCGAGGTCTTTCGTGCGGATGGGAACGGAGAGGAGCGGGGTTGCTACGGTAATGATCCCGCGATCGGGTGCTTTCACCTAATTCGCTGCGCACGGACGGCGTTCGAGCGACCACCGCGCGCACTTGCCCATCCCCATCTCCATCCTGTAGAGGACCAGACGGACGTGAGTGGATACTGTCGGGTCAAGGTCGCCGGTCCGCAGCGCTGGGCCGACCTGGCGCTCCCCGGAACCGTGCCGGTGGCCAGCCTGCTGCCGCAGGTCATCGGCGTCTGCTCGCCGGAGGCCGACGGCACCCGCCCGGCCGGGTGGACCCTGGTCGACGCCGCGGGCGCCCCGGTCCCGCCGGAGTCCACCCTGGAGGCGGCGGGCGTGCTCGACGGCGACGTGCTCGCCCTGCGCCGGCTGACCGCGCCCGAGCGGCCCGCCCACGTCGACGACGTGCGCGGAGCGGTGGAGGACCGGGTCGACGAGTCCGGCGGCATCTGGACCTCCTCGACCACGTTCGCCTTCGGCACCCTGGTGGCCGGAATCGGCCCGCTGCCGATGCTGGCCGCCATGGAGTACCTGGACTCTTCGCCGCTGAACATCGCGGTGGCGGTGGCGGGCGCGCTGCTCTGCCTGGCCCTGGGGGTGTTCGCCTCCCGCCGCGGGATGGGCGCGGTCTCCGCGGTGCTGCTCGGCGCCGCCTGCACCTGGGGCGCCTCGGCGTCGGTGCTGGCCGCCCTGCTCCTCTCCGGGGCGGACCCGCTGGTGCTGGGGGTGTTCGGCTGCGTCGGGGCGCTGCTCATCGCGGCCGTGGGCTGGGCGCTGAACGAGACCGGCCTGGCCTACCTGGCCGCGCTGGCGGTGCTCGCGGTCGCCGGCGGCGCACTGGCCGGAACCGGCATGTTCACCGACCCGGCCCAGGGCGCCCGCGCCGCGGCCGTGCTGCTGGTGCTGATGGTGGGCGCGCTGCCCCGGATGGCGCTCTCCATGGGCGGGCTGTCCGCCCTGGACTACGAGGTCCGGCACTCCGGCCAGGTGGCCACCGAGCGCTTCGAGGAGACCCTGACCAGCAGCGACCGCCTGCTGCACGGCCTGGTCCTGGGCTGTGCCCTGGCCGCCGCGGCCGCCGCCCCGCTGCTGGTCCTGCTCGGCGGCCGGACGCAGGACGTGCTGCTGGCCGCCCTGGTCTCGCTGCTGACGGTGTTCCGGGCCCGGCTCTTCGACCGGATCCGGCACACCCTCCCGCTCCGCCTGGGCGGCACCTTCGGCCTGGGTGTGAGCGCCCTGGGCGCCTTCACCCTGCTGCCCGCCCTCGGCCCCTGGCTCCCCGCCCTCACCCTCGCCGCCGGCGCGGTACTGGCCGTCCTCAGCTGGGTCCGCCTCGCCGACGTCCCCCGCGCCTCGCTCCGCCGCACCCTGAACGGCGTGGAGATCGTGGTGGTGATCGCACTCTGCGGGGTGCTGGCCTGGTCGATGGGGCTGTTCGACCTGGTGGCGCGGCTGACCTCGGACTGAGTGCGGCCGGGGCCGTCCGCCGGGTCCATGCCGCGTCCTATTTCTCGGCCTGCCGGCTCTGAACGGCGTCCCTGCCGCGTCGGTGGGCGACGACCGTCGCGGCCGCGAGCACGGCGACGACGGCGGTGAACCCCGTGGCCGGAACTGCCATCGCCGCAGGGGCGGAACCCTCCTCGGAGCCCATCGCCAATGCGAACGGGATCGCCGCCGCCGAGCTGAAGTAGCCCGTCCAGGCGCAGGCGAGCAGCCACGGCCCCGCGGCCCTGTGCCCCTCCCGCCAGGCGGTGTCCGACGACTTCGTGACCTGCGTGCGCAGGCCGATCGCGGAGTTCCGGTCCAGGGCTCCGGAGGCGGCCGCCCGCTTGATGTAGTGGGCGAGCCCGGACAGGGCGAGGGTCCCCGCCACGATGCCGAGAACCGGCGCCAGTGTCTGCATGGTCGGTCGCGCCTTCCAACGACGGCCGCCGCTCCGACAGCGGCGGAGGGAGAGGGTTTCGACTGTAAGGGGAGGTGAGGCGGGGCATGTCCGGAATCGGACAGCTTGGGGTGTGTGATCGTCGGTGAGGGACGATACGCTCTCGGTGAGCCCGTGCGTGACGTGGGTGATCCCCTGAGTGAGAAGGAGTGTCCTGTGTCGAACTATGCCGGTTTGACCGAGGCCGATGCCCTCGGGAAGGGCGGGGAAGACCTCGGGATCTCTTCTGAGGGGCTCTACCAGCGGCTCAACAACCTGATCCAGGACATGGAGCGGGACGGGGACTCCCTGCAGGGCAACGCGCTGGCGGAGTTCCGCGCGGCGCGCAACGAGCTGACCACGCGGTTCGACGAGCTGATGACCTGGTGCCGGAACAACGGGATCAAGCTCAACGAGGGCCAGCGGGAGTTCACCGCGGTCGACAGCGACTCCGGGGACGAGTTCGCCTCCGCCGGGCGGGAGGCCGGGGGGCTGTCCCGGCCGATCAACGGCTGACGCCGGACGCACGCCGAGCCGAGCACGCCTGAAGGAGAGGAAGAGTCGTGAGCTACGAGGTCTACGGCAACGTGGCGGGCCTGCAGGGCCTCGCCGAGGACCAGCAGGGGCACCTGAGCCGGTTCCAGGCGATCATGGAGGAGATCAAGACCCAGTCCGAGACCACGGTGAACAAGTGGGAGGGCTCGGGGAACGAGCAGTTCAAGGCCAAGGCCGAGGAGTTCGACACCCAGTTCGCCTCGGTGAACGACGCCTTCGCCAGGGTCATCGACGCCACCGACGGCGCCGCGAACAGCTACTCGCGGCTGACCAACTACCTGAACAACCTGTTCTAAACCCCCGCTCCGCGCCATGACCCAGCCTGCGACGACGCCTCCGCCCCCCGCCCCCCGCCCGGGGCCGGCCCCCGGAGGGCCCGCGCCCGCGGACGCCGGGGAGCACATGCCGGAGGCCTTCCACTTCACCCCCAACGCCGAGCAGTACGTGCTGCAGGCCGACGCGCTGCGCCGGCGGCAGCTGCGCGCCGCCCTCCTCTACGGGTCGAGCCGGTACTGGCGGCGCCGGCAGGCGGTGTGGCCCGCCCTCGTCGGCGGCGCCATCCTGGTCGCCCTCATCTGCGGCGGCATTACGGTGCACGCGGCGTTCGAAAAGCAGCAGGTCATCAACGAGCAGCGGAACGGCGGCGGGCAGACCGGCCCGCTCTTCGGCGGCCCGGGGCAGCAGGGGGCGCCGTGACCGCCCCCCGATCGGAGAAGTGAGCACGCAGATGTCCGGTGGAGACCCTTCTTCCACCGACTGGGTCCCCGGTTTCCACTCGCCCGTCCTCGCCTACCGCGGCCGGAACTCCCAGGTCTTCAAGGCCGTCAACGAGCGGACCGGGGCCCCGGTCGCGGTCAAGGTCATGCACGCCCCCGGCGCCTACGACGAGATCCAGCGCCTGCGCGACCTGGCCGGGGCCCGCGGGCTGGTGCCGCTGCTGGACATCGCCCGGACCGCGGCCGGCGAGCCCGCGCTGGTGATGCCGTTCCAGCCGGACGGCTCCTACGCCGACGTCATCGCCCGCAGCGGGCCGGTCGGCCTGGCCGAGGCGGTGCGCGCCGGGCGCGCCGTCGCCGGTGCGCTCGCCGCCGCGCACGCCCGCGGGCTGCTCCACAACGACGTGGTGCCCGGCAACGTGCTGCGCGCCGGCACCTCGGCGGTCCTCACCGACCTCGGCTCGGCCGCCGCGGCCGGCTCCCCGCCGCCCCGGCTGCGGACCAGCAGCGAGCTGGCCTTCCACGCCCCGCCGGAGATCCTCCGCGCCCGCACCCCCGTCCCCGCCTCCGACGTCTACGCGCTCGCCTCCACCCTGTGGACCCTCGTCGCCGGGCGCGCACCCTTCTCCGACGGCAGCGGCGACCGGGCCGACGCCCAGGCCTCGGCCCGCCGGGCGCTGCGCGAACCCGCCCCGCCGCTCCCCGCCGACCTGGCCCCCGCCGAGGTGGGCGAGCTGCTCGCGGCGGCCATGGCCAAGGACCCGGAGGAGCGCCCGGCGACCCCCGCCGCGTTCGAGGCCGAACTGGAGCGGGCCTGGAGCGCGGCGGGCGCCGCCTACCTCGCCGACACCCCGTCGGCGGGCGCGCACCCGCCGGCCCCGGCCGCCCCGGTGCGCCCTGCGGCGCCGGCCGAGCCGCAGCCCGCGCCCCCGCCGGGCCCGGGCGGGACGGGGCCGCGGCCGGCTCCGCGGCCCCCGGCGGCACCGGTGTCCTCGCAGGCGCCCGCGGCCCCCGAAGCACCGACGGTTCCCGCAGCGGGGGCGGCCCCGCAGCGGCCTTCGCGGCCGCCGGCCGCAGAGGCGGAGGGTCCGACCGGCCCCCGGGCGGTCCAGGAAGGGCCGATCGGACCGACCGCGCCTCCGGGAAGGACGCCGACGGCGCCGGTGGAGGGGCCGACCGGGCCCCGGGCGGCCCGCCCGGCGCAGACTCCGGCGGCGCAGCGCCCGCCGGCCGGACCGCCGGAGGCCCGGCCGGTCGCGGAAGGGCCGGCCGCGTCACCAGGGCGGGCGCCGGCGGTGCCGTCGGGTCCGCAGGTCCCGCCGGTTTCTCAGGGCCGGCCGGGGCCGGGCGCCGGGGCCGGGCCGCAGCCGCTGTGGGGGGCGCCGGGCGGACGCCCGTCGGCCGCGCCGTCACCGCAGGCTCCGCCGGGTCCCGAGCGGGAAGGGCCGGCGGGGGGCGCCGAGCGTGCGCCCGCCGTGCCGTCCCCTGCGCCGGCTCCGCCGAAAGCGGCGGCCGCTCCGGTGGAGGAGGTCGGGGCGCCGGTGCGCCGGGTCGGCCGGCGGCCGCAGGCCAAGCCCACCCCGCTGCCCAGCGAGGGCGAGGAGGGGCGGGCGGCGCCCGCCCCGGTGGTGCTGCCGGAGATCCGGACCGAGGCGTGGGCCCTGCTGGAGGGGTGGAGCGGCGGACCGGACTCGCCGCCGCTGCCCGGCTCCGCCGGGAGCGGACCCGCCGAGCCCTTGGACGACGGGCCCGACTACAGCGACCTGGAAGGCCCGGCCCGGCCGCCGCGCTGGCGCCGCCACCTGCACATCGCCGCCGCGGCCGCCTCCGTCCTGGTGGTCTCCGCGCTGCTCGGGGTGGGCGGGGCCCTCCACCCGGCCGAGGTGCGGACGGCCGCCGCCGAGGAGCCCGCGGCCGAGGAGAAGGAGAAGGACGCCGCCGAGGACGGGGGGAAGGGCGCCGGCGAGGCGTCCGGCTCCGAGGGGAAGGCCACCGCTCCGCAGGCCCCCGGGAAGGTCTGGCTGGAGGACGGCCTGACCGTGGTGCAGGTGAAGTGGGAGGACGCCTCCGGCGGCACCGCCCGCTACTTCGTCGTGGGCGGGGTGTCCGGGCAGCCGCAGACGACGCTCGCCCGCACCGGCCCCGGCGTGGAGGAGGCGCAGGTCCCGACCGGGAGCGAGACCGCAGAGTACTGCTTCACCGTCGTCGCGGTCGACGGGCTGTCCGCGCCGTCCGCCCCGGCCTGCACGAACCGGGCCGGCGCCCGAGCCCAGGCCCAGGCGGAGGCCGAGAAGGAGCGGGCGGAGCAGGAGGCCGCGGAGAAGGAAGAGGAAGAGAAGAAGAAGGAAGAGGAGCAGGCGTCGGAGAAGGAGGAGGCCGCCTCCGGCGACGCCTCCTCCGGCGGTTCCTCTTCCTCAAGGGAGTGAGGGAGCCGACGAGGCTCCCTGCCGCTCCGCCTTTGCGCGGGGTGGACGCTTCCCCGGGGGAGGCGGCGCGGCGTCAGCGCTCCGGGGCCTCGGGAATCCCCTCCCCGGTGACCTCGGCGAGGGAGAAGGTGCGCCCGGTGCTCTCCGCCAGGGCCTGCTCGGCGGCCTCGGCGAGCCGGAGGTCCTCCCACTCTTCGAGCTTTTCCAGCATGAACACGGGCACGACGGCCGCCACCGGTCTTCCGGCGCGGGTCACCACGGTGACGCGGTCCTGCCGCTCGGCGGCGTCGACCGCTCGGACGGGGGCGGCTCGGAACTCTTCGATGTCCGCGGTGTCGTCCATGGGAGAAGTGTGCACCGGGCGGCCCGGGCCCGGGGGCGGAACGGGTGCGGCCCCGGCCCGGAGGGGGTCCGGGGCCGGGGCCGTGTCGGGGGTTTCAGGGACTGCCGGCGAGCGGGGTGCCTACAGGCCGGAGACGTTCAGGAGGAGGTTGGGGGTGTTGGCGGGGACGCCGGAGAGCTTGTCCTTGGAGGCGTTGTCGGTCATCCAGGTCTGGATGGTCGCCTGGTCGGCCTGGCCGTTGGCGTCCTTGTACAGTGCGGCGGCGCCGGCCACGTGCGGGCTGGCCATCGAGGTGCCGCTGAGGGAGTCGGTGCCGCCGCCCGGGACGGTGGACTCGATGGCGACGCCCGGGGCGTAGATGTCCACGGCCGTGCCGTAGTTGGTGAAGTAGGCCGAGGCGTCCGAGGAGTCGGAGGCCGCGACCGTGGTGACGCGCTCGGCGCGGGCCGGGGAGACGTTGTTGGCGTCCTGGCTCTCATTGCCGGCGGCGACCGCCACGAACACGCCGGAGTCGGAGAGCGCGTTGACCGCGTCGTCCACCGCCTGGGAGGCCGGGCCGCCCAGGGAGAGGTTGGCGACCGAGCCGTCGGGGGCGTTCTGGGCGACCCAGTCGATGCCCGCGATGACGTCGGCGTAGGTGCCGCTGCCGCTGTCGTCGAGGACCTTCACCCCGTACAGGTCGGCCTCGGGGGCGACGCCGTAGGAGTCGCTGCCGATGGTGCCCGCGACGTGGGTGCCGTGGCCGTTGCCGTCGAAGCCGTCGCCGCCGGTGGCGTCGAAGGCCGACGAGGCCCGCCCGCCGAAGTCCGGGTGGCTCGCGTCGATGCCGGTGTCGATGATGTAGGCGGAGACGCCGGCGCCGGTCGCCTGGGTGGTGTAGGAGTCGTCCAGAGGCAGGTCCTCCTGGTCGATCCGGTCCAGGCCCCACGGCACGGCGCTGGCCTCGACCTTGCCGACCTGCTCGACGTAGGCGACCTCGGGGTTGGCGCGGACCTCCTTGACCTCCTCGGCGGTCAGGGTCGCCGAGTAGCCCTCCAGGACCTCGGTGTAGGTGTGCTCGACGTCCTTGGCGGAGATGCCGACGTCGGTGCTCTCCACCGAGCTGGTCCGCATGCCGTCCTCGAGCACCACGATCCACTCGCCGGAGACGGCGGCGTCGCTGGTGCGCAGCGGGGCGAGGTCGTCGGCGGAGGCGGCGCCCGCGCCGCCCAGGAGCGCGGCGGGAATGGCGAGCAGCCCTGCGGTGGCGACACCGATGGTCGTCCGCTTCGCGAAGGTCTTCTTCACGTGCACCCTCCTCATGGGGAGCAGGGCCCGGAACCCGTTGGGGGTGACGGGCCGTGTGACGCGTTTCGTCACGACGCGGGGACTTTAGCCAGAAATCCGGGGAATGCGACAGGGTCTTCACGTTCGGTGACCCTGTCCGGCGGTATCGAGCCAAGGTGTGCAAGTTGTGCACCCTGCGGCCGCTTTTCCTGTCAAGGCGTCTAGGTGGCAGGATCCGGCCAGAAAAACGCGTAAACCGCGTGTTACCTGTGGCGTTACGTAATCGGCGGGTTCCGTTCAGCGCCGTGTCCGGTTCCGGTCCGTATAACGGAGGAGGCCGCGCCCGAATCGGGCCGGGCGCGGCTGCCCGGGAGTCGGGCGGGGGCAAGGAGGCGCGCCGGGGGCGGCGGCCGGTGGCAGGATCCGGCCAGGATGGAACCGGACGGGGCTCCGCGGGGTCTGAACGGGTGGAGACGGCGAAAAGCGGAGCGCCGCCTCCCTCGGGGGAGAGGCGGCGCTCCGGAAGTCGCTGCGGGGCTCTCAGGCGGCGCTGAGGTCCCGGGAGTGGTGCCGGCCGCGCTCGAAGGTGCGGCGGTGCGTGGAGACCGGCGAAGAGGGGTACAGCAGGGCGGCGGCGCCGGCCGGGTCACTGGCGGGGTGGGTGACGGTGTCGCCGAGGTAGTCGCTCCAGATGTACTTCCCGTCGCGGCACCAGACGTTGATCCCCCGCATCACCGAGATGACCGCCATCTCGCTGGTGCCGGCGCGGTACATCGGCCGGACCGCGGAGGAGACGAGCTCCTCCCAGAGCGCCACGATCGCGCGCTCGGCGCAGAAGGCGTGCCGTGGTCTGTGCTTGACCCGGTTGGCCAGGGCCGTCTTCACCCGGTTCGCCCTCGGGTTGTTCAACCGCCAGTGACTCAACGACGTCTCCCGATGTGTCGGTTGCCGCGGTGGGGTGCCGCTCATTCAGATGCGGCCACGTGTCCGCGGCCGGACCACGTGCCCGGCCTCCGTCGGGGCGGGTGCCTGACCCGTGATCTCCACAAAGCTCAGCGAGGGACAACGCCTTCGTTACCTCGCGGTTATTCTTTGCGATCCGGATAGTAGCAGCATCTGACCCCTAGGGGTCGAGGGCTTCAAAAGTGGCCCATGTCACATTCTCGAATCTCGGGAAGAGTCGAGGTTTGGAATGTATACGCAGGTCAAAGTGGGTTAGTCGAACGGGTGGGCGAATCCGGAGTGCGCCCATGAGGGGCATTGGACCCCCGAAGGGGGCGTTCGCGGCGGGGGTCGCGGAGTGCGTGCCCGGGCGCCGGTTCCGCCTGCTCCGTGGCGGTTTGCGGGTGCATCGTCACGGATGGTGCTGTGATGGGCGTCTCTTGGGGTTCGGTTGGGTTTCGCTTGACCTTCTCCCCGTGTCAGCTCCGCTGCCCGTTCGACCGGTTCCAGCCCCGGAGCAGGGCGGCCAGCCAGCCCACCCCGACCACGGAGACCAGCGCCATCCCGGCGAAGTCGAGAACCGGTACCAGCGCCGCCTGCACCGGGGTGAACGGCGGGATCCGGCCCTGCTCCAGCAGCTGGGCCTGCCAGTAGGTGCCGGTGAACAGGAAGGCCAGCACGGCCGCGATCGAGTGCACCGAGTCCCACAGTGCGTGCAGCAGCGAGACCCCCAGGAAGGCGAGGAGCACGCGCAGCGTGATCCGCCAGTGCCCGGGGGAGGAGGCCGCGAACAGCACCCCGCCCAGGATCGCCGTCCACAGGCCGTGCCCGACCGGGGCCAGCAGGCCGCGCAGGATCTCGGTCTGCACCAGGGCCAGCAGGTCCAGCCCGTTCTCGGTGATCAGGGCGTTGAGCGCGTAGCCGGCGCTCTCGAAGGCGGCGAAGCCGAACCCCACGGTCGCGCCGAGCACCATGCCGTCGCGCGGGGAGACGGAGGCCAGGCCGCGGGCGGTGAGCATCAGCGCGCCCGCCTTCACCGCCTCCTCGATCAGCCCGACCCCGAGGTAGACGAAGGCGGCCTGGCGGAGCAGGTAGCTCTCCAGCAGCGAGGCGCCCAGGACGCCGAGCACCCCGCCGACGATGAAGCCGAAGAAGAGCGGCTCCGGGCCGATCGCGCTGCCCGGGGCGGTCCGGGTGCGCTCGTAGGCCCAGCAGACGAAGGTGACCGGCACCAGGAAGCTGCCCAGCAGGATGACGGTGGGCAGCAGGGTGGGGTTGGCGGTGGCCAGCGTGACCGCGACGGTGGCCAGCCACAGCGCCAGGCCGGTGCCGAACAGCCGGGGCCAGAGATGCCTGCGGTGCTGCCGCCGCGCGGTGTGCTGCGGGCGCGGCGGCGTGCGGGGCGGCTGCATGTTCCCTCACCCTCCTAGCGCGCCCTCCGGGCGGGGGCGCGGTCGCCATGCTGGCAAGGGAGGAAAGAGGGGTAATGGCGGATCGCGGGCGTTCTGTGTGACTTTTGCCGGACTCCGGGGCGTTCTTTCCCGGTCCCGACGCATGCCAGCATAGATACAACATGGATACCGTCACCGGCAGCGCGACCGAACGCGCCTACCGCCACACCAAGAACGCGATCCTCGACCGCCGCTACGCCGGCGGTGAGCTGGTCAGCGAGGGCGACATCGCCTCCGCGGTCGGCGTCTCCCGCACGCCCGTGCGCGAGGCCCTGCTCCGCCTGGAGTCCGAGGGCCTGGTCCGGCTCTACCCCAAGCGGGGGGCGCTGGTCGTCCCGGTCTCCCCCGAGGAGATCGCCGACGTGGTGGAGACCCGCAGGCTCATCGAGACCCACACCGCCGAGCGCGCGGCGCGCGCGGGCGGGCCGGACCGCGCCGAGCTGGCGGCCCGGCTGACCGGGCGGCTGGAGGAGATGCGCGCCGCCCTGGCCGCCGGGCCGGACCGGCCCGCCTTCATGGCCGCCGACCGCTGCTTCCACCGGGAGATCGTGGCGGCGAGCGGCAACCGGATCCTGATCGGCCTGTACGACTCGCTGCGCGACCGGCAGCTGCGGATGATGGAGGAGGGGACGCGGACCGTGCGGCGGATGGAGCGCAACGTGGAGGAGCACGCGGTGATCCTGGAGGCGGTCCGGGCCGGCGACGCGGAGGCGGCGCGCACCGCCGTCACCGCCCACCTGGACACCGCCGCGGAGCTGCTGGGGGTGCGCCGGTGAGCGCGGCGGGAGCGGCGGAGGCCGCGCGGGTGCGGACATCGGGTGATCGGGTGACGGATCCTTCCGGCGGGGCGCGCGCCTGGCTGGTCTGGTCCGTCGGCGTCGGCGTCTACTTCCTCGCCATGTTCCACCGCAACGGGATGGGAGTGGCGGCCCTGGAGGCCCAGGAGCGCTTCCAGGTCGGCCCCGCGGCGCTCTCCCTGCTGCCGATGCTGCAGCTGCTCGTCTACGTGGCGCTGCAGGTGCCGGCCGGGTTGATGGCCGACCGGGTGGGGCCGCGCCGCTCGCTCCTGCTCGGCCTGGCCTCGATGGCGGCGGGCGTGGTGCTGTTCGCCTTCGCGCCCGGCATCGCCGCGGCGGTCGCCGGCCGGGTGCTGATCGGCCTCGGCGACGCCGTCACCTTCCTCAACGTCATCCGGCTCGGCGCGCTGTGGTTCCCGCGCCGCCGCTACGCGCTGGTCAGCGCGCTGACCGGGGTGGTGGGCGGCCTCGGCCAGGTGGCCAGCGTCGCGCCGCTCTCCTTCGCCCTGCACGGCCTGGGCTGGACCGGCGCGTTCCTGCTCACCGGCGGGGTGACCGCGGTGATGATGCTGCTGGTCGCGCTGGTGGTGCGGGACCGGCCGAAGGGGGAGCCGGCGCCGCCGCCGCACGCCTCCGTGTCGGTGGCGGAGAGCCTCAAGGAGGCGCTGCGGGCCCGCGGGCCGCAGGTGGGCATGGCGCAGCACGCCGCGCTCATGGCGCCCTACACGATGCTGGGCGTGCTGTGGGGCTACCCGTTCCTGGTGGAGGGGGTGGGGCTGAGCCCGGCGCAGGCCGGCGCGCTGCTGACCACCCTGGGCGTGGCGGTGCTGTGGATCTCCCCGGTGCTGGGCGCCGTGGTGGGGCCCCGGCCGGGGCTGCGCCGCCCGATCGGGATGGGGCTGGCGCCGCTGCTCGGGCTCTGCTGGCTGGCGCTGACGGCCTGGCCGGGGGAGCCGCCGGTGCCGCTGGTGATCACGGTGATCGCGGTGAGCGCGGCCGCGGCGGTGATGGCCCCGGCGCTCTCCTTCGACTTCGCCCGGGACGGCATGCCGCCGGAGCGCACCGGGGTGGCCTCCGGCCTGGTGAACATGAGCGGCTTCACCACCACGGTGCTGGCCACCGTGCTGGCCGGGGTGATCCTGGAGTCCGGCGCGGGCTTCCAGGCGGCCTTCATTCCGGTCACCGCGACCACGCTGGGCGCGGCGGCGCTGCTGGTGGCGCTGCTCTGGCGGTACCCGCGGCAGGACCGCTGACGGCCGGAGCGCCGAGCACACCGCAGAGGGGCGGGCCCGCCGGGCCCGCCCCTCCCTGTATCCAGTGGTCCTTCCCGTGCTCTCGGCGCTCCGGGCCGGTCGGGCCGCGCCGGCGGGCCCGGACCGGAAAGGGCCGCGGGGCGGGGCGGCGGACCGCCCCGCCCCGCGGGTCACCCGGTGGTGAGCGGTTCCGGGGCGGGTGCGGTGAGCCCCGGAACCGGGATCAGAAGGCCGACTCCGGAACGTCCATCAGGTCCAGGCCGGTGGCCTCGGCGATGGCGCGCTCGGCGGAGAGCTTGGGCAGCACCTGGGTGGCGAAGAACCGCGCGGCGGCGATCTTGCCGGTGTAGAAGTCGGTGTCGGCGGCGTCCGCGCCGTCGATCCGCTCCAGGGCCGCCTCGGCCTGGCGCAGCAGCAGCCAGCCCAGCACCACGTCGCCGACGGCCATCAGCAGCCGGGTGCTGTTCAGCCCGACCTTGTACAGCGCGCGCGGCTCCTCCATGGCCTTCATCGCGTCGCCGACCATGACCTCGACGATCTTCTCCACGTCGGCCACGGCGTCGGTGAGCAGGCCGCGCTCCTCCTTGAGGCGCCCGTTGCCCGCGTCGCCGCCGGCGAACGCCTTGATCTCGCCGAGCAGGGCGCCCAGGGCCTGCCCGTTGTTCTTCACGATCTTGCGGAAGAAGAAGTCCTGCGCCTGGATCGCGGTGGTGCCCTCGTAGAGGGTGTCGATCTTGGCGTCCCGGATGTACTGCTCGATCGGGTACTCCTGCAGGTACCCGGAGCCGCCGAGGGTCTGCAGCGACTCGGCGAGCAGCGCGTAGGAGCGCTCCGAGCCGACGCCCTTGACGATGGGCAGCAGCAGGTCGTTGAGGGCGATGACGTCGTCGTGCGCCTCGCCGGCGTGCTCGGCGATCTGCACCGCGTCCTGCTGGGTGGCGGTGTAGATGACCAGCGCGCGCAGCGCCTCGGCGTAGGCCTTCTGGGTCATCAGGCTGCGCCGGACGTCGGGGTGGTGGGTGATGGTCACCCGCGGGGCGCTCTTGTCCGCCATCCGGGTGAGGTCGGCGCCCTGCTTGCGCTCCTTGGCGTAGTCCAGGGCGTTCAGGTAGCCGGTGGACAGCGTGGCGATCGCCTTGGTGCCGACCATCATCCGGGCGTACTCGATGATGAGGAACATCTGCCGGATGCCGTCGTGCTTGTCGCCGACCAGGTAGCCGATCGCCGGGTGCTTGGCGCCGAAGGTCAGCTCGCAGGTGGTGGAGGCCTTCAGCCCCATCTTGTGCTCGACGTTGGTGACGTAGGCGCCGTTGCGCTCGCCGAGCGAGCCGTCCTCGTTCACCAGGTACTTGGGGACCAGGAAGAGGGAGAGGCCCTTGGTGCCGGGCTTGGCGCCCTCGGGGCGCGCCAGGACCAGGTGGAAGATGTTCTCCGTCATGTCCTGCTCGGCGGAGGTGATGAAGCGCTTCACCCCGTCGATGTGCCAGGTGCCGTCGCCCTGGTCGATCGCCTTGGTGCGGCCGGCGCCGACGTCGGACCCGGCGTCGGGCTCGGTGAGGACCATGGTGGCGCCCCAGCCGCGCTCGATGGCGAGCTTGGCGAACTCCTTCTGCTTCTCCGTGCCCTCCTGGTAGAGGACGTTGGCGAAGCCCGGGCCCGCGGAGTACATGTGGATGGAGGGGTTGGCACCGAGGATCAGCTCGGCCGCGGCCCAGACCAGGGAGCGGGGGGCGCCGAGGCCGCCGAGCTCCTGCGGGAGGTCCAGGTTGTACCAGCCGGCGTCCATGTAGGCCCGGTACGACTTCTTCAGGCTCTCGGGGATGGCGACGGTGCTGGTCTGCGGGTCGAACACCGGCGGGTTGCGGTCCGCGTCCTCGAAGGACTCGGCCACGACCCCGGTGGCGAGCCGGTTGACCTCGTCGAGGATGGTGCGGGCCGTGTCCTCGTCGAGCTCCGCGAACGGGCCGGTGCCCAGCACGTCCTGGCGCTTGAAGACCTCAAAGAGGTTGAACTCGAGGTCACGGAGGTTGCTCTTGTAGTGCGTCATTCGCGCGCTCCGCTGTCTGTCGTGGCCGCTGTGCGTGCACAAGCGATCGACTACTGGTGGGTAACAACATCATGTTACTACCCGGTAGTAGCCCTTTGCCAAGACGCGCCGCGGATGGATCGACCCCTCCTTTCCGGACAGCCCTTGCTGACCGGGCGGAACGGAGGGAAAGGGCGGAGGGGCCGGGGCCGCGCGGCCCCGGCCCGCGGATCAGTCCGCGCCCGCTGCGGCGGGGCCCTGCCCGGCCGCCTCCGCCGCGGCCTGGACCGAGACCGCGCCCTCCGGCCCGGCCGCGCGGCCGGCGGTCTCCGAGGGGCCGTCCTGGAAGAAGAGGTACAGCCCGACCGCGACGGCCGCCGCGACGAGCGCGGCGAGCACCGCAGCCGCGATCTTCCACGGGCTGTAGGGGCGCTCGCCCTGCACCTCGCCGGTGCAGCCGTTCACCAGCACCTGCCAGGACCGGCCGTTGAACATGTAGGAGCCGACCCACACCGGAAGCAGCATGTGCTTGTAGGTCACCTTCGCGTAGGCGGTGTCCACGCGGTCGATCCGCTGGGTGTCGCCGCCGATGTCCTTGCGCACGTCGCGCCGGATCACCTCGGCCATCTTCTCCTTGGCCGTGTCCAGCCCGGCCTCCGGCTCCACGTCGTAGCGGAGGGCCTGGTGGCCGGCGAGGTACCGCGGGTCGAAGGCGACCGCCTTCTTCAGCGGCCACGGCTCCAACCGCGCCAGGTGGTCCTCGGGGACCTTCGTGGTGGCGTGCACCAGCACGTCGTCGAACCTGCGGGAGACCGTCCCGCGGGCCGGGTGCCACCGGGTCTTGCGCACCTTCCGGGTCCGCGTCTCCGTCTTGCCGTCCTCGGTGACGGTGTAGGTCTCGGTGACGTAGTAGTACTCGCCGCGCTTGCCCCGGTAGTCCGACTCGGTCCGCGCGTCGTAGGTCCAGTGCGGCAGGTAGGTGCTGCGCATGCTCTCCGCGTCGGCGATCCTCTTCAGGCCGTTCGGCGCGAACCAGCGGGTCCGCGCCCAGGTGCGCAGGCCGTCCCGGGCCGCGCCGGTGTCCACCTGGAACGGCAGCACGGCCTCGGGCGGCACCTGCGGGTCCACCGAGGAGTCGGCGACCAGCGGCGAGGCGCAGAACTGGCAGGCGAAGGAGATCCCCTCGCCCTGCACGTGCGCGCCGCAGCCCTGGCAGACCAGCTCCTGCTCGACGAAGCGGGTCCGCTCCCGTTTGACCTGGGCCAGCTTGGCGAAGGAGTGCTCGCGGACGCGCCGCTCGGGGGCGCCGATCTTCTGCTGATGGCCGCAGTAGGGGCACTGCAGCGCCGCGGTGCCGGGCTTGAAGTGCAGGTCGGCGCCGCAGCTGCCGCACGGGACTGAGGCGGGCGCCGGCGGTGGGGAAGGGTGGTTCATCGGCGGTCCTTCAGGGGATGGGGGAGTCCGGGGCTACTGCGGCGGGAGCGGGGGCGGGGTGGCGCCGCCGAACAGCGCGCCCAGCTCGGGCACCTGGGCGGCCGGGGTCCACTGCGCCATGCCCTCCTTCCAGACCAGGCTCTGCGGGGTGAGCGCGCCGGAGGAGACCTGGGCGGGCAGCCGGTCGGCGGGGAACGGGCCCTGCTGCTGCCCGCCGACCGCGATGAACCACTGCGCCTGCTGCGGGAGGGGCGGGGGGACGGCGGCCGGCTGCGCCGGGGCCTGCGGTGCCGGCTGCGCCTGCGGGGCCGGCTGCGCCTGCGGGGCCGGGCCGGCGCTCTGCGCCATCTGCTGGGCGGCGGCGATGCCCATGCCCATCGCCATCCCGTCGGCCGCGGCGCCGCCGGGGTTCTGCGCGGCGCTCTCCATCGCGTTGGCCGCCTGGAACCGGGAGTACTCCCCCATGTCGCCGAGGATCCCCATCTGGGTCCGCTTGTCCAGCGCCTGCTCGACCTCCTCGGGGAAGGAGACGTTCTCGATGATGAACCGGGGGATCTCCACGCCGATGTCGGCGAGGTCGACGCTGAGCGCGGCGGCGACCTTGTCCGCGATCTCCTCCTGGCCGGCCGCCAGGTCCAGCACCGGGGTGCGGGCCGAGGTCTTGGCCAGCGCCGGGCCGAGCCGGCCGGTGATCATCTGCCGCAGGTGGCCCTCGATCTCCCCGGTGCGGAACGCCGGGTCGGTGCCGGACAGCTCGGCGACGAACCGGCCGGGGTCGGTGATCCGCGCGGAGAACCCGCCGAACGCGCGCAGCCGGACCGGGCCGAACTCCGGGTCGCGCAGCATGACGGGGTTCTTGGTACCCCACTTCATGTCGGTGAACCGCCGGGTGCTGACGAAGTACACCTCGGCCTTGAACGGCGAGTCGAAGCCGTACTTCCAGCCCTTGAGGGTGGACAGGACCGGCATGTTCTGCGTCTGCAGGGTGTAGGTGCCCGGAGGGAAGACGTCGGCCAGCCGCCCCTCGTTGATGAAGACCGCGTTCTGCGACTCCCGGACGACGAGCTTGGCGCCCATCTTGATCTCGTTGTCGTGCCGGGGGAACCGCCACACCATGGTGTCCCGGCTGTCGTCCAGCCACTCGATGATGTCGATGAGCTCGCCGCGGATGGCGTCGAACAGGCCCATGTACCCCTCCATGGACGGCCGCCCGGACCGCCGGCACGGGCGGGAGGGACCCTCCCTCCAGGGCTGTGACGGGGGCGGGGGCTCCGCGGTTCAATCCCGGCCCGGGTTTCACCGAGCGTGGCCGCGCGCCTCCGGCGCCGGAGGCGCGCGGCCCGCGGCACCGCGCCCCGGACCGGTCGGCGGTCCGGGGCGCGGTGCGGGCGGTGCCCGATCGGGCGGAGGGGGTCAGGACCGGGACCCGGGCTCCAGCCGGGGCGGCAGGCCGAACAGCGGGAACAGCTCCGGCGTGTCCAGGTAGAAGTGCAGCCCGGTGATGGCGCCGTCCTCGATGTCCAGGATCTGCAGCGCCCACGGGTCGTGGCCGCCGTCGTCGGCCGGGTGGTAGTGGCCGAAGGCCGGGGCGCCGTTGGCCGCGGTGGGCACCAGCACCGAACCGCGGCACTTCTCGCCGGTGCCGAGCATCCAGCCGGCGATGTCCTCGTGGCCGCGCAGCCAGAGCTCGAACGGGGGCATGGTCATCGCGGCGTCGTCGCGGAGCAGCGTGACCAGGGCGGCGATGTCGTACCGCTCGAAGATGTCGACGTACTTGGCGAGCAGCTCCCTGTGCTCGTCGTCCATGTCCGGGCGGCGGCCGGACGTGCCGGCGGCCTCGGCGCCGTGCTCGGCGAGGGTGGCGCGGGCCCGCTGCAGCGCGCTGTTGACCGAGGGGACCGAGGTGTCCAGCAGCTCGGCGACCTCGGCGGCCTTCCAGCGCAGCACCTCGCGCAGGATCAGCACCGCGCGCTGGCGGGGCGGCAGGAACTGCAGGGCGGCGATGAAGGCGAGCCGGATCGACTCCCGGGAGACCACCGCCTCGGCGGGGTCGGCCTCGGGGGAGAGCACCCGCTCGTCCGGGATCGGCTGGACCCAGGCCGACTCGGGCAGCGGGGCGCCGAGCGGCCCGGCGCAGGTGCCGGCCGGGGCGAGGTCGACCGGGCGGGCGCGGCGCTGCCGGCCCTGGAGCATGTCCAGGCAGACGTTGGTGGCGATGCGGTACAGCCAGGAGCGCAGCGCCGAGCGCCCCTCGAACCGGTCGTGCGCCTTCCACGCCCGGACCAGGGTCTCCTGGACCGCGTCGTCGGCCTCGAAGGCCGAGCCGAGCATCCGGTAGCAGTGCCCGGTCAGCTCGCCGCGGTGCTGTTCGAGTGTCTCGTCCAAACGCTGTTCGCCCATCAGCGGGACCCTTCTCGCTCAAGGAACGTCCATCGTACGCGGGAGGCCCGACAGAACAGGGGCTCGGTTCCGAGAATGCCGCACCGATCCGGTTTTCGGGTGAATTCCCGGTTCTTCGGCGGATTTTTTCATCGGTTTCATCGGTGGTACTTCGCGAACGGCATGGAAGCGCTCAATCGGGGAGAAGGGGAATAAGGGGCGGACCGGAACACCGTCCGGCCGCCCCTCGGCGTACCCCGCGGATCAGAACCCGATCTCGGTGAACTCCCGGGTCCGGGCGGTCAGCGCCTCCTCCACCGGGAGCCGCTCCATCGACGAGGCCCCGTAGAAGCCGTGCACGTTCTCGCAGGTGCGCAGGATGTACCGGGCGTCGTCCGGCTCGGCGATCGGGCCGCCGTGGCAGAGCACGGTGACGTCGGGACGGACCGCCAGCGCCGCGCGGGACCAGGCGTCGATCCGCTCCGCGCACTCGGGCAGGCTGAGCGCGGTCTCCGCGCCGATCCGGCCGCCGGTGGTCAGCCCCAGGTGGCAGACGACCACGTCGGCGCCGGCCTCGGCCATCGCCGCGGCGTCCTCCTCGGAGAAGACGTAGGGCGAGGTGAACAGGTCCAGTGCACGGGCGCGGCGGATCAGCTCCACCTCGTGCGCGAAGCCCATCCCGGTCTCCTCCAGGTTGGCCCGGAACACCCCGTCGATCAGCCCGACCGTGGGGAAGTTCTGCACCCCCGAGTAGCCCAGTTCGGCCAGCCGCGGCAGGAACACGTCGAGGTCGCAGAAGGGGTCGGTGCCGTTCACCCCGGCCAGCACCGGGGTGTCGGCCACCGCGGTGAGCACCTCGCGCGCCATGTCCACCACGATCTCGTTGGCGTTGCCGTAGGCGAGCAGCCCGGCCAGCGAGCCGCGGCCGGCCATCCGGTACCGGCCGGAGTTGTACACCACCAGCAGGTCGACCCCGCCGGCCTCCTGGGACTTGGCGGACAGGCCGATGCCCGCCCCGCCGCCGATGATCGGCGCCCGCCGCTCCCGCTTCTCCCGGATCCGCTCCAGGATCGCCTCTCTGGGAACCCTGCCCATGCCTCTCCCCCTCGTCGTCGTGGTCGTTCAGGTCCTGCCCGGGGCCGGGCCGGCCCCGGGCCTCAGCTCAGCAGCCCGTCCAGCAGCTCCACCGCGGTCTCGGCGAACACCGGGTCGTTGATGTGGGTGTCCAGCTCGACCAGGCGCACCGCGGTGCCGGCCAGCCCGTCCCGGACCGCGCCGAACAGCGCGGCGTCGGCGGCCGGGTCGTGGAACGGCCCGCCCTCGGTGGAGACGGCCGAGACGCCGCGCAGCGGCAGCAGCACGGCGGTCGGCGCCGGCAGCGCGGCCACCCGGGCCGCCAGCCGGGCGCCGAGCTCCGCGCACTCCTCCGGGGTGGTCCGCATCAGGGTGACCGCCGGGTTGTGCACGTACAGCAGCCGGTCGGCGTAGCGCTCCGGCACGGTGTCCCGGGCACCGAAGTTCACCATGTCCAGGGCGCCGACCGAGACCACCCGCGGGGTGTCCGGGCCGCCCCCGGTCAGACGGCCCGGGCCCGCCGACATCACCCCGCCGGCCAGCTCGTCGGCGAGCTCGGTGGTGGTGAGGTCCAGGATCCCGCTGAGCTCGCCCCGGTCGGCCAGGGCCTCCAGGGTCCGCCCGCCGGCCCCGGTCATGTGGAAGACCAGCACCTCGCGGCCCTGCTCCTCCAGCAGGTGCCGGGCGTGCGTGACGGCGGGCGTGGTCACCCCGAACATGCTCGCCGCGACCGTCGGACCGGGCGGCCGGTGGCCGACCGGGGCGCCGCGCACCATGCCGGCCACCGCGTCGGCCGCGTTGGACAGGATCCGCGCGGAGACCGAGTTGATCCCGGACACGTCCACCACGCTGGGCATCAGCACCAGGTCGCTCTCGCCCACGTAGGGGGCGGTGTCGCCGGAGGCCGCGGTGGACACGACCACCTTGGGCAGGCCCAGCGGGAGCGCGCGCATCGCGTACGCGGCGATCGAGGTGCCCCCGGTGCCGCCCGCGGCGACCGCGCCGGCCAGCCGGCCCTCGCCGTGCAGCCGGAGCAGGACCGCGCGGGCGCCCTCGGCCATCGCGGCGACCGCGGCGCCCCGGTCGCCCGCGGCGGCGAGCTCCGCGGCGTCGTGCCCGGCGGCCCGGGCCACCTCGGTGTGCGCGATGTCCGGGCCGCGCGGGACGTCGGCGGCCGGGCCGAAGACGCCGCAGTCCACCAGGACCGGGCGGATCCCGTCGGCGGCCAGCCGGTCGGCGACGAAGCAGCACTCGGCGGCCTTGGTGTCGAAGGTGCCCAGCACCGCGACGGCGGGCTGTGCGGCGGCCCGTTCCGCGGCGGCCCGTGCGGGGGCGGTCATCCGTTCTCCACCGGGTGCCCGGTGCCGGCCGGCACCTCGCGGAAGTCGGGGGCGCCGCGCAGCTCCTCCTCGGCGCCGGCCGGGCCGTAGACCACCACCAGCTGCAGCGTGGTCCAGCCGGTGTTGTGCGTGGAGTGCGGGGTGCCGCGCGGGATGTGCACCACGTCGCCGGCGGCGATCGGGAACGCCGGACCGTCGTCCACGGTCTGCTCGCCGGTGCCGGACAGCACGTAGATCACCTCGTCGGAGCCGGGGTGCAGGTGCCGGGCGTGCCCCTTGCCGGGGAAGACGGCGACGTCGCCGACGCTCACCGCGCTGTCCGGCCGGTTCCGCAGCGACACCCGCCACTTGATCCGGCCCCAGTCGAAGAGCTGGGTGGGCAGCTCGCCGGGTCCGCTGCCGTCGGTGCTCGACATGGAAGGCCCGCCTCCTCGCGTCCTGCCGCGCGGCCGCGCCGCGCGGGTCCGGTCCGTGCCCCGCCCCCAGGGCTCGGTCCCGGGGGTCTCGGGGCGGTGCACACGAGGGTCTTCCCGCTGCACCCCGCAAGGCAACGGCCGATTCGCACCGAGTGGCCTGCGCCCGCCGAGGTCAGCGGAAGGAGCGCCAGGCCGAGGCCAGCCGGTCCACCGCCTCGAGCAGCTCGGCGGCGGGTGCGGAATAGGCCAGCCGCAGCCGGTCTGTCAGCCCGTCCCGGGCACTGAAGACCGGACCGGGCAGCAGGTCGACGCCGTGCGCGCGGGCGTGCTCGGCGAACGCGGGGGCCGGCCGGTCCGGGGGCAGGGCGACCCAGAGCGACGCGCCGCCCGCCGGGACCTGCGGGCGCCAGTCCGGCAGCCGGTCGGCCAGCGCCTCCAGGATCAGGCCGCGGGCGCGGCCCAGCGCCTCGGCCCGGTGCGCGCGCGCCTCCTCCGCCCGGTCCAGCAGACGGGCCGCGGCCAGCTGGGCGGGGAGCGAGGAGCCGAGGTCCTCGGCGCCCTTGGCCTCGGCGAGCCGGCGCACGGTGCCCGGGTCGGCACGGATCCAGCCGACCCGCAGCCCGCCCCAGAAGCCCTTCGCCGCGCTGCCGACGGTGATCGCGCCGGGGGCGAACGCCGCCACCGGGGTCGGCTGCGGTCCGTCGATCAGGGTGTCGCGCGGGGCGGAGTGGTCGATGAGCCGGGCCCCGCCGAGGTCGGCCAGGGCGCGCCGGCGCGGTTCGGGCAGGACCGAGCCGGTGGGGTTGTGCACGGTGGTCTGGAGCAGCACCAGCGCCGGGCGCTCGGCGGCGACGGCGGCATGGACCTCGGCCGGCGCGGCGCCCTCCGGGCCGCTGGGCACGGTGGCGACGCGGGCGCCCGCCGCGCGCAGCGCCTCGATGGCGCCCCGGTAGGTCGGCTCTTCCACCAGGGCGCAGCCGCCGGGGTCGAGGAGGTCGGCGAAGAGGAGCCGCATCGCCTGCTGGGCCCCGGAGGTCACCAGCACCTGCTCCGGGCCGGTGGGCAGGCCGAGGCGGGTGTGGTAGCGGGCGACGGCCTCGCGCAGCGCCGGCAGGCCCTCGGGGAGCAGGCCGTGCCCGCCGAGCAGGGCGTCGAGGCCGACCGGGTCCGGGCGGAGCAGCTCCTCGCGGACCTGCGGGGCGGCGGGCAGCGCGGCGGAGCGCAGGTCGATCCGGTGCGACCCGGGCGCCCGCGGGGCGTCGGCGAAGGAGTGCAGCCGGCCGTCGCCGCGGGCGCCGGCGGTCCGCGGCGAGCGGGTGACGTAGGTGCCGGCGCCGGTGCGGCTGGCGATCGCGCCGGAGGAGCGGAGCAGGTCGTAGGCGTCGGTGACGGTGCTGCGGGCCAGGCCGAGCACTTCGGCGAGGGCGCGCTCGGAGGGCAGCCGGGAGCCCTGGGGGAGCAGGCCGGTGCGGACCAGCCGGGAGATCGCGCCGGCGAGCCGGGCCCCGGTCCGGCCCGGGCCCGCGGACCAGTCGCCCAGCAGCCGGGAGAGGAGGTGCGGGCCGATGTGGGTGTCCGGCGGCATGGGGCCTCCGCGGGGCGTCGTGGGGCGGCGGTCGGGGCCGGTCGCCGCGGTGCGGGCCGCCGATCGACACCCTATTTTCGGTCTGACCGTATGTCGTGGCAGGACTGCGGCGCTTCGCGGCGCCATGATGGTAGTCCCCCGTACCCGGGCGGTAGAGAACGTGAATAACACGCGAGGAAACTAATTTTCCGGGAAATGCGAGCAGGAATGGTGTTCCTGTGGCTAGATATGGGGGGTGGCGGGCACGCTCCGTGTCCGCTCGGACACCATCGGCTGTAATCGGGGTGCCCGCATCGGCGCGGGCGCCTCTGGATCAAGAGGACGGAATCACATGCTGAAGAAGATGATCGCCGCCGGTGCCGTCACCGTGGCCTCCGCCGGGGTCCTCATGCTCGGCGCGGGCACCGCCTACGCGGGCGGCTACGGCCACCACCACGGCGGTGACGAGATCGAGACCTCCGGCAACGGCTCGATCCTCGGCGGCAACCAGCTGGTCGTCGACGCCAACGTGCCGATCAACGTCTGCGGCAACGCCATCGGCATCCTCGGCAACGCCGGCGCGGCCTGCGAGGACTCCGGCGCCGTCGTCCACGACTGACGCGCCTTCCCCTTCTCGCGGACAGTGGACTGAAGGGGGCGGGGCGGCGCCGGACTCAGCGGTCGGCGCAGCCCCGCCCTCCCCATGTCCACGGGCCCCTGCCCCCGGCCCGCATCCCCGGTGATCTCGGCACCGCGGCCCCACCGGAGCGCTCCGACGGGGCCCGGTCACCGGCTACCGGGCCCGGCCGCCCGGGGCGGTCAGGCAGAACACGTTGCCCTCCGGGTCCCGCATCACCTGGAACGACCCCTGCTCGTCGGTGACCGGGGGGCCTTCGGGCGAGGCGCCCAGGCCGGCCGCGGCCGCCGCCGCGGCGGGGAGGTCGGCCGTCCGCACGTCCAGGTGCAGCCGGACCGGGCCGGACGCCGGGTCCGGATCGGGCTGGAAGGAGATCCGCGGCCGCCCGTGCGCGGCGGGCAGGTAGGCCCACCCGTCGGCGCGGTCCACCGGCTCGGCGCCGAGCAGGGCGCCCCAGAACCGGGCCAGCCCGGGCGGGTCGGCGGCGTTGACCACGATCTGGTCGAAGGCGGAGCGGGGAAAGGTCTCGGGCATGGGGCGATGCTAGGCCGCTGCCGTGCGGGGCCCGCCCTCCTCCCCGGTGATCGGGGCCCTGGCGGAGCGCTCCGCCAGGGCCCCGATCACCGGGGCGGCGGAAAACCATTGGTGCCGGGGCGGCGGAGAGGACAGGATCGTTCCCGGAGGCCGGGGAGGCCGGGCTCAGGGGAGAAGGCTCGTCAGGATAGCCTTACCTGAGTTCCTCTGCCCCGTTCTGGAGAGCAATGTCCGAAAGGCAGTCCGCCGGCGGCCGCCGGATCATGCGGCGTGCGCTGGTGCGCAACCGCGGCCGGTTGGCCGCAGGCATCACCGGCACCTCACTGCACCAGGCCGCCGAGGCGCTGGTGCCGGTGGCCATCGGCACCATCATCGACCGGGCCGTCGCGACCGGCGACGGCACCGCGCTGGCGCTCTCCCTCGCCGGGCTGGCCGCGCTGTTCACCGTGCTCACGCTCTCCTGGCGGTACGGGGCGCGCTCCCTGGTCGCCGCGGTCCAGCAGGAGTCGCACCTGCTCCGGGTGGAGGCGTCCGCCCGGGCGATCGACCCGCGCCGCGCCGACACCGGGCTGCGCTCCGGCGAACTCCTCAGCGTCACCACCTCCGACGCCGACCGGACCGCCCGGATGCTGCACTTCATCCCGGCCGCGTTCGCCACCGTCGTCGGGCTGGCCGTCGCCGCGGTCTCCCTGCTCCGCATCGACACCGCGCTCGGCGCGGGCGTGCTGGTCGCGGTCCCGGTTCTGGTCGCCGCGGTGCAGCTGGCCGGCCCGCTGCTCACCCGGCGCGCCACCGCCCAGCAGGCGGCGGTGGCCCGCACCGCGGGGCTCGCCACCGACCTGGTCCGCGGCCTGCCCGCGCTGCGCGGCATCGGTGCCGAGGAGAACGCGGCGCGGCGCTACCGGGAGTCCAGCGAGACCGCCCTGCGCAGCGCGCTGCGCGCCGCGCTGCCCAGCGGCCTGTACCTCGGGGCGACCACCATGGGCGGGGGCCTGCTGCTCGCCGGGGTCGCCGGGTTCGCCGGCACCGCCGCGATCCAGGGCCGGATCAGCGTCGGAGAGCTGGTCACCATCGTCGGCCTGGCGCAGTTCCTCACCGAGCCCGTGCGCGAGCTCGGCATGTACGCGATGGGCTTCGCGGTCTCCCGCGCCTCGGCGGACCGGCTGGCCGGTGTGGTGGACGCGCCGTTCCGGCTGGGCGCGGCCGAAGTCGGCGCGGAACCGGCGGAGGCCCCCGCCGACCCCGAGGCGCGGGTGGAGCTCAAGGGCGTCCGCCACGCCACCCTGGACGGCCTCGACCTGGTGCTGGGCCCCGGCGAGCTGCTCGGCGTCGTCTGCCTGGAGCCCGCCGACGCCCAGGCGCTCTTCGCGCTGCTCTCCGGGCGGGTGCCCGCGGCCGAGCGGGAGGGCCGGGCGGCGATCCGCCCGGGGCTGCTCGCCGAGCCGCACGACGTCGACCTGTTCGAGGGGACGCTCCGCTCGAACGTGCTGGCCGGAGTGGGCGGCGGAGACGGCGACATCGGTCCGGCGCTGCGCGCCAGCGCCGCCGACGAGGTGGTCCGGACCGTCCCCGGCGGGCTGGACGCGCCGGTCACCGACCGCGGAACCACCCTCTCCGGCGGCCAGCGCCAGCGCGTCGGCCTGGCCCGCGCCCTGGCCGCCGACCCGCCGGTGCTGGTCCTGCACGACCCCACCACCGCGGTGGACGCGGTCACCGAGGAGAACATCGCCGAAGGGCTGCGCGCGCTGCGGCACGGCCCCGGCTCGGACCGCTCCACCGCCGTGCTGACCTCCAGCCCGGCGCTGCTCGCCCGCGCCGACCGGGTGCTGGTCGTCGCGGACGGCAGGGTCGCCGCCGAGGGCACGCACGCGGAGCTGTCCGCATCGGACGCCGGCTACGCCCGGGCGGTGCTGCGGTGACCGCCCGGTGCGCGCCGGACGCGCCGGAGCAGCGGACCAGACAGGGGACCGACGACGTGCAAGGGGTGCGGGGATGACCGGGGAGAGCGCACACCGGATGCTGCCCGTGGCGTCCGCCCGGCAGACCTGGGCCGTGGCGCGGGCCGCCTTCGGGCGGGCGCGCGGGGCGGGCGCGGCCGCGCTGGCGGTGAGCGTCGCGGCCAACCTGTGCGCGCTGGCGGCGCCGTGGATCCTCGGCATGCTGGTCGACGCGGTCGTGCAGGGGCGGGGCGCGGAGCGGGTCGGCGTGCTCGCCGCCGCCATCGCGGTCTCCGCGGTGGCGGCCGGGCTGCTGAAGACGGTCGAGGTGGTGCTGGTCGCCCGGGTCGGCGAGACCGCCCTGGCCCGGCTCCGCGAGGACGTGGTGGAGCGCGCGCTGCGCCTGCCCGCGCCGGTGCTGTCCCGGCTCAGCGGCGGCGACCTGCTCTCCCGGGTCTCCGACGACGTGGCGGTGGTCGGTGACACGGTCCGGGAGAAGGCTCCGATGGTGCTCTCCTCGCTGATCACCGTGGTGCTGGCGCTCGGCGGCATGGGCGCGCTGGACTGGCGGCTGGGCCTGGCGGGCGCGTGCGCGCTGCCGGTCTACGTGATCGCGCTCCGCTGGTACCTGCCGCGCTCGGCGCCGCTCTACGCCGAGGAGCGCGAACTGCTGGGCGAGCGGGCCCAGGCCCTGGTCGGCACCCTGCACGGCGCGGAGACGGTGCACGCCTACCGGATGCACGGCGAGCGCGCCGCGCTGATCGACGAGAAGTCGGACGCCGCCCGGGGCGCGGTGCTCCGCGTCTTCCGCAAGTTCACCCTGTTCGCGGGCGGGATGAACGCCGCCGAGTGCGTCGGGCTGTCGGCGATCGTCGCGGCGGGCTTCTGGCTGGTCGGCGCGGAGGCCGTCACGGTCGGCGCGGCCACCGCCGCCGCGCTCATCTTCCACCGGCTCTTCGGGCCGCTCGGCGCGCTGATGACGACCTTCAACGACATCCAGTCGGCGGGGGCGAGCCTGGCCCGGATGGCCGGGGTGACCCTGCTGCCGGAGGCCGCCGCGCCCGCCGACGCGGAGCGGCCGGCCGACGGCGGGATCGAGCTGCGCGGGGTGGGCCACCGCTACGACGGCGGACCGGCGGTGCTGGACGGCGTCACGCTGGCCGTCGCCCCCGGCGAGCAGGTGGCGCTGGTCGGCGCGAGCGGCGCCGGGAAGACCACCCTGGCCTCGGCGGTCGCCGGAGCCATCGACCCGGCCGAGGGCACGGTGCTGCTCGGCGGGGTGCCCCTGGACCGGATCGACCCCGGTGCGCTGCGCCGGCACAAGGCCCTGGTCAGCCAGGAGGCGCACGTGTTCGCCGGGACGCTGGCCGACAACGTCCGGCTGGCCGACCCGGAGGCCGGCCCGGACCGGGTGGCCGCCGCCCTGGAGACGGTCGGCGCGCGCGGCTGGGCGGAGGCGCTCCCCGAGGGCCTGGACACCGTGGTCGGCGAGGGCGGCGCCCGGCTCACCGCCTACCAGGGGCAGCAGCTCGCCCTGGCCCGGCTGGTCCTGGCCGATCCGGCGGTGGCGATCCTGGACGAGGCCAGCGCGGAGGCGGGCAGCGCCGGCGCCCGCGACCTGGAGCGTGCCGCCCAGGCGGCGGTCGAGGGGCGCACCGCCCTGGTCGTCGCGCACCGCCTCGCCCAGGCGGTCACCGCCGACCGGATCGTCGTGCTGGAGTCCGGCCGCGTCGCCGAGCAGGGCACCCACGACGAGCTGGTGGCCCGCGGCGGCCGCTACGCCGAACTCTGGTCGGCCTGGAGCGGCGGCGGGAACGGCGGCCGGTAGCGGTCCGGAGGCGTTCCTCCCGGACCGGGCCTCCGGGGCGTTCGGCTGAGGACCGGCGGCGGGCGCCCGCCGACCCCGGCCGGCGGCAGCGGGCCGGAGGAGAGGGGTCGGGCCGGCGGGGCGGAGTCCGCCCGGGCGCTGCGGCACCGAACCGGACCGGCGCGGCCGGTCGAAGACCCCCGGTGAAGCCCGGGTTCGGGCCCCGGACGCCGGTGAGCGGCGCCCGGGGCGGGGCGGTCAGTACACCAGCACGGTGTCGTGGACGTCGAGGCGGCCGCTGTCCCAGAGCCAGTCCATCGCGGGCAGGCTCACCCGGGCGCAGCCGTGCGAGGCGGGGTAGGTGGGGACGGAGGTGTAGCCGTGCACGGCGATGCCCCCGTTGAAGTACTTGGGCTTGTACAGCGCGCCGAGCGGGCCCGGGTCCCAGGCGTCGACCTCGCGGAAGACGGTGTACTCGCCGGTGGGCGTGGTGGCGACGTGCTCCGCGCCGTCCTGCTCGTAGGTCTCGCCGGAGCCGGTGGAGGTGCTGAAGGCCTGCTCGACCTCGCCGTCGGAGACCACCAGGAGCAGCTGCCGCTCCAGGTCGATCTCGACCACCTCGCCGGAGGAGCTCTGCGCCGAGGGGCGGACGCCCTCGTCGAGCGCCTCGCGGGTGTCCGGGCCGACGATGCCGTCCCGGTCGATCCCGGCGGCCTTCTGCAGCGCGTGCACCGCCTGGACGGTGACGGTGCCGAAGTGGCCGTCGGCGGAGTCGATCCAGTAGCCGAGCTCGATCAGCCGCTCCTGGACCTCCTTCACCTCGGCGCCGGAGTCGCCGTGGCGGAGCTGGTCGGAGGCGGAGGCCGGGGAGAACACCGCCGGCGCCGCGGCGGCCTCGGCGGTCCCGGTCAGCGGGGACGTCGGAAGGGGGAGGACGACGGCGGACACGGCGAGCGCGGCGGCCGCCGCCGCACGCCGGGGGGTGCGTCCATGCTTGCGTTCGGTCATCTCTGCGCTTTACCCGCCTTTTGCCGACCTCTACCGAATCGCAGGCCGCGGCCGCATCCGTCCCCGGACGCCCCCGCGCCCCGGACTCCCCTCCAGTCTGCCTCCGGCCGGCACCGCGTACGGGGCCGGCCGCCGGGGCCGCCGTCCGGTGGGGACGGCGGGGGCCGGGCGGCGCGCGGACGGCCGCCCCGCCCGGCCGGGGAGGCCCGGGGCGGCGGTCACCAGGCGACCGGGACCCGGGACGGGCCGGAGTCGATGAAGCCGCTGACCCACGGGATCCCGGTGACCGGGACGGCGAGGCGGAGGCCGGGCAGGCCGGCGGCGAGGGCGCGCAGCGCGGCGGTGACCTCGGTGCGGGCCAGGGCGGCGCCGAGGCAGTGGTGCGGGCCGCGGCCGAACGCGATGTGGTCGGCGGGGGCGCGGTCCGGGTCGAGCCGGGCGGGGTCGCCGAACCGGTCCGGGTCGTGGTGCGCGGCCTCCAGGCGGACCAGCACCATGTCGCCGGCGGCGATGCGCACGCCGCCGACCTCGGCGTCCGCGGCGGCCCAGCGCGGCATCACCTCGCCGGTGGTGCCGGCGAGCCGGCGCAGCAGCTCCTCGGTGACGGCGGCGGCGCGCTCCGGGGCGGCCGCGTACTCGGCCAGCCGGCCGGAGTCGAGCAGCAGGATCGCCCCGGTGCAGATCGTGTTGGCGGTGCTGAGGTAGCCGGATCCGGCCAGCGTCATGGCCATGGCGGACAGCTCGCCGTCGGTGAGCCGGCCGTCGTCGGCGTCGTGCACCGCGATCAGCGCGCTGAGCGGGTCGTCGCCGAGTTCGGCGCGCTTGGCGGCGATCAGCTCGCCGGCGTAGCCGATGAACGCGCCCCAGGCCTGCGGGGTGCCCTCGGTGAGGGCGGGTTCGGCGGCCCCGCGCAGCCGGTCCCGGGCGGCCGCGGGCACGCCCAGCAGGTCGCCGATGACGGCGAGGGAGAGCGGCGCGGCCAGGTCGGCCATCAGGTCGGCGGGCGGGCCGGCGGCGGCCATCGCGGCGACCCGCTCGGCGGCGGCCGCCTCCACGCCGGGCCGCAGCGCGGCGATGCGGCGCGGGGTGAACGCCTTGGCGACCAGCCGCCGCAGCCGGGCGTGCGGCTCGCCGTCCTGGAACAGGGTCTCGTTCCCGGGGTCGCGCCCGGTGGGCGGGGTGACCCCGAAGCGGGCGTCGGTGAGCACCCGCACGGCGGCGTCGTAGGAGGTCACCAGCCAGGCGGGGGCACCCTCCGGGGTGAGCACCCGGGTGACGGGGGCGGTCCGGCGCAGCTCGGCGTAGGCCGGCGGCGGGTCGATCGGGCGCGGGCGGTCGAAGGGCAGGACAGAGGTGTCCGGCATGGTCGCCTCCGGTGGTCGGCGGCCCGTCCGCCGGGGCGCGTCGGCCGCGTTTTCCAATACGACTGCAATGTAACGATGCCCCTCCGCGGGTGTCAATGCGACTGCATTGTGAAAAACTGGGGCGGTGCCGAAGAGAGTCGACCACCGCGCCCGCCGCGCCCAGATCGCCGACGCCCTGACCCGCCTGGCCGCCGATCGCGGCCTGGAGGCGGTGAGCCTGCGCCACGTCGCCGCGGAGGCCGGGGTCTCCGCGGGCATGGTGCAGCACTACTTCCGGTCCAAGGACGAGATGATGGCCTTCGCGATGGGCGCCGTCGCGGAGAACATCGAGGCCAGGATGGCGGCGGAGGGCGCCCCCGCGCCGGACGCGCCGCCCCGGGACGCCGTCGGCGCCCTGCTCCGGCAGCTGCTCCCGCTGGACGGGCCGCGGCTGGCCGAGGGGCGGGTCGCGCTCGCCTTCCACGCCTACGCCACGGTCCGCCCGGACGCGGCCGGGCCCCTGCACCGGGGCGGCGACCGGCTCCGCGCGTTCATCGCCGACCGGCTCCGCGCCGCCCGGGCCGAGGGGACCGCCCCGCCGGGAATCCCCGAACCGGCCGCCGCGGCCGGCCTGGCGGCCCTGGTCGAAGGCCTCGCCCTGCACGCCCTGACCGGCCAGACCGCCCCGGAGGAGGCCGCCGCGGTCCTCGACGCCCACCTCGACGCCCTGTTCGGCCCGCCCCCGGCCGGAGCCCGACCCCGCATCCCGTGCGGGCAGGGGGACGGGGGGCATCCGGATGCCACCAGGCGCAGGTGAGCACGGGGCGTCTGAACCGCCCCGTCGCCGATCTGCGGCGACTCGGCCCGGACGCCGTTCCCAAGGTCCTCAAGAAGGTCCTTCTTCTGGAGGAGGACCCAGAAGCCGGATACCCCCTGGGCGGCGAACCCACGGGGTTCCGCAAACTGGTCGTAGGACGCGACACCTGGCGTGTCGTGTACCGCGTCACCGACGAGAAACACGTGGAGATCTGCGAGGTCCGGGCGGTCGGGGCGCGAGCGGACGCCCAGGTCTACGCCGAGGCCTCCCGGAGAGTCCGGGCGGCATCGGAGAACACCCCCGCCGCCCGGAAACTCGCGGCCGTCATCGAGCACCTCGGCAGACCGGCGGAGAGGGCGGCGCATGAATCGCCTCCCACGAGAGAACCCGTCCCGGACTGGTTGGCCGAACGCCTGATCCATACCGTCGGCATGCTCCCTGAGGACGTGGCCGCCCTCGATCTGGAACAGGCCGTGGACCTCTGGGCCGACTTCCGATCACGACCGCACTGACCCCGCGCCGCCCCTGCGGACGGGGGAGCGGACCGGGGCGGCCCGTCCGCCGCGGACGCGCCCAGGGCCGCGCGGTGGGGGAAGCGGGCATGGCCGGGCCCGCTTCGCGGGCCCCGAGGCCGGGGTCAGGGGAGGGGGACGGGGGTGGTGGCGAGGTGGTGCACGGTCTCGGTCAGGCCCCGCCAGCCCTGCTCGGTGTCGCGGGTGCGGGTGTGCGGGGCGCGGAACCAGCCGAGGTACTCGGCGACCTCGCCGAGGTTCCAGCGGAGCGGGTAGAGGGCGAGCGCGGCCGGGTCGGGGGCGTGGCCGGTCCGCTCGGTGTACCGGGCGAACAGGGCCGGGTCGGTGCCGAACCCGGACAGGTCGCGCTCGGGGACGGCCAGGCCCGCGGTGTCCCAGTCCACCAGGCGCAGTGCCGACCCGTCGTCCATCAGGTTCCCGGGGTGCGGCTCGCCGTGCGTCACCACCTGCGCCGCGCCGCGCCGCTCCACCTCGGCGGCGAGCCGGTCGAAGTCGGCCAGCCGGTCGCGCAGCGCGTCGGCGCAGGCCGCGATCAGCTCCCGTGCGGGCTCGGCGAACGGCCCGCCCCGCCACGGCGTGCCGGTCTCCTCCAGCGCCGCCGCCAGCCGGTCGCGCCCGTGCGGCTGCAGGGAGGTGCGCGGGGTCCGCGCCGGCGGCGGCTGCCGGTGCAGTTCGGCGAGGAGGTCCAGCACCCGCTCCTGCTCCTCGGTGGAGCGCTCGCCGTCGAACCGCCCGGCGGCGCCCGGCGTGTGCGGGAAGACCGCCAGCGCGTAGCGCCCGCCGACCCGGACCGTGCTCCGCCCGTCCCCGGTGCGCAGCGGGGCGACGACGAAGCCCAGCCCGCGCTCGCCCAGCTCGACCGCGGTGTCCATGGCGTCGCGCAGCCCGGCGAAGGCGGCGTCCGGGGTCGGGCCGCAGTACTCCTTGTACGCCAGGTCGGACAGGGTGGTGAAGTACCGCCGCCCGTCGGCGCCGGTCACCGACCAGTGGTGGTCGCCGAAACCGACCGGGAGGTAGCCGGTCTCCGCGGCGTCGATGCCCCACTCCCGCAGGGCGCCGGTCAGCCGGTGGTCGTCGAAGTCCTCAGGCCGCTGCTCCATGCCGCGCACGCTAGCAACGGCCGCCCCGGCCGGGCATCCGGTTTTCCGCCCCTGTGGACGGACGGCCCTCCGGGCGGCGCCGTACCGCGGCCCGCCTGCGGACGAGGGGCGCGTCCGTGGTGGCCGGGGTGCACAATGGGCGCGATCCGATCACCCTGCGCCGCCTCCCGGCGGCGCTCCGTCGGCCCATGCCGGATCGCGCCTGCCTGTGCCGGGCCGTGTCCGCCGGGGCCGGCCTGGCCGATGTCCGGAGCCGGGGTGCCCGGGAGGCCGGTCGGGCCGCCGCTCCTCGGCACCGCTCCCGGCTGGGGGCGGTTCCGGGGCGGCACCCGTTCGGTCGGTGCGTCTCCCCGCCCGGGGGCTGGGCCGGTCAGCGGAGGGCGGACGGGGCCAAGCGGTGGATCTCGGCGCGGAGCACCGGGTCGGTGTCGAAGACGCCGGTGAGGTGGGTGGTGACCATGGCGGCGCCGTGCGCCTCGGCGCCGCGGAGGGTCATGCAGGCGTGCTCGGAGCGGATCAGGCAGGCGGCGCCGGCCGGGGAGAGGATGCGGTCCAAAGCGGCGACGGTCTGCTCGCCCAGCCGCTCCTGGACCTGGGGGCGGGCCGCGTACTCGCGGAGCAGGCGGGCGAGTTTGGACAGGCCGACGATGGGCGCGCCGGGCGCCGGCAGGTAGGCGACGGTGGCCCGGCCCGGGAACGGCAGCAGGTGGTGCTCGCAGAGCGCGACGAACGGGACGTCGACGGCGGCGATCACGCCCTGGGACGCCGACTCGGGCGGGAACCGGACGCCGAGGTGGCGGTCGGGGTCCAGGCGCAGGCCGCGGGTCATGTCGGCGAGGGCGGCGACGAACCGCTCCGGGGTCCGCCGGGTGGACTCGGTGTCGCAGGCCAGGCCGAGCTCGGCCAGCATGGCGCGGGCGTGCTCGACGGCGGCCCGCGGCGGCGCGCCGTCCCGCAGTACGCCGTCCTGAGACATGCCGTGCTGAGGCGTGCCGTTCTGTGGTGCGTCGCCCTGCAGCGTGCCGTCGTGAGGTGCGCCGTCTTGCAGTGTGCCGTTCTGAGGCGTGCCGTTCTGCGGTGCACTGTCCTGCAGCGTGCCGTCCTGCGGTGCGTCCGCCGGTCGGGCGTCGTCCGGGGCGGGGGCTCCGCCCGCCGCCTCGGCCTCTTCCCGGGCGGGGGCGTCCTCGGCGGCGCCGTCCGGGGATGCTTCGCGGGCCGGGCGGGGGCCGTTCGGGGCGGTGCGCGCGGTGTCGCGGGCGGGCGGGGTGGACACGGTCGTCACGGGTGTGCTCCTCGTGCGTGCGGGGCGGCCGCCGGGCGGGCCGCGGTCGGGCGGAGGGCTGCGCGGCGGCGGCCGGGGCGGCGGGTCATCCGGTCCACTCGGCGCGGTTGACGTGCGTCTCCTGGACGTGCACCGAGCGCAGCCGGGCGCCCGGGGCGGTGTCCAGGGAGCCGAGCAGGTCGGCGGCGACCCGGCCGAGGAGCTCGGCGACCGCCTCCACCGTCGGGTAGGGCAGGCCGGCGGCGTACCGCTCCGCGGGCGCCGGGTCGGCGGCGCCGAACCGGTAGACCCTGCTGCCCAGGTCGGGCAGGGCCTTGGCCAGCGGGTCGTCGGCGCCGAGCATCGCGCCGTGGTCCAGGTTGGCGTCGATCCAGGCGCGCAGCCCGGACTTGAACGCGCCGAACTCCACCACGGTGCCGGCGCTCAGCTCCGGTGCGGCCACCGACACCTCGGCCCACCAGGAGTGGCCGTGCAGGTTCTCGCACTTTCCCGCCAGGTGCGGCAGGCGGTGCGCGGTCTCGAAGTTGTGCCGGACGGTCACCCCGTGCCGGAGCGGCGCGTCCAGGGCGGCCGGCGTGGCCGGTGCGGTGCTCATCAGGCGATCCCCAGTTGCTTGTGGGTCTGCAGGGACAGGTTCCAGCGCGGGTGGTCCAGGCAGTAGGCGACGGCGGCGCGGGTGTTCTCCTCCACCTCCGGGCCGTCCATCGGCTGCAGCCGGAACGAGCCGAAGTCGAGGTGCTCGAAGAGCGCCGGGTCGCCGCCCTCCTGCGGGTAGACCAGCTTGAGCTCGTCGCCGCGCTCCACCACCAGCTCCGAGCCGATCTTCGGGCTGATGCAGAGCCAGTCCAGCCCGGGCGGCGGCACCCGGGTGCCGTTGCTCTCCACGGCGATCTCGAAGCCGCGGTCGTGCAGCGCGTCCACCGCGGCGGCGTCCAGCTGGATCAGCGGCTCGCCGCCGGTGCACACCACGAACCGGTGCGCCGCGGTGGTCGGCAGCCACTGCTTCTCGACCGCGTCGGCCAGCTCGCCGGCGGTGCGGAACCGGCCGCCGTTCACCCCGTCGGTGCCGACGAAGTCGGTGTCGCAGAACTTGCAGACCGCGCGGTGCCGGTCGCGCTCCAGCCCGGTCCACAGGTTGCACCGGGAGAACCGGCAGAACACCGCGGGGCGGCCGGCGTGCGCCCCCTCGCCCTGCAGGGTGTAGAAGATCTCTTTGATGAAGTAGGTCATCGCGGGGTGCTCCGGTAGGGCGCGGGGTCGGGGACGCCGGCCTCGGCGAAGCCCTTGAGGCGGAGCCGGCAGGTGTCGCAGCGGGCGCAGGCGCGGCCGTCCTCGTCCGGGTCGTAGCAGCTCGACGTGGCGGCGTAGTCGACGCCCAGCCGCAGCCCCTCCCGGATGATCTCGCCCTTGGAGAGGTCGATCAGCGGGGCGTGCAGCCGCAGCCGCCGGTCGCCCTCCACACCGGCCTTGGTGGCGAGGTTGGCCATCGCCTCGTAGGCGGCCAGGTACTCCGGCCGGCAGTCCGGGTAGCCGCTGTAGTCGACCGCGTTGACGCCGGTGAACACGTCGGTCGCGCCGATGGTCTCGGCGTAGGCCAGCGCGAAGGAGAGGAAGATCGTGTTGCGGGCGGGCACGTAGGTCACCGGGATGCCGGAGGCGATCTCCTCGTCGGTGGAGTCCTTGGGCACCTCGATGTCGTCGGTGAGCGCGGAGCCGCCGAAGACGCGCAGGTCGATGTCGGCGACCACGTGCCGGGCGACGCCGGCGAGCTCGGCGGTGCGGCGGGCGGCCCGCAGCTCCGCGGCGTGCCGCTGGCCGTAGCGGAAGCTCAGCGCGTAGGGGGCGAAGCCCTGCTCCGCGGCCATGGCGAGCACGGTCGCGGAGTCCAGGCCGCCGCTGAGCAGGATGACGGCGGGTCGGTTCATGGTCGCTGCCTTTCTCGAAAGGGGACGGGGGAGAGGTCAGGCCCGGCGGTGCACCGGCAGGGCGGCGGGCATGATCGCCATCCGGTCCGGGACCCACCCGACCTGCTCGGGCGGGACCGCGAGCCGCAGTCCGGGGACCCGCGCCAGCTCGGTGAAGGCGACCCGGGAGACCACCCGGGTCAGGTGCGCCCCGGGGCAGTAGTGCGGGCCGTGCCCGAACCGCAGGTGCGGGTTGGGGCGGCGCTCCGGGATGTAGCGGTGCGGCTCGGGGAAGGCCGACGGGTCGTGGTTGGCGGCGTCGGTGGAGACCAGCACCATCTCCCCGGGGCTCAGCCGCACCCCGGCCAGCTCGGTCTCCTCGGTGGCGATCCGGGCCAGTGCGTTGCCCAGCACCACGCTGAACCGGAGCGCCTCCTCCACGTGGCCGTGCGCCGACTCCGGGCAGGTGCGCAGCTCGTCCAGGGCGTCCGGGCGGCCCAGCAGGTGGAACGCGGCGACCCCGAGGAAGCTCGCCAGGTCCTCGTAGCCGGCGACGAACACCACCCCGAGCACGTTGGCCAGCTGCTCGCGGGTGAGCGCCCGGGCGGTGGCGCCGGCCGCGCCGTTCGGGCCGGTCGCCCCCTCCGGGTCGGCGGGGCCGGCCGCGTTGGCGGCCGCCAGCCGGGGCAGCAGCCCGGCCCCGGGCGGGCGCTCCCCGTCGGCGAACGGCGCCATCCGCGCCATCAGGTGGTCGCGGAGCCCGCGCCAGTTGGCGTGCACGGCCTCGGTCGGCAGCCCCATGGTGAGGTCGGTGTCGGCCCAGGCGGCCAGCCGGGGCAGGTCCGCCGCGGGCAGCCCGAGCAGCCTGCACATGGCCCGGCCGGCCAGCCGCGCGGCGAAGGCCGGCTGCAGGTCGGCCCGCCCGCCGCCGGGGCCGGGCAGCTCGGCCAGGGCCGCGCGGGCCTCGCCGGCCAGCCACTCCTCCGGCAGGTCCGGCAGGTCCGGGCCGAGCGCCCGGCGGACCTCCTCGTACAGACCGGCCCGGCGCAGGTACTCCAGGGCGTCGAGGAGCTCGGGGGCGAAGATCGGCGAGTCCTGGACCGGGCTGTGCTCCGCGGCCACCTGGGACCGGGCGAACCGGGGGTCGCGCAGCACCGTCCGGGCCTCCCGGTGCCCGGTGACCAGCCAGGCCTCGTCGCCGCCGTTGGTGGCCACCCGGGCCACCGGGCAGCGGGCGCGCATCTCGTCCAGGCGGGGGGAGAGCCGGTCCCCGTCGGTGCTGAACGGGTACCGGGGCAGGGTCTGCTCGGGGGCGGTCACGGGGCTCCCACCTTCTTTCTCGGTTCTGGACGGGCTGTGCGCGGGGCCGGCGGCCCGGAGGGCGGGGACGGGCCGATGCGCGCCGGCGCGGCCGCGCCCCCGCGGGGCCGGGGAGGCGACGGCGACGGCGGCGGCGCCGACCGCCCGGGCCCCGCGGTGCGCGGGGCCCGGGGCCGCCGGCCGGCCCGTCCCCTGCCCCCGCTGGAGGGCACGGGCGGCCGCGGCCGGCCCCGCCGCGGCGGCGGACCGGGGCCCCGGCGGCCGGGCCCGGTGGAGCGCGCCGCCGGGCGTCCCCTCCGGCGGGCCTGGCGTGCTCAATGCGCTCTCCTCACGCTTCGGCGGATCGGGCGGTCACCAGCGGACGGGGAGCCGCAGCGGTGCGCGGAGCGGGGAGGTGTCGTCCCACTCCACTTCGTCGGGGCGGACCGCCAGGCGCAGCCCGGGGAAGCGGTCGGCGAGCACGCCCAGGCCGATGCGGAGCTGCATCCGGGTCAGGTGCGCGCCGAGGCAGTAGTGCGGGCCGCGGCCGAACACCAGGTGCGGGTTGGGGGCGCGGCCCGGGTGCAGCTCGTCGGGGGAGTCGAAGACCGCGCCGTCCCGGTTGGCGGAGGCCAGTACCGGCATCACCGCGTCGCCGCGCCGGATCTCCGCCCCGCCGAGCTCCAGGTCGTCCTCGGCGACCAGCAGCACGATCGCGTTCATCAGCGGGACGTACCGGAGCAGCTCCTCCACCAGGGCCTCGGGCGGGTCGGCGGACAGCGGCCGGGCCGGCCCGCCGTCCCCGCCCAGCAGGGAGAACAGGGCCGCGGCGAAGTGCTGGACGTTGGTCTTGTACCCGGCCATCAGCATGCTGACGGTGAAGGTGACCAGCTCGTCCCGGTCCAGCCCGCCCTCGGCCGCGGAGCCGGCGGCCAGCTCGCCGAGGACGTCGCCGCCGGGCTCGCGGAGCTGCCGGTCCACCAGGGCGGCGGCGAAGTCCTGCAGCTCGGACAGGGCGCCGAGGATCTGCTCCAGCGGCACCAGGGTGGCCCGCAGCACCGTCTCCACCAGGGGCCGGAACCCCTCCTCCGCGCCCGGGGCGATGCCCAGCAGCGCGCAGAGCACCGCGACCGGGAACGGGCCGGTGAAGTCGGCGACCAGGTCGGCGGAGCCGCCGCGGGCGGCCATCCGGTCGGCGGCCTCCTCGGCCAGGGCGCGCACCCGCGGGGCGAACCGCTCCAGGCGGCGCGGGGCGAACGCGGGGGAGACCGCGCCGCGCACCCGCCGGTGGGCGGGGCCGTTCAGCTCCAGCAGGGTGAGCACCCGGCGGTCGGCGCCCTCGCCCCGCCCCGGCGGCCAGGTGGAGATCACCGGGCGGACCAGCCGCGGGTCGGCCAGCGCGGCCTGCACCTGCTCGTACCGGGTTACCAGCCAGACCGTCTCGCCCTGCGGCAGCACGGCGCGGGTCGGCCCGCCCGCGGCGCGCAGCGCGGCGTACCCGCACGGCGACCCCGCGGAGCCCGGCTCGGGCGGGGGGACGGGCGGTGCGCCGGGGGCGCCGTCGAGCGCGGTCATGCCTCCCCCTCCAGGTGCAGCTCGGCGAGGTAGGTCGGCCACGGCGTGCCGGGGTCGTGCACCACGTCGGCCAGGCGCCAGCCGGTCTCCGCGGCCGCCTCGGCGATGCCGTCCGGCGGCAGGAAGTGGAAGTCGGACCATTCGGAGGCGGCGGCGCCGAACCGGACCCGCATCCGGGTGGTGCCGCCGGGCGTGATCATCGTGGTGCCGAGGATCCGGGCGCCGGGGCGGGCCAGCCCGGCGAGCCGGCGCAGCGCCGCCCGGGTCCCCGCCGCACCGCCGAGCAGGCCCAGGTTGGCCCCGGAGAGCAGGAAGGAGTCGAACGGAGGCTCGTCCAGCAGCAGGTCCGGCAGGGCGCCGGGGCGGGCCCGGACGCCGCGGGCGCGCGCGGCCTCGACCGCGCCGGGCGAGGGGTCCACGCCGACCACCTCGCAGCCGCGCGCCGCCAGGTGCACCGCCTGCCGCCCGGCGCCGCAGCCGACGTCCAGCACCCGGCCGGAGCAGCGCAGGTAGGCCTCCCGGTCCACCGGCCACCAGGCCTCGGGGCCGGACAGGTAGAACGCCGCGTCCTCGGCGTAGACGTAGCCGTCGGAGAGCTCGTAGACCAGGTGCGCGGCACCGGGCCGGCCGTCCGCGGCGAGCACCGCCCGGTAGGCGTCGCCGAACGGGTCGCCGAGCGCGGGCCCGGACGCGGCCGGTGCCGCGGGGGTCCGGGTGCTCATCGGGCCTCCACCGGTGCGCCGGGCCGCCGGATGTAGCCGGAGGCGAAGAAGAACTCCAGGTAGCGGTCGATCAGCGCGTCGTCCACCGGCGGGCAGTGCAGCCCGCTGCCGGCCAGCGCCGCGTCGGTGTTGCCGCGGAGCAGCTCGGGGAAGACGCCGCGCAGGTACATCTCCTTGACCGACCGGTCGGAGCCGCGGCCCCGGTCCACGCAGAGCGAGACGAACGGCGCGGTGGGGCTGGTCGGGTCGGCCGCGACGTGCTCGACCAGCGCGGCCACCCACCGGTCGTAGGGGATCGTCCGGATCGCGCACCCGGCGGCCCGCATCCGCGCCACCACGTCCCCCAGCCCCGCCGGGCGCGGGTTGGTCAGGTGGTAGGTGCGCAGGCCGGGGGTGCCGGACGCGGCGATGTGCAGCACCGCGTCGGCCAGGTGGTCCACCGGGACGAAGTCCATCGGCAGCTCGATGTCGGGGGCCAGCCCGGTCTCCGCGACCATCTTGAACAGCGAGCAGATCGCGGTCTCGGTGTTGCACACCCCGGTGTCCGGGGCGCCGGTGATCTCGTAGGGGCGGTGCACCGCGACCGGCAGCCCCTGGGCGGCGGCGCCGCGCAGCACCTCCTCGGCGACCCACTTGCTCTCCCCGTAGCCCATGGTCAGCCGGTCGGCGTGGGCCAGCGGGAGGTCCTCGGCGACGGTGCGCACCCCGGCGGCGCCGAACCCGGAGAGCACCGCGACGGTGGACAGGAAGTGCACCGGGACCCGGCGCGGCGCGGCGATCCGGACCACCTCCCGGGTGCCGTCCACGTTGGCGGCGCGCAGCGCGGTGTAGGGGTAGATGAAGTTGACCTGCGCCCCGGAGTGCAGCACCAGGTCGAGCCGGTCGGACAGGGACGCGGCGTGCCCGGCCTCCAGGCCCAGCCCGGGGGCGGCCAGGTCGCCGGGGAAGCAGACGGCGCGCTGCTCGGCCCCGCCGGCGTCCAGCCCGTACCGGTCCAGGTTGGCCAGGACCCGGCGGCGGGCGTGCCCGGCGTCGCGGGCCCGCACCGGGCAGTGCACCCGGGCGCCGGTGCGGGTGAGCAGCCGGTGCAGCAGGAACGCGCCGACGAACCCGGTGGCGCCGGTGAGCAGCACGTCCTCGGGGGCGTGCGGGCGCGGCGGCGGGCCGGCGGCGGGCGGCAGGGTGAAGCCGAGCTCCGCCTCGGCGGCGAAGTCCACCGGTCCGGGCTCGGCGCCGCCGGCGGGCGCCCCCCGGACGCCCTCGACGGCGGCGGCCAGCCCGGCCGGGGTGGGCCGGTCCAGCAGCGCGCGGATCAGCCGGCTGCCGTGCCCGGCGTCGATGCCGAACATCGCGCGGACCCGGATCACCACCTCCGAGGCGAGCAGCGAGTCGCCGCCGGAGCGGAAGAAGTCGTCGTCGGGGCCGGGGCGGGAGCCCAGCACGCCCTCCCACACCGAGGCGACGGCGTCCTGCACGCCGCGGACACCGGGCGCGCCCTCCCGGTCCGCGCCCTGCGTCCCGGCCTCCGGCCGGGACGGCGCGGCGGCGAGCCGGCCCCGGTCCACCTTGCCGGCCGCGGACACCGGGAACTCGGGCAGCTCGGTGAAGGCGCGCGGCACCGCCGGGCCGGGCAGCCACTCGGCGCAGAAGGCGCGCAGCTCGGCCGGGTCGAGCGGGCCGGCGCCGGGGGCGGCGGTCAGGTAGGCGGTGAGCCCGCCGGTGCCGGGCGCGGCCTCCACGACGGCCTCGCCGACGGCCGGGTGCTCGCGCAGCCGGGCCTCCACCTCGTCCGGTTCGATGCGCTGGCCGCGCACCTTGAGCTGGCGGTCGACCCGGCCCAGGTACTCCAGGGCGCCGTCGGCGCGGAGCACCGCCCGGTCGCCGGTGCGGTACCAGCGCTCGCCGCCGGGGCCGCGGACGAACCGCTCCGCGGTGCCCGCCGGGTCGCCCAGGTAGCCGACGGCCAGGCCGTCCCCGCCGACCAGCAGCTCGCCCTCCTCGCCCGCGTCGGCCACCGAGCCGTCCGGGCGGACCACCCGGCAGGAGGAGCCGGCCAGCGGGCGGCCGATCGGCACGCTGCGCGCGCCGTCGGGCACCTCCTCCACCAGGTGCGCGGTGGAGACCACGGTGTTCTCGGTGGGCCCGTACAGGTTGGCGACCCGGGTGCCGGGGCAGGCCCGGAGCACCGCGCGGGCCAGCGCCGGGTCCATCGCCTCACCGCCGGCGGAGGCCCAGCGCAGCGGGCGCAGCGCCGAAGGCAGGGCGCGGGCGGTGTGGTGGAAGACGCTGGTGGTGAGGTAGGCGACGGCGACGTTCTCGGCCGCGATCAGCCGGCCCAGGGCCGGCGGCGACACCAGCACCTCGCGGTCGGCGACGACCAGGCAGGCCCCGCCGAGCAGGGCGGACCAGATCTCGATGGTGGAGGCGTCGGAGGAGAGGCCGTAGCCGTGCAGCACCCGGTCGCCGAGGCCGGGGCGGGGCAGGTCGGGGTCGGCGGCGGCCAGCCGGACCACGCCGCGGTGCGGGACCGCCACCGGTTTGGGCCGGCCGGTGGAGCCGGAGGTGAACATGACATAGGCGGCGTCGGTGGCCGCCGGGGGCGGGCCGGCCGGCGCGGCGGCCCCGGCGCCGTCCGGGGCGGCGCCGTCCAGATCGAGCCGGGCGCGCAGCCGGCGCACCCGGCAGGAGCCGCCGGGCAGCACCACGGCGGTGCGCACCCCGGCGTCCTCGGCCATCGCGTTCAGCCGGGCCGGCGGGTGGTCGTCGTCGAGCGGCACGTAGGCGGCGCCGGAGCGGAGCACGCCGAGGAAGGCGACGAGGGCCTCCGGGGAGCGGCGGCCGCACACCCCGACGGCGTCGCCGGTGCGCACGCCCGCGCCGCGCAGCCGCGCGGCCAGCGCGCGGGAGCGGTCGGCCAGTTCGCCGTAGCTCAGTTCGCGCCCGCCGTGCCGCACCGCCGGGGCCCGGGGGTGCAGCAGCGCGCGGACGTCGAACAGGTCGTGCAGCAGGGCGTCGCGGGGGTAGTCGGCGGCGGGCCCGGCCAGGTCCGCGGTGCGCGCGGCGGCCGCCGCGGAGGGGGTCGTCGTCACGTGGGGTCCCAATTCACTCGTGAGCGGTTCTGCGCGGTGCCGGCCCGGGTCAGCCGAATTCCGCGGCGAAGGAGGCGAAGTCGGCGGCCCGCCAGCGCTGCGGGCGCATCCGGACCGTGACGTCGCCGTCGAGCTGCTCCTTGGTGGCCTCCAGGTAGCGGGCGGCCTCGTCGGGGCCGAGGTAGCGCAGGGCCATGGCCTCCCGGGCGTCCGGGTCGGCGGGGTCGGTCCAGGCGGTGACCGGGCCCTCCGCGCTGACGTAGCGGTAGGGGGCGGTCTCGTCCTGGACGCACAGGCTGAACCTGCGGGCGGCGCCGATCAGCCGGGCCTTGACCGAGTCGCGGCCGGTCTGCACGGTGATCTCGCCGCCGGGCTCGTACAGGTACCAGACGGGGGCCAGCAGCGGTGCGGAGTCTCCGCGGGGGTCGTCGACGCCGAGGACGCCGACGCGCACCTCGGAGAGGAACGCCTCGCGCTGGTCGCGGGACATGGCAGGAAGCATGGGGGTCCTTCGGGTGCAGGGAAGGGGAGAGGCGGCCGCGCGCTCTGCTCGGGGCGCCGCGGAAAAGACTCCCACGGTGCGGTCGAATTCGTATCCGAAGGAAGGAAAAGAGAAGCGGGGCGGCGGGGTCGGAGGGGATCTTTCGTCCGTTTAGATGTTGTTTCGTCGGTCGAAAGATTCGCTCCGGGGCCGGATTGCGGTGAGTTCGTTTCCGGTGTGCCGGTCCTCCGATACCCCCTGGTGGCGGCGGGTGAACGGGGCGGTCGCGGAACGGGGCCGCCGGCGCGCCTCCTGTTCGGTGCCGAAAAAAAAGGGAGAACGGCGAATTTCTCGCCGTTCTCCCCGGTTTCGCCGGAGATCGGATCCGGGTCAGGCGGTCCGGGCGCCGGGGAATTCGGGGATCTCCCCGCGCGCGAACTCCTGCTGCGTGCTCTGCATGGCCGCGGTGTCATTGAGGTGCGGGAAGGGCTCGCCGGGGACGTCGGCGCCGAGGAAGGCGCAGAGCCGGTCCCAGCCCTCGCCGGTCCGGTACACCAGCAGCCGGTCGGCCGGGAGGGCGGCCCGGACCTCGGCGTTGTGCCGCTCGAACGCGGCCACGGCGGTCGCCTCGTCGGGGGTGCGGCCGGGGGCGCCGCCGAAGTGGGTGTGCCACATGTGGTCCATCAGCGGGGCGAACGCCCGCATGTGCGCCATCGACTCCGGGAAGGGGGCCCCGCCGTGCTCCTCGGCCATCCGGAAGATGGTCTCCCGCATGCTGGTGTACCAGCGGTGCGGGTCCCTGACGGTGAGCACGAACCTCGCCTCCGGGTAGGCCTCGGCCAGCTCCCGCCAGAAGAAGGAGACCGGCCAGTCCACCCCGGAGCGCCAGCCCTGCAGCAGGTGCTCCCAGTCCGTCCCCGGGCCGGGGGAGGCGTGCGCCTCGGCCCACCGCTCGGCCAGGGCCGGGGTGCCCAGCACGTCGAACATGTGGTGGCAGGGGCCGAGGCCGAGCAGCTCCAGCGCCGCCTTCATCGAGGTCGTCCCGGTGCGCGGGAACCCCGCGCCGATCACGTTCAGCATCAGCGAACCTCCGTCTCGCGCTGCCGGGGGGCGGCCGCGCCGGGATGGGGATACCCCCCGGCTCCGGTCCGTAGTCGCGCGGCCGCGAAAGGCGACCGCCGTCCGCGAGGGCCGCGGGGAGGGGCCGGGGCGCCCCGGCCCGCCCATCCGGACACGGACCCCGAAAAGACGGACGAAGGCGGGGATCCCGGGAACTCCCGGCGCTCGGGGGCCGACGTTCCCCGGTGACGCCGATGCAGAGTCGGCCGGAGACGGACGGAGGCACCCGGATGAGGCGGCGGAGAACGAGGACGGGAACGGCCGGGGGCGTCCCGGGACGGGGGCGGGGATGACCGCGGCCGCCCCCGGAGCCCCCGCGTCCGGAGCACCCGCCCGGCCCCCGGACGGCCCCGGCGGGACCGGGCGCCGGCCGGCCGTGCCGCTCCCGGTGCTGTTCGCCGGGCTGGCCCTGCTGCTGGCCGGGTCCGCCGTGGTCGCGGTGGGCGTCGGACCGGTCGGCATCGGCCCCGGCACCGTACTGCGGATCCTCGCCGACCGGCTCTCCGGGGCGGGCCCGGCCGGCCCGGGCGCCGGGTACGCCGACTACATCGTCTGGGAACTGCGCGCCCCCCGCGTGGTCCAGGGGGTGTCCGTCGGCGCCGGGCTCGCCGTCGCCGGGGTCGTGGTGCAGGCGGTCGTCCGCAACCCGGTCGCCGACCCGCACGTCCTCGGGCTGTCCTCCGGGGCCGCCGCGGGGGCGGTCGCGGTCACCACGACCGCCGGGTCGGCGCTGCTCGGCGCGGTGACGCTGCCCGCCGCCGCGTTCGCCGGGGCGCTCGCCGCCGGGATCGGCGTCCACGCGGTCTCCCGGACCGCCGGCACGCTCTCCCGGACCCGGCTCATCCTGGCGGGCATCGCCGTCGGCCAGCTCCTCGGCGGCACCACCTCCTTCCTGGTGCTGCGCGCCGAGTCGGCCGACGCCCAGCAGCAGGTGCTGTTCTGGCTGCTCGGCAGCCTCGCCGGCGCCCGCTGGGACCTCGCGCTGACCTGCGCCGCCGCGGTCACCGCGCTCACCGCCGCGGTGCTGGCCGCCGGCCGGCTGAATCTGCTGGTGCTCGGCGACGAGGCCGCCTCCGCCCTGGGGCTCGACCCCGGCCGGGCGCGGGCCGCCGCGTTCACCGCCGCCGCGCTGCTCACCGGGACCGTCGTCGCCGTCTCCGGGACCATCGGCTTCGTCGGCCTGGTCGTCCCGCACCTGGCCCGGCTCCTGGTCGGCGCCGAGCACCGGCGCGCGGTCCCGGTCGCCGCGCTCCTCGGCGCGCTCCTGCTGGTGTGGGCGGACACCGCGGCGCGCACCGCGCTGGCCCCCGCAGAGCTGCCGATCGGCATCCTCACCGCGGCGGTCGGCGTGCCGTTCTTCGTCGCCGCGCTCCGCCGCTCGAACCTGGTCGGAGGGGACGCCCCATGAGGCTCCGGATACGCGGCGTCACCGCCGGATGGACCGCGGTGCCCGCGGTCGAGGGGGTGGACCTGGACCTCGCCCCGGGCACCCTGACCGCGCTGGTCGGGCCGAACGGCAGCGGCAAGTCCACCCTGCTCAAGACCGTCTACCGGGTGCTGCGCCCCACCGCCGGGCGGCTCCTGCTCGGCGAGGACGACCTGTGGCGCCTCCCGCACCGCGAGGTCGCCCGCAGGGTCGGCGTGCTCGGGCAGGACCAGCACGGCGGCTTCGACTTCACCGCGGAGGAGGCCGTCGCCCTGGGGCGCTCGCCGCACCTGGGGCCGCTCGGCCGGCTCGGCCGCACCGACCGGGAGGCCGTCGCCGAGGCCCTGGAGGCGACCGGCTGCGCGCACCTGGCCGGGCGGCGGATCGCCGCGCTCTCCGGCGGCGAGCGGCAGCGGGTGCTGCTCGCCCGCGCCCTCGCCCAGCGCCCCCGGCTGCTGGTGCTCGACGAACCCACCAACCACCTGGACCCCCGGCACCAGTTCGAGGTGCTGGACCTGGTCCGCGGGCTGGGGATCACCGCCGTCGCGGCGCTGCACTCCCTGGACCTCGCGGCCTACTGCGCCGACGGCGTCGCCGTCCTGCACCGGGGCGGCATCGCCGGACACGGCGCCCCCGCCGAGGTGCTCACCGCCGAGCGGCTGCGGGAGGTGTTCGCCCTGGAGGGCGACGTGGTCCCGGACCCGGTCGACGGCCGGCCCCGGCTGCTCACCCGGCCGCTGCGCACCCGCCCGGGCGCGCGGCGCGCCCCCCACCGAGAGGAAGCGAGACCGTCATGACCCACTCCGGAACCGCCGGACCGGCCCGCGGCCCGGTCATCGGCATCCTGTTCTTCGACGGCGTCGAGGAGCTCGACGCGGTCGGCCCCTGGGAGGTGCTCTCCTTCTGGGCCGCGCACGTCGCCGCCGGCGCCCCGCGCACCCTCGCGATCAGCCCGGACGGGCGGGCCGTCCGGTGCGCCAAGGGCCTGACCGTCTCCGCCGACCACTCCCGGGACGACGCCCCCGGGCTGGACGTGCTGATCCACCCCGGCGGCCAGGGCACCCGCGCCCTGGCCGGAGACCGGGAGCACCTGGACTGGCTGCGCGCCCGCGCCGCGGCCACCCCGATCACGGCGAGCGTGTGCACCGGCTCCCTGGTGCTGGCCGCGGCCGGCCTGCTCACCGGGCGCCGGGCCACCACGCACTGGCGCTCCCTGGGCCGCCTCGCCGAGGCGGACCCCGGCATCGACGTGGTGCACGACGCCCGGTTCGTGGACGAGGGCTCCGTCGTCACCTCCGCCGGCGTCTCGGCCGGCATCGACATGGCGCTGCACCTGGTGGCCCGCCTGGACGGGGCGGCCGCCGCCGACCGGGTGCGGCGCGGCATCCAGTACGAGCCCGGCCGTGGCTGACCGGGGCGCGCCCGGGGCCGGCCGCCGCCCCGGCGGCCGGTCGGCCCGGTCCGTCCGCGCCCTCGCGGCGGCGGGGGCGCTGCTCCTGGCCGCCGCGTGCGGCACGGCCGGCGGGCCCACCGCGGCCTCCGAGACCGAGGCGTGCCCGGAGCCCCCGGAGCCGGCCGCCCCGCCGCGCCGGGTGGTCACCATGGACGGCGGGTCGGCCGCGATCCTGCACGCCCTGGGGGTGGGGGACCGGGTGGTCGGCACCGCGGCCCCGGACTTCTTCGACGCCTTCGACGGCCGGGAGCGGGCCGAACTGGACCGGATCCCCGTCATCGACGAGGGGCGGGGCAACCGGGAGGCGGTCGTCGCCGCCGAGCCGGACCTGGTGATGGGGGTGCACATGTTCCAGTTCGGCGCCTTCGACGGGACACCGACCGTGCACGAGCTGTCCGGGGCCGGGATCGGCGTGCTGGTCTCCTGCTCCCCGCCCGGGCCGGTGTCCGATCTGCGCGAGGCGGAGGCCTTCATCGAGGACGCCGCCGAGGTGTTCGGCGTCCCGGAGCGGGGGGCGGAGCTGGTCGAGCGGATCGAGCGGGACGCCGGCCGGGTCCCCGGAGGGAGGCCGGTGCGGGTGCTGGCGCTGTCCGCGCCGCCCGGCCCCGGGCAGCCGATCGGCACGATGGGCGGGACGAGCCTGGCCAACGGGATCATCGCCCGCGCCGGAGGGGAGAACATCGCCGGTGGGGCGGGCGGGGACCTCGCCCGGATCAGCGCGGAGCAGGTCGCCGCCGCCGACCCGGAGGCCCTGGTGGTGCTCACCGGTTTCTCCCCGATGCCCGAGGAGGAGCTGGTCGCGGCGGTGCGCGCCAGCCCGCTGCTGTCCCGCGGCACCGCGGTCCGGGACGGCCGGATCGCGGTGCTGCCGCAGTCGGTCGCCCTCTCCCCGAGCGTGCTCAACGGCCGGGCCGTCGCCGACCTCGCGGATGTCCTGCACGCCCCGGCGCGGTGACCGGCGGGCCCCGCCGACCGTCCCGCCGCCCCGGAAGGGACCGGACCCCGCCGGCCGGTGCCCAGGAGGTTCTCGCCCGGCACCGTCCGGCCCGCCGCCGGTGCCGGCCTCTCGGCCCGTCCCCGGTCCCCTCGGAGCGGTGCGGCCCGCCGGGCCGCGAGACCGGGGCGGGGCCGCGGAGAGCACCGGCCCGGTGCGGTGGAAGGCGGTGCCGCGGCCCGATGGGGCGGGCGGGGGCGCCCGCCGGGCCGGGCCCGGCCGGGGGAGGCGCGGGCCGCGCGGCGCGGGGAGCGGAGCGGTCAGCGGGTGAAGGCGCCCGCTCTGGCGGCCGCGGCGGCGGCGCGGGCCGCGCGGTCGGCGGCGGGCTCGTCGACCGGGTCGCCGCTGGCCAGGAGCCGGTAGTAGAGCGGGGCGGAGACGGCGCGGACCACCTCGCCGTGGTCGGTGCCGGGCGGGACCTCGCCCCGCTCCTCGGCCTGCCCGACGCAGGGCGCCCACTCCGCGATGCGGGCCCGGTAGAACCGGTGCAGCGCCTCGGCGGTCCGCCCGTCGCACTCGGCGGCCGCGATCAGCGCGCGGAACAGCCGGCCCTGCCGGGGGTCGGCGAGGGTGCGCTGCACCAGGCGGGCGTTGGCCAGCAGGTCGCCGTCGAGGGCGCCGGTCTCGGTGCGCGGCAGCGACTGCTCGGCCATGTCGGAGAGCAGGTCGGCGGCGAGCGCGCTCGGATTGCCCCAGCGCCGGTAGACGGTGGTCCGGCCGACCTCGGCGCGCCGCGCCACCTCGGCCAGGTCCAGCCCGTCGAAGCCCTGCTCGGCGAGGACGTCGCCGGCGGCCTGCAGCACGGCGGCCCGCACCCGCGCGGTCCGCCCACCGGGCCGCACCGTCCCGGGCCCGCTCTCGCTCATTTCTCCGCCTCTCGATCGTCCGCCGCGCCGTCCCACCGTCGGCGCCGCTGGCCAGGTTAACCAAGACCGCCCCGGCCCGGCCGGGGGCCCGGATGCGCCCGCGGCGTACGTCCCCCGAGGCGGGACGGGCCGCCGGAACAAGGCGCCGTCCACGGCATCATCCCGGTGGGCGCGCCGCCGCGCCGCCGCGTTCTGCCTTCCCCCGCACCTCCACCGCGTCCGGCCCGCCTGCGCGGGGCGGGGGCCGCCGGCTCAGATCGCTGTCGGGAGAAGGGCAGGGGCAGGGCGTTCTCTGGTGCTCACCGTCCTTTTCCCGGCAACGGGCTCAGGGGTGGCGCGGCGGAGCGGACTCGGCCTCCTTGAGGGCGTCGGCGACGGTCGCGGCGAGGGTGCGGAAGCCGTCCGGGTTCGGGTGCAGCCGGTCGCCGGAGTCGAAGGACGGGCGGAGCCGCAGCGGGTCGCCCGGGTCGGCCAGGGCCGCGGCGGTGTCGGCGACCGCGTCGTGGCCGCCGGAGCCGCGGATCCACGCGTTGACCTCGGCCCGGGTCCGCTCCCCGCGCTCCGACCAGAACTGGGAGCCGGCGTAGGGCAGCAGGGTCGCACCGACGGTGCGCAGCCCCGCCGCGCGGGCCCGGTCGGCGACCGCGCGGTGCGCCGCGATCAGCGCGCCGGCGTCCACCGGCGGGGCGGGGGCCGCGGTCGGCTCGCCGGCCCAGTCGGGGAAGCCGATGTCGGTGATGCCCTGGAGCACCACCAGCACCCCGACACCGGGGCGGCGCAGCACGTCGCGTTCGAGCCGGGCGGGGGACCGCTCGCCGTACCAGGCGGAGTCGGTGAGCAGCCGGTTGCCGCCGATCCCGGCGTTGAGCACCGCCCGCGGCTCGCCCCGGGAGGCCAGCAGTTCGGCGAGCGCGTCCGGGTAGCGGGTGTCGGTGCCGGGGACGGACCCGAACCCGTCGGTGATCGAGTCGCCGATCGCGGCCACCGCACGGCGCTCCGGCGCCGGGCCGTGCACGTCCAGGCCGGTCAGGTAGTACCAGGAGTGCGTGGCCTCGGTGAAGGCCGAACCGTCGGTGTCGCCGAGCCGGTCTCCGGCGGCCCGGTGCGAGGCGGTGTGGCCCTGGGCGTGGAAGGTGGCCGGGCCGGTCTCCGGGCCGAGGTGCAGCGTGACCGCGACCCGGTCGAACGGGGCGACCGGCAGCGGAACCGGGTCGCTGACCGCCTCCCCGCCCACCGGGACCAGGACCGCGCCGGACCCGGAGAAGGAGGCCCGGCGGGCGCGGTCGCCGTGCACCGCGGCGCCGCCGGCGGCGGGCGCGACCGAGGCGCCGCGCACCTCCAGCGGCCGGTCGCCGTAGGCGTTGGAGAGCCGGATCCGCACCGCGCCGCCGCCGGCGGTGGTCCGCACCACCTGGCGGAGGGTGTGGCCGTCGAACCCCTCCTCGGCCCAGTTCGGGGTGAACCCGGCCGATGCGGGCTGCGGCGCGGTGGTCCAGCCGGGGGTCCAGACCCGGTCGGCGGCGGGGGAGGAGGCCGGTGCGGGCGGGGCGGAGGAGGTCATCGCGGTTCCTTCGGTTCGCAGGGGAGGTGGCGGGAGTCGGAGGGGCGGGGGCGGGGCGCGCCTTCGCGGATGCGCGGCCGGTCCGGGGCCCGTTGCCGGCGGGCCGCCGGGGTGCGGCTTCGACATGTCCGCCGGGGCCGGGGAGGCCGGAGTCCGGCTCTCCCGGGGCCGCCGGCCGGAGGCGGTGCGTCCGCCGTCCGGGAAGTGCCGGCCGGAGGCCGTGTTCCGGCGGGTCAGAGTTGGCGGAGGGCGCCGCCGTCGATGGCCCATTCGGCGCCGGTGACCTGGCGGGCCAGTGGGGAGAGCAGGTAGGCGATGACGCCGGCCACCTCCTCCGGGGCGCCGGGGCGGCCGGTGGGCAGGGCGCGCTCCTCCCGGATGAACCGGTCCACGGCCTCCTCCGGCGGGAGGCCGAAGCGCTCGCTCAGCTGGTCGGCGAAGCCGCCGGGGGCGTCGAACAGCTCGGTGCGGGTGGGGCCGGGCGAGACCGCGTTGGACCGGACGCCGTCCGGGCCGAACTCGGCCGCCAGCGACTTGGAGACCGAGAGCAGCGCGGCCTTCGAGGCGGCGTAGTCGGCGATCGCCGGGTCCGGGAGCCGTGCGGCCTCGCTGGCCACGTGGACCATCGCGCCGCCGCTCGCGCGCAGTGCGGGCAGCGCGGCGCGGGCCGTCCGCACGGCGGCGAACAGGTTCAGCTCGAAGGTGCGCCGCCAGTCGGCGTCGCCGATCGCGGCGAACCCGGGGCGCGCGGCGATCGCCCCGGCGTTGTTCACCAGGCCGTCGATCCGCCCGTACCGGTCGAGCGCCGCCGCGGCGATCCGCTCGGCGGCGTCCTCGTCGAGCAGGTCCGCCGCGACGGCCAGGCCGCCGTCGCCGACCGCGGTGACCCGGGAGGCGTCCCGGGCGGTGCCGACCACGGCGGCCCCTTCCTCGGCGAGCAGCCGTGCGGCCGCCGCGCCGATCCCGGAGGACGCTCCGGTGACGATGACGACCTTGTCCTTGAGGCCCAGGTCCATGACGACTCCCCACTAAACGGGATCAGAGTTCCTTTAGTGGTGGAGACGGTAGCACGGTCCGGGCTTTAAAGGAACTCTGGTCCCGTTAATCGGGTCGAAGGGGCCGCCCCGAGTCCGGTCACCGCCGGGCGCCGGTCCGCGGGCGCTCCTCCGCCGCGCCGACCGGGCCGGGAGGCGGGGCGGGGTCCGCCGGCTCCTCGCGCAGGCCGAAGCGGCGGTGCAGGGCGCGGAGCGGGCCCGGCGCCCACCAGTTGGCCCGGCCGGCCAGCCGCATCAGGGACGGCACCAGCAGGCCGCGGACCAGGGTGGCGTCGGCGATGACGACCAGGGCCGTGCCCACCCCGAGCATCTTCAGGAAGACCACGCCGGAGGTCGCGTAGGCGGCGAAGGAGAGCGCGAGGATCGCGGCGGCAGCGGTGACCAGCGGCCCGGTCCGCTCCAGCCCGGCCGCGACGGCGGCGGCGTTGTCGCCGGTCCGGTCGTACTCCTCCTTCATCCGGGCCATGATGAACACCTCGTAGTCCATGGACAGCCCGTAGACGATGCAGAACATCAGGACCGGGATGCTGGTGTCGAGAAACCCGGTCGGGGTGAACCCCAGCGCGCCGGACAGGTTCCCCTCCTGGAAGACCCAGACCAGCGCGCCGAACATCACCGACAGGCTGAGCAGGTTGAGCGCGGTCGCCTTCAGCGGCAGCAGCACGCTCCCGGAGAGCAGGAACAGCACGGTGACGGTGGCCGCGAAGACCAGGGCCAGGGCGAGCGGCAGGCCGTCGACCACCGCGTCCCGGTAGTCGAGGAACTCGGCGGGGGTGCCGCCGACGGCGGTGCCGAACGGCGCGTCGACCGCGCGCACCTCGCGGACCAGGCTCTCCGAACCGGCGTCCATCCGCTCCTCGGTCGGCACCGCGGAGAACCGGACGGAGCCGTCCCCGGTGAACCGCTCCGGGGTGCCGGGGCCGGTCCGCTCGCCGCCCTCGTACCGGCCGGCCGGCGAGTCGACCTGGGCGATGCCGGGGACCCGGGAGAGGTCGGCGGCGTAGGCGGCGACCTGCTCCGGGGCGGGCTCCGCGCCGGTCGCGACCACCTGGAGCGCGTCCGGGGCCTCGGTGCCGAACCCGGCGCGCAGCTCGTCCTCGGCGGCGCGGACCGCCGAGCCGGGCGGCAGGATCCGCTCGTCGGAGGGGCCGAACCGGGCGTCCAGGAACGGCGAGCCGAGCACCAGCAGCACGGCCAGCGCCGTCCCGCCGAGCAGCACCGGGCGGCGCATCACCCGGACCGCCAGCCCGTGCCAGAACCGGCCGCCGCGGTCGGCGGCGCGATCGGCTGCGCGGCCGGCCGGCTCCCGGCGCAGCACCCGGTCGCCGGCCAGGGCGAGCAGCGCGGGCAGCAGGACCAGGGCGGCGAGGACGCCGAAGAGCACCACGGCGACGCCGCCGTAGGCGAACGAGCGCATGAACGGCATCGGGAAGACGAGCAGCGCCGCCAGCGAGGCGAGCACGGTGACGCCGCTGAACACCACGGTCCGCCCGGCGGTGGCGGTGGTCGCGGCGACGGCTTCGGGCACCGGGCGGCCGCGGCGGCGCTCCTCGCGGAACCGGGAGACCATGATCAGCCCGTAGTCGACCCCCAGGCCGATGCCGAGCACCAGGACCAGGTTGAGGGCGAACGTGGACACCTCGGCGGCCAGGGCGGCGGCGCGCAGTGCCGCCAGGGTCCCGGCGATGGCGGCCAGGCCGGCGGCCATCGGCAGCGCCGCGGCCCAGGGGCGGCGGAGCAGCAGCAGGAGCAGGACGAAGACGCCGGGGAAGACCAGAGCCTCGGCCCGGACGAAGTCCCGGGACGACTCCTCGCCGATCTGCCGGAACACCTCCTCGCGCCCGGTGACCCGCACGGTGAGCCCGTCCTCGGCGCGGTCGAACTCCGCGTGCAGCTCGGCCAGGACGCCGCGGGTGCGGTCCGCGTCGCCCGGGATGAAGCCGAGCACCAGCGCCTGGGAGCCGTCCTCGCCGCGGAGCGCGGGCGAGGAGGCGGAGTCCCAGTAGGAGTGGGCCTCGGCGACCCCGGGGAAGGCGGCCAGCTCCTCGGTCAGCGCCCGGCCGGCGGCGCTGCTGGCGGGCGAGTCGACGTCCCCGTCGTCCGCGGTGACCAGCAGCGTGACGCTGGGCGCGCCGGTGCCGAACTCCTCCGCCAGCACCTCCCTGGCCTGGGCGGACTCGCTTCCGGGCGGCCCTTCCAGGCGGGAGAGGGAGAGCGCGTTCAGTGCGCCCGCGCCGTAGCCGACGGCGACGAGGAAGAACAGTGCGGACAGTGCGGCGACGGCGGCCCTGCGCCGGGCGGCGAAGGCGCCCAGCCGCCACAGGGCGGTCCGGTGCGGCGGGTGCGGCGGGCGTCCGGGTCGGAAGGGCATGGAAAATCCCTATCGCTCTACGACTTTGGGAGACTGAGACTATAGAGCTTCGGGATCATATGGAAGGCATATTATTGTGAAGTCTTATGATGTTCACATGGCGGAGAAGAGCACGGAAGAGAAGGGCGGGCGCACCGGCGTGCGCGGCCCGCTGGCCGACCTGACCGCGTTCCGGCTGATCAAGCTCGGCGACCTGGTCTACGCGGAGGCCCAGCGGACCCTGGCGCCGCTCGGCCTGGCCCCGCGGACCTTCCACGTGCTCGCCGGCGCGGCCTCCATGGACGCCCCGTCCCAGCAGGACCTCGCGAAGACCCTGGGCTTCGACCCCAACGTCATGGTCGGCGTCGTCGACGAGCTGGAGCGCCTCGGCCTGGCCGAGCGCATCCGCAACCCCCGCGACCGCCGCCGCTACATCGTGGCCCCGACCGAGGCCGGCACCGCCAGGCTCGCCGAGGCCGCCCAGGCGGTCCGCGAGGCCGAGGCCCGGCTCCTCGCCGAGATCCCGGAGCAGGACCGCGCCGCCCTGCACCGCGCCTCCGGCCTCCTCCTCGCCGCCCACCCGGGCCCGGTCAAGACCGAGTAGCCGCATGCGGCGCGCCCTGCCGGGGGGCGGCCGCGTCCGCCGGCGGCGGGGCCGCCGCGCCGGCCGCCGGGCCCGGAGGGGTACGGAAAGGCGCCCCCGGGGGACGGACCCGGGGGCGCCGCGGGCGGGGTCAGGCCCCGGAGGAGGGCAGGCGGCGCGCGCCGGGGGAGGGGGCGGCACGGAAGAAGGCCGGGAGAGCGAAGCCCGCGGCCGCGTAAGCGGCGCGGACCTCCTCTGCGCAGGCCTCGGCGCGGTCCGCCTCGACCAGGGCGATGACGCAGCCGCCGAAGCCGCCGCCGGTGATCCGGGCGCCCAGCGCGCCGGCGGACAGCGCCGCCTCCACCGCGGTGTCCACCTCGGGGACGCTCACCTCGTAGTCGTCCCGGAGCGAGGCGTGCGAGGCGGTGAGCAGCGGGCCGATCTCCCGGATCCGCCCGTCGCGGAGCAGGGCGACCGCCTCCAGCACCCGCGCGTTCTCGGTGACCACGTGCCGGACCCTGCGCCGCACCACCGGGTCGTCCAGCGCCGCCAGCGCATCGGCCAGCCCCTCGGCGGGGACGTCGCGCAGGAACGGGACGCCCAGCACCCGGGCGGCGTGCTCGCAGGCGCGGCGCCGCTCGGCGTACATCCCGCCGACCAGCCGGTGCGGCGCCCGGGTGTCGACGGTCAGCACGGACAGGCCGTGCGCCTCCGGGGCGAAGGGGACCTGCTCGGTCTCCAGCGACCGCACGTCCAGGAAGAGGGCGCGCCCCTCGGCGGAGAGCAGCACCGCCGACTGGTCCAGCAGCCCGCACGGCATACCGACGAAGTCGTTCTCCGCCCGCTGCGCGGTCCGGGCGACCTCCCAGCGGTCGGGCGCCCGCCCGTGCAGCGCGGTGGCGGCCAGCACCGTCGCGCAGGTCAGCGCCGCCGAGGAGGAGAGCCCCGCGCCGGTCGGGATGGCGCTGTCCACCAGCAGGTCCATCCCGCCGACCGGGCGACCGGCCTCGCGCAGCGCCCAGACCGAGCCGGCCGGGTAGGCCGCCCAGCCGGACACCGCCCCCGGCTCCAGCTCGGCGACCGGGATCTCGACGGCGCCGCCCCCGGACTGCAGGGAGCGGAGCCGGAGCAGCCCGTCGCCGCGCCGGGCGGCGGCCGCGGTCAGCGTGTGCGGCAGCGCGAACGGCAGCACGAACCCGTCGTTGTAGTCGGTGTGCTCACCGATCAGGTTGATCCGCCCGGGCGCGGCCCAGACCCCCTCCGGGTCGCGCCCGAACGCCTCCCGGAACGCCGCCTCGGCCCGGGCCGCCGGGGCGGTCATGACGGGCTCCCCGGGCGGCGGGTGAAGGCCCAGGCGTCGGAGACGGTCTCGTCCAGGGTGCGGTGCGGCTTCCAGCCCAGTTCGGTGCGGGCCCGGTCGCCGGCGGCGATGAGGGCCGCGGGGTCGCCCGGGCGGCGCGGGCCCTCCTCGACCGGGACCGGGAGGCCGGTGACCCGGCGGACCGCGCCGAGCACCTCGCGGACCGTGGACCCGCTGCCGGTGCCCAGGTTGTACACCCGGTGCACCCCCGGCCGGACCGCCTCCAGCGCCCGCAGGTGCGCGTCGGCCAGGTCCAGGACGTGCAGGTAGTCGCGGACCGCGGAGCCGTCCCGGGTCGGGTAGTCGGTGCCGTGCAGCCGGGCCGGCTCCCCGCCGCCCGCCGCCGCGCGCAGCAGGTTGGGCACCAGGTGCGTCTCGGTGGCGTGCCGCTCGCCGAACCGGCCGTGCGCCCCGGCGACGTTGAAGTAGCGCAGGCTCACCGCGCCCAGCCCGTAGGCCTCCGCCCAGCCGCGCAGCAGGTGGTCGACGGCGAGCTTGCTCGCGCCGTAGGGGCTGGTCGGCAGGGTCGGGGCGTCCTCGGGGATCGGGACGGCCGCCGGTTCGCCGTAGACCGCGGCGGTGGAGGAGAACACCAGGCGCCGCACGCCGTGCCCGCGCATCGCCTCCAGCAGCGCCAGCGTCCCGGCGACGTTGGTCCGCCAGTACGGCGCCGGGTCCTGCACCGACTCCCCGACCAGCGACTTCGCCGCGAAGTGCAGCACCGCGTCATAGGAGGGGCCGAGCACCGAGGCGGCGTCGAACACGCTCGCCTCGGCGAACGACGCGCCCTCCGGCACCGCGTCCCGGTGCCCGGTGGACAGGTCGTCGAGCACGGTGACGGCGTGCCCGGCCTCGGTCAGCAGCGCGGCGACCACGCTGCCGATGTAGCCGGCGCCGCCGGTGACCAGGAGTTTCACGGTGCGGCCTCTCTCAGTCGCCGGGCGGTGGTCTCGGGCAGCACGTCGCTGACGAACACGCCCATGCCGGATTCGGATCCGGCCAGGTACTTGAGCTTCCCGGGCGCCCGGCGCACCGAGAACACCTCCAGGTGCAGGTAGGCCAGGCCGGGCTCGGCGCGCACCGGGGCCTGGTGCCAGGCGGCGACGTAGGGCAGCGGCGCGTCGAACAGCCGGTCCATCCGGCCCAGCAGATCCAGGTAGAACGGGGCGAAGTCGTCCCGCTCGGCGCCGGTCAGCTCGGGCAGCGAACCGGCCCGGCGCCGCGGGTACAGGTGCACCTCGACCGGCCAGCGGGCGGCGGCCGGGACGAACGCGGTCCAGTGCGCGCTCTCGGAGACCACCCGCAGCCCGGCGCGGCGCTCCGCGGCCAGGTTGTCGGCGAGCAGGTCGCCCCCGGTGCGCTCGCGGTACTCCAGGGCGGAGGCCAGCATCCGCTCGGTGCGCGGGGCGGTGAACGGGTAGGCGTAGATCTGGCCGTGCGGGTGGTGCAGGGTCACGCCGATCTCCGCGCCCCGGTTCTCGAAGCAGAACACCTGCTCCACCCCGGGCAGCGCGGACAGCGCGGCGGTGCGGTCGGCCCAGGCGTCGACGATGGTGCGCACCCGCTCCGGCGGCAGATCGGTGAAGGAGGCACGGTGGTCGGAGGAGAAGCAGAGCACCTCGCACCGGCCGGCGGCCGGGCGGCGGGACGGCTCCAGCTCCCCGACGGCCTCCAGGCCGGCGCCGTCCCAGGAGGCCAGCGAGGGGAAGCGGTTCTCGAAGGCGACCACGTCGTAGGCGGGGGCGGGGATCTCGGTCGGCCGGTCCGGGGTGGACGGGCAGAGCGGGCAGTCGTCGCTGGGCGGCAGGTGGGTGCGGCCCTGGCGGTGCGCGGCCATCACCACCCACTCGCGCAGCAGCGGGTCGAACCGGGCCTCCGGCGCCGCCTCGCGCGGCGGCAGCCCGCGCGGGTCGGCGGGCGGCTCCGGCCGGTCCTCCGCCTCGTCGAAGTAGATGATCTCGCGCCCGTCCGCCAGGCGCGCCGACGTCCTCTTCATCTCCCCGTCCGCTCCTCGTCCCCGGCGCCGCCCCCGGCGGCCTCCGCGATCACCAGCTCGCCGACGTGCTCGGCGAGCACCTCGCGCGCGGCCCCGTCCAGCCCGGCGTCGCTGACCAGCACGTCGCACCGGTCCAGCGGCGCCATGGTGCTGATCCCGACCGTCCCCCACTTGGTGTGGTCGGCGGCGACGACCAGCGAGCGGGAGGCCCCCACCAGCGCCCGGTTCATCTCCGCCTCCATCAGGTTGGGCGTGGTGAACCCGGCCCGCTCGTGCATCCCGTGCACCCCCAGCACCAGCAGGTCCAGGTGGAGGTCCTGCACCGAGCGGAGCGCGATCGGCCCGACCAGGGCGTCGGAGGGGGTGCGGAAGCCGCCGGTCAGCGCCACCGTCTGGTCGGTGCGGGTGCTGCGGTGGAACACGTCGGCGACCCGCAGGCTGTTGGTGACCACGGTCAGGCCGGGCACGTCGCGCAGGTACTCGGCGACGATGCTCGGCGTGGTGCCGGCGGACAGCCCGATGGCGCCGCCCGGCTCCACCAGCCGGGCCACCTCGCGGGCGATCGCGTGCTTCTCCGCCACCTGCAGGGTGGACTTGGCCTCGAAGCCGGGCTCCTCGGTGCTGGTCCCGGACGGGGCGACCGCCCCGCCGTGCACCTTGCGCAGCTCGCCCCGGGACTCCAGGGCGTCCAGGTCGCGGCGGACGGTCATGTCGGAGACGCCCAGCCTCCCGACCAGGTCGGTGACGCGGACGGCGCCCGTCCGGCGGACCTGCTCGAGGATCAGCTCGCGGCGCTGTGCGGCCAGCATCGGCCCCTCCCGTTCCGTCGCACCGCCGGCCCCGGAGGGCGGCCGGCACCGGTCGATGATCGATTCTGTTTGATTTTGTTGTCTCTAGCTTCTCAGCTTGCCCGGTGATGTCAAGGCGAGGCGGGGCGCGCCGGCTCCGCCGCCGGTGGCGGATCGGATGATCGCAGTTGGTGCCGGGGTCTCCGGCGCCGATCGGGCCCCTTCGTCGCTGTTCGGATGTGGGGGAGTGTGTTGACACCCGGTGGATTCTATGAAGATTATGTGAATGTTTGTGCGGGTCCGTGCGCGGGACCGGCCGGTGCCGGCGAGCGCGCCGCGCCCGCATGATCGCACTCCGGAGGCGGCCCGAGAGGGTCCGGCTCCGCGCCCCCCGAAGCAGGACGAGGTTTCCAGAGAGGACGGGCCACCGTGCACGTACTGGCCCAGGACCAGCTGCGGCTCGACGCGGCCGGGGTCGACTATGCGCTGCTCGCGCTGTACTTCGTGTTCGTACTGGGCGTGGGCTTCATGGCCCGCCGCTCGGTCTCCGACAGCCTGGACTTCTTCCTGTCCGGGCGGTCGCTCCCCGCCTGGGTCACCGGCATCGCGTTCGTCGCGGCCAACCTCGGCGCAATCGAGATCATCGGCATGTCGGCCAACGGCGCCAAGTACGGCATGCCGACCATGCACTACTTCTGGATCGGCGCCGTCCCGGCGATGCTCTTCCTCGCCCTGGTGATGATGCCGTTCTACTACGGCTCCAAGGTGCGCAGCGTCCCGGAGTTCATGCTGCTCCGGTTCGGCAGGCCCGCGCACCTGGTGAACGGGATCAGCTTCGCCGTCGCGCAGATCCTCATCGCCGGCGTCAACCTGTTCCTGCTCGCCAGCATCGTCAACGTGCTGCTGGGCTGGCCGCTGTGGGTGTCGCTGCTGGTCGCCGCGGCCATCGTGCTGACCTACACCGCACTGGGCGGGCTGTCCGCGGCGATCTACAACGAGGTGCTGCAGTTCTTCGTCATCGTCGCCGCGCTGCTCCCGCTGACCTACGTCGGCCTGCACAAGGTCGGCGGCTGGGACGGCCTGGTGGAGAAGGTCTCCGCGAGCCCGGGCGGCGCCGAGCAGCTGTCCGCCTGGCCCGGCAAGGAGCTCACCGGCTTCGGCGACTCCTTCCTCAGCGTGCTCGGCATCGTCTTCGGCCTCGGCTTCGTGCTCGCCTTCGGCTACTGGACCACCAACTTCGTCGAGGTGCAGCGGGCGATGGCGTCCAAGAGCATGTCGGCGGCCCAGCGCACCCCGATCATCGGCGCCTTCCCCAAGCTGATCATCCCGTTCATCGTGGTCGTCCCCGGCATGATCGCGGGCGTCTCGGTCTCGGAGATGGTCGCGCTGAAGGCCGGCGAGAACCCCGGCGTCGACTACAACGACGCGATGCTGCTGCTCATGCGCGACCTGCTGCCCAACGGCATCCTCGGCGTCGCGCTGGCCGGCCTGCTCGCCTCGTTCATGGCCGGCATGGCCGCCAACCTGAGCGCCTTCAACACGGTGTTCACCTACGACATCTGGCAGGCCTACGTGGCCAAGGGCCGCCCGGACCGCTACTACCTGAAGATGGGCCCGTGGGTGACGGCCGGCGCGACCATCGGCGCGGTCGGCACCGCGTTCATCGCCTCCGGCTACAGCAACCTGATGGACTATTTGCAGCAGCTGTTCTCCTTCTTCAACGCGCCGCTGTTCGCCACCTTCATCCTCGGCATGTTCTGGAAGCGGATGACGCCGACGGCGGGCTGGGTCGGCCTGGTGCTGGGCACCGCATCGGCGGTGGCGGTGTTCCTGCTCTCCGAGGCCGGCGTCATCGCGCTGTCCGGGCAGGGCGCCAGCTTCGTCGGAGCGGGCGCGGCGTTCGTGGTGGACATCGCGGTCAGCGTGGCGGTCAGCCTGGTGACCCGGCCCAAGCCGGACGAGCAGCTGGTCGGCCTGGTCCACTCGCTGACCCCCAAGGAGTCGCTCAAGGCCTCCAGCGCCGGCGAGGACTCCGGCTGGTACCGCAGGCCCTGGCTGCTGGCCGGCATCGTGCTGGCCATCACCGTCGTGATGAACATCGTCTTCGGCTGAACCGGGAGGAACACCGATGAGCAGCCCGACCCCCGCCCGGAACCGCACCGCGGCGGGCCTGCTGACCGATATCAGGACGATCATCGCCCTGCTGTTCACGGTCTACGGCGCGGTACTGGCCGTCCTCGGCGCCGCCCCCTCCGCCGAGGACCTGGAGAAGTCCGGCGGACTCAATATCAACCTCTGGTCCGGCCTGGGCATGCTGGTGTTCGCCGCCGCGTTCGCCGGCTGGGCCTGGCTGAGCCCGGTCGCCCCGGCGGCCCCGGACGGCGAAGAGCCGGGCGCCGCGGAGTGACCCGCTCACAGCTCCCGCAGTACCTCCTCGGCGGCGCGCCGGCCGCTGGTCAGAGCGCCGTTGAGGGTGCCGTTGTACGGGAAGTCCGCGGTCTCGGTGCCGGCCCAGTGCACCCGGCCGATCGGGGCGCGCAGCTGCGGCCCGTACTCGGTCAGCAGGCCGGGAGGGGCGGGCGACTGGTAGGCGCGGCTGTAGGGGTCGGGCTCGGCGTTGTAGGCGACCACGTCCATCGGCTCGCCGGCCAGCGGGCCCAGCGCCTGCTCCAGGTTGTCCAGCAGCATGGCGCGGTGCCGGGCCGGCTCGTCGGTGACGCGCTTGTCCGCGCCGAGCGGGTCGGCCTCGCCGAAGGTGTAGGTGTGCGCGATCAGCCGGCCCCGGTCGGAGTCGGCCGGGCTGTCGTCGAAGGTGAACGCGGGGACCCCGGACTCGAAGTGGACCTCCCCGGAGAGGCCGAAGTTGGTCCAGAACGGCCGCTGGTAGACCAGCTCGGTCCGGATGACCTCGGCCTGCGGCCACTGCCGCTGCAGCCGGCGCCGGCTCGGCGGCAGCGGCGCGATGTCGATCCGGGCGGCGTCGGCGGGGGAGAGCGCGAGGATGACGCGGCGCGCGGAGATCGAGCCCCACGGGCCGGACACCTCGGCGCCGTCCCCGCCGTGCTCGATCCGGGCCACGTGCCGGCCGGTGCGGACCCGGTCGGCGACCTGAGCGGCCAGCCCGCGCACCAGCTCCATGCCGTCCAGGCGGAACGGCACGATCTCCTCGATCGGCCCGGGGCCGATGTGCGCCAGTAGCCACAGCAGGCTGATCCGGTCGGCGGGCACCCCGGCCTCCATGGTCAGCTGCTCCTCGATGAAGGTCAGCGACTCGGAGTCGAAGGCGTGCGTGCGCAGCCAGGACCGCACCGACTGGGAGTCCAGCTCCTCGGCGTGCTCGGAGTTCCACGGCTCGGCGAAGTCGACGTCCTCGGCGAGCTTGGCCAGCCGCCCCAGGATCCACTCGTCGCGGACCCGGGTCCACCAGGAGGCGGCGAGCGGGACGTTCTCGTCGCTGACCGAGGTCTCGCCGTCCTCGTCCATCCGCAGGTCGTCCAGGGCGGTGTCGCACTCCACCCGCTCCACCTCGACGCCGAACTCCCGGGCGGCCGCGATCAGGGCGCCGTCGTGCTCGCACAGGTAGAGCGAGCCGGGGGAGACGCCGTCCACCCCGGGGTCGGGCAGCAGCGCCCGCCCGCCGGGCGCGTCCCGCCCGTCCAGCAGCACGACCGGGCCGGCCCCGGCCTCCTCCAGCCGCCGCGCGGCCGCCATCCCGGACAGCCCGGCTCCCACGATCACGACGTCGGCCCGCTCCATCGCCGCCTACCCCTTCTTCCAGGTTCCCTTACGACGGGCAACGGTCCGGAGCCGCCGCGAGTGCCGCCGCCGACCGGTGATTTCCGTCCAGATCAGGCCAGACTTCCCGGCCCCGGCGGAGGAACCGCGGAGGCGCGCCGCACGTCGCGCGCGCCGGGGCGGGCGTCCCCTTCCGTCGGCCGAGCCGGCGGGCGGTCCGCTCGGGTCCGGCCGCTCCGGCCCGGACGGTCCCGGCCGGGGCGCGCAGGGCGCGGGTCAGGACGGGGGCGACGCCTTCCGGGACGGCGGCCGGGCGGCCGGGGGCGCGGCGGCCCCGGGGGCGGCGAGGGCGGTGAGCCAGCGGGCCAGCTCGGCCAGCGGGGACGGGTCCAGGGTGTAGAAGCGGCGCCGCCCCTCGGAGGCGTCGTGGACCAGGCCGCACTCGCGCAGCACGCGGAGGTGGCGGCTGACCGCCGGCCTGCTGATGGTGAACCGACCGGCGATCTCCCCCGCTGTCAGCCGGGTTCCGCGCAGCATCAGCAGGATCTCTCTGCGCACCGGGTCCGCGATCGCGACGGCGACGTCGTCCATGCCGAAAACCGTAACCTTCAGGTTACGCGTTGGCAAGGCCCGGAGGCGTGAAGCGGGACTGAAGTCCGCACCGCCGCCCGGCCGCGGTCCGGCGTGCGGCGGTCCGGCCCCGGCGGGGCCCCTCCCGAGGGGAATCGCCTTCCCCGCGGGAAAGCGGGCGTCGTATGGTGTCCTCTGCGTGTTAAGTACCGGTTTCGGTACGTGTAAAGCCGTGATGAAATCGCTGCTCTCCAGGCATGGCCGGGCCCCGGGCCCGGTGCGACGATGAGCGGTGGTCACACGGCATCGCGGCCGGTCCCGTCCGGCCCGCCGTGAGGGAAGAGAAGAAGGAGGACCGGCCAGATGTCCGCTGCTCCGGCCGATGCCAAGGCGGAAGGGCGCCCGCCGAAACCGAAATGGACGCCGGCGAGCATCGCCGTGTGGACCGCCGTCGCCCTGCTCGGCGCGGTCGCCTGGGCGATGCTCGCGATCTCCCGCGGCGAGGAGGTCTCGGCCGCCTGGCTCATCTTCGCCGCACTCGCCTCCTACGCCATCGGCTACCGGTTCTACGCGCGGTTCATCCAGTACAAGGTGCTGATGACCGACGACACCCGGGCCACCCCGGCCGAGCGGTTCAACAACGGGGCCGACTTCCACCCCACCGACCGCCGGGTGCTCTACGGCCACCACTTCGCCGCGATCGCCGGCGCGGGCCCGCTGGTCGGCCCGGTGCTGGCCGCGCAGATGGGCTTCCTCCCCGGCACCATCTGGATCATCCTCGGCGTGATCTTCGCCGGCGCCGTGCAGGACATGGTGGTGCTCTTCTTCTCCATGCGCCGCAACGGCCGCTCCATCGGCCAGATGGCGCGGGACGAGATCGGCCCGGTGGGCGGCGTGGCCGCACTGGTCGCGGTGCTGGCGATCATGGTCATCCTGCTCGCCGTGCTGGCGATGGTGGTGGTCAACGCGCTGGCGGACTCCCCGTGGGGCGCCTTCTCGCTGATCATGACCATCCCGATCGCCCTGTTCATGGGCGTCTACCTGCGCTACCTCCGCCCCGGCCGGGTGATGGAGACGTCCGGGATCGGCGTGGTGCTGCTGCTGGCCGCGATCGCGGGCGGCGGCTGGGTCGCCGAGCACCCGGTGCTGCGCGAGATGTTCCACTTCTCCGCCAACGAGCTCACCTTCGGCCTGATCGCCTACGGCTTCATCGCCTCGGTGCTGCCGGTGTGGCTGCTGCTCGCCCCGCGCGACTACCTGTCCACCTTCATGAAGGTCGGCGTGGTGGTGCTGCTGGCGGTCTCCATCCTGATCGCGATGCCGACCCTGCAGCTGCCGCAGTTCACCGACTTCGCCTTCAACGGCGAGGGCCCGGTGTTCGCCGGGTCGCTCTTCCCGTTCGTGTTCATCACCATCGCCTGCGGCGCGCTCTCCGGATTCCACTCGCTGATCTCCTCGGGCACCACGCCCAAGCTCATCGAGAAGGAGAACCAGATCCGGATGATCGGCTACGGCTCGATGCTCACCGAGTCGTTCGTGGCGATCATGGCGCTGGTGACCGCCTGCATCATCGATCCGGGCGTGTACTTCGCGATGAACATGCCGGCCAACGCGCTCGGCGACACCGTGCAGAGCGCCGCGGCCGCGGTCAGCCAGCTCGGCTTCACCGTCGACGCGCAGACCCTGCAGTCCACCGCGGAGCTGATCGAGGAGGAGTCGATCCTGGCCCGCACCGGCGGCGCGCCGACCTTCGCGCTGGGCGCCGCGCAGATCTTCTCCTCGGTCTTCGGCGGCGCGGGGATGATGGCCTTCTGGTACCACTTCGCCGTCATGTTCGAGGCGCTGTTCATCCTGACCACGGTGGACGCCGGCACCCGCGTCGGCCGGTTCATGCTCCAGGACACCCTGGGCAACGTCTACAAGCCGATGCGCGACGTGAGCTGGAAGCCCGGCCTGTGGCTGTGCAGCGCGCTCATCGTCGCCGCCTGGGGCTACTTCCTGTGGGCCGGGGTGAACGACCCGCTGGGCGGCATCAACCAGCTGTTCCCGCTGTTCGGCATCGCCAACCAGCTGCTGGCCGCGGTCGCCCTGGCGGTCTGCACCACGCTGCTGATCAAGTCCGGCCGGGCCAAGTACGCCTGGGTGACGCTGGTCCCGCTGGCCTGGGACGCCATCGTGACGCTGACCGCCAGCTACCAGAAGGTGTTCTCCTCCGACCCGTCCATCGGCTTCTTCGCCCAGCGGGCGCAGTACGCCGAGGCGCTGGCCGCGGGCGAGACCAGCCTCGGCGCCACCCAGGGCGTCGAGGCGATGCAGAAGGTCGTGGTCAACACGACCGTCAACGGCGTCCTCTCGGTGCTGTTCGCGGTGCTCATCATCATCGTGCTGACGGACTCGGTGCGGGTGTGGATCAAGGCGCTGCGCGCGCCGGAGGGCGTCCTGCCCACCGCCGAGCACCCGCACGAGCCGTCCGAGCTGTGGGCGCCGTCCGGGCTCATCCCCACCAAGGAGGAGCGGGAGACCGCCAAGCGGCGCGCGGCCGGCGTCGGAGCGGGGGCCGCGGAAGGGAAGGACGGGGAGTAGGCGGGGCCGCCCCGCGACGAGCAGACCGGAAGGGAGCGAGCCCATGGTGTCCGACCTGATCCCGAAGGTCCGCCGCGGCCTCCGCGAGGCCTGGTGGATCGCCCGCGGCATCGCCGGCGAGCGCGCCTACGAGATCTACCTGGAGCACCACCGGCGCGAGCACCCGGGGGAGGAGCCGATGGGCGAGCGCGAGTTCTGGCGCCGCCACACCGACAAGGGCGACACCGACCCCGGCGCCCGCTGCTGCTGACCGCCCCCGAGAACGGCCCCGGAGCCCCCCGGCTCCGGGGCCGTTCCGCGTCCCGGGTGCGGTCGGGGCGTCCCGTCGTGTGACGCACGCCACAAGAAACCGCGATGAGTCCGGCCCTCTGCTCCGGTCCAATGGTTCGAACATACATTCGCCGACGATGAGGTGCGCCGATGGAGACCGAAGCCGGAGCGGGGCCCGCGGCCCGGACGAGGGCCGGGCGGCGGGAGTGGGCGGGGCTGGCCGTGCTCGCCCTGCCCACCCTGCTGCTCTCGCTCGACATGAGCGTCCTGCACCTGGCGCTGCCGGAGCTCGCCGCGGACCTCCGCCCCACCAGCACCCAGCTGCTGTGGATCACCGACGTCTACGGGTTCATGATCGCCGGGTTCCTCGTCACCATGGGCACGCTCGGCGACCGGATCGGCCGCCGCCGGCTGCTGCTCGCCGGATCGGCGGCGTTCGGCGCCGCCTCGGTGCTCGCCGCCTACGCCTCCAGCGCGGAGGCGCTCATCGCGGCGCGCACCCTGCTCGGCGTGGCCGGCGCCACCCTGATGCCCTCCACGCTCGCGCTGATCACCGGCATGTTCAGCGACCCGAGGCAGCGGGCCGGGGCGATCTCGGTGTGGATGAGCTGCTTCATGGGCGGCACCGCACTCGGCCCGCTGGTGGGCGGGGTGCTGCTGAACTGGTTCTGGTGGGGCTCGGTGTTCCTGCTCGGAGTGCCGGTCATGGCGGTGCTGCTGGCCGCCGGCCCGGTGCTGCTGCCGGAACAGCGCGCCCCGCGGGCAGGGCGGCCGGACCCGGTGAGCGTCGCCCTGTCGCTGGCGGCGATCCTGCCCGCCATGTACGGGATCAAGGAGGCCGCGGCGGGAGGGCCCGTGTCCGGCCCCGCAGCGGCGGTGGCACTCGGCGCCCTGTTCGGCGTGCTCTTCGTCCGCCGCCAGCTCCGCCTCGACGACCCCCTGATCGACCTGCGCCTCTTCGCCGACCGCACGTTCAGCACGGCGCTGGCGGCCAACCTGGTCGGGGCGGTGGCGATGGGCGGGATGTTCCTGCTCATCGCGCAGTACCTCCAGCTGGTGGGCGGGCTCTCGCCGCTGCGGGCCGGGCTGTGCCTGGTCCCGCCGACGGTCGCGATGATCACCGGGACCCTGCTGGCCCCCCGGGTCGCGGCCCGGATCGGCCGCGGCGCGGTGATCGGCGGCGGCATGCTGCTCGCCGCGGCCGGGTTCCTGCTGCTCTCCCAGGTGCCCGCCGCCGACGGGACGCTCCAGGTGGTGGCCGGGATGGCGGTCGCCGCGACGGGCCTCGTCCCGGGCGCGGCGCTGGTCACCGGGATCGTCACCGGATCGGCCCCGCCCGAGCGGGCGGGCGCGGCGGCGTCCCTGTCCGAGACGAGCGGCGAGTTCGGCATCGCCGCGGGCACCGCGCTGCTCGGCAGCCTGGTCACCGCCCTGTACCGGACCCGGGTCGCCGTCCCGGAGGGGCCGGCGGCGGACGAGGCCCGGGACACCCTGGCCGGAGCGGCGGCCGCGGCGGAGGGGCTGCCCGCCGCGGAGGCGGCCGAGCTGCTCGGGTCGGCTCGGGAAGCGTTCACCGCCGGAATGAACCTGTCGGCCGGCCTGGCCGCCGTGGCCGTGGCGGTGACCGGAGCGCTGGTGTGGCGGCTGCTCGGCCCGGGCCCGCAGGCGCCGGTCCGAGCGGACGGCGGAGACGACCGCGGCACCGCTCCCGCCGCGGAGGAGGCCCCGGCCGGGCGGTGAACCCCGCACCCGGCCGGCCCCGGCCCCCGTGCCCCGCACGGGACCGGAGAAGAAGACACGACGATGAAGGAGAACACGATGACGCGCCCCGACAAGCCGGCCCTGGACGGCATGCTGCTCGCCAGCGCCGACCCCGAGCGCCTGCACGCCTGGTACGCCGAGGTGCTGGACCCGTCGTCGGACACCAGGGTCGACCAGTACCGGGTGCTCCGGTTCGGCCCGTTCCACCTGCTGATCGACACCCGCGACGACGTCGCCCCCGCCAACCCCGAGCCCGGCCGGGTGATCCTCAACTTCGACGTCCCCGACGCCCGCGCCGTCGCCGCCCGGATCGACGCCACCGGCGCGAAGTGGCTCGCCGAGCTGGAGGACCGGGACGGCAGCCTGTTCGGCACCGCGATCGACCCGGACGGCAACTACGTCCAGATCATCGAACTCAGCGACGAGCACCGCGCGGAGATGGCCGAGGGGTAGCGGCGGTCCGGGGCTCCGGATGCCCCGGCCCCCGGAGCCCCGGCCCGGCGGGGCGGCACCCGGCCGGAGGGCCGAGCCTCGGAGTCCGCGACCGGTCCCGGAACCGGCCGCGCCCGGCGCCCGCTGGAACGCCCTGTCGGCCGGCGGGCGCCGTCCCCCGGCCGGCAGAGCGGGTCCGGGCCGCGCCACGCCGCCCGCACCGCCCGCACCGCCCTCTTCGGCACCTCCGCCGCCGCGGCGACGCCGTACCCGCCGCAGCCCCGCTCGGCGAACGGGGCGGAGAGAACGACAGAGCGCCTCGAAGCCCTCCGCCGACCCCGGCCCCGACCTGCGCGTTCGTCCCCTGTCCAGGTCGCTGTCCAGGGCCCGTCCAGAGAACCGGCCCGTTCCGTCCCGGCCGCCGTCCGGCGGTCCGTCCGGTCCCGGCCCGCACCGTCTGTCCCGTCGGCCCGGCGGCGAGGAGCCGGGCCCTGAGGCGAGGAGGCAGGCGATGGAGCGCTGGCTGCACACCCCGGTGGGGATGAGCGCGCAGCGGTGGGTGACCCGGCCCGGGTGCAGGACGGTCCTGGTGGTGGTGCACTCGGTGGCGTGCGCCCAGCGGCTGATGGACGCGGTGGCGCTGATCCAGGCCGACACCCGGGTCCAGGCGGTGTTCACCGCGGCGCCGTCGGTGTTCACCCGGGGCGTCCGCGAGTGGCTGGCCGACCTGGACTGCGTCGAGATCCCCTGGGAGCAGGCCGAGCAGACCCGGTTCGACCTGGCGCTCGCCGCGAGCTACTGGGGCATCGAGCGGGTGCACGCCCCGCTGGTGCTGCTCCCGCACGGCGCCGGGTTCGGCAAGTTCATGGCCCCCGCGCTGACCGGCGCCGCGGCGGCCCCGCGGCAGACCTTCGGGCTGGACCGGCAGCGCCTGGTGCACGACGGCCGGGTGGTCCCCTCGGCGCTGGTACTGGCGCACGAGAGCGAGCGGGAGCGGCTCGCGGCCTCCTGCCCGGAGGCGCTGCCCCGCGCCGAGGTGGTCGGCGACCCGGTGGCCGACCGGCTGGCCGGGGCGCTCCGCGCGCCCGGGCGGTTCCGCTCCGCCCTGGGCCTGGCCGGCGGGGAGCGGCTGGCGCTGGTGCTGTCCACCTGGGGGCGGCACTCGCTGATCGGCGCCCGCCCGGACCTGGTCGCCCGGCTGGCCCAGGAGGTCCGGGAGCACGACGGGTGGCGGGCGGCGCTGCTCATGCACCCCAACGTGTGGGCCGGGCACGGCGCCTGGCAGCTGCGGGCCTGGACCGCGGACTGGAGGGCCTCGGGCCTGATCGTGCTGGGCCAGCGGACCGACTGCGCCGGGCCGCTTGCCGCGGCCGACGCGGTGATCGGCGACCACGGCTCCACCACTTTGTACGCGGCCCTGACCGGCCGCCCGCTCGCGGTCGGCGCGGCGGGCGGCGCCGACGTCGACCCGGGCTCCCCGATGGCGCACCTGCTGGCGCGGGCGCCGCGGATACCCGAGCGGGGGCCGGTGCTGCCCTTCCTGGAGACGCCGCCCGCCGGCGGTCCGGGCGGATACCTGGACGAGGCGGCGTCCCGGATCACCTCCCGGCCCGGACGGTTCGCCGAGCGCATGCGGCGGCTCCTGTACGCGTGGTTGGAACTGCCCGAACCGGCATGGGCATCCCGTCTGCCCGAGACTGGCACCGCACCGCTGCGCGCGGCCGCGGAAGAGGCCGCCCGGGGAGGAAACGATGACTGAGGCGCCGCGCATCGTGGTGGCCGGGGTCGCCAGCCTCACGGTGGCTCTGCCGGTCGAAGGGTTCCCCGTACCGGAGGGGCGCGGCTGTTTCCCCGAATGGATGGAGGCCGGGGTGAGCGGCGTCGGGGCCGACGTCGCCCTGGCCCTGGCCGCCCTGGGCGGCAGGGTGGAGCTGTGCACCGTGATCGGCTCCGACGCGGCCGGGGAGGCGGTCCGGGCCGAGCTGCGCGCGGCCGGGCTGCTCGGCACCGGCTGCCTGACCGGCGGCGGCTCGTCGCTGGGGGTCTCGATGTCCGCCCCGGACGGGCGCCGGCGCAGCTATTCCCGGCACGAGCCGGTCAACCGGGCCGGCTACCCTGTCCCGCTCTTCGAGCACCTGGTGCAGGGGGCCGACCTGGTGGCGCTGACCACGGCGGCCTTCACCCGGCCGCTGCTCGGACCGGCCCGCCGGTCGGGCGCCCCGGTCGCGGTGGACGCCCAGCTGATCGCGGACGCCGGTGACCCGCGGCGGGCGGACTGGCTGGACGTCGCCGACGTGGTGTTCTGCTCGCACGAGCGGCTGCCCTGCTCGCCGGAGGAGTGGATCGGCCGGATCTTCGCCGAGTACCCGGGGTGCGCGATCGCGGCGGTCGGCCGGGGTGAGCAGGGGGCGAGCATGGGGCTGGCCGACGGGACGCTGGTGCACGCGGCGACCGAGCCGCCCCGCCCGGTGGTCAGCCCGGTCGGCGCCGGGGACGTACTGTTCGCGTCGTTCCTGCACGCCTGGCTCTCCGCGGGCAACCCGGCCCGGGCGCTGACCGAGGCCGTCGTGCACGCCTCGTACGCGATCGGCGAGGCCTTCCCGTCCCGCGGCCACCTCACCGCCGCCGACCTGCGGGCCTTGACCGACCGGCATCCGGTGGACGTCACCACCGGCCGCTGGAGGTGACGGAGGCAGGGCGGAGGAGGGGCGGCCCGGCCGCCCCTCCTCCCGAAAACCCGATGATCTCGACGTTGCGGGGGTATTCGGAGCGCCTTGTCGTCAAGCGGCCGTTGCACCGAGGAAAACGAGGAACCCGGGGAAGGGCGAGAGACGGAGGCGCCCCGACCGGGTGCGGCGCCTCGCGGAGTACAGGTTCAAGCGGGCGGCGAGGGCGGGAGTGGGGGACCGGCTGGTCGGTGAAGGTTCAGACCGGCGGCGACGGAGTAGGCAGGGGCGGGGCGGGCCGGGGACGGCGAGGTCGCCGTGCCCGCGTCGCCCCAGGCGTCGGGGCCGGCCACCACTGAAACCACACCCCTCCCTGGCCTGGATGAATACCCACGGTGATGGCGGGGTGGGGCGCCCTGCGCACCGCGAGAGCACCCCGGTGATTCCTGGGCGCGCATCCCGGCCCGGATCGGCCCTCCAGGGGCCTGAATCGCCCTGATCAGGCCGACGATCGGGGGTTCGAGCGTTCGGAAGGCCGGGGAGTGGGGACCGGAAGCCGGGAAGGGCAGGGGCGGGGGCGATATTTCGCTTTTGCTCTCCCGAGAGGGCTCGCCTTGGCCACTCTGGGTAACCGGCGAGGGGGTGGTGGGGTCCCCGGGGCTTACTACTCGCTGGTAGATGTCATCGGGCCTGCCGCGGAGGTGCGCAGGGCGCCCCGTCCCACCCCGTCCCACCCCGTTCCTCGCCGCGAACCGGGCATACAGGGATACGGCCCCCTGGTGAGTACGTGCGGCCCGCCCGCACCGCCGGGGCGCGCTGCGTGCTACGCCTGCCGCTTGGCGGCCGCGCGGCGCTTCCAGGCGAGCTCGAACCGGCTCGGGTAGCGGATCTTGAGGTTGCCCATGGTGACGTTGCCGGAGAAGCGGAGGAGACGGGAGTCCTGACCGGGCGGGTCGGTGGCCCGGTTGACCACGTTGCCCATGCCGGCGCTCATCTCTTGTGTCTGGATCTCCCAGCCGCGCGGCACCACCACGACGATGTTGCCCATGCCGGCCGAGACCTTGACGGTCATGGTCTTGTGCGGGCACTCGGCCTCGGTGAAGTCGAGCTTGATGTTGCCCATGCCGGTGCTGGCGACGATCTCGGACGGGGCGACCCAGTAGCCGGTCTGCCGCAGGTTGCTGCCGGCGGCCTTGAGTACGAGCGGCTCGTCGGCCCGGGGCGGGGCGGACACCGTCTCGGGGAGGTCCTCGACGATCGGCTCCAGGTCGGCGAAGGTCTTCGCGGAGAAGGCGGCGTCCAGCCGCTCCTCCAGTTCATCCATGGAGAGCCGGCCCTCGGCCGCGGCGTCCCGCAGCCGCTCGGCGACCGCTTCGCGGTCGGTGTCGGCGGCTCTCATCTTCGCGGCGTCGGGGCGGCGGGGCGACACTTCGTCAGAGGGCATGGCAGGAGTTTACGGGGGGTTCGCGCAGCGCTCAGAGCCGATCGTGGTCGGCACCTTCCCGGAGGAGCGGCCCTCGCATTCTCGGGCGCCCAAGCGGCAGGAGTTGGGGCACGGGGGGTCTCGGAGGGTACGATTTCTGCGGATGAGTACGAGAAGGCCCCCACCATTGGCGGGGGCCTTCCGTCTGCCCTGGTCAGACCGAGCCGGTCTTGACCGCGCCCAGCAACGCGGCCCATTCGGCGCTCGGAACGGCGAAGTAGCCGTCCCAAGGGTTCATGGAGTCGCGCACGGCGGCGTTCCCTCCGGGGATGTCGGCCACCTCCACGCAGTTGGACGGGTTGCTGTAGCTCGACTTGCGGAAGCGGAGTCCCGTGTCGTCTGTGGATGAGTACATGGTCGGCGGTTCTTTCTAAGCGGATAGGGATCGCAGGTAGCCGGGGACGTCGTCAGGGTCGAGCGCCTTGGCGAGTAGCCGATCGAAGCATCTGCGGTAGCGGTCGACCTCTGGCGGCTTCTCCAGGTAGAGGCCATCCGTGTTGGTTTCCAGGAACACGAGCGACTGAGCTGCGTCCTCATAATCCAGGATGACAAACGGACCTCCCATGCCTGCGTGTAGCCCTGCGGACAGGGGGAGGATCTGCAATGTGACACTGTTCGGCGACTCCGCCAGGTCGATGAGCCGCTCGACCTGGGAGGAGAACAAGTCCGGCGTCGCGCGCAGCATCTCGATCGCGCTCTCATGGACTATGGCCCACACGTCCGGCGGATCTTCCCGCTTCAGGATCTCCTGACGGCGCATGCGAGCCTCAACGGTGCGCTGGATGTCGTTGGGGTCGCGGATCAGCGTCGCCTGGGCGATCGCTTCGGCGTACCCAGCTGTCTGGAACAGGCCGGGGATGTATTGGGCCTCGAAGAGTCGGACGCTCTTGGCCCCTGCCTCAAGGGAGGCGTAGGCGCCGCCGAGCACGTCGTCGTAGCGGTTCCACCATCCCCGCTCACGGGACTGGCGGGTGAGGGCGAGGATCGACTCCCGCTCTCGCTCATCCTGCACTTGGTAGAGGTCCAAGAGCAGCCGGATGTCGGTGACGGCCGGCTTCTTGCTGCGGCCGGTCTCGATGTTGGACACCTTTGTCATCGACCATTCGAGCGAGTCGGCGGCCTGCTCGATCGTCATGCCGGCATCGAGGCGCTTCCTTCGCATTTGCGCTGATAGCTGGCGGCGGCTGACTGAGGGACTGCTCATCTCGACCTCCCGGATGGACGCCGCTGAGCCTACCGGCGAAGCCCCTGAAACAGACATTTCGCAAGTCCTTGATTGGAAGTTGGGGACAGCAAATCTTCTCATGGGACTTGCGATTCGAAACTTTTAAAAGCAGGATGTGGGCGCGTACTCATCCAGCCGCCCTCATCCAGCGGCCCCTTACTCCTAGGAGATCGCTGATGCGACTCTCACTGCTCCTGTCCTTCCTGGCCTGGCTGCCCGTCTGCCGGTTCCCGGCCTGGGGGCCGTCCGGACGCCACCGCGCCACCCGCGACACCGCACCCGCATCGGCCCAGGCCCCCAGGTCCGCCCCGGTGCCGGAGCCGGTGGAACCCGAGCCCGACCCGGCCCCCGCGCCTGCGGTGCGGGGCGAGGCCGAGCCCTCGCCCATCCGGCCCTACACCCGGTGGCAGATCCCGGACTACTCCGCCCTGTGCGACCTCACCCTGCGCCACAAGAACCGCTGGAGCCTGAGCTACAAGGACGGCCAGGACGCCTGCTACGTCGCCACCTCACTGGTGGAGGACGGCGTCGTGGTGGCGGCCTCCTCCACCGACCTGCTCGACGCCGCGCTCACCGAGTTCACCCCCAGCCCGCGCGTGCGCGCCTACGCCGTCGACCCCCGGGCCGCCACCATGGCCCGCGAATCCGAGCAGCGACTCCTCGCCCGGATGATCCGAGAGGCGGCAGCCGCATGACCGCCCCCGGCCCCCGGGACGCCCCGGCCCCGCTCTCCCGGCCCGTGCAGCACCGGATGGTTCGCGACCCCCGGCCCGGCATGGTCCGCGTCGACGCCGACCCGGACGGCGCCGCCCTGGTCCTGGCGCCCGGCGTCGAAGTCCTGCTCACCGGCCCGCACGCCGGCGCCTACCTGACCCGGCTGGCCGCCGTGCTGGCCACCGCGCGCGCCCTGCTCTCCCGACCGGCCCCCGCGCCGGGCGGTTCCCGGGTCCTCCACCCGCGCGTCCACCGCCCCGACGAGGTCACCGACCACGCCGACGGCCTCTACGACGCCCTCTCCGAGGCGCTCTGCGAACGCGGCCGCACCACCGCCGACCGCGCCCGCAACCAGCAGGCCGCCGACGACGCCTTCACCGCACTCGACGAGCACCTGCGCCGTGCCGGCGTCCTGCCCACCCCGTGGAAGAACGCCGGACCGCCGCCCGCGCTGCTCTGAGCGGCGCCGCCCTTGAACGCCGCCCGCCCGGGGTGCTCCCCTTCCCGGGCGGGCGGCCGGGGGCCGTGCACCGGACGGAAGAGCAGGCGGAAGAGCACCCGGGGAGGCGCCGTTCCCCCGCCTCACCGAGGCCGGGGAGCGTCCCGGGCGAGCCACCGCCCCGGCGGTGCGGAACAGACGGAGCCCCGGCGGCTCCCGGGAGCCGCCGGCGTGCGGGAGTCAGCCGGAGTCGGAATCGGGGACGGAGCCCAGCGCGGACATCCGCTCGTGCACGGCGGCGATGGTCTCCCGGGCACCCAGCTTGCGCAGCACCTCCACCGTGGCGGAGTAGTGCCCCACCGCCCGCTCGGCGTCGCCGGCGCGGGCGGCGAGGTCGCCGAGCGCCTCCAGGGCCTCGGCGCGGGCGGTTTCGAACCGGCGCTCCGAGGCCTTCTCCAATTCCTCCTCCAGAGCACCACGCGCCTGATCGCGGTCCTCATCGACCGTTGCGCGGGCCAGGGCGATCCGGGCGCGCAACGCGTGGTTGGCGTCCTTTCCGCCCTCCAGCAGACCGAGCGCGCGGCGGAGCAGCGGTGCCGCCTCGGCCTCGCCTCCGGTCCGGTTGAGCGCACGCCCCATGGCCAGCAGGGTGATGCCCCGGTCGTGTCGGACCCCCAGCTCCTCCTGCAGTTCGCAGGCGCTTCGGAGATGACCGAGGGCCTGGTCAGGGCGCTCCTTGCCGAGTGCGAGCAGGCCCCTGCGCTGCAGAACCTGGGCGACCCTGCCGGGTTCGCCGACCTCCTCCCAGAGGGCCTGGCTCTGCGAGAACGCCTCCTGCGCCTCCTCTACACGGCGTAGGAAGCCCAGGGCGAGACCCCGCTTGCTCAGCAACCGGCCGCGCAGCCGCGTGCCGGTGTCCATGCGGAGTTCCGCATCCCCGACCCGGAGCCATCCGGAAGCATCACGTTTGTGCAGGTACAGCGGCCAGAAGCCTTCGCTGATGGCGACCGTGCAGGATGTGAGGCCGGCCTCCGCCGCATACTCCGCGACGGCGATGATGTTCTCCCGCTCCGCCTCCAGCCAGCTCAGTGCCTGGTCGGAGTCGGCGAACCGGGCCGGCTCGGACCGGGCGGAAGGAGGGGCCACCCCGTCCGCCGCCAGGTCGGCCTGGGCGTAGGGGCGGATCACGGCGTCCGCCGCCAGCGAGTCGCGGGCGTAGGTTTCGGCCAGCTCCCGCAGCGCGTCGGCCCGCCTTTCGGGCTCGTCCTGGGCCGCCTTGCCCTTCGCGTGCAGGGCGAGCAGGTCGTGGAAGCGGTACCGGCCGCCGCCCAGATCGGTGAGCATGCTCGCGGAGACCAGGGAGCGGAGCAGCCGGGCGCACTCGGCACCGCCCCCGCCGACGAGACCGCGGACCACGGAGAGCGTGATGACCGGACCGACATGCCACCCCAGCCTGCGGTAGGCGCGGGCCGTCTCCGGAGGCAGGGCGTCGTAAGAGAAGTCGAAGGCGGCCTGGACCGACTCCGTTTCATCGCTGCTCAACGCGGACAGCCGAGTTCGGTGCTGGGTGAGGCCTGTTTCGGCGTCGGCGAGCGTGAGCCCTTCGACGGCGTGCACGCCCACTGCGTTCACCGCGATCGGCAGTCCGCCGCACAGCGCGGCCACCCGGGAGGCGGACGCCTCGTCTGGCTCGGCATCGGCGTCAGTGGCCCTGGCCAGGTCCAGTAGGAGCTTCGTCGCGGCGGTATCGTCGAGCGGATCGACCCGCAGCAGCCGCCCTCCGTCGAGGGTCAGACCGGCCAGCCGGGCCCGTGCGGTCGCCACCACGACGTGCGCCCCCTCCCCGGGTAACAGACTTCGGATCTGAGCTGCGGAGACAGCGTTGTCCAGCAGGATTCCGAAGCTCTTTCCGGCGCTTGCCGACCGCCACCAGGAGGCCCGTGCGGGCAGGTCCGGCGGGATGGCGGCGGGAGGAACGCCAAGGGAGCGGAGGAACACTTCCAGCACATCGTTCGGCTTGGCGGTCGTATCGGGGGAGAAACCGCGCAGGTCGTAGAAGAGGTTTCCGTCCCGGCCGGCTCCGTCTTGATCGGACTGGAGCTCATGGAGGAAACGCGAGGCCAGGCCGCTCTTCCCCACTCCGCCCATTCCGTACAGGCAGATCAGGGCGGTGTGCCCGCCACCGGCCTGGGCGACGATCTCCCGCATCGAATCCAGGATGGGGCCGCGATTGACGAAATGGGGGGTGACCGGCGGCACCTGGCGCACCATCTGCGGAATCGCTCCGGAGTTCTGGATGTTCTGCACGTCTCCGTGCACGGTGCCGACCTGGATGAGGGGGCCATGGTGGCCCCCGCTGACCTTGTTAAACGAAGAGTTGGATGCCTTTCGAGGGTCTTCTGGCCAGCGCACGCACACTCACCTCGCCTTGTTCTCCCAGGACCGGGGCTCTGCCTTGTGGGCATACCCGGTCCATCCTCTCTCGCAGCCGCGGACCGATTCGTGTCGGAGTGGCCGAAAGAGATGTCAACTGGAGAGACAGATTGTGCGTCTGTGAATTATGTGGATTTCGGGTAGAAGTGGGACCTCTTTTGGAGATCTTCGTCTTCTTCCTGGTGATCGGGTTAGAGCAGAGGGGTCCCGGTCAGCTGGGAGGCGCTCCAGATGCCGGCCCAGCCGAGAGCGACCAGGGCGCCGAAGATGCGCCATGTTAGGGTTGGCATTTCATTATCCTTTCGACGGCTGTAGGTGCACATTTGATGGGTTTGGTGCACCAACAGTTTGGATAGTGGGCAGGGGTGGGGCCTCGTGCTCTCTCGAAGGTGGGTGCGGGGCCCCATCCCGTTGGGCAGGCTGAGTACGCCATGGAGCATGGCGAGGAACCTGATCCACTACGGGCAAGCATGCCAGAGATGAGTGGGAGATGTCGATCTTGCCATGCTCTGAACGTTTACCCGTGATGCGGGTAATGTGTAGCGGGCATCCGCCTAGGCGGAGGGGCTTGCTAGGGTGTAGATCAAGATTTGCGCATAGACTGCTTCTGGGGCCGAGATTTCAGATAGGATCCGCTCGGCCGCTTCAAAGCGAGACTGGGCGCGTTCCTTCATCCCCTTTTGGGCTAGAGTGCGTCCGAGGGCTGTGAGTGCCAGCCCTCTTTCTCTGCGCAGGTCCGCCTGGACAGCTTCGTTGAGTGCCCGCGTGAAGTGCTCGTATGCACTTTCCAGGTGGCCGCGGATGAGTTCGATTTCGCCCATCCCAATCAGGATCTCGACGCTGGTGCCCGGGGTCCCGTATGTTGCGCAGAGGCGGGAGCTCTCTTTGAAATGGGCTTCAGCCTTATCCAGTTCGTCGCACTTTAGGTGTAGATGGGCGAGGTTTGTCAAGGTTACGACCTCGGTCCAGAAGTCGTGCAGCTCGCGTAGTGTGTCCAGCGCTGCCCCGAAAAAGGAGAAAGCGCGCCCGGTTTCTCCCTTGTAGGATGATATTTCGCCCAGATTGGTGGCTATTGCCCCTTCGCGTCGTTGGTCGCCGATTTCCTGGGCGGCCCATAGTGCTTCCTGGCAGAGCTTGGTTGCTTCGCGGTGATAACCGAGCCCTTGAAAAGCTCCAGCTAGGTGGATCTTTGTATCGATGATGGTCGCAGTACTTGAAATCTGTTCCTGCTCCTGCAACCGCAGTGCGTCACTATGCGCCGAGATGGCGGCATGGAAGTCGCTGTCCCGGAAGTGGCAGGCGCCCCGGCGGTCCAGGCTGAGGGCGATGCCCGGCTTGTGACCCGCCCGCTCGAACTCCTCCTGGGCCTCTTCGTGCAGGCGGGCCGCGGTGCGGTAGTCGCCGCCGACGAAGGAGATGAGGCCGAGCTGGTGCCGGGTCCAGGCCAGGCCCGTCGCCTCGCCGTGGTTCTGCCAGAGGGACAGCGCCTCGCGGGCGCACCTCTCCGCGTTGGCGCGGTCGCCCATGCGCAGGTAGGCGCGGGAGAGCTGGTAGGTCGCGTGCGCCTCCGCCTCGGTGTCGCCTCGGCCGCGCCAGATGCCCAGGGATCTGCTGTGCAGCGGGACGGCGGCCTCCCACGGGCCGTGCGCGTAGACGTGCTCGGCGACGGTGTCGGCGAGGAGTGCCGCCTCCCGGTCGTGGTCGGTCCGGGCGGAGTGGTGGACCACGTCGAGGACGACCGGCAGCCGGCGGTTCAGCAACTCCATCGCCGCCGCCTTGTCCCGGGGCGGGGGCGGGAGGAAGGGGGCGGTCGGCCCGGCCGTGCGGTCGAAGCGGTCCAGGCGGAGCCGGTCGGGGTAGAGCAGCCGGTCGGCCTCGGTGCAGACGGACAGGTAGGCGTCGAGCATCCGGGAGCGGACCGCGTGCTGCTCGGCGAGCGGCAGGCCGGTGCGGGCCCTGCGGTGGGCGTGGTTCATCACCAGGCTGTGCAGCCGGTGGCCGCCGGAGCCGGGGTCGGTGTCGATCAGCGACGCGTCCTCCAGCTCCTCCAGCGCGTCCTCGGTCTCCGCCGGGTCCAGGCCGACCATCGCGGCGGCGACGTCGCGGTCGACCACCGGCGAGGGGTGCAGGCCCAGGCGGAGCAGGGCGGTCTGCGCGGAGCCGCCGAGGCTGCGCAGCGAGACGTCGAAGACGGTGGAGAGGCGGCGGCTGCCCGCGCGGAACTCGCCGACCCGGTCGCCGGCCGCGCGGAGCCGGTCGATGAGGCGGCTCCCGACCAGGTCGGCGCGGGTGTCCAGGCGGGTCGCGATGAGCCGCATCGCCAGCGGCAGCTGGCCGCAGAGCTCCACGATCCGGGCGGCCGTCTCGGCCCCCTCGGACGTCTGCTCCCGGGCGGCCATCCTGGTGAACACGGTGACCGCGTCGCCCGGCGCGGGCACCTGCAGCCGGATGTGCCGGGCACCGTCGATGTCGGGCAGGCTGTTCCTCCCGGTGACGAGCACCGCGCAGCCGGCCCCGGCCGGCAGCAGCGGGAGCACCTGCTCCGCGCCGGCGGCGTCGTCCAGGACGATCAGCATCCGGCGGCGGGCGGTGTAGTCCCGCCACACCGCCACCCGCCGGTTCAGCGAGGCGCCCTCGTCCTCCGGCAGGCCGACCCCGACCAGCTGGAGCAGCTCGCCCAGGGCGCCGAACGGGGTCAGCGGCTCCCGGTGCTCGTGGTGGCCGCGCAGCTCCAGCATCAGCCTGCCGTCGGGGAACTCCCCGGCGAGGCGGTGCGCGGCGTGCACCGCGAGGCTGGTCTTGCCCACCCCCGGCATGCCGCTGAGCACGCAGACCCGGGCGGCGGTGGGCACCGCCGAGGAGGTGAGCACGCCCAGGATCCGCTCGGTCTCCGCGGTGCGGTCGGAGAAGTCGGCGAGGTCGCGCGGGAGGTTGGTGGCCACGGCGGCGGGGCTCCGGAGGGAGGGCCCGGACTCCGCGGGCGGCGGGCCGGACGGCGGCGGAGCGGAGCCTCCCCCGGCGGGGTCCGGGCGGCTGCGCAGGATCTCCCGGTGCGCGCGGACCAGCCGCGGGTGCGGGTCGGAGCCGGTGGTCTCGGCCAGCCGCTCGCGCACCAGGTGGAAGTGGTCGAGGGCGTCGGCGGTCCGCCCCGCCTGATGCAGCGCGCGCATCAGCAGCTCGGCGAGGGACTCGTTGAGCGGGTAGGCGGACGAGGCCTCGCCCAGCCGCTCGACGGCCTGCTCGGCGAGGCCGGCGCGGAGCGAGTTCTGCGCCCAGGAGACCAGGGCCGTCTGGTGCGCGCCGCGCATGGACGGCCGGATGGACTCGATCCAGCGCCCGGTCAGCCCGGGGAGCGGCTCGCCCCGCCACAGGGCGAGGGCCTCCTCCAGGAGCCGGAGCCCCGCGTCCCGGTCGCCGCGCCCCAGCGTCGCGGACCCCCGGGTGCGCAGCTCCTGGAACCGCGCCCAGTCCACGTCCTCCGAGGCCAGGGCGAGGACGTAGCCGCCGGAGGCCTGCCGGATCCGGGAGCGGGGGACCCCCGCTCCGGCGAGCCGGCGGCGCAGCCGGGTGACGTAGGTGTGCAGGGTCGGGCGCCAGCTCCCGCCCACCGCGCCGTCCCACAGCCGGTCCGCGAGCACCTCGGGGGCGACCGGCCGGCCCGTGCTCAGGGCCAGGGAGACGAGGAGGAGCATCTCCTTGCCGGAGACCTCCACGGCCGTCCCGTCCACCGTCACGTCGAGCGAACCCAGCACGGAGATCTGCACGCCGCCGCCTCCCAACCGGCTCGGGAAGGAAGGACTATTTTGACATTCCGCCAACTGCTCTAATGGCGTCCGGAAATGGAATCGCGGTGTTGCCGCCTGGTCTGAGCTGTGCTTTCTAAGAGAAAAACGGCTAAACCGCGCTCTGGGAGATCGACCGGAACAGGACGTGCGGGCCGAATGCATGTGATCGGTGCAGATGCACTTGAGGATGCATGGCCGCCATGGCGGGGGCGTTTGCAGGTGCACGGGCGATCGGGGCCGTTCCGACCTGCGCGGACGGGGAGCGGAGGGCGGGGGTGTGCGGCGGGCTCGCGTATGCGGCGGGCGTGCGGCTCCGCTGTTTCGGGGGCGGGTGTCCGGAAAAGGGGGCGCCGTTATTGAAATGAAACGGTTCGCCCGCTGTTCGCCCGGGGCCGGCCGGTTCCGGGGCTCCGCGATATCTCCAGAGATCCCGCCGGGCGGCCCGGTTCCCGACGCCGCCGCCGGGCGGCGCCCGCCGGAGCGCGGTGCGCCGTCCCGGGAATGGAAAAGGCCGCCGCCCGGCCCCGAGGAGGGGTCGGACGGCGGCTCCGGGATGAGCCGGTGCCAGGGCTCGGCCTGGCACCGGCAGGTCAGTCCGCGGAATCAGGCGCCGGAAGATCAGTCGTCGATCTCGACGGAGCAGTAGGTGAGCACGTCCAGGTTGACGGCGATCAGGCCGAGCGCGGTCTGGTCCTTCACACAAGCGGTGAAGTCTTCGTGGCTGTGTCCGTGTCCGCCGGCGAAGGCGGTGCCCCCGCCCAGGCCGATGAGACCGGCCGCGACTACTGCGGGCAGGGCGAACTTGGCTGCGGTACGCATGGTTCTCCCCTTACGGGTATGGGTCCTGTGAGCGGGTCGGCCTCCCCACAGCTGTAGTAACCGATACGAACAGCTCGGAAACGTTCAGTAGTTAAACGCTCGCTGATCTCTGTTTAGATCCAGCACCAAGAGTCACATCCGCACCGCCTTCCGGGGCCTGCCGCGGGTGCCGGTGGGCATGCCGGAACGCCTGCGGCGCAGGGGATCCCGCGATCCGGGCCGGGCGATATGGGGCGGATGGACCGGCTCGGGCGAGTGCCGGGCCGGGGCGCCCCGGATCAGAGCAGCCCGGCGAGGCGGTACAGGACCAGCGAGCCGGCCACCGCGACGTTGAGGCTGTGCCCGGTGCCGACCATGGGGATCTCCACGGCCGCATCGGCCAGCTCCAGCGCCTCCGGCGGAATGCCGCTCTGCTCGTGGCCGAGCAGGGCGACCGTGGGGGTGCGCGCGGGCGGCAGGTCGGCCAGCCGGACCGACTCGTCGGTCAGCTCGACGGCGACGATGCGCGCGCCCCGCTCGCGCATCCGCTCCAGCCAGCGGACCTGGTCGCCGCTCCAGTGCACGCAGGACGGGCGGCGCAGGGTGTTCCCCCGGTCCAGCGCGTCGGGCACCCAGCGGAACCGGGGCACCGCCAGGCACGCGCCCACCGCGTCGCAGGTGCGCAGCAGCGTTCCCAGGTTGGCCCCGTGCATCGGCCACAGCGGCGCCGCGTACAGATGGTCCCAGCAGGTGTGCGCCTTCCGCCGGCGCTCCCGGCGGAGCTCCTTGCGCGGCCGCAGCCGCGGGGCGCTCACGCCGAAGGGGAGGCGCCCTCCCCGGTGCGGAAACCGTTCATCGAGATCATCATCGCGGGGCGCTTCGTCGGCACGCCCGGGCCATCGACGGTGGAAACGGTGCACTGCGACGGTAGCCGCCCGGCGGGCCGGGCGCCAGCCGCCGAGGTGGGGGCGGGTGCGGGCGGCCGTCAGCGGGTGGCCGGGACGTACTCCGGGCCGCCGCTCCCGGGGACCAGGAACGCGGCCGGCCGGTCCGCGGGCGGGGCGCCGCCGCGCAGCTCCTCACTGGGGGCGCCCTCCAGCTCGAAGCCGATCATCGCGAGCCCCGGACCGGCCTCGCCGAGCGCCCCGCGCGCGACCCCGGCCAGCCAGGCGTCCAGCGGCGCGCGCCACTCCAGCGACTCGGCCCCGCTCCGCGAATCGAACGGGAACCCGCCGACCCGCGGGTCGGCCCGGTGCAGCGCGCTCAGCGGGAAGTACAGGTCGAGCAGGGGAGGGCCGTCCTCCCCGCCGGCCAGTGCGCACCCGCACGGGACCCGCCGCCCTCCGGGCAGCAGGACGGTCCCGACCAGCCGCCGGGCCTTCCGCAGCTCCCGCACCGTGCACGGCGCCTCCCGCAGGGCGCGATCCGCCCCGTAGGGCTCGGCGAAGCACCCATCGACCGGGGCGGACGCCCAGAGAGCGGTCAGCAGCCGCTGCAGCCGCCCCTCGCCGACGGGGCCCTCGGGCTCCACGTAGAGCTGGTAGAAACCGCCGGTCCAGGCGGTTTCGGCGATGATCGGGGGGACGCTCACCGGCCCAGTCTCGCCGACGCGCGGCGCGGACCGCCAGGGGCCCCGGTGTGCGTGTGCACATGCGGGTCCGCGAACGGTGTGCGAATGCCGATTGCGGTCCCGGCGCCGCTGCGGAGAGGCTGGTAGGGGCCGCCGCGCCCGCGCCGGCCGGTCCCGGAACGGCGCCCCGGCCTCCCGTCAGCCGACCCTTCCGAGGAGGACACCCATGGACACCCCGCAGCGCGCCGAGGCGGACGCCGCGTTCCTCGCCGACTTCGCCGCGATGAGCTCGTTCGGGGCCACGCCCGACGGCGGCGTCGACCGGCAGGCCGCGACCGGGCCCGACATCGCGCAGCGGCGCTGGTTCGCCGGCCTGCTGGAGTCGCGCGGCCTGCGGGTGGCCTACGACCGGATCGGCAACCAGTTCGGGCTGGTGGAACGGGTTCCCGGCGCCCCCTACGTGGTGGTCGGCTCGCACATGGACTCCCAGCCCACCGCGGGCCGCTACGACGGCGCCTACGGGGTGCTGGCCGGCGCGCACGCGGTGTTCCGCATCGCCGAGGAGTGGCGGCGCGAGGACGCCGAGCCCCGGTTCAACCTCGCCGTGGTGAACTGGTTCAACGAGGAGGGCTCCCGGTTCGTCCCGTCGATGATGGGCAGCTCGGTCTACACCGGGAAGATGCCGCTGGAGACCGCGCTGGCCGTCCGCGACCGGGACGGGGTCTCCGTCGCCGAGGCGCTCGCCCCGACCGGCTTCCTCGGCGAGGACGACGGCCCAGAGGCCGCGTTCTGCGCCGAGATCCACATCGAGCAGGGCCGGCTGCTGGAGCAGGCCGGTACGCGGATCGGCCTGGTCACGGCGAGCTGGGCGGCCCGCAAGTACGAGATCACCGTGCACGGCGACCAGGCGCACTCCGGCGCGACCGTGATGGCGGACCGGCGCGACGCCCTCTACGGCGCGGCCCTGCTGGTCGCCTACGCCCGCGAGCTGGCCGACCGGTTCCCCGGCGCGCTGCACACCGCCGTCGGGCAGCTGGACGTCTACCCGAACTCGCCGGTCGTCGTCGCCTCCCGGGCCCGGCTCCTGCTCGACCTGCGCTCCGCCGACGAGGAGGTGCTCGCCGCGGCCGACGGGCTGCTCAACGAGCGTTTCGCGGAGATCGAGCGGACCGCGGACGTCTCCATCGAGCGGACCCTCTCGCACGCCTGGGGCATCGACCCCTACCAGCCGGAGGGCGTGGAGCTGGCCCGCCGGACCGCGGCCCGCCTCGGCCTGCCCGCGGACGAGATCATGACCGTCGCCGGGCACGACTCGACCAACATGAAGGGCATCGTGCCGACCGTGATGCTCTTCGTCCCCTCGGTCGAGGGCGTCTCGCACAACGTCGGCGAGTACACCACCGACGAGGACCTGCTCGCCGGCCTGGCGGTGCTCACCGGCGTGGTCCGCGACCTGGCCGACGGGGCGCTGGCCGCCGGGGGCCCGGCCTCGGACGGCTGACCCCCGCCGCCACCCTGCGACGGCCTCGGCGCTGGAGGGGGCCGGAGCGCTCTGCCCCCTCAGCGTCGAGGCCATCGGGGATCCCCGGCGCGGGAGGCGCTCGGAGGCGCTCAGGAGAACTCGCCGACGTCCTCCGCGGTGACCACCGCCACCGGCACCGGCTCGGTGCCGGCCTCCTCGCCGCGGGCGGCCCGCACCGCGGCGCGCACCGCGGCCCGGCCGATCTCCTCCGGGCGCTGGGCCACCGAGGCGTACAGCGTCCCGTCCCGGACCGCCTCCAGCGCCTCCGGCGAGCCGTCGAAGCCGACCACCGGCACCTCGGCGCCGCCCCGGTCCTCCAGGGCCTTGGCGGCGCCCAGCGCCATCTCGTCGTTCTCCGCGAACACCCCGTCCAGGTCGCCGTGGGCCTGCAGGATGTCGGTCATCACGTCCAGGCCCTCGCCCCGCTCGAAGCCGGCGGGCTGCTCGGCGACCACCTCGATGCCCGGGTAGGCGGCGATGCCCTCGCGGAACCCCTCGCCGCGCTCCCGGCTCGCCGAGGTGCCCGGGGTGCCGTTGAGCACCGCGATCCGCCCCTCGCCGCCGAGCCGCTCGGCCAGCGCCCGCGCCGCGAGCCGGCCGCCCTCCACGTTGTCCGAGGCGACGAACGCCGCGGTCTCCGCGCCGTCCACCGCCCGGTCCGCGGCGACCACCGGCACCCCCGCCTCGTTCGCGCCGCGCACCGCCGGCCCCAGCGCCGCCGAGTCCACCGGGTTGACCACCACCGCCCCCACCCCCGTGCCGATGAAGTCCTGCACCTGGTCGGCCTGGCGGGACGCGTCGTCCTGGGCGTCGGCCACCACCAGCTCGACCCCGGCCGCGTCCGCCTCGGCCTGCGCGCCGTCCCGCATCTGCACGAAGAACGGGTTCTCCAGGCTGGACAGCGACATGCCCACCCGCACCGCGGGGGCGGTCGGCCCGGGGGACAGCAGCGACACCGAGCCGGCCGCGACCGCGACGCAGACCGCGGCGACGCCCAGCCGCACCGCCGCCGAGCGCCGCCCGCCCGGCCCGCCGGACCCGCCGGGCACCGCACCGGACCGCCGCCGCACCGTGTCGAAGAGCACCGCCAGCGCGATGACCGCGCCGATCACCACCTGCTGCCAGAACGGGGAGACCGACAGCAGGTTGAGGCCGTTCCGGAGCACCGCCAGGATCAGCGCGCCGACCAGGGTGCCCGCCGCGGTGCCCACCCCGCCGGACAGGCTGGCGCCGCCGATCACCACGGCGGCGATCGCGTCCAGCTCGTAGCCCTGCATCGCCTGCGGCTGGGCCGAGGCCAGCCGGGACGCGAAGAGCACCCCGGCGACCGCGGCGAACAGCCCGGACAGCGCGTAGAGGGCGAGCTTGCGGCGCTCCACCCGGATGCCGGCCAGCCGGGCGGCCTCCTCGTTCCCGCCGATCGCGTACATCGCCCGGCCCAGGCGGGTGCGGTTCAGCACCACGGCGGCGGCCAGCCCCATCACCGCCATCACCAGGACGGGGGCGGGCAGCACCCCGCCGATCGTGTCGCCCAGCGCCGAGACGGGGTCGGGCAGCGCGGCCGGGCCGCCGTCCGAGACGACCAGCGCCAGCCCGCGGGCGACCGAGAGCATGGCGAGCGTGGCGACGAACGGCGGCAGCCGGCCGTAGCCGATGAGCGCGCCGCTGACCAGGCCGCAGCCGGTGCCGGTGGCCGCGGCGGCCGGCACCGCCAGCCAGACCGGGAGCCCGGCGGTGGTCGCGGTCCAGGCCAGCACCACCGCGGAGAGCGCGGCCACCGAGCCCACCGACAGGTCGATGCCGGCCGAGACGATGACGAAGGTGACGCCGAACGCCAGGACCGCGGTGACCGCCGCCTGGACGCCGACGTTGAGCAGGTTCTGCGGGGTCAGGAAGTCCCCGGAGAGCAGCGAAAGCCCGGCCGCCAGCACCACCAGGGCGCTCAGCGCGCCGTTGTCCAGCAGCAGCCGGCCGGCGGAGCGCCAGGCGCGCCCCGCGCCCCCTCCGGGCTGGTCAGCGGCCATGGGCGTCCTCCCCTTCGTCGTCGGCTCCGCCGCCCGGCGGGGCGCCCGGGTCCGCCGCCACGGCGAGGGCCAGCACCGCGTCCCGGGTGGCCTCGGCGGCGGCGAGCTCGCCGGCGACCCGGCCCCGCGCCATGACGAGGACCCGGTCGCTCACCGCGAGCACCTCGGGCAGGTCGCTGGAGACCAGCAGCACCGCGCGGCCGGACGCGGCCAGCTCGGCGATGATCCGGTGGATCTCGGCCTTGGCGCCGACGTCCACGCCGCGCGTCGGCTCGTCCAGGATGAGCACCCGGGTGTCGGCCAGCAGCCACCGGCCGATCACGACCTTCTGCTGGTTGCCGCCGGAGAGCGTGCGGACCGGCTGGTCCGGCCCGGCCATCCGGACGTCCAGCCGCGCGGCGGTGCGCGCGGCGGCGGCGCGCAGCCGGGCGCGGTCGACGAACCCGCCCCGGGACGCCGAACCGAGCGCGGCCAGGACCAGGTTGTCCGCCACCGACGCGTCGGGGAGCAGCCCCTGGGCGGCGCGGTCCTCGGGCACCAGGCCGAGCCCGGCGCGCACCGCCGCGGCCACGTCGTTCCCGGGCAGCGGCCGGCCGCAGGCCTCCACGGTCCCCGCGTCGTAGCGGTCGGCGCCGAACACGGCCCGGACCACCTCGGTGCGGCCCGCGCCGACCAGGCCGGCCAGGCCGACCACCTCGCCGGCGCGCACCTCGAAGCCGACGCCGCGGAAGGCGCCGCGGCGGGTCAGGCCGCGCACCGCGAGCAGCGGCTCCCCGGTCTCCGGGCGGGCGCGCGGTCGCGGCCGGCCGACGCCGCGCCCCACCATCAGCCGGACCAGCTCGTCCTCGGGGGCGGTGGCGGGCACCTCGGCGACGGAGCGGCCGTCCCGCAGCACGGTGACCCGGTCGCCGATGACCGGGATCTCCTCCAGGTGGTGGGTGATGAAGACGATCCCGGCGCCCTCCCCGCGCAGCCGCCGCACCACGCCGAACAGCCGTTCGGCCTCCTCCCCGGTGAGCGCGGCGGTCGGCTCGTCCAGGACCAGCACGCGGGCGTCGGCGGCCAGCGCCCGGGCGATCTCCACCAGCTGGAGCCGGGCCACGCCCAGCCCGCGCACCCGGTCCCGGGGGGAGACCGGCGCGCCGACCCGGTGCAGCAGCTCCTCGGCGCGGGCCTCCATCCGCTTCCGGTCGATGAGGCCGAACCGGGTCGGCTGCCGCCCCAGGAGGACGTTCTCCGCCACGGTGAGGTCGGGGACCAGGGCGAACTCCTGGTGCACGGCGGCGATGCCGAGCCGCTCGGCGTCCCGCGCCCCGCGGATCCGCACCTCGCGCCCGCCGACCAGCACCCGCCCGCCGTCCGGGCGGACCACCCCGCAGACCACCTTGACCAGGGTGCTCTTCCCGGCGCCGTTCTCCCCCAGCAGGACGTGCACCTCTCCGGCGCGCACCTCGAAGTCGACCGAGTCCAGCGCCACCGTGCCGGGGAAGGCCTTGCGCAGCGCCTCGACCCGGAGCGGCCCGCCGCTCACCCAGGCCCCCTCGCCCTGCCCCCGCGGCCGGGGAACCGCACCCGAACGACTCCGCCCCACCCGGCCTCCTCTCCGCCCACCGCGCTCCTCGGCCGCCCAGACCACCCGGACCTACCCGGACCCGCTCGGATCCGCCTGGACCCGCTCGGACTCCGGACCGCACCCCGGCCACCGGGGAATTGTCAGCGCTATCCGGCCCGAAGTGATGTGGCGCTGCGGTGATGGGAATGTCACCGACGGTCGCCACCTGCCACGGAACACACCGGGGCCGCTTCCGGCCTCCCCGGTCAGGGGGCCTCCAGGCCGAAGCCCTCAAGGACCCGGCTCTCGGCCGGGCGCGGCGCCTCGCAGAGCGAAGGTCAAGACGGACGGCGACGGCGGAGGAAGGGACGGGGCCGGGCGTCCCGGCCGGGTGCGGCGTCTCGCGGGGCCGGGCTTCAAGCGGGCGGCGAGGGCGGGAGGGGGACCGGCTGGTCGGTCGGGTGCGGCGCCTCACGGGGCGGGGGTTCAGGCGGGCGGCGAAGGCGGGAGGGGCACCGGCCGGTCGGCCCGGCGCGGCGCCCCACGGAGCGACGGCTCAAACCGGCGGCGACGGCAGCGATAGGGGCGGGGTGCGGGTGGTCGCCCGAGTGCGGCGCCTCACGGGGCGGGGGTTCAAGTGGGCGGCGAGGGCGGGAGGGGGGCGGGCGCCGCGTTCACCGGCCCGGCCCGGCGCGTGCTCCCGGCGGGAGGCGGTGCTCCGGCGAGGGGGCGGGCCGCCCACCCGCGCTCGCCAGGGTGGTTTTATCTCTTGTGTCGGGTTTGCGGCGGGGATCGGGCAGAGGTGGGGGCGCCCTGCGCAGCCCGGCGGCGCCCCGATTGCATCTACCGGCGAGTAGTAAGCCCCGAAGCTCCCATTGCCCCCTCGTCGATTACCCAGAGTGGCCAAAGCGGGGCCTCTCGGGAGAACAAAAGCGACATCCCGCCCCCACGCTGCCCCTGCCCGGGTTCCGGCCCCCTGCTCTGCGGTCTTCCGGGCGGCTCGAGCCCCTGATCACCGGCCCGATCAGGGCCATTCGGGCCCCTCGGGGGCCGACCCGGCCCGGGATGCGCGCTCAGGAATCACCGGGGTGCTCTCGCGGTGCGCAGGGCGTCCCACCCCGCCGTCACCGTGGGTATTCACCCAGGTCAGAGAGGGGGGCGGTTTCAGAGGCGGCCGACCCCGGTGCCCGGGCGACGCGGGAATGGCGCCCCGCCACCCCGGCCCGCCCCGACCACTCTCGCCCTGCTCTGCCGCGCCCGACCGACCGGCCGGTGCCCCGCCCGCCTTCGCTGCCTGCTTGAACCCTCACCCCGTGGGGCCCAACACTCGGGCGACGCCTGCACCCTGCCCCTACCGATGCCGTCGCCGCTGGTCTGGACCTTCGCTCTGCGGGGCGCCGCGCCGGACCGACCAGCCGGTGCCCTCTCCTGCCTTCGCTGCCCGTTTGAACCCTTGCCCCGTGGGGCCCAACACTCGGGCGACGCCTGCACCCTGCCCCTACCGATGCCGTCGCCGCTGGTCTGGACCTTCGCTCCGTGGGGCGCCGCGCCGGACCGACCGGCCGGTCGCCCCCTTCTGCCTTCGCTGCCTGCTTGAACCGTCACCTTGTGGGGCGCCGCACTCGGCTGGGGTGCCGGGCCTGTTCCTTTCTTCGCCGTCGTCTCCGCTTCGGCGGCCGTTCGTGTCCGGCCGGCCGAGGGCTACGGCCGGCCGGTGCGGGTGGCGATCTCTTCTGCGATCTGCTCCGGGGTGCGGCCGTCGGTGGTCGTGCGGAGGTCGCCGAGGGCGGCGCGGTCCAAGGCCTCGGCCTGGGCGGAGGCTTCGGCGGCGGTGTGGAGCAGCTCGTCGTCGGGGCGGCTGCGGAGCGGGTCGCCCGGTTGGGGCCAGCCGCCGCCGCGGCCGCGGAGCAGGATGCGCTCCGCCAGTGCGCCGGGGCCGGCGTGCAGCCGGCAGACCGTGATCTCCACCCCGGGCAGTGCGGAGGTGTACGCCTCGATCGCGGCCCGGTCCTCGGCCGGGCCGGTCACGGTGACCAGTTCGGCGCCGGCCGCGCGGAGGTTCCGGTACACCCGGGCCAGGTTGCCGGCCTTCAGCCGGTGGCCGCCCGGGTCGTCCGCCGGCGCCGGGTGCACCATGCCGATCTGGTCGAGGTCGACGTAGCCGGAGACCCGCCCGGCCTGCCAGGCGCGCAGGTGCAGCGCGAAGCCGACGGTCGACTTCCCGGTGCCGGTCGCCCCGCACAGCCAGAGCACCGGAGGGCCGCCCGGCGAGGCGTGCGGGGAAGGGGCGGCGGAGGGAAGGCCCGGGCGAGGGGGAGCGGGGGCGGGGCGGTCGGTGTGTTCCGGGGTCGGCCGGGTCGCTGAGGCGGGGCGGTCGGAGTTCTCCAGGGCCGGCTGGGCCACCGAGGCAGGCCGGTCGGTGTGTTCCAGGACCAGCCGGGCGACCTCGGATGGTGGCAGGTCGTCGGTGTCGACGTGCGCATCGGCGATGCCGGCGGCGTCCAGGGCGTCGGCCTCGTGCAGGACGCGCGGCAGGAGCGCGGCGGCGCCGCCGCGGCCGAGGAAGCGCCGCTCCAGCGTGTCTCGGCCGGCGCGGAGCAGGCAGACCGTCAGCGCCACCGGGCCGAGCCGCTCGACCGGCGCGCCGCGGGCCGGGTCCAGCACGCCGGAGACCACCGCGCACCGCGCGCCCGCGGCCCGGAACCCCGCCAGCACCGCGCCCAGGTTGTCCGCCTGCAGCAGGTGCCGCCCCGGGTCGGCGGCGGGGTCGGGGACCAGGCCGCCGAGCTGGTCGATGTCGACGAAGGCGACCGCGGCCCCCTCCCGGGCCAGCCGGGAGCGGACCTCCCACGCCGCCGTCGTCTTGCCGACCCCCGGCGGCCCGCACAGCCACAGCACGGGAAGCGGATCGGCCGGTCCGGGGGCGGAGGCGGGGGAACGGGGCATGGGCGGCATGCTGCCATCCCGTCCCGCCCCCGGTCGACCGGTTTACCGGCGCGAGCGGCTACTCCTCCTCTTCCTCCTCCGGCTCCTCTTCCCCTTCGTCGTCGAAGACCTCGTCGATGACCTCGGCGGCGACGTAGCCGGCGGCCAGGCCCCCGGCCGCGCCCAGGGCGGCTCCGGCGACCGCGCCCATCATGCCGCCGCCGCGGTCCTCCCCGTAGCCCTCGCCGTGGTGGCCGTAGGGCTGGTGGCCGTAGCCGCCGAACAGGCCGCGGTGCCGCTCCAGCGCCCGGCCGATCCAGTCGGCGACCACCGCGGTCCAGTCGGTGCCGTGCGCCTGGGCGTGCTCCACTCGGAACAGGCCGTAGAGGTCGCCGCCCTCGGTGAACATGCCGCCGCGCCGGTCGAACTCGATCACCACGTCCATGCCGTGCGGGTCGGCGACGAACGACAGCTCCAGCTCGTTCACCTCGTGCGCGTACTCCGGCGAGGCGTAGTACTCGATCTCCTGGAAGAGCGGGAACTCCTGGCGGGTGCCGGCCAGGTGCCCGTGCTCGACGTCGGTGTGCTTGAGGCCGAACCCGAGCCGGGCCAGCGCCTCCAGCACGCCGTCCTGGACCGGCAGCGGGTGCACGTGCACCTGGTCCAGGTCGCCCTTGTCCGGGGCGCCGTCGATCACCACCTCGGTGCGCAGCCCCAGCACGGCGCCGGGCAGCGGAGCGCCGCCGGCCTCGGTCAGCGGCGCCTGCCACGGCACCGGGTAGCGGAACGGCAGCGAGCGGCGCTCGCCGGCCTCCAGCCGGAGCGGGCCGGAGACCGGGATCCGGGCGAACTCGACGCCGGCCGCCGCTTCACCGTCCCCCATCTCCACCTCGGCCCGGGTGGCCAGGGCCACGGCGATCTCGCCGATGTCGGCGTCGACGTCGCCGCCGTGCAGCTCGACGTGCCCTTCGAGCACCCCGCCCGGCTGGGTGTGCGGGTTGGCCAGCACGGTGTCGATGCTGGGGCCGCCCACTCCGAAGGCGGCGAGGAAGCGTTTGAAGACCATTGCGTCCTTCCGAAGAGAATCCGCGGCGCATCGCGGGTGCCGGGAGCGGGAACCCCTGCGCCACAGGCGGAACGGGGCTCTTCGGGGCAGAGTTCCCGGCCCGGTTTTCCGGTCGGGGCGGCCCCCGGAACGCTCCCGACCGCAACCGCGGGACGGGGCCGCGGCTTGACCTTGACGCCGGTGTCAAGCCCCTACGGTCCCGGCATGTTCACTCGACAGAGCGGTGCCGCGGGCACCGGATGGCCGGTGTGCCTGCTGCTGGCCGCCTTCGTCATCGGCACGGACGACTTCGTCATCGCGGGAGTGCTCCCGGAGATCGCCGCGGAGCAGGGCGTCGGCGAAGCGGCGGCCGGGCAGCTGGTCACCGTCTTCTCGATCACCTATGCACTGGCCGCGCCGGTGATCGCGGTGGCCACCGCGCGGTGGCCGCGCAAGACCCTCATCGTAGGCGGCCTCTCGGTGTTCGCGCTGATCAACGTGGTGACCGCGGCGGCCCCCTCCTATCCGGCGCTGATGGCGCTGCGGGTGGCGGCCGCGCTGGTGGCCGCCTCGATCACCCCGGCGGTCTTCGGCATGGCCGGGCGGCTGGCCGCGCCCGGCAGGGTCGGATGGGCCATGGGCGTGGTCTCCGCGGGCCTGACCGTCTCGCTGTTCCTGGGCGTCCCGATCGGCTCCCTGCTGGGCACCTGGTTCGGGTGGCGCTCGACCTTCGTCGCGGTGGCGCTGCTGACCGCGCTGGTGGCGGCGGCGAGCGCGGCGCTGCTGCCGGGCCTGCCCGGGGCCCCGCAGACCGGGGTGCGCGGCCGACTGCGGGCCCTGACCCGCCCGGCGCTGCTGACCTGCGTGCTCGGCACCGCGATGGGCGCCTCCGGCGGGCTGCTGACCTACACCTACATCGGCCCGATCAGCCACGACCTGAGCGGCCGGGGCGGGTGGATGCTCGCGGTGTTCATCGGGGTGGTCGGCGCGGCCGGCGCGGTGGGCACCTTCGCCGGCGGGCGGCTGACCGACCGGTGGGGCGCCGACCGGGCGCTGCTGGGCGCCTTCGCCCTGCTGGCCGCGGCCATCGCCGCCCTGGCCGTGATCGGCCTGGCCGGGCAGGGGGCGGCGCCGGTCTGGCTGGTCGCCGCGGCGCTGGCGGTGTACGGGTTCGCCGGGTGGGGGTTCAGTCCGCCGATGAACGCCCGGGTGCTCCTGCTGGCCGGCGACGCCGGCACCGAGGCGGTGGCGCTGAACACCAGCGCCCTCTACGTCGGCGTCTCGGTGGCCGGCGCGGTCGGCGGCGGCGCGGTCGCGCTGTACGGGGGCACCGGCGCGGCGGTGGCCGCGGCGGCGATCGCCGCGGTGACGCTGGGGGTGATGGCCGCGTCGGTGCGGCGGTTCCCCTCCGCGCCCGACCGGGCGGCCCCGGCGGCGGCGGACGCCGGCTAGCTCCGCCTTCGACGACCTCGGCGTTCCGGCCCTGGCGAACCGTGTCGGCAGGGCCGGAACGCCGCGATCACCGGGTGGGGCCGGGCGGCCCCGGCGGGCTCAGCGCAGTGCGGCGGCGGCCGCGCTCCTCCTGCCGATCAGGAACCAGCACAGCGCCCCCAGGAACGGCGCGCAGACGATGAACACCGCCCAGACCAGCTTCATCCCGGCGTCCAGACGCGAGGTCAGGCTGCCGATGAAGGCGGCGACGATGAAGGCTGCGTAGGCCAGCAGGAACAGGCCGGCCAGCAGCAGAGCGGCCACGCTCAGGAACTGGCCGTCGGCGAACAGGGCGGCGCTGTGGGCGAGCATGCTGCGGACTCCGATCAGTAGGTGTTTCGGCGTTGATCCAACGCTAGGAATCCGGGCCCCCTCCGCGCGTCACTCCGCGGAGCCATCCTCGCCTTACGACGGAAGTCGGTGATCGGCCCCGCCCCGCGTCCGATCGTCGGTGGTGCACGGCACGCCCCCCCGGCCGGCCGGACCGGTACGGACCCCGCCCCGCGCCCTCCGTGCGGAGGGGCGGAACCGGTATGGAAGACCAGGTCAAGACGGGTTTCCGGGGTCTTCGGGGGGCTCAGGCGGGCGGGGGCGGCGGGGGCTAGCCTGAGGGCCCCTCCGCGACACGACGGGACCCCGCTCATGCCCGCACATCCCCCCGGACGGGAGGCCCGGCCCCGGCCGGAGCGCGCCCGCACGGACACCCGCACCCTCCGCGCGGACCTGAGGGCCCTGCTGCTCGACGCCTCGATCGCCCTGGTGCTGACCGCCGGGATCTACGCCCTGCTGCACCACCGGATCGAGACGGGGGCCTCGCAGACCCTCATGGTGATGCCGTTCCTCGACGACGCGCACCGGTACCGGTTCTACTGGGCCTGCCAGGCGTTCGGCTGGTCCGGGCTGCTCTGGGCCTGGCTCAGCGTGCTGCTCGGGCTGCTGCGCGCCACCGCCCCCGGCCGGTGGACCGTGCTCTCGCACGCCGGCATCGAGCACTGGCACCGGGTCACCGGCATCACCACCGTCGGCCTGATGCTCGGCCACATGCTGGCGTTCTTCTTCGAACTCCTCCGGGAGAGCGCGGAGACCGGTGAAGGCGGCGCGCTCACCGCCTTCGCCGACGTGTTCGTCCCCGGCTGGTACGGCTCCGGGACCGGGCAGGTCGCGATCCTGCTCGGCCTGATCGCCTTCTACCTGGCCGTCCCGCTCGGCTTCTCGTTCTACCTCCGCCGCCGGATCGGGACGCGGATGTGGCGGGCGCTGCACCGCTTCGCCATCGCGGTCTACGCGCTCAGCGTCTGGCACACCCTGCTCTACGGCACCAACGTGTGGTTCGACGGGTGGTTCCGCACCGCGGTGTGGCTGCTGCAGCTGCCCGTCGCCCTGCTCCTGCTGGCCCGGCTGCTGGCCCCGCTGCGCCCGGCGGAGCGCCTCGGCGCCGCCGACCTGCGCGGCCCCGGCCGGTGGCGGGCCCTGGCCCGGCTGGCCGGCCGCGCCGCCGCCGCGCTCGCCGTCCCGGCCCTGCTGCTGGTGGCGGCGACCGGCCGGGACGGCGGCCGCACCCCCGGCGCGGAGAGCGGCGACATGGCGGTCACGCAGCCGATGGTCTGGGCCGGGCTGGCCGTGCTGCTGACCGTCCTCGCCGCGGTCGCGATCGCGGTCCGCCGGGACGCCCGCCCGGCCGGAGCGGAGCCGCCCCCGCGGCGCTGACCAGGGGCGGGCCGGAGGGCCCGGGGCGCGGTTGCGCCTCGGGCCGCAACCGCCTCCGCCAAAGGTCGCAAACCCGGTGGGCACCTGCACCGGATGTGCCGGAGGGGACCGCTCCGGGACGGTTGAGACCGGCGACGGACCGCGCGGACACCCCCGGCCCCGGTCGCCTTGGTGCAGCCCACGGAGCAGGAGCGATTCGTGAACCCCCCTGAGACGACCCAGGACTCCCCGCGGACCGGCCGCGCCCGGCGGCGGGGCGGGCGCCGGACCGCCCTGAAGGCGGCCGCCGTCCTCGCGGCCGGCGTCTGCGCCGGAGGCGCCGGTGCGGCCGCCGCCCCGCCGGCCCCGCCCGCCCAGGCCTCCGCCGCCGCGGACCTCACCGGGGAGGACGTCGACGCCTGGCTGGACGGGCTGGTCCCGGAGGCCCTGGAGCGGACCGGCATCCCGGGGGCCGCGGTCAGCGTCGTGCACGGCGGCGAGATCGTCACCGCGCGCGGCTTCGGCGACGCCGACACCGGGGCTGGCGGCGGCGAGGCGGTCCCGGTCGACGCCGAGGAGACGCTGTTCCGCCCCGGGTCGGTGTCGAAGCTGTTCACCGCCACCGCGGTCATGCGGCTGGTGGAGGACGGGAAGGCGGACCTGGACGCCGACATCGCGGACTACCTCGACTTCGAGGTCCCCGCCGCCTACGGCGAGCCCATCACCCTGCGCCACCTGCTCACCCACACCGCGGGCTTCGAGGAGCGGATCGCGAAGATGTCGCTCCCCGCGGGCACCGAACCCGACCTCCGCGCCTACCTGGCCGACCCGCCGGAGCAGGTGTACGCGCCGGGCACCGTCCCCGCCTACTCCAACTACGGCAACGCCCTCGCCGGGTACATCGTCGAGCGGATCGCCGGGGTGCCGTTCGAGGAGTACGTCCGGCGCAACGTGCTGGAACCGGCCGGGATGGACTCCTCCACCTTCGCCCAGCCGCTCCCCGCAGAACTGGAGGACCGGGTCGCGGAGGGCTACGCCGACGGCGCCGCCCCGGCCCCGCCCTTCGAGATCGTCCCGGCGGTTCCGGCCGGCGGGATGACCTCCTCGGCCACCGACATGGCCCGGTTCATGCTGGCCCAGCTGGGCGAGCCCGCCGGAGAGCCGCTGCTGGCCCCCGGGACGCTCGAACTCATGCACGCCCCGGCGCTGGGCGAGGAGACCCTGGGCGCCCTCGCCGCCGGCCCGCGGATGACCCTGGGCTTCTTCGAGCAGGACCGGAACGGCCGCCGCATCCTCGGCCACGGCGGCGACACCCGGTACTTCCACTCCCACCTGCAGATCTACCCCGACGAGGGCGCCGGGATCTTCGTCACCCTCAACGGCGGCGGCGACGCCCCCACCGACCACCTCGACCTGCGCGCCGAGATCATGGACGGCTTCGCCGACCGCTACTTCCCCGCCCGGGACGGCGGGGAGGCCGAAGCGGAGCCCACCGCCGCCGAGCACGCGGCCGCCGCCGAGGGCGTCTACGAGACCTCCCGGTCCAGCCGCACCACCTTCATGAACCTCCTCGGCCTGGTCGGCGGGCAGACCCGGATCACCGCGCAGGAGGACGGCACGATCGCCCTCACCCCGGACCCGGCGACCATGCGCCCCGCCGTCTACGAGGAGGTCGAGCCCTGGGTGTGGCGCGAGGTCGGCGGGCAGCGGCTGCTGGCCATGCGGGTCGAGGACGGGCGGGTCCAGGCGATCGGCTACGACGCGGCCTTCTCCCTGCTGCCGATCGGCCCGGCGCGGGACGCCGCCGTCGCGCTCCCGATGGCCGCCGCCTCGGTGCTGGTGCTGCTCACCGCGGCGGTGTCGTGGCCGGTCGGCGAAGTGCTGCGGCGCCGCGCCGGGCGGCCGCGCCGGGACCGCGCCGGGCGGACCGCCCGCGTGCTGACCCGGGCGGGCGCGGTCGGCGCCCTGGTCGGGCTGGCCGGCTGGACCGGCGCCTTCCTCCAGGTCGCCCGGTTCCAGCCGGTCGCGGAGGAGACGCTGCACGCGTTCCTGGTGGCGCAGCTGATCGGGGTCACCGCGGTGGTCCCCGCGGCCGCGGTCCTCATCGGCGACCTCCGCCGCCGGGCCGGATGGAAGCGGTGCCTGGGCGGCGCCCTGGTCCTGCTGGCGCTGGCCGGGACGGCCTGCTTCGCGGTCCTGTTCAACCTCCTCTCCTTCGACATGACGTACTGACCTCCGCTCCGGCCCGCGGCGGAACCGCGGGGCCGCCCGGGAGGGGGACCTTCCCGGGCGGCCCCGCGCCGCGGACACGGCATCATGTCGACCACCCCCCGACGAGACCGGTGATGACGATGACCGACACGGACCCCCGCGTGCCCGACCCCCTCGGCGGGCCCGGCGAGGACGGCCTGCGGGAGGAGCACGGGCTGCGGATGACGGCGCGGCTGGACGCCGGGCTCGACCGCATCGGCCTGCGCACCCCGGCCGCCCGGGACCGCGCCCTGGCCGCGCTGATGGCGCTGGTCTCCACCGGCATGCTCTGGGCGTTCGTCCGGATGCTGGCCGCCAACGAGGGCGTCCGGCTGCCCTCCGCGGCCGTGGCGGCGCTCGCGATCCTGGTGTACGCCCAGGCGCTGGCGCTGTGCGTGCGGCGCAGCCGCCCGGTGCTCTGCCTGGCCGCGGTGGCCCTGGCACACGCCGGTGCCATGGCCCTGCTGCCGCCGCACGTGACGGCGCAGACCCTCGCCCCGTTCATCGCCGCCTACACCTGCGGCACGCTGCTGCCGCCGCGCCGGCTGCTGCGCTGCGCCGCGGCGGCCGCCGCGGTGGTCGGCGCCGGCGGGGCACTGGCCGCCGGGACCCTGCTCGACGCGCTGCTGCGCGCGGAGGGCGCCCCCGGCGTCCTCGGACCCTGGACCCTCCAGGGCCACCTGGTGGCGGCCGGCGGGCAGCTCGCCGTGGCGCTGGCCGTCTACGCGGGGTCGGCGCTGGTGGGCGAGCACGTGGCGACCCGCCGCCGCTACACCGGGCTGGTCCGGCTCCGCGCCGCGGAGGCGGTCGAGCGGCAGCGGGAGCGGGCCGCGGGCGCGGTCATGGCCGAGCGCGCGCGGATGGCCCGCGAGCTGCACGACATCGCCGCCCACCACCTGTCCGGCATGGTCGTCCAGGCGGGCGCCGCGGAGCGGCTGATCGGCCGGGACGATGCGGCGGCCCGGGAGGCGACCGCGTGGATCCGCTCCCAGGGCCGGGAGACCCTGGACGGCCTGCGCCTGGTCGTCGGCGCGCTGCGCGATCCGGGGGAGCCGGACGGGGCCGGGCTCCCGGACTCCGGGGCCCCGGTGCCCGGCGCCGCCGCCCTCGACCGGCTGGTCCGCTCCGAGCGCGACCTGGGGGCCGACGTCGAGCTGGTGCGCGAGGGCGACCCCTGCGACCTGCCGCCGGTCGCCGACGTCACCGTCTACCGGGTGGCCCGGGAGGCGCTCTCCAACGCCCGCGACCACGCCCCGGGCGCCCCCGTGCGGATCCTGCTCCGCCACGGCGCGTCCCGGGCCGTGCTGCAGGTCGACAACGGGGCCGCCCCGGGGCGCGGCGGCGGCCCGGAGCCGTCCGCCCTCCGGGGCATGGGGCTGATCGGCATGGCGGAGCGGGCCCAGCTGATCGGCGCCGGGCTGGAGGCCGGCCCGGCCCCCGGCGGCGGGTGGCGGGTCCGGCTGGACGTCCCGCTCGACCGGGAGGACCGGCCCGCGGGCATCCGCCCGGACCCGGACACGGACGGCGACGAGGACAGGGACGAGGACAGGGAGGGGACCCGGTGATCAGGGTGCTCCTGGTGGACGACCAGACCGTGGTCCGGGCGGGCTTCCGCGTCATCCTCGGCTCGGCGGACGGCATCGAGGTGGTCGGCGAGTGCGGCGACGGGCCCGCCGCGGTGGAACTGGCCGGGCGGCTGCGCCCCGACGTCGTCTGCATGGACGTGCGGATGCCGGGCGGCGACGGCCTCGCCGCCACCCGCCGGATCCTCGCCGACGCCCCGGCGGACCCGCCGGAGATCCTCATCGTCACCACCTTCGACCTCGACGAGTACGTCTTCGGTGCGCTGGAGGCCGGGGCGGCCGGCTTCATCCTCAAGGACACCGAGCCGGACGACCTGATCGACGCGGTCCGCCGGCTCGCCGCCGGCCACGGCCTGATGGACCAGGCGGTGACCCGGCGGGTGATGGCCGAGTTCGCCCGCCGCCGGCCCGCCCCCCGCCCCGGTGAGGGGGTCCTGGAGCTGCTCACCGCCCGCGAGGCGGAGATCGTCCGGCTGCTCGCCCAGGGCATGTCCAACGCCGAGATCGGCGCGCGGCTGTTCATCGAGACCAGCACGGTCAAGTCCCACCTCGGCCGGGCCATGACCAAGATCGGCACCCGGGACCGGCTGCAGACCGTCGTCTGGGCCTACCGGAACGGGGTGGCCCGGCCCTAGATCCCGATGATCTTGACGTTGCGGGGGTAACGGAGCGCTCCGATACCCCCGCAACGTCAAGATCATCGGGGAGGGGCGGGGCGCGGGTAGGGTGCGGGCATGCAGCAGTGGCCCGAACAGCCCCAGTACCAGTACCCGTACCACCAGGGGCCCCAGGGGCCGCCCCCGCCGACCGGGCTCGCCGGGACCCCGGTGATGTTCGACGTCCGCCCGTTCCAGCAGGTCAGGGAGAACGTCTGGGCCGACGCCGCCGGTGACGCGGTGGTCCTCGACTTCTTCAACCTCGCGCCGGACCTGCCGGCCCCGCTGGAGGACCCCGCGAACCTGCAGGCCCGGATCAGCGCCCACACGGCGCAGGCCGGGATGGGCCTGGTCGACCTCGACGTGGTCGGCCTGGACGGGTTGCCCGCCGTCCGCCAGATGGTCAAGGGGCAGCACCCGCACCAGGAGCGCGGCACCGTCTACCTGGGCTCCTACACGATCCCCCGGGCCACCTGCAGCGTCACGGTGAAGGTGCAGTGCCTGGAGGGCCAGCCCACCGGGACGCGCGAGGCCGCCGTGTTCCCGCAGTTCCTCCAGCAGTACAAGGGCGGCGCCGCCTCTCCGGACGAGGCGATGGCGGCCTGGGCCCAGCACCCCTACGCCTACGGGATCACCGGCGGCTTCCCCCGCAACCACGCCGACGACCCGGCCTGGGACCCCTACTTCCCCGACCACCCGCTCTCCCGCGCCCGCCGCCTCCTCGGCGCACTGGCCCAATCCCTCCGCCTGGACCCCGCGTTCAAGGGGCTGCCGCCCTTCTGGCCCCACCGGTAGCGGCGGGAGGGCGCCCGGAACCGGGGCGCGGCCCCGGAGCCCGAGGGGGAACCCGTCCGGTGCGGCCTCCGTCGTAGTGGTCTCCCGGCGCCGGCCCCCGGCGCCGGGGCACCCGCCACTACCAGGAAGCAGAGGCCGCCGTGACCGATCTCCCGGGCCTGGACGAGGTCGACTGGGCATCGATGGGCCACGCCTACGGGTCCGCCGAGGACGTGCCGGACATGCTGCGCCGGCTCGTCTCCGACGACGCCGGCGCCCGCCGCGCCGCCGAGTCCGACTTCTACGGCGCCGTCCACCACCAGGGCGACGTGTACCACTCCACCGCCGCCGCAGCGCCCTTCCTCGTCCACGCGGTGCGCGACCCCGGGACACCGGACCGGGCGAGCATCCTGAAGCTCCTGGCGAGCATCGGCGGCATCGACCCGTTCGACCTGATGCTCCCCTACGACGACGTCGCCTACTACGAGAAGGTCGTCGAAGGCACCGACCCGGAGGACGCCCCGAGGGGCGATGCCGACGGGGTGGTCGGCCCGGCCGACGGCCGGCCCGGCTACGCGGAGCGGCTCGAAGCGTACGCGGCGAAGGACGACCCCCGCGCCCTCGCGGAGACCGCCGTCGCGCAGGGCCGCCCGCACTACCTGGGGCTGCTCTCCGACCCCGACTCGGAGGTGCGGGAGGCGGCCTGCCTGGCCGTGCTGGCCGGCCCCCCGGACGCAGAGACCGCGCAGGCGCTCTTGGACCGCCTCCGCGACGAGCCCGACACCGGGATCGCGGAACTGGTCGCCACCCTGCTCGGGATCGCCGCCGTCCGCACCGGGGCCGAGGGGAGCGGGCCGATCAGGGAGGGGCTGGCCGCCGCGGCGACCGGCCACCCGAGCCCCGCGGTGCGGATGCGGGCCTTCACCGAGCTGGCCCGGCGCTTCCCGGGCCCCGTCCCGCTCGACGCCGGCGCGGTGCTGCGCCTCGCCGGCGAGGTGCGCGAGGAGGACGCCGACATCTCCGACTGGTACGACGCGGAGTACTACCACAAGGTGCTCGACGAGCTGGTCGGGTACGCGCTGGGCGACCGGGTCGCCGACCGGGCCGCCCTGCTGGAGCGGCTCCTGGACCGCCCCGGGGAGCGGGGCCCGCGGAAGGTGCTCGCGATGGCCGGGGACCTGGTGGAGGGGTGGCGCGGCGACCACGGGGGACTGGTCGCCGCCGCCCTCGACGCCCTGCGGAGCGAGGACGAAAAGGTCACCGAGGAGGCGGCCCGGCTGCTGGTGACGGCCGGCCCGCTGGCCGCCCCGGTCGCCGACGAGATCGAGCAGGTGCTGGAGGAGTCCTCGGACGGCTCCGTGCTCGAAGCCGCCACCGACCTCTGGGCGAACCTCGGCGACCCGCGGGCCGTCCCCATCCTCGAGGAGATGCTGGAACACCCGCACTGGGCCGCGGTCGCCGTGGCGCACGCGCAGAACATGGGGCCGGCCGCGGCCGACCTGGCCCCCGCCCTGTCGGGGTTCCTCCGCGGCCTGCAGGAGCAGGAGCAGCCCGACGGCAGGGCCGCCACCGATGCGGCCCGGGCCCTGAAAGCGGTCGGCGCCGACGCGGGCGAGGCGGTGCCGGCCCTCCTCGCCCTGGGAGCCGACCGGACCGCCCTCGACGTCCTGGGCTTCCTCGGCCCGGACGCCGCCGAGGCCGCCCCCGCCCTGGCGGCCTGGGCGACCGGCGAGGACGTCCCGGGCTGGGTCCCCGCCGTCGCGGCCCGCAACCACTGGCGGATCACCGGGGACGCCGGGGCGGCGCTGCCGGTCCTCGCCCGGGCCCTGGAGGAGGGCGGCCCGGTGCCGGCCGACGCCCTCGAAGCGGCCGTGCTGATGGGCCCGGAGGCCGCACCGCTGGCGGACCTGATCCGCCGCTACCTCGACGACCCCGAGTACGGCGCCTTCCGGAACGTGGCGGCCGAGGCGCTGTGGAGGGCGACCGGCGACGCCGAGGCCGCCCTTCCCGCCTTCATCGCCGCCTGGGAGAACCAGCCCGAGCCGGAGACCGCGCACGCCTTCGCGGAGATGGGCCCGGCCGCCGCCCAGGCCGCCCCGCACCTGCGCCGGGAACTCGCCCGCGTGCGCCGCATCGGCCTGCGCCGGGGCGTCGGAATCCGCGTCGGCGACCGCACCCCCGACTTCGGCGCCGTCCGCTCCGACGAGGAACTCCGCACGGCCTGCACCAAGGCCCTGGCCGCAGTCGAGAGCTGAAACCCGCCGGGCCCCGGACCACCGCTCCCGGGTGCCCGGTGCCTGCGTCCCCGCGGAGCCGGTCCGGCGGTATCGGACCGGCTCCGCGGCGGCCGTGCGCAGAGCGGCCGGGACCCCGGGTCCGGTGCGGAAAGGCGGCCCCGGGGCGGGGAGCCGGCCGGTGCGCTCTGTTCTCCGAATCTCCGGACCGGCCTCCGCCCGCCTTGCCGCCCCTTTTCCGGGTGGCCGGAATTCATGATCCGCGCATTTTCCCCTGAAAGGGGATATGGCTGGAGAAAACGTACGGTTTCCACGGGTCTGCGTGTTCATGCCGAGTGATCCGCCAGGGGGCCGATAACGTCCTTCAAGCGGCGCTCGTTCGGTCACGGAAGACGTGGAGACCTGGGCTTATGGCCTCCTCTTCGTCGCGGTGGGCCGAGGGTGCGGCATTCGTATCGGGGCCGGCTCCATTCGCCGTTCGTCATCGGACGGTGGTCGACCGTTGGCCGACGGCTGGGGTGCCGTTCAGCCGTCTCAAGAAAGGTTGCTCTCCGCCGGTCCCCCCTGGCCGGTTTCGTCCCCCGATGTATCGGAGAGCGCTGCATGTTAAAGACGAATCCGCGACATGCGCAGACGCGTCGCGCCCCGCGGGCGCGCCGTTCCTTCCGCGCCGTGCCGGCGGCCGCGACGGCCGCCGCCGTCGCCGCCTCCCTGGCCCTGGTGGCCGCTCCGGCCTCCGCGGAGCCCGCGGAGGGGCGCGGTGACGGCGTCTACCGCGGCGAGGTGGAGGTCGTCCGCACCCCGCAGGGTCCCGGGAAGGACTCGGTGCTCACCGGCAAGGTGTTCGTCGACGCCGACCGGAACGGCGGCAGCGACGGCGACGAGGGCCTGGCCGGCGTCATGGTCACCAACGGCCGCGACGTGGTGCGGACCGACGGGAAGGGCCGGTACCGGCTGCCCGCGTTCGACAACATGACGGTCTCGATCACCCAGCCGTCCGGCTACCAGGTGCCGCTGGACGAGCACAACATCCCGCAGTTCCACTACAACCACCTGCCCGAGGGCTCCCCGGAGCTGCGCCACGGGGGCATCGAGCCGACCGGCCCGCTGCCCTCCGCGGTCAACTTCCCGGTCGTGGAGAGCGAGGAGACCGCCGCCGAGGCGCAGAGCTGCGTCATCGCCGGCGACCTGCAGACCACCGACCGGCAGGAGATCGCCTACGCCCGGGCCGGCGCGATCGGGGACCTGGCCGAGCGGGACGACTACGCCGGCTGCGGCGCGCTGTTCGTCGGCGACATCGCCAACGACGACCTGTCGCTCTACCCCGACATCAAGAAGGAGCTGTTCACCGAGGTCAACGGCCCGGTCCGGCTGCTGCCCGGCAACCACGACATCGACTTCGACGCCCCGAGCGCCGAGCACGCCTTCGACACCTTCCGCGCGCGGCTGGCGCCGGAGTACTACTCCTACGACGTCGGCGACGTGCACGTCGTGGCGCTGAACACGGTCGAGTACCCGTGCACCGCGGCCGAGGACGCCCCCGAGGGCATCGGGGAGCACTGCGCCGACCCGGAGGGCGACCCGTCCTACAACGGGCGGATGGACGAGGACCAGCTCACCTGGCTCGAGCGCGACCTCGCCAACGTCGACCGGGACCGGCTCGTCGTCGTCGCCGGCCACATCGGCCTGCTCAACTACGCCGACCAGAGCTCCCCGGTGCACCAGGTCGACCAGGTGAAGCGCGTGCACGAGCTGCTGCGCGGCCGCCCCGCCGTGGCGGTGGCCGGCCACAGCCACAGCATCGAGAACCTCAAGACCGGTGACGACGCCGAGGGCTGGCGCGACGTCTTCGGCATCGAGGGCCTGCCGTTCCCGCACATCACCGCGGGCGCGATCTCCGGCGACTGGTACTCGGGCGAGGTCGGCGAGGAGGGCTACCCCGAGGCGGTCGGCCGGGACGGCGGCCGCCCCGGCGTGCTGACCCTGGACATCGAGGGCAGCGCGTTCCAGGAGCGCTACACCGTCACCGGCGAGCCCGACGGCGTGCAGACGCGGCTGGGCGTCAACAGCCCCACCTACCGCCGGTGGTACGAAGAGCGCAAGGAGTGGAACGAGAACCCCGCCGGCGAGGCGCCCGAACTGCCCGACCCGCTCGCCGTCGACCGGGGCGACCTGGCCGGCGGAACCTGGCTGACCACCAACTTCTTCCTCGGCTCCACCGGATCGGAGGTCGAGGTGAGCATCGACGGCGGACCCGCGGAGGAGGCCGAGCGCACCCAGCCGATGGAGGGCGAGGCGGTCGGCACCGGCCCCGAGTACTCCGACCCCTACGCCGTCTCCCGGCAGCTGGTCCACGGCGGCAGCCTCGCCGACCGGACGATGCACCTGTGGCGGTTCGACCTCCCCGCCGACCTCCCGGCCGGCGAGCACACCGCCGAGGTGACCGCGACCGACTCCTACGGCCGCGAGTTCACCGACGCCCTGGAGTTCGAGGTGGTCGAGGAACCGTAGCGGACCGCCCCGCCCGGCCGGTTCCGCACAGGGCCGCCGCCCCCGCGGGCGGCGGCCCGCCCGTCGGCGGGGGGCCGGTCCGGGCCGGCCGGTCAGGCGGTGGGAGCGGGAGGGGAGGGCCGGCCCGGCCGGGGCGCGGAGGGGAGCCGCGGAGCCCCCGCCCCGGGAGGGGCGCCCCGCTCCCCGGCGGGGTACCGGCGGCCGGAGCCGCCGCCCAGGGAGAGGCAGGTGATCTCGGCGATGTGCCGCACCACCGCGTCGAACTCGCCGGCGGTCACCTCGGAGCACTGCTCGATCAGGGCCTCCGCCACCGTCCCGACGACGGCGCCCAGTCCCGAGGAGAGGTCGAGCAGGGCCGGCATGCGGGCGTGCGCGCCGATCCGCGCGGCCACCCGGTCGTAGGGAAGGAAGACCACCAGCGGCCGGGTGGCCTCCGCCAGCTCCACGGAGAACGGCTGCGCGGCGGTGGCCAGGCACGCCTGCTCCGGTGAGCCCTGGACGCGCATCCCGTTCTGCTCCAGGCGCAGCCACCCGGACCGGTTGATGAAGACGAGGTAGGGCGCCGCGCCGCCGTCCCCCCGGTGTGCGTCGGACCTGCCGCTTCGGACGGTGGTGGCCATGAATCCCGATTCCCGATCGCATTCCGCCGGCGGCGCCGATCCTCGCGGAGCCGCCGTTCCCCCCGTTGAAATCCGGTGCCAGAATGAGGGGGTTTCTCTCCCCGGCGCCGCGGTGATCGCCAGGATCGTAGCGTTTTCGCGCGGCGGGCGGGCGCGGGACCGCGCCTCCGGCCGCCTGCGGCGCCCCCTGCCGCCCGGGCCCTGCGGCGCCCCTGCGCCCCGTGTGATCGGAGGGCGATGGACTCCAAGCGCATCCTCGTGCTGTGCCACCGCAGCGCCCGCGACGGCGGGCTCTTCGAGTTCAACCGGCGGATCACGATCGCCCTCGCCGAGCTCGGCCACCGGGTCACCCTGCTCACGGCTCCCCCGGTGGCCGACCACCCGGGGGTGCGCATCGTCGAGGTCCCGGTCGCGCCGGCCGACGCCGGCGACCCGATGGCGGTGGCCCGGGAGATCCGCCGCCTCGCCGCCGGCGCCGGACTCGACCGGATGGGGCTCGCACCGGAGGGCGCCGGCTTCGACATCGTCATCGGCCACACCCAACTGACCGGGCGGGCCGCGGCCGACCTCCGCGACCGCTTCTACCCCCGGGCGCGCGCGGTGGCGTTCTCGCACGCGGCGATGGAGCGGCTGCCCGAGGTCATCGGGAGGCCCGAATTCATCGCCCCGACCCGCCGCGCGGAGGTCGACACCTGGAAGCGGGTGGACCTCGCGGTCGGCGTGGGGCCGCTGCTCACCGAGGAGCTCCGCCACACCGTCGACCAGGAGCTGCGCGGATACGCCGTCAACACGCACGAGCTCATCCCCGGCGCCGACACCGCCGCCGGTGCGGGGCCGCCGCGCCCGGCACCGCCCGGGGCGCCGCTCCGGGTCCTGCTGCTCGGCGGCCTGGCCAGCCCGCTCAAGGGCGCCGATACGGCGATGCGCGCGGTCGTCGCGGCGCGCCGGATGGGCCACGACGTGCGCCTGGTCATGCGCGGGTACGCCGAGGACGAGGTGGAGGGGAGGCGCCGCGCCGCGAACGCGATCGCCGGCCGCCCGGGAATCCTGGACGTGCGCCCGCTCACCACCGACGACCGCGTGATCGACGCCGACATCCGCGGCTGCGACCTCCTCATCCTCCCGTCCTGGAACGAGGGGTTCGGCCTGGTCGCGGCGGAGGCGGCGATGATGGGCCGCCCCGTGCTGGCCACGTCGGAGTCCGGGTTCGCCTGGTTCCTGCGGGACCCGCGGCGCGGCCGGGCCGCCGAGTTCGGCGCGAGCGTCGTGGACGACGCGGGGTTCTTCGCGTCGGCCTCGCCGCGCTGGCACGCCGAGGCGGGCGCCGGCCCCGATCCGTGGAGCTGGAGCGGCGCCGTGCACGGCCGCCAGGACATCTGGGCCCGGGCGCTGATCGACGCCGCGCGCACCCGCGCGGAGCGGCGGCGCACGGCCGAGGGGCTCGCCCGCTACCTCGCGGGGTTCACCTACGCCCACGGCGCCCGGGCGCTGGTGGAGGCGGTCGGCGCGCTCCCGCCGCGGATGCCCGGGACGCGCGCCGCTGCGGGCCGCCACACCATGCAGGGCGAGCACGGCGACCTCTGGCGGGTCGCGGAACCGGCGCCGGGCGAGCGGCCGCGGCGGGAGCGGCGCGGTGCGGCGGCCCGGCCGGGCCGCCGGGACCGGGCGGAACAGGCGGAGCGGGCGAAACGGGCGGAGCGGGTACTGCCGCGGTGGAACGACTACCCCGGGCGGAGAGCACTGCGCTGACCCGGAGCGGGCCGCACCGGGCGGCACCGGACCGGTGCGCGGCCGGCGGGTTCCGGTCCGATCGGCGGCGGGATTCCGTGAACCGGGAGGACGGGCCGCCGGCGCGGCGGTGGCGCTCCGGGACACCGGCCGGTGGCGCCCTGCCATTCCGATTGTTGCGGTTGCCCACCTGTGCGGCCGCCTTTCCCTTCCTCCGGGCGGTCCGTGTGTATGGTCCGTTTCTGCCGGTCCCGGCCGGAACCGGTGTCACCGACGCCGGGGCCGGGTTCCCCCTTCCGGGACCGGTGCCGGGAGTCCGGCCGGAGAGCGGGCCCGGCGGCCGGATCCGTCCCCATGAGCAGGAGGACGCTGTGCACGACGAAACCGCCGCACGGCGGTCGTCGCCCGCGAGGGTCGCGACCGTCGGCGCCGTGTCCACCATCGCCGCCGGCCTCGTCGGCACCGCCTTCTTCGGGGTGGGCGCGGTGAGCCACTGGGACGAGCTGTCGGACGGGTCCACCTGGCTGTGGAGCACCACCGGCGAGGTCGCCCGGGTCAACGCCCACAGCGGGCGGGTGGAACTGGCCCAGGGCGTGGAGGAGGCGTCCGGCCACCCGGTGCGCCTCGCGCAGAACGGCGAGCACGTGGTCGTGCACGACCTCGCCACCGGGACGATGACCTCCATCGACCTCGTCCGCCTGGAGAACTCCGGCACCACCCGGGCCGGGGCGGGCCACCACCTGGTCTTCGGCCCGAAGGGCGCGGTGGTGGTCGACCGGGAGGCCGGCGAGGTCCGCCGCGTCGACCCGGAGACGCTGCGGCCGATCGGCGAACCGCTGCGGGTGTCCGGCCCGATCGCGGGAGGCGCGTTCGACGGCGACGGCCTGCTGTGGTTCGCGGTCCCGTCGCAGGGGACGGCGGTCGCCGTCGACACCGCCGGGAAGGACCGGCCGGAGGCGGTCGACAGCGTCGCCGTGGGCGAGCCCGGCGCCGACCTGGTGGCGACCGTGCTCGACACCGGCGCCCTGGTCGCCGACCGGGACACCGGGACCGTCACCCGCGTCGGCGACGGCCGCCCGCGCTCCGTCGACTCCCCGGTGCCGCTGGCGGGCGCCGAGATGCCCGAGCGCACCCGGGGCGGACTGGCGCCGATCACCGTCCCCGATGCGGGGCGGGTCGTCGCCGTCGGCGGACTCGACGCCGACCTCGGCGCCACGGAGGTGGCCGTGCACGGGTCGCGGCCCGAACCGGCCCTCGCCTTCGCCGGCCGCATCTACGTTCCCCAGCCCGAGGACGGCGCGGTCCGCGAGTTCGCGGCCGACGGCACCCAGAACGGCCGGATCGACGTGCCCGGCGGAGACACCGGCGAGCTCCACCTCGAACTGCGCGACGGGCACCTCTTCATCAACGCGCCCTCCTCCGAGCTCGCCCTGATCGTCGCCGCCGACGGCAGCGTGCGCGAAGTCAGCAAGTACGAGCCCGAGCCCGAAGAGGGGGAGGGCGGCGGAGAAGGCTCCGGGACGCCGGACGGGCAGAGCGACCACTACGCCGAGGGCCCCGACGCGGAGGCCCCCGAGCGGCCCGGACTCGGCGACGCGAGCACCCCCGACGAGGAGGGCGGACTCCTCGCGGAGGAACCGCCCGCGCGGCCGGAGGACGAAGAGCGGGACGCCGGCCGGGGCGAGGGGGAGGACGCCGAGGCGGGCTCCGGCGCGCCGCCCGCGCGCCCCGAAGAGGAGGAGGCGCCCGAGGAGGGCGCGCCCCCCGCACCGCCGCAGCAGCCGGGCGGGCCGCTCGGCCCCGGGACCCCCGGCCAGGAGGGCCCCGGACAGGAGGACCCCGGTCCGGAGCTGCCCGAACTCCCCGGACTTCCCGGCCCGGAGGAGCCCGGACTCCCCGGGCTCCCCGGCCCGGGGCAGCCCGAGCAGCCTGAGCAGCCGGGGGAGGAGCCGCCCGGGCCCCCGGACGAGGAGACCCCGGAGCTGCCCGGGTGGCCGGGCCCCGCGCCCGAGCCCGAGCCCGAGGAGCCTCCGGTGGAGGAGCCGCCCGCGGAGGAGGAGCCCCCGGTCGAGGAGCCCGCCCCCGAAGAGCCGCCGGTGGAGGAGCCCGCGCCTGAGGAGCCTCCAATGGAGGAGCCCGCGCCCGAGCCCCCCGTGGAGGAACCGCCGGTGGAAGAGCCCCCGGTGGAGCAGCCCGCGCCCGAGCCGCCCCCGGTGGAGGAACCGCCGGTCGAGGAGCCTCCGGTGGAGCCCGCACCGGAGCCGCCGCCGGTGGAGCAGCCCCCGGTGGAGGAGCCCGCCCCCGAGCAGCCGCCCGCGGACGGGGCGGCCGCGCCGGCGTCGGGGCAGAGCGGGGACCAGTGGGGAACATGACCGAATCGACACTGCTGGAGAGCGGACGCGCGGCGCAGGAGGCGCCGTCGTCCGAAGCGCCATCGACCGGGGCGCCGCCGCCCGAGGAGGCGGCCGCCCGCATCGGCGCGCTCGCCGACGCGATCGGCGAAGCCGTCGTCGGCAAGGCCGGCGCGGTCCGCCTCGCACTGGTGGCGCTGCTCTGCGAAGGGCACATCCTGCTGGAGGACGTGCCCGGCGTCGGCAAGACGACGCTGGCGCGCGCCGTCGCCGCGGTCACCGGCGGGACCTGCCGGAGGATCCAGTTCACCCCCGACCTGCTGCCCTCCGACGTGACCGGCGTGCCCGTCTACGACCAGGACACCCGCACCTTCGGGTTCCACCCGGGCCCGGTCTTCGGCAACGTGGTCATCGCCGACGAGATCAACCGCGCCTCGCCGAAGACCCAGTCGGCGCTGCTGGAGGTCATGGAGGAGCGCAGGGTCACCGTCGACGGCACCGCGCGGGAGGTGCCCCGGCCGTTCCTGGTCGTGGCCACGCAGAACCCGGTGGAGATGGACGGCACCTACCGGCTGCCCGAGGCGCAGCTGGACCGGTTCCTCATCCGGCTGTCCCTCGGCTACCCCGACACCGACGCCGAACTGGCGGTCATGCGCGGCGGCGCGCTGCGCCGGCCCGAGGACCTGGCCCCGGTCGCCGCCGCCGGTGAGCTGGAGGCGCTGCGCGCCGCAGCGGACCGCGTGTTCGTGCACGACGCCCTGTTCGACTACGTCCTGCGCATCGCCCAGGCGACGCGCGCCCACGGGGAGGTCCGCGTCGGCGTCTCGCCGCGGGCGACACGGGCGTTCATCGGCGCGCTCCGTGCGTTCGCCGCCGCCGACGGCCGCGGCTACGCGACACCGGAGGACGTCAAGAGCCTGGTCGGCCCGGTCTGGGCGCACCGCCTGGTCCTCGCGCCCGGCGCGGCCGTCGGAGGGCGCTCGGCCGAGGCCCTGCTCGCCGACCTCCTCGGCGACGTCCCGGCCCCCGACCCCGCCGCCGCGGCAGGGGCGTGACGTGCGTGCGCCGACGGCGGGGCCGGGCGGCGGCCGGGCGCGCCCGACCCGGCGCGGCCGGGCCGTACTGGCGGCGTCCGCGCTGCTCACCGCGGCCGGGTTCGGGTTCGGGCACCGGGAGTTCATCGTGCTGGGCGGCACCGGCCTCGTGCTCCTCCTGCTCGCCGCGGCCCTCGTGGGCCGGCTCCGCCCGATGGAGGTGACCCGCTCGGTGCCGCTGGACCGGGTCGCGCCCGGCGACGAGGTGGAGGTGCGCCTCACCGTGTCCGGCGGAGGCCCCGGCCGGCGCGCCCACACCGTCGCCGACCCGGTGCGCGGCCCCGGTGGGACGGAGTGGTTCGGGGTGTCCCTGGACGGGGGCGCCGAGACCGCGGCCGGCGTCTACCGCGTCCCCGCCGAGCGGCGCGGGGTCCTCGAACTCGGGCCGGTCGCGCTGCTGCGGCGCGACCCGCTGGGCCTGGTCGAGGCGGTCCGCACGGGCGGCGGCCGGGACCGCGTCCGGATCCACCCGCGGTGGAGCATGCCGCAGGCGATGCCGGCCGGCGCCGTCGCGGATCCGCAGGGCGGCCAGGACGGCGGGCGCATCGGCGGCGCCGCGTTCCACGCGCTGCGGGAGTACGTCCCCGGCGACGACGTCCGGCACGTCCACTGGCGCAGCACGGCCCGCCACGGGCGGCTCATGGTGCGCGAGCACGTCGACACCGTGCACACGCGGCTCACCGTCGTCGTCGACGACCGCTCCGGCGCGGCGGGCGACGACCGGGACGCCCTCGACGAGGTGGCCGGCGCCGCGGCCGCGATCTGCGCGGCCGCCGTCCACGAGCGCTGGGCGTGCGAGCTGCGCCTGGTCAGCGGCGCCTCCCGGGAGAGCGGGGGGCACCTGGGGCCGCTGCTCGACCTGCTCGCCGAAGCCGAGCCGCAGCCGCGCACCGACCCGTCGGCGGAGTTCCGCCGGCTGTGGGAGCGCCCCTCCGCCGACACCGCGGTGCTGGTCAGCGCCTCCCTCACCACGGCCGAGGCGCACCGCTTCTGCGGCCTGCGGGACCGCTACCCGCGGCTCGTCGTGGTCGCGCTGCGCAAGTTCGGCGCGCCGCTCGCCGGGCTGCCCGGAGCGACCGTCGTCAGCGCGTTCGACGCCGACGACCTCGCCGCGCGCTGGGGGCGGGGATGGGACGGGTGAGGACCGCCGCCGCGTACGCGGCGCTGACCGCCGCCGCGGCCGCCCCCGCGCTCGCCCTCGCGCCGATCTACACCGATCCGCTGCGGGCCGCGGCGATCCTCGCGCTGTGGCCCGCGGCGGCCGTCCCGCTGACCGCGCTGGCCCTGCGCGGCTTCGCCGCGCCCGCCGCGCTGCTGCTCCTGCTGCCGCTGCCGGTCGCGGGGGTGGCCGCGCTGGCGTACGCGGCCCCGGGGCCGGTCGCCCCGGTCGCGGCGGCGACGCTCGACGCGGTGGCCAACTCCGGTGCGCGCATCGTCACCACCGCGGTGCCGTCCGCCGCCACGGTGGACCTGCTCGCCCTGCCCGCGCTGGCCGGATGGCTCTGCGCGGCGGCGGCGGTCCCCGCGCTGCGCGGCGGGCGGCCGCTGCTCGCGGTCTCCGCCCCCCTGCCGGTGCTCGCCGGGGCGACCGTCCTCAAGGGGCCGGACGCGCCGCACGCCTATGGGCCGGTGGCGCTGTACGCGCTCGCCTCCATCGCCGTCCTCGTCCTCGCCTCCGCCGGGCCGTCCCGCTCCGGGGCCTCCGCGGCGGACGCCCGCCGGGCCTCCCGCGGCGGCGGGGCGGACCGCCTCCGGCGGTCGGCCGCGGTCTCCGCCGTGGTGGCGGTGGGCGCGGCGGCCACCACCTACATCGGCCCGCTGGCGCTCTACGGCAGCTCCGTGGCGCCCGCCGACCTCCGGGACGCGGCCGAACCCGAGGAGGAGGACACCGAGGGCGTCAGCCCGCTGAGCCACCTGCCGCAGTGGGCGGCCGAGCCGGACCGGCCGCTGCTGAGCGTCGCGGCGGACGAGCCCACCGAGCTGCGCTGGGTCACCCTGTCGGAGTTCGACGGCATCACCTGGCGGCCCGACCGCGCCTACCGGGCGTCCTCGGAGGTCCTGCCCGAGCCGGAGGCGCTCGTCCCCCCGGGCGAGGAGCGCTCGGTCGAGGTCGAGGTGCACGGGCTCCCCGGCGGGTGGCTGCCCGTCGCCGGGGTGCCGCACCGGGTCGAGGGGGCGCCGGTCGCCTACGACCCCGCGTCCTTCACCGTGCGCGCCGCCGGGGCCGACGACGGCCTGGAGGGGCTCGGCTACACCGCGACCGGGACCGTGCCCTCCTACGACGAGGAGGCGCTGGCCGCCGCCGAAGCGCCCGACCCGGACCGGTTCGAACGCCACCTCCGGCTGCCCGAGGGCGCCCCCGGGCAGCTCCGCTCCATCGCGGCGCTGGTCGAGGACGCCACCCCGTACCAGCGGGCGAACCGCCTCGCCGGCCACCTGCGGTCCCGCTACGGCTACGACCCCGAGGCCCCCGGCGGGCACGGCTACGCCACCCTCGACCGGCTGCTCGTCGAACCGGGCGAGGACGGCGGCGGGGGCACCTCCGAGCAGTTCGCCAGCGCCTTCGCCCTGCTCGCGCGGGCGGCCGGGCTGCCCAGCCGGGTGGTGGTCGGGTTCGGCGCCGGCGCGCCGGACGGCGACGGCGTCCGGCTGGTCCGCACCGGCGACGCGGTGGCCTGGGGCGAGGTCTACCTCGACGGGGTCGGCTGGACGCCGTTCGACGCCACGCCGGGCGAGCCGGAGCACGGCGGTGCCTCCCCCGTCGGCGAGATGCCCGGGGGCGAGGGCGGGGAGGACGGCGGGGCCTCCGCCGGCCGCGAGGAGCCGGACGACTCCTTCTTCCGGACCACCGGCGCCTACCTCGACGTCGGCTTCGCCTGGCGCGCGGCCGCCCTCGCGGTCGCGGCCGTCCCCGCGTCGGTCCTGGTGATCGGGGCGCTCATCGCCGCCGCCCGGGCGCTCCACCGGCACCGGCGGTTCCACCGCCGGCCGGGCCCGGAGCTGGTCGCCGGGGCATGGCGGGAGCTGCGGGACGCCCTGCGGCTCTCCGGCGCCCCTCCCGGCGCGGCGGCCACGGCCGCGGAGGTCGTGGCGGCGGCCGACCGCAGGCTGCCGCCGGAGCCGGGCGGGGAGCGCGAGTGGAGCGTCGGCGCCGCGGTCACCGCGCTGGCCTTCGCGCCCGAGGCCGACCGGGGCATCGGTGCGGACGCCGCCCGGCGCGCGGCGGACGAGGTCCGGGAGTACACGCGTGCGCTGCGGCGGAGCCTCCCGCTCCGCCGGCGCCTGCTCTGGTGGGCCGACCCGCGGCCGCTGCTGCGCCGCCCGCCGTGACCGCGCCGCGCCGCCCCGGCGGCGCGCCCCGACCGCCGCTCCGCCACCGGGCACCGGAGGCGGGGCCCGCGACCACCACCAAGCCGCACGTCCGATCGGAAGGAGCCGGTCCATGCCCCTGCGCAGGCGGGCCGCCCGCAAGGATCCGTGGAAGGAACTCGGGCTGCACTCCCCGGTGCTCCTGCACCACGGCCGCGAGGCGGAGCTGTACCGGGCGAAGGGCGAGGCGAACGACGCCCCCGTCGTGGTCAAACTCCTGACCGCGCCGGCCCGCGGGCGCGACGAGATCGAGCGGTGGCGGATGCTCTCCTCGCAGAAGGGGATCCTGTCCCTGCTGCAGCAGGGGGTCACGTCGGCCGGGACCCCGTACGCGGTGATGGAGGAGAGCCCCCGGGGCAGCTACGCCGACGTGCTCGCCTCCTCGGGGCCGCTCGCCCCGGAGGAGGCGGCCGAGGCGGGCGCCCGCGCGGCCGAGGCGCTGGAGGCCGTCCACCGGCACGGCCTGCTCCACCACGCGGTGACGCCGGAGAACCTGCTGTGGACCCGGTTCGGTGCGGCGCTGATCGACTTCGGCTCCGCCCTCCCCGCCGATCGGCCGTTCCCGCCCGCCGCCTACGGGCCGTCCACCGTCGGCCACGTGCCGCCGGAGGAGTTCCGCGGCGGCGCGCCCGCGCCGGCGTCGGACGTCTACCGGCTGGCGTCCACCCTGTGGTGCCTGCTCGCCGGCCGCCTTCCCTTCGCCGACGACGGGGGCCCGGTCGCCCCCGACGCCTACGCCGACCGGGTGCTGCGCCTCCCCGCGCCGCGGGTGCCGCGCGGCGACGTGCCGGACCGGCTGGCCGGCGCGCTGGCGCACGCGCTGGACCCCGACCCGGCGGCGCGGCCGGAGAGCGCGGCGCGGTTCGCCCGCATCCTGCGGGGGGAGGAGGAGCCGCGGCCGCGGCCGGTGTCGCTCGCGCATTGGGCCGACACCGGCACCGGAACCGGAACCCGGGCCCGCGCCGAGGACGGCTCCGCCGAGATCGGATCGGGCGCGGACCCGGCCGGGCGGGAGACCGCGGCGCAGGCGGTCGCGGTCCCGGTCGCCGGTCCCGCGCCGGAGCCCGGCGGGCCCGCCGCCGGACCGGGCCCCGGGCGGGACGCGGAGGAGGGGGAGGCGGACTTCTCCACCGCCGGGCGCGACCGGGGCGACGGCCCCGTCCGCCGGATGGACGCGGCGGAGTCCGCGGCCCGCCCGCCGCGCAGGGTGCTGCCGCTGGTCGCACTGGCCGCGGCCGCCGCCGTGGTGGCGCTGGCGGGCGCCGCGGTGCTCTTCACCGGGGGCGGCGAACCCGGCGGCGGCGCGAGCGCGGCCGCCCAGGAGGACGGGAGGGCGGCCGAGGAGCGCGCGGCCGAGGAGGAGCGGGCGGACGACGAGCGCGCCGCGGAGGAGGAGGTGGCGCGTGCGCTCGCGGACGAGGCCGACCGCTCCGCGGAGCCCTCGGCGGCACCGGGCGCGCCGGCCGAGGTGGAGATCCGCGACGGGACCATCAGCGCCGCCCTCAGCTGGACCCCCGCCCCCGGAGCCGACGCCCCGCACTACATCGTCGGCGGCCCCGACGGCCGGGACCCCCAGACCATGGCCCACGCCCCGCCCGGCGCCTCCACGGCCGAGGTCACCGGCCTCAACCCCGAGGTCGACTACTGCTTCCGCGTCGTCGCGGTCTACACCGCCGAAGAACTCGGCCGCTCGGAGGAGGTGTGCACGGACCGGGGCGCGTGAGCGAGGAGGAGACCGGAACCCGGCCCTGGCGGGCCGGGAAGCAGAGAGAGGAGGGCGCTGGACCGTGGGCTTCGTCATGGAGGTCTTCAACCTGCTGGGGCCGCAGGTGGTCTTCGCGAACATCATGGGGGCGCTGGCCGTCACCGCTGCGCTCGCGTTCCCGGCCCGCAACGCGATCGCGAAGGCCCTGAACCGGAAGGTCACCGAGCATTCCTACGCATTGGAAGGCGAGATCGTGGCCAGGAAGAGGAAAATCGCCGCCATGCCGAGCCGGCTCATGGCCCTGGACGCGAGGGACCTGTACGGGAAGATCGCCCATTCCGTTTACCAGGCGACCCAGGGGGTCCTGGCGAACGAGACGCGCTTCGGCGCCTCGCTCCTGCTGGGAACGCGCAGGACGCGCCGGATCGCGATGAAGGCGGCGCGCAAGGCCACCGGGATGAGCCGTTCGGATCTGCTGGTCCCGGATAACCGCCGGCGAATGCTGGACGGTGCCGGACTCAGCCCTCACCGGCCGACGCTGAACCGTCCGGGAAGGCAGTGAGAGTGAGAGGTATCTGGGTGTGATGATCTTTTTCGCGGGGGCTCTGTTCACCGCGGTGGCGGTGGTCTCGCATGTGCTCTGGATCGGATCCGCCGTGCGCCGGGGGTGTCCGAGAGGGCGTGCGGCCCGGCCGGCCCGGTTGTTCGCGGACGCCGCGGGCGTGGCCGACCTGGCCGGCCGCGTGGCCCACCGCGACCTCGATGTGGAGGAGAGGCGGCGGGAGCTGAACCGGGCCTTGGCAGAGGAGTTCGAGCGTGCCGGTGCCGAGGAGGGCGCCCGGTCCGCCGACGGGCCGGGAGCGGAGCGCACGGCGCCGCACGGCCGGGTCGAACACCCCGGGACCGGTTCCGACGGGGGCGTTCGAGGACTCGACGAGGATCTGGAGTCCGTGAGAGCCCTGCTCTCCAGGATGGAGGGGAGGGCGAGCGCGCATGGATGACGGTTCGGTCCGCGCTGACAGGCCCTCCGGTCACCTGGCCGGATTCCCGGGTACGGCTCGGAGGGGCACGTGACGCCTTTTCTCGCCGCCATGGCGGTGTGGGGACTCGCGATCGCGGTGGGCGGCGCGGGGGTCGCGCTGTCCGCGCTCCCGTACCTCGTCGAACTGGCCTCGAAGCGCAAGCAGCTCTCGGACACCAGGGCGGACAACCCGGTGGGAGCCGAGGAGCAGCTGTTCGTCGCCAATACCGCAGATTGGGAGCGGGAAACCGAGAACCCGGCGGTCGTCGATGCCGCCGCCACCGAAGGGGAGGCGTATTTCAAAGCCGCCGGGGCCGATTTCGAACATCAGGCCGGAATCGAGATGACGGCGAAGTTCATCTGCGACGACCTTCAGCGGCGAGGGGCTCTCGAAACCGGATGGCACCAGCTCAAAGACCGGGACCCCGAGCAGATCGAAGTGCGCCCGGTGAGGGGGCGCCTCACTCGGAGGGAGGCGAAGAAGTTCCAGAAGTATCTTCGGAGCATCAGCGCCGGCCGAAGGGAATTGAGGCGGGCGCTCGGATCGCTCTCCCTTCCTGGGCTCGAAATGCCGCAGGTCACCCTTGAGCAGGTTCAGAGGGAAGGGCTGCCGGGGTTCCGCGATTGGTTGAGCTCTCTCATGCGCGGATACTCCAAGACCGTCGATCAATTGGCGGAGAAGAAAGGCTGGGACGTGTTCCTCGGCGTGCTGAGGGAAAGGGAGCACTTGGGGGGTCGCAGGCTTCCCCGCAGGTCGCGGATCCAGAGCGCCGATCCTCGGTCGCTTCCGGGAAAGAGCCCGGGCAAGGAGGAATTCCAGAAGAAGCCCCTGGGCTCGGTCAAACCGAACGGCCGGAATCGGTGGTTCGCCTCCCGGCGAGGAGCGGGAAGGAAGAGTGCGCGATGATGGAGCCGCAAGCGGCCCGGACAGGGCACGGGCGCAGCCGTTTCCCAGGGCCCGCGAGGGGGGAGTGCGCCGATGCCGCCGACTGACGTGATCGCCATGGTGCTCATGGCCGCGGCGGCCGGGGTGGGCCTGGCCGCCTGGGCGGGCCTGTTCAAGGACGGGGCCGTCCGGGCCGGACGGGACCTGGAGAACCGCCGGGACGCGGAGTCGGCCCTGGCGACCGGAGAGGCGCTGCCCAAGCAGGCCGAGCTGCTCCGGAGCAAGGAGGCCCTCGTCGCCGAGGTCGTGCGGACGGTGCGTGCGGGCGGCCCCGACGAGCAGAGCGCCGCGAAGGTGGAGCGCGCCCTCGAGCGGATCGACGCGATCGACCGGGAGGCCGAGGAGGTCCGGGCGCGGGTGGAGGCGCGGCGGGAGGAGATCGAGCGGGAGTACGCCGGGCTGATCGAGGAGCGGCGGGCGGCCGCGCGCACCATGAACCTGTGGCGGTGCGCGACGCTGGTGTGCGCCGTGGCGGGGGCCGTGCTGCTGGGGGTCGGGCTGGTCTGAGCCGGGCCGGCCGGCCCGGGGAGGGCGGCCGGCCCGGTGGGGCGGTCAGCTCCAGCGGCTGGTGATGGGGAGCCGGCGGTCGCGGCCGAGGTTGCGGCGGGTGATCTTGGGGCCGGGCGGGTAGGCGCGGCGGATGTGCTCGGCCCGGTCGACCAGGCGCACCACCCGGCGGACCAGGTCCGGCGGGAAGCCGTCCGCGATCAGCGCCCGGACCCCCTTGTCCGTGCCGATGTAGGACTCCAGCAGCGCGTCGAGCAGCCGCTGCTCCGGCAGCGGCGGGCCGTCCGGGGCGCTCCGGCGCGGCGGGCGGTCGATGCAGCCCTCCGGGACCGGCGCGGGCTCGCCGTCCCGGGCCGCGGCGGCGTTCCTCCACCGGGCCAGCTCCCGCACCAGCGACGCCCAGCAGTCCTTCAGCGGGGCGAAGGCCCCGTTCGGGTCGCCGTAGTGGCCGCACAGGCCCATCGCGAGCTGGCTCTTGTCCGCCGTGGCCAGCATCAGGTGCCCCTCCTCGGCGGCGATCGCGGCCGCGATCCCGCCCCGGACCCGGTCCTCCAGGGCGGGCAGCGCGCCCGGCGCGGCGTCGATCTCGGTCCGGAAGGCGTCCGCGAGGGCGGCGACCGGCTGCAGCCGGCGCACCAGGCCGCCGCGCTTCACCGCGTCCTCCGCGTCCGCGGTCTCCTCCAGCGTGGTGGTCTCCCCCGGTGTCAGCAGGGCGTGCACGTTCTCCGCGCCCACCGCGTCCGCGGCGATCGCGGCGGTCAGCGCCGAGTCCACGCCGCCCGAGACGTCCACCAGGACCGAGGAGAACCCGTTCTTCCGCACATGGTCGCGGACCCCGGTGACCAGGGCCTGGTACACCTCCCCGGTGTCGTCCACCGGGTCCGGGCGCGGCGTGAGGACCGGGGCGCCCGCCTCGTAGCGGGCCGGGGGAGCGGTGGGGATGACGTGGCGCACCACGGGCCGCCCGGCGGCGGTGCCGGGCAGCTCGGCCACCGGCGGCCCCTCCGGCAGCTCGACGTCGGTGACCAGCAGCGCCTCCTCGAACTGCGGGGCGCGCGCGAGCAGCTCGCCGTTGGCGTCGACGATGAGGGAGTCCCCCTCGAAGACCAGCTCGTCCTGGCCTCCGGTCATGTTGACGTAGCCGACCGCCGCGCCGGTCTCGCGGGCCCGGCGCCCGCACAGCTCCAGGCGGACGTCGTCCTTGTGCCGCTCGTACGGAGAGCCGTTCAGGGTGATGAGCATGCCGGCCCCGGCCTCCCGCACGGCCGACACCGGCCCCCCGTCCTGCCATAGGTCCTCGCAGATGGCGAAGGCGATGTCGGCCCCGTGCAGGCGCAGCACCGGGAGCGCGTCGCCGGGGACGAAGTAGCGGAACTCGTCGAACACGCCGTAGTTCGGGAGGTGGTGCTTGGCCGCGACCAGCCGCACCGCGCCGCGGTGGAGCACGGCCAGCGAGTTCTGCGGCGCGCCGGCCGGTGCGCCCGGACCCGGGCGCCCGCCGGCGCGCCGGCTGAGGAAGCCCACCACGGACGGCATCTCGCCGAGCCCCTCCGCGGCCAGCCGCGCCGCGAGCCGGTGCGTGGCGGTGATCGAAGCGGAGACGAAGTCGTTCCGCAGGGCCAGGTCCTCGACGGAGTAGCCGGTCACCACCATTTCCGGGAACACGGCCATATGGGCTCCAGCTTCGTTCGCCGACCGGGCGAAGGCGACGACGCTGTCGCAGTTTCCCTCCAGATCGCCCACGGTGGGGTTCATCTGGGCCAGAGCTATTCGGATTCTCAGCACGGGGGAATCGTAACCGAGAAACACAAGGGCCCCGCACCCCCGTGGTTCGGCAATACGGTTCCATCTTTCGGTGGAGGTGTCGCGCCGAATGCGGGGAGAAGATGTCCGAAAAGCGTTGCGCAGAGATGGGACGAGTGGCGGCGCACACCAATGCTCGGTGTTCTCGGAAGAGAACACCTAGGGCGTCCGAACAGTTCTCCGCCGGCGCCGGAGAGGCGTGGCCAGGACTCTCGTTCGCAGTGGTCACGGAGGGTTTGCGGGGGTGCCTGCCGGGTGCCCGGGGAATCGGTCTCCGGGCGGCCCGGAATTCGCCGCGGATCCGGCGCGGGCGGTTTGCGCGGATGCGCCGCGCTGTCGTTCTCTGGGTGGCGGCGCTCACACCCCGACGCGCCCCTTCCGGGCGCCTCCGCCGGAGAACTCGACGGACCGTCGCCCCGCGCATCCGGAACGTCATCAGAAATCCCCCGGCGTGCCGAGCACGCCCTCCCCCGAATCCTGCACGCACGGTCGCGGAGCGAGACAACGCGGTCTCCGCCGACGACGAAAGGGAACCCTCCCCGTGGACGCCTTCGAAACAGGGGTCGTCGCCTTCAACGACGGCTTCTGGGCCTATTTCCTGATCCCCCTCCTCATCCTCCTCAGCCTGTACTTCACCTTCGGCTCCGGACTGGTGCAGTTCCGGCTGATCCCGGAGATGTTCCGCGCCATCAAGGAGCGCCCCGGGCACACCGCCGAAGACGGCGGGAAGCCCATCTCGGCCTTCGAGGCCTTCGCGGTGTCCGCCGCGGCGCGCATCGGCACCGGCAACATCGCCGGCGTGGCGACCGCGATCGCCCTGGGCGGCGCCGGCGCGGTCTTCTGGATGTGGGTGATGGCGCTCCTGGTCAGCGCCGCGAGCTTCATCGAGTCGACGCTCGCCCAGCTGTACAAGGTGCGCGACAAGACCGGCTTCCGGGGCGGCCCCGCCTACTACATGAAGTACGGGCTGCGCGCGCCGTGGCTGGGCGTCCTCTTCGCGGTGATCATCACCGTCACGTTCGGCCTGGTCTTCACCATGGTGCAGAGCAACACCATCGCCGGCGCGATCGGCAACTCCGCGGAGGCCGCCGGCATCGCGGCCGGCGGCTGGCTCCCGCTCGCCCTCGGCGTCCTGCTGGCCGGCACCACCGCCGCCGTCACCTTCGGCGGCGCGCGCCGGATCGCGCACGTGGCGTCCCTGGTCGTGCCGTTCATGGCGGCGCTGTACATCCTCATGGGCCTCGTCGTGGTCGCCATGAACATCACGGCCGTTCCGGCCATGGTCGCCGACATCGTCGCGCAGGCCTTCGGCCTGCGCGAGGCCGCCGCCGGCGCGGTCGGCACCGCGGTCGTCCAGGGCATCCGCCGCGGCATGTTCTCCAACGAGGCCGGCCTCGGCTCCGCGCCCAACGCGGCGGCCAGCGCCGCGGTGAGCCACCCCGCCAAGCAGGGCCTGGTGCAGACGCTCGGGGTCTACTTCGACACCCTCATCGTCTGCTCGACCACGGCCTTCATCATCCTGCTCTCCGGCGTCGGCCTGGACGCCGAGGCCGGCCCGACGCTGACCCAGGACGCCCTCGCCGCGACCCTCGGGCCGTGGGCGGTCCACCTGCTCACCGCGGTCATCCTCCTCGTCGCCTACACCTCGGTGCTCGGCAACGCCTTCTACGGCGAGGCCAACGTCGGCTACCTCTCCCCGAGCCCGGTCGCCGTCAACGGGTTCCGCGCGGCCAACGTCCTGATGACCTTCCTCGGCGCCGTCGGCTCCGCCACCCTCGTCTGGAGCATGGCCGACGTCGCGATGGGCGTCATGGCGGTGGTGAACCTCGTCGCGCTGGCGCCGCTGGCACCGCTCGCCTTCCGCGTGCTCAAGGACTACACGGAGCAGCGCAAGGAGGGCAGGGACCCGGTGTTCACCCGGGACCGCATCCCCGGCCTGGCCAACGTGCACTGCTGGGAGGAGTCCGACGTGGAGCACTTCCGGAAGGAGTCGGCCCCGTCGGCCTGACCGCCGCCTCCCGCGCCGGCGGGCGCCGGCGGTGAAGCGCGGGGCGGGCCGCCCGTACGCGCCCGGGCGGCCCGCCCCGACTCCGTGTCACCGGCCCGGGGCGCGTCACCCGGGCGAGGCCCGGCGCGCCGCGTCGCGGAGCCAGTCCGGCCCCGGATCCCGCCGCTTCCCGGGTCCGGGCGGATGCTCCCGGTCCGGCCGCGGCGCGCGCCGCGCCGGATGCGCCGCGAGGAGGTCGCGGCCGAACGCGCCCTCGCGGACCAGCCGCGCGACGGCCGACTCGTCCACCCGCCGCGCGTCCAGCCGGGCGTTCCACTCGGCGACGGCCTCCCGCTCCACCGGCGCCGGCCCCACGGGCGGGCCGGCGATCCCGTCGGCCAGTGCCGCCCTGCGGATCTCCTCCAGGCCGCGGAGGTGCCGGTTCAGCCGTGCCACGTCGCCGGTGGCCGACCGCGGATACCAGGACGGGTCGACCTGCGGCACGCCCTCGGAATCCCAGACCAGCACCCCGGCGCCGTGGAGCCGCCGGAGCAGCGGGTCGTGCCGGTCCTGCGCGAACGCCTCGAACGACTGGGCCGAGCGCAGCGCACCGGAGCGCGCACCCTCCCACCGGGCGAGCGAGCGGGCCGCCGAGCGGCGCACGGTCCCGGCCGAGCGGGCCCGCTCCAGCTCCTCCCGTGCGCCGTCGAGCCCGGTCACCGCCTCGATGAGCCGGTCGCCGGCGGCCTTGCGGATCCGCTCCGCACCGGCGCGCCCGTGGTCCGTGGTGGCCCGGCCGCCCCGGCGCGCCAGCCGCACCCCCGCGGCGAAGAGGAGGACGCCCCCGGCGACGACGGCGCCGAGCAGCGCCCCGAACGCCACCATCATCAGGCCGCTCCCGGTCGCGGCCGGGGGCCGGAGGGGGGCTCCGGCCGCTCCCGCCGCCGCGGTGCGGCCGAGTGCGGCTCCGGTCCGGAGCGCCGGGCCGGGGGAGTGCGCCGCGCGCGCTCCACCGCCGCCCCGATCGACGCCGGGAGCGGGGCGGCCGCTTCGAACGGGGAGCGCGGGCGGTCCAGGCGGTCGGGGAGGCGGGCGGCGACGCGCTCGGCGTCGTCCAGGCGCTCGCCGTAGACCTGGACGGACCGGGCCCGGGCCGCCGCGGCGTCCGCCGCGCCGTCGACCAGTTCGGAGCTGCGCCGTGCCGCCTCGGCGACCGGGCGGTCCGCGCCGCGGTAGGCGGCGGTGGTCGCGCGCAGCGTCCGGTACTCGACGACGCGCGGATCGCGGTCGACGGCGCTCGCGTACTTCTTCGCCTCGGCGAGCTCCCGCTCGGCGTCGGCGCGGCCCAGCCAGCGGGCGCCGAGCGCGGTCGCCCCGATCACGATGCCGAACGCGCTCACGAACGCGCCGGTGACGGCGAGCAGCGTTGCGAGTGTCACCGGATCCGCCCTCTCCTCCGCCGGCGCTCCTCTCGGGTCCCCGAGGATTCCACCGGGGGAACGAGGACGGATCCCGCACGGCGGTGGCCCGCCGCATGGCGGCCGGGTGAACGGGAGGTGCGCTCCGCGGGCCGGGGCGCCCGGCCGCCCCGGCCCGCGGCGCCGTGGCGCGGGAGGTGCGCCCCGCGCTACCACTCGTCCTCGAACCAGCCCTCCGGGGACGGCTCGGCGGGCAGCGGGCGGGGGTCCTGGTGGCGGCGGGACGTGCACTCGCGGAACGGGCCGGTGTCGCCGAGCAGGATGCTCATCTGGAAGTCGAGGTGGTCCCGGTACCAGATGGCCATGCCGGTGCCGGGCTCCCAGCGCAGCACCTCCCAGGCGTGCCAGAGGGCCTGGAAGCGGGAGACCGCCTCGGCGTGCCGCCACCACTCCTTGCACCAGCGGAACTGGCCGCCCTCGGCCCGGACGTAGACCGGGAGGAAGCGGAGCCGGACGAACTCCTCGACGTTCTTGAACACCGGCTCCGGCGGCGGGTCCTCCGCGTCCGCCCCGCCGGCCTGCGCGTCCTGCTCGGGGCCGCCCTCCGCGCCCGCGGCCGCCACGGCGCCGCCGACGCCGGCCGACTCGGCGAGGAGCCCGCCCGGCAGGGCGGTGCGCGCGGACGGGTCTTCGGACGGGTCGAGGAGCGCTCCGCCGCGCTCCGCCGCTGCAGGATGGGTACCGCTGTCCATGGCGTTCACCTTCGGTTCGTGCGTGTCCGGTCGGGGAGGGGCGGCGGCCGTCACACGGCGGCCGCGGCCCTGCGCCGCTTGTGGATCTGGGCCGTCCGGTTGCGGACCCTCGTCTGCCGGGTCAGGCGCTCGGCCGCGGCCCGGCGGCTCGCCCCCGTCCGCGCCGCGGCGCCGAGGCCCCGCGGCGATTCCAGCCGGGACCGGTGCGAGTCCGCCTGCCGGGTGCGCCCGGTGCCGCCGCGCGCGGCGGAGCGCTCTCCGGGCCGCGGGGCCGCCGCGGCCCGGCGGCCGGAGGGCCGGCCCGCCGACCGGCGCTCCCGGGTGTCCTGCGCCGCCCGCTGCCCCCGGGCGCCCTGCGCCGCCTGCCGGTCCCGGGTGTCCTGCGCCGGCCTGCGGGCGGCGTCCACCGCCTCCCGGACCGGCCGGTGGTCCTGCTGGACCATGCGGGTCGTGTTCAGCGTGCGGGCGTCGGCGGCCCCGGCGGCGCGCGGCGCGGCGGCCTCCGCGCGCTCCTGCTGCGGCATGCCGCGCAGCTCGTCGAAGGCGGACAGCGCCGCGCGCCGGTCGTCCTGCGCTCCGCCGGCGCGGGCCTCGGGGCGCTCCCGGGCGCGGTCGAGCGCCTCGGAGAACCCCGGGACGGAACGGCGGGCCTCGTCGATCACGGCCCTGGACGAGCCGGCGGGCAGGAGGCCGTCCGCCTCCGCGGCCGCGACCGCCTCCGCCGTGTCGCGCAGCAGGTTGAGGTCGGCCCTCTTGTCGCGGAACCAGGGGAGCGCCTTGGCGAAGTACTCCTCCATCGTCTCCAGCGGGCGCCCGTCGGCGTTCCACACGGCGCCGGCGAGGGCGGTGGCCTTGTCGGCGCGGCCGGAGAGCAGGTCGCCGTCGAACCCGGGGTCCTGGGCGATGCCGCGCTCGATCGAGTACCACAGGGCCGGATGGCGCTCGGCGATCCGGTCGATCGCGGCGCTCTCCACCGCCGAGGACGCGGGGTCGTGGGAGAGGGACGCGCTGAACCAGATGAGCGCCGCCTCGCGGGGCGCCGCACGCTCCAGCAGGGCGGCGTCGTCGGCGGCGCTGCGCCACAGCCCCGACAGCGGCGTCCCGGGCTCCGGGCCGGCGTCCTTGAGCGTGCGGTGGGCCTGCCGCTCCACCCGCCACGCGGCCGCGTCGTCGTGGAGCACCGCGGACACCTCGGCGTGGCCGGCGGTCCGCTGGACCCGCTGCACCTCGTCCCGCCCCAGGTCCAGCCGGCGGGCCACCTCGCCGGCGTCGCCCTGCCGCACCAGCGGGACGCCGGCCTGGACGGCCTTCGGGGCGAGGCCGGGGCGGTCCGGGGCGGGCGGGGTCCACCTGCGGCGGTACAGCGCCCCGCGCAGGGCCGCCGCGGCGAGCAGCCCGGAGTTCTGCAGTCCGCCCCTCCGGATGCCGCCGCGCAGCGCCGAGTGCATGAGGGCCTCGACGACGGCGCCGTCGCCGCCCCCGCCGCGGTCGCCGTCCCGCCCGGTGAGGTACTCCTCGGGAAGCCCGCCGCGGGTGCGGCGGCGGGCGTCGGCCTCGTCTCCGGTGAGGCCGGACCGCTGCGGGGGTCCGCCGGTCTGCCGGGTCATCGGTTCTCCTTCTGCGGGGGCGGGGCGGCCGTCATGGGCCCGGGTCACCGGGTACGCCCGCGTGCGGTGCGGTCCAGACTCCGGCGGACGGACGCCCTCCGGGTCCGCTTCACCGCTCCCGCCAGCCGTCCCCGGAAAGTGCGATTGGCCGGCTGGTCCCGCAGCGCCTGCCCGTCGGCGCGGTCCCGCTGCGGCGCGGGGGCGGACGTCCGGTTCGGGTCGTGCGAAGCGTTCCGCCACGCCTCCTGCAGGCGCCCGCCGGCGGACGCGACCGACGCGGAGAACTCGCCGCGGAGGCTCTCCTGGTCCGCGGTGACCGCCTTCATCTCGCGGCGGAAGCGGAGCGGGTTGCGCCGTTTCGCGCCGAGGTCGTCGAGCCGGGCCGCGTTCTGCTCGGTCGCCTCGCGGTATTCGCTGAAAGAGGATCCCACCTCCCCCTTCAACCGTTCCGCCTCCTGCCGGACGTTCGCGACGTAGGAGGCCGCGGCCTGCCGTGCATCCTCCAGCGCCACATCTCCGGAGGCCGACGCGACGGTCACCTCGGTCTCCCGCCTCTCCTTCGCATCGGAGACGTCCATGAAGACCGCAGCCATCAGCTCGGGCGTGGTGCCCTCGGTGATCCCGGCCTTCCTCATCCGCTCGCGCACCGCCTCCGCCAGGGGGCCCTGCCCCTTCTCCGCCGCGGCGACCGCGCGGTCCTCCCGGGCCTTGACCCTTTCGAGTTTCCACTGCTCGGCCACGCGCACGGCCTCGACGCGGTCGGCGGCGCGCACTTCGGCGTCGGCGACGGCCCGGTCTGCGGTGCGGACCATGCCGCGGGCCCAGCGCTCCGCCCCACGGAGGCGCCAGTCCAGGAGGCGTTGCGCCCGGTCGATGCGCCGCCTCTGGGTGTTGCGCATGAACCTCCGGGCGGCCCCCAGGCCTTTGAGCCCCACCCGGAGCGCGCCCCGGGCCAGTCTCCAGAGGGCCGACAGGGCCCCGAGGAGGAGCCCGGCGACCCACCTGATGAGGCCGGAGGCGAAGCGCAGGACACCGCCGAGGCCGGACAGGGTCGCCGACGCCACGTCGGCCGCGCCCTCCGCCATCTCGGCTTCGGGCCCGCCGGCCGACGGGCTGAGGGTCCTCCGGGAATCTGCCATGGCTCCTCCAACGAGCGGTCGGCGGTGCGGTGCCGTCGGCCGCGGCTACGGCTCCGATCCGGCATGGCGGGCCTGCGCCCCCTCGGTGATGCGCCGCTCCGCGTCCTTGATCGCCGCCGAGACGGCCCCGGCCCGCTTCGTCGCGTACCAGGGCAGCATCTTCAGCAGGGTCGGCTGGGCCGCGGTGGCGAACATGAGGCACTCGCCCTTGCCGATCTTGCGGATGTCGGAGCCCTGCATGATCTCCTGGCGCCGCAGCTGGACGGAGTGGTTGCCCTTGCCCTCGCCGTAGCTGAACGACGTGGTGGAGATGTCGTGCTGGCCGATCAGCTTGGACAGGGCGTCGACGATCTTGTGGTCGTCCAGGCCCGCGCCGAACACCTTCACCGTCGCGGCCGACCACATGGCCTCCATGCCGTTCTCGGTCCACACCCGCACGCCCTGCTTGTAGCTCTGCAGGATGGTGACCGGCACGATGCCCCGGGACCCCAGGTGGGAGTACATGTCCGGCAGGTCGGCGATCTTGCAGATGTTCGCGGCCTCGTCGAGGACGGCGGTGAGCGGCGGGTCGAGCCGGCCGCCCTGCCCCTCCGACGCCTCCTCCCCGGCGAGGAAGACCGCGTCGGTCATCGCCGCGATCAGCGGGGCCGCGGCCGCCCGCGACTTGCTGAGCAGGTGGAGGGTCTGGCGCGACGTCACGAAGGACCTCGGGTCGAACTCGTCCATGAGCGGGTCGTCCGGCCGGGTCACCCACGCCATGATCTGCGGGTCGTCGAGGCAGCGGGCCGCGGTGCGGGCCGTGGTGTAGATGCCGTCCCGGGTCTCGGCGACGATGTTCTGCGTCTCCCGCAGCGCTTCGGCGTAGGCGGTGAAGCCGTGCTCGAAGAGCACGTCCACCGGTTGCGGCAGCTTCGTGTCGTGCAGCCACTCGCCGACCTTGGCCAGGGACTCCCCGGACAGCGCCGCCGCCAGCGTCAGCTGCGAGATGAGGGCGCGCGCCGCCGGCCCCCACATGTCCTTCTTCGAGTCGTCGTCGATGGTGAGCACGAAGTGGCCCGCCAGCCGGTAGGAGTCCTCCACGGTGCGCACCCCGGCCAGCGGGTTCCACCAGAACCGCTGCTCCTGGTGGGTGATGGACTGCGGGTCGAACAGCCACACCCGCTCGCCGGTCGCGCGGCGGCGCAGCTCGGCGGTGGCCGCCCACACGTCGGCCTTGTTGCTGGTCGCGAGCGCCGGGCCGGGGGCGTCGAGCACGTAGGGGATCGCCATCGCCGTCGTCTTGCCGGCCCGCGGCGCCATGTAGGCGAGGACCGTGTCCTCCCAGGACGCGAAGAGCCGCGGCCCGGGCCGCCCCCCGCCGGGCCGCTTCACGTCGCCGATCGCCAGCCCGACGTCGGCCTCCTTGAGCGCCTTCGCCTTCGCGCGGCGCAGCGACCGCCGGCGCAGCCGGACCGCCTTCTCCGCGGCCTCCGGCCGGGCCAGCTCGCCGATGGCCGCGTTCTTCCTGTTCAGGGCGGTCACCGCGTCGGGCTGACCGTACAGCCGGTCGCGCAGCCGGCCCAGCGTCCACCACGCCGACAGCACGGCGCCCAGGCAGAGCACCGCCGAGAGCGCGAACACCGGGGCCGACGGGACACCGGGCCACGCCGCCCCGGTGTCGCCGGTGACCAGCGCGAGCGCCCAGGCCGCGCCGAACGGCGCCACCTCGCCCCCGGTGAACCGGGCGACGCTCCGGGCCGAGAGCCAGACCAGGTAGAACAGTCCGACCGCGCCCCACAGGGCGAGCAGCACGAGCAGCGGAGGGGCGCCCGCGGCGGCCGAGCCGCCGCGGACCTGGTAGGTGGGGCGTTTGGGGCGCGCCATCGTCACTGCCTCCGGATCGCCTGGTCGGTGTCGTAGAGCACGCGCTCGTCGGCGGTGAGCGACATCTGCACGGGGATGCCGAGCCGCTCCGCACCGGTCTTGATGAGGTACTTGCCGCGGCCCGGGTGGCGCGCGCCGGGCTGCCAGGAGTCCGGCGAGGACCAGGAGGAGACCAGGCCGCGCTCCGGCCCGGTCATCGGCGTGATCCGGTTGACCCAGGCCAGCTCGCGCGGGGGCAGGCCGGCCAGCACGGTGATCGCCGACCGGTCGACGAACCCGCGCGCCTTGGCCCGGTCCTCCTCGGTCGCCAGCGCCTCCAGGTCGCTGAGGGAGTGCGTCACCATCACCGACGCCATGCCCTTGGACCGGTTGAGCCGGGTGAGGGAGTCGGCGAACTCGACCAGCCCGGGGGCCCCGCGCAGCGCCCGCCACAGCTCGTCCATCACGCCGATGTAGGAGCGGCGCCGGGCCAGGCCCTGCTCGGCGAGGACCGAGGTCGCGTCCACCATGCCGAACCCGTAGCTCCAGGTGCACAGCATGGCCGCGGTGAGCAGCTTGTCGCCGGCCGCGCCGACCCGGGAGATGTCCACGCTGACCGCCGGCGCCTCCATGTCCAGCGGGGAGGTGGTCTCCCCGTCGAACACGCCGGCCAGCGACCCCGTGCACAGCAGGCGGAGCGTGAAGACGAGCGCGTCGACGCGCTCGGCGTACCGGTCCCGGCCGTCGGCGCGGGCGAACGAGCGCAGCGCCTCGGGCCCCTCCTCGACGACGCGCAGCACGTCGACCACGGTCGGCTGGCGCCTTCCGGCCAGCCGCTCGTCCAGCAGGTCGACCGCCGCGCCGAGCACCACCTCCTCGGAGTTGTCGATCCGCCCCTCCCGGATCAGCGTGCAGAGCGCCATCAGCAGGGAGATCCGCCGCGACCGCACCTCCCAGCGGAGCTTCTCCCGGTCCACCCGGTCGAGGCGGTCCATGACCCCGCCCAGCGGGCCGGCGTCGAGGGGGTTGATCCGCTCCAGGCCGCGGCCGATCTTCACCACCTGGCCGCCCAGGTGGGCGATGAGCGCCGTGTAGTCGGGCTTGGTGTCGCCGAGGATGATCGCCTGGGAGCCGAACGCGATCGCGCCGGTGACGAGGCGCTTCACGAACGTCGACTTGCCCGTGCCCGGCTGGCCCAGCACGAAGCAGCCGGGGTTGGTGACCAGCCCGGCGCGCAGCCACGCCATCGGGTCCATGCACACGACCTCGCCGGAGAGCAGGTCGCGCCCGATCGGCGTGCCGACGGCGGGCGGCTTGCTGCTGGTCACGAAGGGGAACAGGCCGCACGCCTGCGCCGTGGTGGCCTGGTACTCGACGGCGTCGGGGATGTTGGGGGCGAGGCCGCCGCCGCGGTGGCGCCAGCCGAAGAGCGGCGCGATGACCTCGCGGTCGCGCTCCGCCCCCCGCCGCGGCGCGCCGTCCGCGCCTCCGCCGGCCGCGGGGTGCCCGGGGCCCGGGTACTCGGTGGTCGTCACGGCGCCCTCACCCCATCCCGCGCTGGATGAGGAAGGGCGGGCAGACGCCCAGCGGCAGGGTGGTGGCGAAGACGACGTCCTGGCTGCCCCAGGCGCGGCGCAGCCGGATCCGGGAGGTCTCGGCCGCCGCCTCGGTGTGCGCCACCGCCTGCTTGAGCTGCTCGGGGGCGTCGACGGTGGCGCAGGTGTACAGGCTCATCTGCACCAGCCCCGCGCCGCGGGTCTCCTCCCGCGCCGCCTGCCGGGCGTAGGCGAGGTCCTGGCTGTCGCGGGCGCTCACCCGGTGGCGCATCCGCCAGGACAGCTCGCTCTTGTACTGGGCGGCCGAGTTCTGCGCCTCCAGGGCGCGCGCGGCGGCCGCCGCCGGCCAGGGGCGGAAGAGCAGCGTGGTCCGCTTGGTCCACCGCGTCGGCGCGAGCAGCTCGGCCAGGACGGTGCTGGTCACGTGCGTGCGCGGCGCCTCCTGCCAGACCCACGCGACGCTGGTGCCGCTGTCGTGGGTGTAGTGGTCGTGCCGCGCCTCGGCCTCGATGGGGGTGGCGTCGCTCCAATCGCCGGTCTCGATGTCGTCCGGGCTGCTCTGCACCATGGTGTTCACGTCCTTGAGCGCGGCCGGGTCGAAGGCCGACCGGACGCAGCCGACGAGCTGCTGCGGCGTGGCCCGCCCGAGCACCGTCACCCCCGTGCCGGACAGGCTGCTCTCCAGCGTGCCGAGGTAGCTGCCGACCTCCGCGGCCGCCTCCAGGCGGTTCTTCGGCGGGACGGGGAACCGGCGCGGGTCGAAGGTGATCGCGACGCGCGTCTCGATCTGCGCGCTCACCGCCGGCGCCAGCCGCACCAGGTCGTCGACGATCTTGCGGGCGGCGCCCGGCGCGCTCGGGTCGATCTCGGCGCGCACCCCGTCGCGGAGCGCCGTGCCCGGGTCGGGGCGCGACTCGACGGTGACCGCCACCCAGCGGATCCACTGCATGTAGCCGAGCGAGGCGAGCCAGCGGTGCCAGTTCGCCACCCAGCCGTCCACCTCGGACGGCTCGGCGAGCCACACCGAGTTGGAGGAGACCCGGATGGTGGCGGTCATGTGCCCCAGCCGGCGGTTCCAGGCGATGCCGAACCGGCCGCCGCGCCCGTCCTCGCAGGAGAGCAGGGTCACCGGGGCGAGGATGCCGGGCAGCTGCAGCGCCCGCGGGTGCTCCACCATGACCCCGGCCCGGTACCGGGTGTGCCCGAGCAGCGCGGCCCAGCGCCACCGCAGCCGCGTCATCAGGAACCCCAGCAGCGACGCACCCTGGACCGGGACCGCGGCGAGCGCGAACACCACCACCATCACCGGGAGCACGTAGACCGCGAGCGCCGGCGCGTAGAGGCCCGACAGCATGAGGAACACCAGGCACCCCAGCAGCGCCAGGGTGCCGCCGAAGCCCAGGCCGAACAGGCCGATGCTGCGTCTGCGGCGCCAGCCGCCATAGGTGCGGGCCATGATCACGCCTCCGTAGCGCCCGTGGGCGCGTCGTGCGATGCGGTGGGGACGGCGGGAACGGTGCCGGGGGCGGCGGCCTCGACCCCGTCCGAGAGGGCGGTGCCGGGGTCGCCGAAGGACCCGGCGTCCGCGGCGCCGGGAGCGGCGAGGGCGGAGCCGGGATCGCCGGCGGAACCGGCGTCGGCGGCTCCGGAGGCGGCGTCGCCGCCCCCGTCGAGCGACACCTCGGAGGCGACCGCGGACTCCGCCGCGGAGGAGACGGCGCCGTCGGACTCCAGGGCGGTGGCGGAGCCGGCCTGCGGCGCGCCCGCGCCCCCGGCGGTGCCGCCGGTGGACGCGGCCCCGGCCGCGCCTCCGGCGGCCGCGGCCCCGGTGACCGCCGAGCCGCCGTCGGTGCCGCCCGTCGCCCCGGTGAGCAGGGCGCCACCGGACCCGCCGAGCTCGCCCCCCGCGTCGCCGGCCGCGGCGAGGGAGCCCCCGTCGCCCGCGAACCCGGCGGTCTGCACCGCGGCTCCGGAGCCGAAGTCGGCGTTGCCCAGGCCCGCCTCGACGCTGCCCGCCCGGTCGTTGGCCGCCTCGGCGCCCGAGGCGGACCCGTCGCCGCCCCCCGTTCCCGGGGCGGATCCGCCGGCGGACGTGTTCTGCACGCCGGCCCCCGACGCGTCGCCGGAGGCGCCCTCACCGGAGGCACCGCCGGTCGCGGCGCCGGAGCCGCCGCCGCTCCCTCCGCCGAGGAACGTCGACCCCAGCGCGAGCGCCCACACGCCGGGGGAGCTCATCAGCTTCATCAGCACGGGGAGCGCGCCGGTCGCGAGCAGCATGACCGCCGCGCCGAGCAGGTAGCGGAAGAGCGCGTTGTCGCCGGTGTTGATGCCCAGCAGGACCAGCCCGGCCAGGTACATCAGCATGATCAGCGGCTTGTACAGCAGGCAGGCGAGCAGCCAGCCGACGAGCTTGGTGAAGATCCGCAGGTTGGGCACCATGGTGCTGGCCGCGGCGAGCGGCAGCACGCACACGATGAGGTAGATGATGGCCTGGAGCAGCGCCAGCACCACGACCTGCACGGTCAGGCCGACGATGACGGCCAGGCCCACCATCTCGGTGATGGCGCCCTGCGCCGCCGGCCCGGCGAAGCCGACGCTCTCGGCCTCCTCGTTCATCGCCGTGCGCAGCACGCTCGGGTAGACCTCCGCGGCGCGGTCGAGGAGGTCCTGGTCCACTTCGTCCGGATCGAGGTTGAAGTGGAGCACCATGTCGGTGAGCGCCCGGCTGAGGGCGACCAGCACGGTGACGATGAAGATGCCGGCGAACGTCGTGACGATCACCGTCAGCAGGCCGCGGATGAGGTCCATCATCGGGTCGAGGCGCCGCTGCCAGAGCAGCCGGAGCGCGGCCAGCAGGATGCCCAGCGTCGCGAGGAAGAGGACGAACGGGTTGAGGATGTTCTGGATGTGCAGCCAGCCCTGGTCCACCTGGGGCGTGATGAGCCCGACCGCGTCGCCCGGGGAGTAGGGCTCGGTCTCCGTGTTCAGGTAGAACGGGTTGGCCCGCATCAGGTCGAAGAGCGTCTCGGTGACCTCTTGGAGCGACCCTGCGATCCAGCCGAGGCCCTCCCCGCTGCCGTTGTTCACGGTTCCTCCTCTCCGGCCCGGCGGTGCGTACGGTTCGGTGCGCCCTCCTCGGCGGCACTGCGCGCGAGGCGCTTCAGGCCGCCCGGGGGCGCCTCATTCGGCGCCGGTCAGGGTGGTGGCGATGGGGATGGCGAGGAGCATCAGGGAGACGCCCATGATGGTCCAGACCAGGCCGCCGACCCCTTCGGCGGCGACCTCCGACCGGCCCAGCCGGCCGGCCGCCATCTTCCCGGCGGAGTAGAGCACCCCGATGACGCCGAGGACGACCACCACCCCCTGCGCGTAGCCGAGGAAGCGCTGGATCGCCCCTTCGCCGCCGGACTGCGTGTCGCCGAACCCGAAGTCGGGGATCCGCGGCACGGGCGCGTAGGTCGTCTCCACCTGGAGCAGGACCTCCGCCGCGGCGAGCACGTCGGCCGGTGCGACCGTCATCGGAACCGCCCCCTTCGCGGGGCGGCGGGCGCGGTGCGGCCGGGGCCGCGGTGATCGCCGGACATCGTCAGGCCGTGTTCGCGACGGCGTTGATGATCGGGATGGCCACGAGCATCAGCGAGATCCCCATGACGGTCCAGACCAGGCCGCCGACGCCGTCGGCGGCGAGGTCGGAGCGGCCGAACTTGCCGACGGCCATCTTCCCCGCCGCGAACAGGATCCCGATGATCCCGATGACGACGATGATGCCCTGGCCCCAGTTGATGACGCTCTGGATGGGGTCGTGCTCGCCCTCGAAGTCGGGGAGGTCGGGGTTGCTCGTCCAACCGAAGTCGGCGGGGAGCGCGGCGGCCGCCGCCAGGGCGTCCGCGGCCAGGTGAAGGATCCCGTCCATGGGTCAGTCGTCTCCAGCGTTCAGGAACAGGGCTGCGGCGTGGTCGAGGCAGGCCGCGGTGATCTCGTCCAGGGCCTGCTGCGCCTTGCGGGGCAGCCGAACCCGGCCGGCGTCGGCGGTGTCGACGAAGCGCAGGCCGGCGACGAAGGGGAAGCGGACGGTCCGCAGCACCCGCTCCTCGGCGAGGCGGAACCGCGCCGTGGCCTCGGCCGGCTCCGGTCCGGCCCCGTCGGCGACGATGACCAGCGCGGCCGGCCGGATCCCGTTGGATTCGAGGACGCCGAGCACCGGCCCGGTGTGCGCCGAGGCCGCCGAGGTGTTCCGGGTCACCAGGACCAGGGGGCGGCCGTAGGTGCCGATGCGCTTCCGCTCGGCGGCGAACGCGCCCAGATCCCAGGGCGCGTCCAGCAGGACCCGGAGGGTCGTGGCTCCGGCGCCGCCGTGGCAGCCGAGGAGGACGGGTTCACTGGTCCAGTCCGGCAGCGCGTCGGCGGTGAGACCATCGAGCACCCCGACGGCCTCGGAAGGTGCCGTCTGTTGCTGCAGCATGGCTTCTCTTCGTCTCTGTGAGTGGGGCGTGGAGCTGGGGCCGCGGCGCCGCCCGGGCAGGGGTCAGGGCCTGGGGGCGTCTTCGGGGCGAAATGCCCGCGGTGCGCTCCGCGGGGGCCGGGGAGTCCGGGCGGCCGCGGGGCACAATTACTAGCCTGTGCGGCGGTTCCGCGCAAGTTATGGAATCGAAACCGGTCGCGCAGAGTGAATGAATTCGGGCGCCTTTCCGGTCCATTGATCCCGGGAAAAGGTGGTGCCTCGCCACACTTTCCGGTGGTGCCCCGCCGGGCCGCCGGAGTTCAGTCGCCGACCTCCCGTTCCGCCCGGACAGGCGGGGTGCGGGGTGCGGTTCCCCGGGTTTTATCCGGCGGTTGAGCGAATCGTTATCCACCGGCACGCTCGGTGTCCAGCCGGCCATCGGAGGAGATTGCGATCCGCGGGCCGTCCGGGATATCCCTGTTCCCATTCGCCCGCCCCCGCGGGCTCCCCGTTCCCCTTTTCCCGTGTGCCCATGCCGATCGGAGGCAGCGTGCGACGCTCTCCTCTCGCTCCGGCCCGGGGGCCGATGCGCACCGAGCCCTTCGTCGTCGGCGTGCTGGCGGTCCTCGTGGCGCTGCTGGCGGCCTTCGCCGTCCTCGCCCTGCGCCAGGGATCGCGGGACCCGTCCGCGGAGGGGCCGGCGCCCGCGCCCTCGGCCCCGGGCGGCGGCACCGAGGTCCCCGACGACGTCCTCGCCCTCCTGCCGCACGGGGCAGAGGAGCTCCAGGCCGGCGCGGAGGTCGCCGCCGAGTTCGTCGCCGCCTACGCGACCACCGACCCGGAGGAGTCCCCGGCGGAGCGGATGGAGCGCCTGGGGACCGGCCTCTCCGACGGCTTCGCGGCGAGGCTTGAGCAGACGCTCGCCGCCCCGGTCGCGGAGCGCGGACCGGAGGGGGCGGTGCGGGCGGAGGCCTCCGTGCACGGCATCCGCAGCGTGGGCGAGACGTCCGTGGTCTTCCTGGTCTCCGCGGCGGAGGCGGGCGGCGGGGAGCCCTTCCAGGAGTACGCGGCCACGGTCGCGCGCGAAGAGGACCGCTGGCTGGTCTACGACGTCCAGTTCGCGGACGCGGGCGACTTCGGCGACGGCAGGGCGCCGTGAGGGCGCCGGCGGAGGCGGGGCGGGCCCGGCGCGGCGACCGCGGCGCCGCCGCGCTGCGGGCCTCCTCGGCGGCGTCGGCGCTGATCCTCGCCGGGTCGGTGGGCTATGCCGCGACCTACGGCTGCGGTGCGGGCGCCGCGGAGGTCTCCGCCGGAGGGGTGTCGAACGCGTCGTACGTGGAGCAGTCGATCGCCCCGCACCGGGACGGCAACCAGGCGGTCATCGACGCCTACGGCGAGAACGGGAACTTCGGCACGGAGGTCCGGATCCCGATCGACATCCCCTCCGACCTGCTCCCCGTCTACCAGGAGGCGGCGGAGGCGTACGGCGTCCCGTTCGAGATCATCGCCGCGATCGGCGCGAAGGAGACGCACCACGGCCGGTTCCTGGCGCACGGCGACGGCAGCCCCTCGGGGGTCCAGGAGGGCACCCGGAACGCCTGGGGCGCCGCCGGCATCATGCAGATGGGCGTGGCGGACCCGGACGACCCCTCGGACCTGGCCGGCGGGGCCGCCTCCAACGGCTGGGGCGGCCGGCCGATCGAGAGGGTCGAGGACCGCGCCCACACCTACGAGGTGGGGGAGGTCCCTAGCGACCCCTCCGTCTTCGGCACGAGCCACTTCGGTATCGACGGCAACGGCGACGGGATCGTCAACGCCTGGGACCCGTGGGACAACATCATGTCGGCGACGTTCAAGCTCGCCTACATCGAGCGCCGGGCGGAGGCGGACTACGGCTCCTCGCCGTCGGACTCGTGCGCGAACGCCTCACCGGCGGTCACCGACCCGCTGGACTGCGCGATCTACCGGCACAACCTCGCGCACTGGTACGTCGAGCAGGTCAAGGCCATCGCGTCGGTCTACGCGGAGGACGGCAGCTGGGAGACGGCGCCGGCGCTGAACATCCGGACGGCGTCGAACGTCTCCAACGCCGCCACCGGCCGCGAGTGCGAGCCCGGTGCGACCCCGGCGGGCATGCCGTGGCTGCCGCCGGGCCTCGGCGACCACCAGGAGGCGGTGCTCACCTACTCCCGCGAGCAGCTGGGGAAGCCCTACGTCTGGGGCGCGACGGGACCGGACTCCTTCGACTGCTCCGGCCTCACCATGCAGGCGTACGCGGCGGCCGGGATCACCATTCCGCGCGTCACCACCGGCCAGTTCGACCCGGACCACGGAGGGTGGAGCGTCCCCGCCCGCAAGTTCCAGACCGACGGACTCGTCATCGAGGAACTGCAGCCGGGCGACCTCCTCTTCTACGACAACGGGAGCAGCATCTACCCGGGGCACGTCACCCTCTACCTCGGAAACGGGGAGATGATCCACGCCCCGAACCCGAGCACCCCCGTCTCCATCGTCTCGGTGGCCGAGTACCCCCTCACGTTCGTCGGGGCGGTCCGCGTGTACCCCGAGGCGACGCAGGCGTGAACGGCCACCGGCGGCGGACGCGGGGGCGGTCTCCGAAGAAGAGCAGAACGAGAAAGGACGGTGATCGGCGATGGCGGCTCCTCTGATCGCGGCCGGAGCGGGGGCGGTGCTGCGCATAGGCGGGGGCATCGCCCTGCGCGCCGGCGGACGGGCGCTGCTGCGCTCCGCCGGGCGGTTCGCCATGCGGGCCGGCGGAAAGGCGCTGAAGTTCCTCGGAGGCGCGGCGATGGGGCTGCTCAGGGCGGCCCCCGGGGCCCTGGGGAGGGTCGCCATGGGCGGGCTCGGGCTCGCCGCCTCGGGCATCGGAAGCGCACTCTCCGCGATCGGCGCGGTCCAGCCCCTCGGGCTGCTCGGCGCGATCGCCGGCGCGGTCTCGGGCGAGGGCTCGGCCCAGGCGTACGGCGCCGAATCCGTGGGGCTGCGCGGGCGCGGGAAGAAGGCGATGCCGACACCGGGCTGACCGCGGCGGCGCCGCGGCACCGCCGCGAAGGCCCGCCCCGCCCCGGCCGCACCCCGCGCGGGGTGCGGCCCCGTCCGGAAGGAGAGCGCATGCGTACGACCGCCATCGTGGCCGCGGTCTTCGGCCTGCTGGTACTCGGCGCCGTCGGCTTCGGCCGGCCGGCGCTGGACCGGGCCTCCCCGGAGGGCGCCGCGGAGGCGGTGGGAGCCGAGCGCGTCCCCTCCCTGGACGAGGTGCTCCCCCTCGGCGAGGAGGACTACCGGGAGGCCGCGGAGGCGGCCCTGCTGCACGCGGACGCCTACGGCACGTTCCGCCCCGGCGAGGCGGAGGGCCGCTACGCCGAGCGGGTCCGGTCGGCCGCCGCGCTCGCCGACGTGCCGGACGGGCCGGTGCTGGAGTCGATCGGCGCGTGCGCCGAGCGCCTGGACCGGGAGGGCCGGGAGACCGAGGGGGCCGCGGAGATCCGCGCCGTCTCCTCCCTCCTCGCCGACTCGGTCCACTTCAGCATCGCCCTGACCGGAGTCCCGGTGGACGGCGGCGCCGAGGTCGACCTCGGCGTGCACGAGGTGCTCGTCATCCTCGAAGGCGGTGAAGAGTGGACCGTGGCCTCCTCCGCGCCGGAGAGCGGTGCCGCCGCATGATGCTCGGGATCGGGCGCGGATGGAGGCGCCGGCTGCGCCGCCGCGGCGACCGCGGCGAGGCGCGGACCGAGTACGCCGCCTCGGCCGGGATGCTCACCCTCTCGGGGATCGCGGGAACGGTGCTCATCTCCGCGACCACCGGCATGGCGGGCCCCGGGGCCGCGGAGGGCGCCGCCGTCGAGCAGACCGGATACAGCGGGCCGCAGCAGTACGGGGGGTGCGATGCGACCGGCGCCGACCGGACCGCGGGCTACGACAACGGCCGCATCCCCACCGAGGTGCTGTGCGAGCTGGACCAGGCCGGAATGTACCTCCGGGCCGACGCCGCGGTGGCCTTCCTGCGGATGGACGACGCCTTCGAGGAGGAGTTCGGCCATCCGATGCCGCTCAACGCCGCCTACCGGGACTACGCCAAGCAGGTGGAGCTCCACTCCCGCCTCGGCTATCCGGCGGCGGCGCGGCCGGGAACGAGCAATCACGGCTGGGGCCTGGCCGTCGATATCGACGGAATGCATTTCGGCGGCGAGCGGTACAACTGGGTCAACGCGAACAGTGCGAACTACGGCTGGTTCCAGCCGGAGCAGATGCGCGAGGGCGGATCCAATGAAGAGCCCTGGCACTGGGAGTACGAGTCCGGTGTGAGCGCGTGACGGAAACGGCGGAGTGCGGGTCGTGAACGGTGAATTCATCCGGCGCAGTGAAGAGGTCCTCGGTTATGTGATGGGGCTGGGGGTGCTGGTCGGTGTGCTGGCTC
>NZ_ANBB01000046.1 GCF_000341105.1 Nocardiopsis potens DSM 45234
TTGCCCGGCACCCTTCATCCCCCTTCGTCCCGGCCGTGTTGCAACACAAACTAGAACCCACCGGTTCCGGCCCCCTGCCTTGCGGCCTTCCGGGCCGCTCGAACCCCCCAACACCGGCCCGACCGGGGCGATTCGGACCCCTGGAGGGCCGATCCGGGCCGGGATGCGCGCCCGGGAATCACCGGGGTGCTCTCGCGGTGCGCAGGGCACCCCACCCCGCCATCACCCTGCGTATTCACCGAGGTCAGAGGGGGGCAGCGGTTTCACGGGTAGCCGGCCCCGGCGCCCGGGCGACGCGGGAACGGCGAACCCGCCCCCCCGGCCCGCCCCGACCGCCCCCACCCGCTCTGCCGCACCCGACCGACCGGCCGGTCCCCTGCCGCCGTCGCCGCCTGCTTGAACCCCGCCCCGCGAGGCGCCGCTCCCGGCCGAGGCGCCCGACCCTGCCCCTACCCTCTCCGTCGCCGCCGGTCTGAACCCCGGCCCCGTGGGTGCCGCACTAGACCGACCGGCCGGTGCCCACCGCTGCCTTCGCCGCCCGCTTGAACCCCCGCCCCGTGAGGCGCCGCGCCCGGGCGACCGCCTGCGCCCCGCCCCTACCTCTGCCGTCGCCGCCTGCTTGAACCCCCGCTCCGTGGGGCGCCGCGCCCGACCGACCAGCCGGCACGCTCCCCTTCCCGCCGTCGCCGCCCGTCTGAACCTTCACCCGGTGGGGCGCCGGGCCCGACCGACTGGGTGGTCAGCTCTCGCGGGGGAAGAGGTCGGCCGCCTTGACCAGGCGGACCCTGCCGCCGGGGTGGATCGCTCGGCTGAGCACCGCGTTGTGGTGCGCGACCACCTGTTCGGGGGTGAGTCCGGCCTCCGGGTCGCCCACCGACATCGGGGCGTGGCCGTCGGACACCAGGTCGACGTCGAAGCCGTGGCTCGCGGCGGAGCGCACGGTGGCGTCCACGCAGTAGTCGGTGGCGGCGCCGGTGACCACCACGGTGTCGGCGCCCAGGTCGCGCAGGGCCTCGGCCAGCCCGGTCCGGTAGAAGGAGTCGGTGGCCCGCTTGGGGACCACCCGGTCGCCGTCGCGCACCCCGATCAGCGGGCTGACCCCGCGCCCCTGCCGCTCCGGGGCGAACAGGCCGCCCGGGTCGTCGTCCACCTGGTGCAGCACCAGCACCGGAACGCCCCGCCCGCGCGCCCGGTCGGCGACCCCGCCGATCCGCCGGGCCGTCTCCGCCCCCTGCCACAGCCCCTCGACCAGGAACTCGTGCATGTCGATGATGAGCAGCGCCTGTCCCATGCCCCGACCCTAGTGGCCGCTCGGCCGGACCGCCGGGGCGTTTTCCCGCCCGCCGCCGGGCGGCGCGGCAGGTCCGGGCCGCGCCCAGTGCCCCTGTCGGAAAAACAATCATGCGCGCTTGTTTTTCCTTCGGGGGCGTGGCACGCTCGTGCGCATGACGGAGACCGGGGTCACACCGCTGCGGATCGGCAATGCGTCCGGGTTCTACGGCGACCGCGCGGAGGCGGTCGCCGAGATGCTGGACGGCGGCCCGCTGGACGTGCTCACCGGCGACTACCTGGCCGAACTGACCATGCTCATCCTCGGGCGGGACCGGCTCAAGGACCCCTCCCGCGGGTACGCGCGGACCTTCCTGCGGCAGATGGAGGGCGTGCTCGGCACGGTGGCCGAGCGCGGCGTCAAGGTCGTCGCCAACGCCGGCGGCCTCAACCCGGCCGGCCTCGCCGACGCGCTGCGCGCCCTCGCCGACCGGGCCGGCGTCGAACTGCGGATCGCCCACGTCGAAGGGGACGACCTGCTGCCCCGCGCCGCCGAACTGGGGCTGGGCGCGCCGCTCACCGCCAACGCCTACCTCGGCGGCTTCGGCATCGCCGCCTGCCTGCGGGCCGGCGCCGACATCGTGGTGACCGGCCGGGTCACCGACGCCTCGCTGGTGGTCGGGCCGGCCGCCGCGCACTTCGGCTGGGCCCGGGACGACTTCGACGCCATCGCCGGCGCGGTCGCCGCCGGCCACGTCATCGAGTGCGGCGCCCAGGCCACCGGCGGCAACTACGCGTTCTTCACCGAGCTGCAGGAGCAGGGGCGCGACCTCACCCGGCCCGGCTTCCCCATCGCCGAAGTGCACGCCGACGGGTCGGCGGTGATCACCAAGCACCCCGGCACCGGCGGCGCGGTCACCGCGGGCACCGTCACCGCCCAGCTCGTCTACGAGGTGGCCGGGGCCCGCTACCCCAACCCCGACGCCACCGTCCGGCTGGACACCGCCCGGCTCACCGAGGAGGGCCCGGACCGGGTCCGGCTGCACGGGGTGCGCGGCGAGGCGCCGCCCCCCGGCCTCAAGGTCGGCATGAACCGGATCGGAGGCTTCCGCAACGACATGGCCCTGGTCCTCACCGGCCTGGACATCGAGGCAAAGGCCGAACTGGCCGAACGGCAGCTGCGCGCCGCGCTGCGCGGCCGCGAACCCGCCCGGCTGCGGTTCCGGCTGGACGGCGCCGGGGCCGCCGACCCCGACGCGCCCACCCAGGACGGGGCGTCCGCGCTGCTCCGCATCACCGCCTCCGACCCGGACCGGAACAAGGTCGGCCGGGCGTTCAGCGCCGCCTGCGTCGAACTCGCGCTCTCCAGCGTCCCCGGGTTCCACGCCACCGCGCCGCCCGGCGACGCCCGCCCCGACGGGGTGGCGTTCACCGCCGCCCAGGTCCCCGCGGACCGGGTGCCGCACACCGCGGTGCTCCCGGACGGCACCCGGCACGGCATCGGCCCCGCCCCGGCCGCTGCGGACCCCGGACCGGTCCCCGAACCGCCGCTCCCGCCGCCGCCCCCGACCGGCCCGGTCCGCCGCGCACCGCTCGGCCTGGTGGCCGGCGCGCGCAGCGGAGACAAGGGCTCCGACGCCAACGTCGGGGTGTGGGTGCGCGACGACGCGGCCTGGAGCTGGCTCGCGCACGCCCTCACCGTCGCCGAGTTCAAGCGGCTGATCCCCGAGGCCGCCCCGCTGCCGGTCACCCGGCACCTCTTCCCGCACCTGCGCGCGGCCAACTTCGTCGTCGAAGGGCTGCTCGGCGACGGCGCCGGCGGCAACACCCGATCCGACCCGCAGGCCAAGGCGCTCGGCGAATGGCTGCGCGGCCGGCACCTGGACGTCCCGGAGGCGCTGCTGCCATGACCGTACTCAGATCCCGCCTGGACACCGCCTCCGCCGGCTACGCGCGGGCGCGCGAGGCGATGCTCGGCAAGCTCGCCGAGATCGACGCCGAACAGGCCAAGGCGCTGGCCGGCGGCGGCGAGAAGTACGTCGAGCGGCACCGCGGCCGCGGCAAGCTGCTCGCCCGGGAGCGGATCGAGCTGCTGCTCGACCCGGACGCCCCGTTCCTGGAGCTGTCCCCGCTGGCCGCCTGGGGCACCGACTTCCCGGTCGGCGCCAGCGTGGTCACCGGCGTCGGCGCGGTCGAGGGCACCGAGTGCGTCGTCATCGCCAACGACCCCACGGTGCGCGGCGGCGCCAGCAACCCCTGGACCGGCCGGAAGACCATGCGGGCGATGGAGATCGCCGAGCAGAACCGGATGCCGCTGATCAACCTGGTCGAGTCCGGCGGCGCCGACCTGCCCAGCCAGAGCGAGATCTTCATCCCCGGCGGACGGCTCTTCCGCGACCTCACCCGGTTCTCCGCGGCCGGCATCCCCACCATCGCCCTGGTCTTCGGCAACTCCACCGCGGGCGGCGCCTACGTGCCCGGGATGAGCGACCACGTGGTGATGGTCAAGGAGCGCTCCAAGGTGTTCCTCGGCGGGCCGCCGCTGGTCAAGATGGCCACCGGGGAGGAGAGCGACGACGAGTCGCTCGGCGGCGCGGAGATGCACGCCCGCACCTCCGGGCTCGCCGACCACCTGGCCGCCGACGAGTACGACGCGCTGCGCATCGGCCGGCGCATCGTGGCCCGGCTCAACCACCGCAAGGCCGGACCCGCCCCGGCCCCGGCCGAACCCCCGCGGTACGACCCCGAGGAGCTCGCCGGGATCGTCCCGGACGACCTCAAGGTCCCGTTCGACCCGCGCGAGGTGATCGCGCGCATCGCGGACGGCTCCGACTTCGACGAGTTCAAACCGGCCTACGGCACCAGCCTGGCCACCGGGTGGGCGCGGCTGCACGGCTACCCGGTGGGGATCCTGGCCAACGCCCAGGGGGTGCTGTTCAGCGCCGAGTCGCAGAAGGCCGCCCAGTTCATCCAGCTGGCCAACCGGTCCCGCACCCCGCTGCTGTTCCTGCACAACACCACCGGCTACATGGTCGGCCGGGAGTACGAGCAGGGCGGCATCATCAAGCACGGCGCGATGATGATCAACGCCGTCTCCAACAGCACCGTGCCGCACCTGTCGCTGCTCATCGGCGCCTCCTACGGTGCCGGTCACTACGGGATGTGCGGCAGGGCCTACGACCCCCGGTTCCTGTTCGCCTGGCCCAGCGCCAAGTCCGCGGTGATGGGCCCCCGGCAGCTGGCCGGGGTGCTGTCCATCGTCGCCCGCGCCTCCGCCGAGGCCAAGGGCCGCCCCTACGACGAGGACCAGGACGCCGCCATGCGGGAGATGGTGGAGAACCGGATCGAGGCCGAGTCGCTCCCGCTCTTCCTGTCCGGCCGGGTCTACGACGACGGCGTCATCGACCCCCGCGACACCCGCACCGTGCTCGGCCTCTGCCTGTCCGCGGTGCACAACGCCCCGGTGCGCGGCGCCGACGGCTTCGGCGTCTTCCGGATGTGAAGGGGCGGCCCGTGCAGACGAACCCCGCCCCGGACCCCGCCGCCCCGGAGGCCGGCGCCCCCCGCACCCGCACCGCGGAGGCCCGGCACCGGCGATGAACCACGCTCCCGCTCCCCACCACGGAGGCCCGCGATGATCACCACGCTGCTCGTCGCCAACCGCGGCGAGATCGCCCGCCGCACCATCGCGGCCTGCCGCGCCCTGGGCGTGCGCAGCGTCGCGGTCCACTCCGACGGCGACGCCGACGCGCCGCACGTCCGCGAGGCCGACGCCGCGATCCGGCTGCCCGGCACCGCCCCCGCCGACACCTACCTCCGCGCCGACCTGCTGGTCGCCGCCGCCGAGCGGGCCGGCGCCGACGCCGTGCACCCCGGGTACGGCTTCCTCTCCGAGAGCGCCGCGTTCGCCCGCGCCGTGGTCAAGGCCGGACTGACCTGGGTCGGCCCCCCGCCGGAGGCGATCGAGGCGATGGGTGCCAAGATCGCCGCCAAGGAGCTCGCCGCCCGGGCCGGCGTCCCGGTGTTCCGCTCGGTGCCGCCCGAGGAGGTCACCGAGGCCGACCTGCCGGTGCTGATCAAGGCGTCGGCCGGCGGCGGCGGGCGCGGCATGCGCATCGTCCGCGACCTCGCCGACCTGCCGGCCGAGGCGGAGGCGGCCCGCGCCGAGGCCGCCGCGGCCTTCGGCGACCCGGCGGTCTTCTGCGAGCGGTACGTGGAGCGCGGCCGCCACGTCGAGGTGCAGCTCCTCGCCGACGCGCACGGCACCGTGTGGGCCGTCGGCGACCGCGACTGCTCGGTGCAGCGCCGGCACCAGAAGCTCATCGAAGAGGCCCCCGCCCCCGGGCTCCCCGGCGGGCTGCGCGAGCGGCTGCACGGGGCGGCGCGCGGGATGGCCGCCGCGATCGGCTACACCGGCGCGGGCACCGCCGAGTTCCTCCTCGCCGAGGACGGCTCCGTCTCGTTCCTGGAGATGAACACCCGGCTCCAGGTGGAGCACCCGGTCACCGAGTGCGTCACCGGCCTGGACCTGGTGGAGTGGCAGCTGCGCATCGCCGAGGGCGAGCCGCTGCCGGACGGCGGCCCGCCGGAGCCGCGCGGCCACGCGGTGGAGGCCCGGATCTGCGCCGAGGACCCGCTGGCCGACTGGCGCCCGCAGACCGGCACCGTGGCCCGGTTCGACGTCCCGGCCGCGCGGACCGCGTTCGCCCCGCCGGACCGGTACGGCGTGCGGGTGGACGCCGGCGTCGAGGACGGCACCGAGATCGGCACCGACTTCGACCCGATGATCGCCAAGGTCGTCGCCTGGGGGAGCAGCCGCGCCGACGCGCTGCGCCGGCTCTCCGCGGCGCTGGCCGGCACCCGGCTGCACGGTGTCGGCACCAACCGCGACCTGCTGGTCCGGGTGCTGCGCCACCCGGCGTTCGCCGCCGGCGAGGTGCACACCCGGTTCCTGGACCTGCACGGCGCCGCCGAACTGGGCCGGCCGCTGGCCGACGGGAGGGCGGTCCGGCTGTCCGCGCTCGCCGCCGCCCTGGCCGCCGCCGAGGCGAACCGCGCCGCCGCGCCGGTGCTCGGCGGGCTCCCCGCCGGCTGGCGCAACCTCCCCTCCGCGCCGCACGTCCGCCGGTACCGCACCGCGGCCGGGGAGGAGGTGGAGGCCGGCTACACCGCCGGCCGGTCCGGCCCGGTCCCGCTGCCCGGCGGCGACGGGGAGGTCCGGGTGCACCGGGCCGCCCCCGACGCGGTGCAGCTGGTCGCGGGCGGGGTGCGCCGCACCTTCGAGGTGCACCGGACGCCCGGGGGAGAGGTGCACGTCGACTCGGACCTGGGCCCGGTGGCCCTGACCCCGCTGAGCCGGTTCCCGGACGGCGCCGGGGACACCCCGCCCGGCACCCTGCTCGCGCCGATGCCGGGCACCGTGGTCCGGGTCGCCGCCGCCGAGGGCGAGCGGGTGCAGGCCGGCCGGCCGCTGCTCTGGCTGGAGGCGATGAAGATGGAGCACCGGATCACCGCCCCGGCCGACGGCACCGTCACCGGTCTGCCCGCCGCCGGCGCCCGGGTCGACACCGGCGACGTCCTCGCCGTCGTCGCCCCCGCCGAGGACGGCGGCCCGGCGCCGGACGGGGCGCCCCGGTGACCTCCGCCCGGAGGCGGCGGCCCGGGGACGGCGGCCCCCGGCGCGCCGTCGCCGTCGACGCGGTCCCGGCGCCGCCCCCTTCCCGCCCGCCCCGGCCCCGCTCCGCGGGCCGGTCCGCCCGAGGGGACGCCCCCGGACCCGGGCGGCGCCCGGACCGGACCCGGCCCGATCGGGGCCGGGGAGTCCCCCACCGCGGTTCCCCGGCCGCTACCCGGCCCGGCGGCCGCGCCCTTCCCCGGGGCTCCGCCCCCCGACACCTCGGAGGTCCCAGATGACATTCACCGAACCCGGCGAGCGGACCGCGCTGCGCGAGGCGGTGGCCGCCTTCACCGCCGGCTACGGGCCGCGCTACTACAGGGAGAAGGCCAAGGCCGGCGCCTACTTGAGCGAGCTGTGGACCGAGGCCGGCAAGCTCGGCTACCTCGGGGTGAACATCCCCGAGGAGCACGGCGGCGGAGGCGGCGGCATCGGCGACCTGGCCGCCGTGCTGGAGGAGCTGAGCGCCGGCGGCTGCCCCACGCTGATGATGGTGGTCTCCCCGGCGATCTGCGGGACGGTGCTCGCCCGGTTCGGCACCGGCGACCAGCGGCGGCGCTGGCTGCCCGGGATCGCCTCCGGGGAGAGCATCCTCGCGTTCGCCATCACCGAGCCGGACGCCGGCTCCAACGCGCACAACATCACCACCACGGCCCGCCGCGACGGCGCGGACTGGCTGCTCACCGGCCGCAAGACCTTCATCTCCGGGGTGGACGCCGCCGACGCGGTGCTCGTCGTCGGCCGCACCGAGGACGCCGCCACCGGCCGGCTCAAGCCCGCCCTGTTCATCGTCCCCACCGACGCCCCCGGCTTCGAGGCGCGGCCCATCGAGATGGACCTGGTCAGCCCGGACCACCAGTTCGGGCTGTTCCTGGACGACGTCCGGCTGCCCGCCGACGCCCTGGTGGGCGACCCGGACAGCGGCCTGCTGCAGCTGTTCGCCGGGCTCAACCCGGAGCGGATCATGGCGGCGTCGCTGGCCCTGGGGTCGGCCCGGCACGCCCTGGACACCGCGGTCGGCTACGCCCGGCAGCGCGAGGTGTGGGGCCGCCCGATCGGCGCCCACCAGGGCCTGGCCCACCCGCTGGCGCAGATCAAGGTGGAGGTGGAGCTGGCCCGGCTGATGACGCAGAAGGCCGCCGCGCTCTACGACGCGGGCGACGACGCCGGCTCCGGCGAGGCCGCCAACATGGCCAAGTACGCGGCGGGCGAGGCCGCGGCGCGCGCCGTCGACCAGGCCGTGCAGACCCTCGGCGGCAACGGCCTGGCCTCCGAGTACGGCCTCGGCGCGGCGATCGCCTCCTCCCGGCTGGGCAGGATCGCCCCGGTCAGCCGGGAGATGGTGCTCAACTACGTCGCCCAGCACTCCCTCGGCCTGCCCAAGTCCTACTAGCGCGCCGCACCGCCGAACCGGTGGTCTCGGGCGCCGTCGCGGTCCCGAAGGCGGTCGAGACCGCGACGGCGCCGGGATCGATGCGGGCTGATCGGGGCGGGCGTCCGCCCGCCGGCGCCGGAACCGGATAGGTTGTCGGCGACGCGAGCGGGGGGAGGGCGTCCGAGGTGGACACCGGGCACGACCAGGGGGCGCGGACGCGCGAACCGAGGCAGGAGCGGAGCCGGGCGACCCGGCGCCGGCTGCTGGAGGCGGCCGCGGCCTGCCTCGCCGAGCGCGGCGTGGCGGGCAGCACGGTGGCCGCCGTCGCGGAGCGCGCGGGCGTCTCCCGCGGCGCCGCCCAGCACCACTTCCCCACCAGGGAGGACCTGTTCACCGCCGCGCTGCGGCACATGAGCGACGGCCGGATGGCCGAGCTGCGCCGCCGGGTCGACGACCTGCCGGCCGGCGCCGACCGCACCACCGCCGTGGTGGAGATGCTGGTGGACGCCTACAGCGGCCCGGTGTTCGCCGGGGCGGTGCAGCTGTGGGCGGCCGCCGCCAACGACCCGCGGCTGCGCTCCCACGTCATCCCGCTGGAGGACCACGTCGGGCGGACCGCGCACCGCGCCGCCGTCGAGCTGCTCGGCGCCGACGAGTCGGCCCCGGGGGTGCGGGAGACCGTGCAGGCCACCCTCGACCTCGCCCGCGGCCTGGGCCTGGCCAACCTGCTCACCGACGACGAGCCGCGCCGCCGCCGGATCGTCGCCCGCTGGGCGGAGATCCTCCGCCGCGAGCTCGGCACGGACTGACCGGCCCGGCGGGCGCGGCCCGGCCGGGCCCGGAGCCCCGCCCCACCCCCGGCCGGGGCGGGGCGGAACCGGTCACATGCCCGGGATCATCGGCTGCGGCGGGGCCGGCGGCGGGACCGTCAGGTAGGCCGCGGCCGCGGCGGCGACCAGCAGGGCGCCGATCAGCAGGACCGCGGTGGACAGCCAGCGGGCCCAGGGCCGGGTGGCCGGTCCGGCCGCGGTGAGGCCGGCCGCGGACAGCGCAACCGCGACCAGGGCGAAGACGCCGTCGCCGAGGGCGACGGCCTTCAGCGCGCCCTCCTGGGAGGCGGCGGTGGTGCTCGCCAGCAGGTCCACCACCCGGGTGCCGACCAGGGAGCCGAGCAGGGCGAGCAGGCCGGCGATGCCGAACGTCTCGGTGGACAGCGCGCCGGCCGGCCCGGCCGGCGCCCCGCCGGACTCCTCCCCGCCGGGGCCCTCCTCGCCGTCGCCGCCGTCCTCCCGGAGGCCGCCGTCCGCTACCGCCTCCCCGGCCCCGCCCTCCTCGTCCGAGGGCTCTTCGCGGGCCCGGTCGGGGCCGTCCGGCGCGGGCGGGGGCTGGACACCGGCATCGTCGCCGCTGGTCGTCTCGGCGCGGTGGCCGTCATCGGAATCGTTGCTCATCGCGGGCCAACCTACCCGCCCCGCGGAGCGCCCCGCCCCGGCCGCGTCCGGCGGGGCGCGGGGATGGGGGAAACGGGACGGACGGATGGGCATCCGGTGACCTCCCTCCGCCCATACCCGGACGGCCCGCCGGGTAGGAGAACCTCCGCTGCAGCCGCAGATCGAGGGGGACAGGCATGACGACGACCGAGACCGGGCCCCGGGCATCCCTGACCGACGAGGAGCTCCGCGCGGTCGACCTCTACTGGCGGGCCGCCAACTACCTTTCGGTCGGGCAGATCTACCTGCTGGACAACCCGCTGCTCCGCGAGCCGCTCGCCCCCGAGCACATCAAGCCCCGGCTGCTCGGGCACTGGGGCACCACACCGGGGCTCAACTTCGTCTACGCCCACCTGCAGCGGCAGGTGCGGCGGCGCGGCACGGACATGATCTGGATCATGGGCCCCGGGCACGGCGGCCCGTCCGGGGTGGCCACCGCCTGGCTGGACGGCACCTACACCGAGGTCTACCCCGAGGTCACCCGGGACGAGGAGGGGATGCGCCGGCTGTTCCGGCAGTTCTCCTTCCCCGGAGGGGTGCCCAGCCACTACGCGCCGGAGACCCCCGGGTCGATCCACGAGGGCGGCGAGCTGGGGTACGCGCTGTCGCACGCCTACGGCGCCGCCTTCGACAACCCGGACCTGGTGGTGGCGGCGGTGGTCGGCGACGGCGAGGCCGAGACCGGCCCGCTGGCGGGCAGCTGGGCCGCCAACCGGTTCATCGACCCGGCCGCCGACGGCGCCGTGCTGCCGATCCTGCACCTCAACGGCTACAAGATCGCCAACCCCACGGTGCTCGCCCGGATGCCGGAGCGCGAACTGGCCGCGCTGATGGAGGGCCACGGGCACGAACCGGTCTTCGTCTCCGGAGACGACCCCGAAGCGCTGCACCGGGAGATGGCCCGGGTGCTGGACGGCGCCCTGGACGGCATCGCCGAGATCCAGCGCCGGGTGCGGGACGGCGGCGACCGCGGCGGCCTGCGCTGGCCGATGATCGTGCTGCGCACCCCCAAGGGCTGGACCGGCCCCGGGGAGGTGGACGGGCTCCCGGTGGAGGGCACCTGGCGCTCGCACCAGGTGCCGCTGGCCCAGGTGCGGAGCGAGCCCGGGCACCTCGCCCAGCTGGAGCGGTGGATGCGCTCCTACCGGCCGGAGGAGCTGTTCGGCCCGGACGGCGCCCCGGTCCCGGAGACCACCCGGCTGGTCGTCCCGGAGGGGGACCGCCGGATCAGCGCCAACCCGGTCGCCAACGGCGGGCTGCTGCTCAAGGACCTCACCCTGCCCGACTTCCGCCGCTACGCGGTCGAGGTGCCGCGCCCCGGCGCGGTCCAGCACGAGGCCACCCGGGTGCTCGGCGGCTACCTGCGCGACGTGCTCCGGGCCAACCCGGACGACTTCCGCATCTTCGGCCCGGACGAGACCGCCTCCAACCGGCTCAACGCGGTGTTCGAGGCCACCGACCGCGCCTGGGACCTGCCGCTGCTGCCCACCGACGAGTCGCTGGCGCCGGACGGCCGGGTGATGGAGGTGCTCAGCGAGCACCTGTGCCAGGGGTGGCTGGAGGGCTACCTGCTCACCGGCCGGCACGGGCTGTTCAACAGCTACGAGGCGTTCATCCACATCGTGGACGCGATGCTCAACCAGCACGCGAAGTGGCTCAAGGTCACCCGGGGCATCCCCTGGCGGCGCCCGATCGCCTCGCTCAACTACCTGCTCAGCTCGCACGTGTGGCGCCAGGACCACAACGGCTTCAGCCACCAGGACCCCGGCTTCATCGACCACGTGGTGAACAAGAAGCCGGAGATCGTCCGGGTGTACCTGCCGCCGGACGCCAACACCCTGCTCTCCACCGCCGACCACTGCCTGCGGATGCGCGACACGGTCAACGTGGTCATCGCCGGCAAGCAGCCCGCGCTGAGCTACCTCTCCATGGACCAGGCCATCGCGCACTGCACCCGCGGCCTGGGCATCTGGGAGTGGGCCAGCACCGACGGCGGCGCCGACCCCGACGTCGTGCTGGCCTGCGCCGGGGACGTGCCCACGCTGGAGGCGCTGGCCGCCGCCGACCTGCTCCGCACCCACCTGCCGGAGCTGCGGGTGCGGCTGGTCAACGTGGTCGACCTGATGCGGCTGCAGCCGGCCGAGGAGCACCCGCACGGGCTCACCGACCGCTCCTACGACGCGCTGTTCACCATCGACAAACCGGTCATCTTCGCCTTCCACGGCTACCCGTGGCTGATCCACCGCCTCACCTACCGCCGCAACGGCCACGAGAACCTGCACGTCCGCGGCTACAAGGAGGAGGGCACCACCACCACGCCGTTCGACATGGTGATGCTCAACGACCTGGACCGGTTCCACCTGGTGATGGACGTGATCGACCGGGTGCCGGGGCTGGCGGTCAAGGCGGCGCACCTCAGCCAGCGGATGCACGACGCCCGGCTGCGCTGCCGGGCGCACACCCGCGAGTACGGCGACGACGCGCCGGAGATCCGGGACTGGACCTGGACCTCCTGAGGCCGGCCGCGGGGGCGGGGGCGGAAGCAGGGGCCGGGCGGAGCGGCGCCCGCGCCCCTCCTTGACCCGGGCGCCGGGCGCGGGGGACATTGCGGAGAACGGCTCAGGGAGCGCGCAACGGCGCGCGCGGAGGAGAGGCGGACGGCGCATGCAGGTGCTGATCGTCAACACCGGATCGAGCAGCGTGAAACTATCGGTCCTCGGCCCCGGGGACGAGCCGCTCGGGCGGCACACCATCGAACTGCAGGGCGGCGCGGTCACCGCGGAGCAGATGGAGCGGGCCCTGGCGGACCTGCCCCGGGTCGACGCGGTGGGGCACCGGGTGGTGCACGGCGGCCCCGAGTACCGGGCACCGGTGCTGCTGGACGACCGGGTGGTGGCGCGCCTGCGGGAGCTGGCGGTGCTCGCTCCGCTGCACCTGCCCAAGTCCCTGGCCGGCATCGAGGCCGCCCGCAAGACGCTGCCGGACCTCCCGCAGATCGCCGGGTTGGACACCGCGTTCCACGCGACGCTGCCCGAGGCCGCCACCGCCTACGCGGTCCCCCGGGAGTGGCGGGAGCGGCTCGGGGTGCGCCGGTACGGCTTCCACGGCCTGTCGCACTCCTACTCCGCCCGGCGCAGCGCGGAGATGCTGGGCCGCTCGGCGGGCCGCCTGGTCGTGGCCCACCTCGGCGCGGGCGCGTCGCTGGCCGCCGTGCACGACGGCGTCAGCGTCGACACCACGATGGGCTTCACCCCGACCGAGGGCCTGGTCATGGCCACCCGCAGCGGCGACACCGACCCCGGCATGCTGCTCTGGCTGATCCAGCACGCCGGGCTCACCCCCGAGGAGGTCTCCGACGGCCTGGACCGCGGCGGCGGCCTGGCCGGGCTGACCGGCGACCCCGACATGCGCGACGTGATGGACCGGGTCGACGCCGGCGACCCGCGGGCCCGGCTCGGCCTCGACGTCTACCTGCACCGGCTGCGCGCCAGGATCGCCGCGATGGCGGCCGCCCTGAACGGCCTGGACACCCTGGTGTTCACCGCGGGCGTCGGCGAGCACCAGCCGCGGGTCCGCTCCGGCGCCGCCGACGGCCTGGGCTTCCTCGGCGTGGCCCTGGACACCGCGGCCAACGAGGCGGCGCAGGGCGACGCCGACGTCACCGCCCCCGGGGCCAGGGTGCGCACCCTGGTCATCACCGCCCGCGAGGACCTGGAGATCGCCCGCGGCGTCCGCGAGGTCCTGGGGACCTCGGAACGCTGACCGGAGATCCCTCCTCTCCCGCGCCAGGTTCCGCCCCGATCCGGGAGACCCCGGCCCCGCGCCCACCCTGTCGAGCCCAGGGCCACCGCTCTCTCCCCAGGCTCCCCGGCCCCGCGCCCACCCTGTCGAGCCCAGGGCCGCTGCTCTCTCCCCAGAGTCCCCGGCCCCGCGCCCACCCTGTCGAGCCCAGGGCCACCGCTCTCTCCCCAGAGTCCCCGGCCCCGCGCCCACCTTGTTGAGCCCAGGGCTGTTGCTTTTCCCGGCCCTGGACACGCGTCCCGCGCGGGATCGCCGGGGCGGTGGGCCGGGCAAAAGCAACAGGCCGGGGCTCAACATCGTCGTGGCCCGCGATGACGACGACGCTGAGCTCGACGGGGTGGGCCGGGGCGGTCAGGAGGCCGGGGCCGGGGCGTCCTGCTCGGCGGTGTCGTTGCGGAGCTGCTCCTCCTGGCGGCGGGCCTCCGCGCCCAGGGCGATCGGGGCGGCCAGCCAGGCGTCGGGCAGGCCGAAGGCGTCGACCAGGGTCCGGGCGTGCGGGCGCAGGCCGCGGCAGAGGTCGTCCACGGCCTGCACGACCGCCTTGGCGCGGGTGCCGGAGAGCCGCTCGTGCTCCAGGAACCAGGCGCGGTCCTCCTCCACCACCGACAGCACGTACAGGTCGCAGACGCGCTCCAGCAGCTTGCGGGTCACCGGTTCGGGGCACCGCTCGATCGCGGCGACGAACGCCTCCAGCACCACCCGGTCCACGTGCACCCGGGCCGCCTTCAGCACGTGGTCCTGGGCGTCGTCGAAGATCCGGAACGCGCGCTCGGGGTCCCCGCCGCCGGCCCGGCGCAGCCGGCGGGCCAGCCCGGTGACGGTGTGCTCCTCGCGGTCCTCCAGCAGCTTGAGCTGCCAGCCGCGGTCGTACAGGTCGGCCTCGTCGCCGCGGCCCGGGGCGGCGCTGACCAGCCGCTCGATCAGCGAGCGGGCCGCGGTGCGCTCGACGACGCCCTCCAGCACCTGCCCGGCGGCGAACCGCGCCATGCGCAGCGCGTCCAGGTCGCCGAAGGCGTCCCGGTGCTCGGTGAGCAGCGCCTTGGCGAGCAGCTGGAGCAGGACGACGTTGTCGCCTTCGAAGGTGGTGAACACGTCGGCGTCGGCGCGCAGCTGGGTCAGCCGGTTCTCCGCCAGGTAGCCGGCGCCGCCGCAGGCCTCCCGGCAGGCCTGCACGGTGTCCAGGGCGTGCCAGGTCGCCACCGCCTTCAGCCCGGCGGCGCGGGACTCCAGCTCGCGCCGGCCGTGCTCGTCCAGCGGCCGCTCCCCGGTCTCCGCGTCGTGCAGCGCCGCGACCAGCTCCTCCTGGGCGAAGTGCAGGGCGTAGCCGCGGGCCAGCCGGGGCAGCAGGCGGCGCTGGTGCGAGCGGCGGTCCAGCAGCAGGACCTCGCCGTCCGGGCCCTCGAACTGGCGGCGCGCTTCGGCGTAGCGGACCGCGATGGCCAGCGCCGCCTCGGCCGCGGTGCCGGCGCCCCCGGCGACGCTGATCCGGCCGCGCACCAGGGTGCCGAGCATGGTGAAGAACCGCCGGTTCGGGTTCTCGATCGGGCTGCTGTAGGTGCCGTCCGGGGCGACGGATCCGTACCGGTCGAGCAGCGCCTCGCGCGGGACGCGCACCCGGTCGAAGGAGATGCGCCCGTTGTCGACGCCGTTCAGCCCGCCCTTGGGGCCGCAGTCGGAGAGGGTGACGCCGGGCAGCGACCGCCCCTCGGCGTCCCGGATCGGCACCACCAGGGCGTGCACCCCGTGGTCGGTGCCGAGGGTGCGCAGCCGGGCGAAGACCACCGCGGCGCGGCCGTCCCGGGCGGCGTTGCCGATGTAGTCCTTGCGCGCCGCCTCGTCCGGGGTGTGCACGGTGAACTCGCCGGTCGCCGGGTCGTAGTCGGCGGTGGTGCGCAGCCGCTGCACGTCGGAGCCGTGCCCGGTCTCGGTCATCGCGAAGCAGCCGGGCAGCTCCAGCGACATGACCCGGGGCAGGTACTCGGCGTGGTGCCGGTCCGAGCCCAGCGCGTGGATCGCGCCGCCGAACAGCCCCCACTGCACGCCCACCTTGACCATCAGCGACATGTCGCAGACCAGCATCTGGAAGGCGGCCACGGAGGCGCCGAGGTCGCCCGAGCCGCCCACCGCGGTGGGGAAGCCGTAGCCCGACACCTCGGTGGCGGCCAGCGCGGCCAGCTGCTCCGACACCCGCGTCCGGTGCTCCTCCACGGGCAGCCCGGCGACCGGGGCGAACAGCTCTCCGGTGAGCCGCTCCCGGGCCCGCTCGCGCACCTCGCGCCAGCGCCCGTCGAGCAGCTCGCGCAGCGCGGCGCCGCCGTCCGGGGGCTCCAGCCCGACCCGTGCGCCCCCCACCCCGGTTCTGGCCCCGCGCTCGTCCGCCATCGCTGCCCCCTCGCTCGGTCCGGTGCCGTCTACCTGGGCCTACCACCCGCGGATCGCCTCGAACCACCCCGGACCACCGCGAAAAGGGTGATGCCCGGCACAAGGGGAACACCACTAGGGACCGCTGCGGCGACGCACGGAACGGGGGACCATGACGACCGAAACCCGACTCACCGTCCGGAAGGCCCTGCCCACCGACGCCGCGGCGATCGCCGTGCTCGCCGAGCGCGACGACCCGGCCGCGGCCGGGACCGCGGAGACGCTGCGCTCCCGCATCGCCGCGCTGGTCGGCGACCCCGCCGCGACCACCCTGGTCGCCACGGAGCAGGAGGTGGTGCGGGGCTACCTGGTCGGCGGCACCGCCCGCTCCACCACCCGCCCGCGCGAGGGCCAGACGGCCCGGATCGAGGAGTTCGCGGTCGCCGACCCGCACGAATGGTGGCCGGTGGGATCGGCGCTGATCGAAGAGGCCCGGTCCCGGCTGCGCGCCGCCGGCGCGGTCCGCCTCATCGTCACCACCTCGGCCCGCGACCCCGCCAAGCAGGCCTTCCTCTGGCGCTGCGGCCTCACCCTGGTCACCGAGTCCTACCAGGAGGAGCTGCGCTGAGACCCCCGGGAGGGGCGCCGCTCCCCGCCCGCGCCGCCCCCTCGCGCCGGCGCCGCCGCCCGCTCTGACCGGACGGCGACCGCACCGGGAACATCGCGGAGGCGAAGATCGAAGACGTTTCGGGTGCGCGGTCCGCGGGGCATGTGTAGTCGGTGCGCGACGAATGGGAGTGAGCGATGACTCGACTCACCGAGAGCGACGTCCACCACTACATCCGCGGCATCTGCTTCAAGAACGGCCCTCCCGGCCGGGTCGGGATCGAGACCGAATGGCTGGTCACCGATCCCGCGGACCCCCGCCGAACCGTCCCCCTCGAACTGCTCCGATCACTGGTCGACCAGGCCGGCCCGCCCCCGGCGGGCAGCGCGGTCACCTACGAGCCCGGCGGGCAGCTGGAGCTCAGCTCGCCGCCCCTGCCCGGACCGGCCGCGGCGCACGCCGCACTCGCCGCCGACCTGGCGCACGTGGAAAAACCCCTGGCCGACGCCGGACTCCGGCTGGAGGGCCGGGGCCTCGACCCGCACCGCCCCCCGCGCCGCCAACTCGACCTCCCCCGCTACGCCGCCATGGAGCGGCACTTCGACACCGGCCGGTGGACCGGCGGCCGGACCATGATGTGCAGCACCGCCTCCATCCAGGTATGCCTGGACATCGGGGCCGACGCCGCCGACGCCGCCCGCAGGTGGCACCTGGTGCACCGGCTGGGCCCGGTGCTCACCGCCCTCTTCGCCAACTCCCCGGTGTGGCGTGGCCGCCGCACCGGCTGGCGCTCGGCGCGGTGGGCGGTGTGGGCCGGCATCGACGCCACCCGCACCCGGCCGGTCGGCGGCGGCGACCCGGCGGCCGCCTGGGCCGATTACGCCCTGGGCGCCCGGCTGATGGCCGTCCGCGGCGACGCCGGGCCCTGCCCGCCGCCGGCCCGGATGGCCTTCGCCGACTGGATCGCGGGCGCCGGACCCCGCCCGCCCGACCACGACGACCTCCTCTTCCACCTGAGCACCCTGTTCCCGCCGGTGCGGCCGCGGGGCTGGCTGGAACTGCGGATGATCGACGCCCTGCCGGACCCCTGGTGGCCGGTGCCGACCGCGGTCGCCGCCGCCCTCCTGGACGACCCGGACGCCTCCGCCGAGGCCGAGCGGGCGGTGGCGGAACTGCACCGCTCCGAACCGGACCCCGGCCGGCTGTGGCTGGCCGCAGCCCGCGACGCCCTCGCCCACCCCGCGCTCGCCGCGTGCGCGCGCGCCTGCACCGCCGCCGCGAGCCGCGCCCTGCCCCGGATGGGCGCCGACCGGCTCCCCCCCCCCCCCCGCGCCTACCGGGAGCGCTACACCGACCGGGGCCGCTGCCCCGCCGACGACGCCGACGGCGCGGGCGGCGCCCCGGGGGAAGGACCGGGCGCCGTCCCCGCGCAGCGGGCCGACCGCACCCCGCCGCAGGGGGCGGGCACCGAACCGACCGCGAAAGGCAGGCCGCGATGACACCGAAGCCCGACGGGCCCGCTGCCGGGCCCGCCCCCGCCGGAACCGCAGAGGAGGAGCGGCTGCGCGAGCGCATCGCCGCCGACCTGGAGCAGGTGCGCCGCCGCAGCGAGGGCCTCACCGTCGCGGCGCTGGACGAGGGCGAGCTGCTCGCCCAGCACTCGCCGCTGATGTCCCCGCTGGTCTGGGACTACGCCCACGTCGGCAACTACGAGGAGCAGTGGCTGCTGCGCGCCGCCGCCGGACGGGAGGCCCTCCGCCCCGACATCGACGTCCTCTACGACGCCTTCGAGAACCCGCGGGCCGGCCGGGTCTCGCTGCCGCTGCTCCGCCCCGAGGAGGCGCGCGCCTACAACGCCCGGGTCCGGCGCGCGGTGCTGGACTCCCTGGAGCACGCCCCGCTGGCCGACGGGGAGGGGCTGAGCGCGCACGGGTTCGTCTACAACATGGTGGTCCAGCACGAGCACCAGCACGACGAGACGATGCTCGCCACCCACCAGCTCCGCAAGGGCGCCCCGGTGCTGCCCGACCCCGAGCCCGCCGCCCCGGACGAGGTCCCGCCCGGCCCGGACGAGGTCCTGGTGGAGGCCGGGCCGTTCACCATGGGCACCACCGCCGACCCGTGGGCCTACGACAACGAGCGCCCCGCGCACACCGTGCACCTGCCCGCGTTCCGGATCTCCGCCCGCCCGGTGGACAACGCCGCGCACGCCGCGTTCATCGACGACGGCGGCTACGACGACCCGCGCTGGTGGAGCGGGCCCGGGTGGCGGTGGCGCACCGAGAGCGGCAAGCGCGCCCCGGCGTTCTGGTTCCGGGACGGGGACCGGTGGATGCGCCGCCGGTTCGGCCGGGTCGAACCGGTCCCGCCGGACGAGCCGGTGCAGCACGTCTGCTTCCACGAGGCCGAGGCGCACGCCCGCTGGGCCGGCCGGCGGCTGCCCACCGAGGCCGAGTGGGAGAAGGCCGCCCGCTGGGACCCGGCCACCGGCCGCTCCCGCCGCTTCCCCTGGGGCGACGAGGAGCCCGGCCCCGACCGCGCCAACCTGGGCCAGCGCCGGCTGCGCCCGGCCCCGGCCGGGGCGTTCCCCGGAGGCGCCTCCCCGCTGGGGGTGCGCCAGCTGATCGGCGACGTCTGGGAGTGGACCTCCACCGTCTTCGACGGCTACCCCGGCTTCACCGCCTTCCCCTACCGGGAGTACTCCGAGGTGTTCTTCGCCGACGGCTACCGGGTGCTGCGCGGCGGGTCGTGGGCGACCGACCCGACGGCCGCCCGCGGCACCTTCCGCAACTGGGACCTGCCGATCCGCCGGCAGATCTTCAGCGGATTCCGCCTGGCCCGCGACGCAGCACCGGACGAGGGACGGAGCGCGGGACGGAGCGAAGGCCGACGGAGCGAAGGGCGGAGCGAGGAACGGAGAGGTGAAGGACGACGGGGCGAGGGGCGGGTGGCGCCCTGATGTGCCGACACCTGGCCTACCTGGGCCCGCCGGTCACCCTGCACCGGCTGCTGCTCGAACCGGCGCACTCGCTGCTCCGCCAGTCCTACGCCCCGCGCGAGCAGCGGCACGGGACGGTCAACGCCGACGGGTTCGGCGCCGGCTGGTACCCGGGCGGCCCCGGCGCGGAGCCGCTCCGCTACCGGCGCGCCATGCCGATCTGGGCGGACGCCTCCTTCGCCGACGCCGCCCGCGCCATCACCACCGGGTGCGCGGTGGCGGCGGTCCGCGACGCCACCCCCGGGTTCGGCCCGGACGAGTCGTGCGCCCAGCCGTTCCGCGCCGAGGGGCGGCTGTTCAGCCACAACGGCGCCGCCGAGGACGATGCGGCGCTCACCGCTGCGCTGGCCGCGCCGCTGCCCGCCGGGGCGCTCGACGCCCGCACCCCGGTGGACTCCGCGCCGCTGTTCGCACACGCCGTGCGGCTGTGGCGGGAGGGCGCGGGCACCGCCGAGGCGCTCGCCGAGGCGCTCGCCGAGACGGTCCGCCGGGCCGAAGAGGCCTCCCCGGGCCGGTACAACCTGCTCGCCTCGGACGGCAGGACGCTGGCCGCCACGGTGTGCGGCGACAGCCTGTACACCGGCCGGCTGCCGGGCGGCCCCGGGGGCGGCGGCACGGTGATCGCCTCCGAGCCGCTGGACGACGGACCGGAATGGCGCCGGATACCGGAGCGTTCCCTGGTCATCGCCGACCCCGACGGGGTCAGAGTGGTCCCGCTCGACCGGCCCGCGGAGGCCGATCAGGGCGGGCAGACGGGCCCCGCCGGGGACCGGGCCGCCGCGGGCACCACGGACACCGGGGACAGCGCGGGCACCAGGGACGCCGGGGACGAGGAGGGCACATGCTCCGCACCGATCGCCATCTGACCGACGACGACTTGGCCAAGGCGCTCCGGCACGACGTCGCCGAAGGGCTCACCGCGAGCCCCAAGGAGCTGCCGCCGAAGTGGTTCTACGACGAGCGGGGCAGCGTGCTCTTCGAGGAGATCACCCGGCTCCCGGAGTACTACCCGACCCGCGCGGAGCGGGCCATCCTGCGCGCCCGCGCGGCCGACATCGCTCGCGCCACCGGCGCCGACACCATGGTCGAACTGGGCGCGGGCTCGGGGGAGAAGACCCGGCTGCTGCTGGACGCGCTGCACGAGGCGAACGGGCTGGCGGGCTTCGTCCCGGTCGACGTGAGCGGCGACTTCCTGGAGGAGGCGGCGGCCCGGATCGCCGCCGAGTATCCGGGCGCGGACGTGCACGCCGTCGTCGCCGACTTCGAGCGCCACCTGGACCTGCTGCCGGCCGGCGGGCGCCGGGTGGTGGCGATGCTCGGTTCCACCATCGGCAACCAGCCGCCCGACCGCCGGGTGGGGTTCCTGGCCGGGCTGCGCGGGGTCCTGGGCGACGGCGAGTCCCTGCTGCTCGGCGCGGACCTGGTCAAGGACCCGGCGCGGCTGGTCGCCGCCTACGACGATGCGCGCGGGGTGACCGCCGAGTTCAACCGGAACGTGCTCCGGGTCATCGGCCGCGAGCTGGAGGCCGACTTCGACCCCGCCCGCTTCGAGCACGTCGCGCTCTGGGACCCGGAGCAGGAGTGGATCGAGATGCGGCTGCGCTCCCGCACCGCCCAGCGGGTCCGGGTCAAGGCACTGGACCTGGAGGTCGACTTCGCGGAGGGAGAGGAGATGCGCACCGAGATCTCCGCCAAGTTCCGCGAGGAGGGCCTGCGCACCGAACTCGCCCGAGCCGGCCTGGCCCTCACCCACTGGTGGACCGACCCGGACGGCGACTTCGCCCTGCTCCTGGCCGAACCGTCCTGAGCGACCGCAGGCACCGCGCCCGGCACTCGGTCGGGCGCGGCGTCTCGCGGAGCGAAGGTTCAAGCGGGCGGCGACGGCGGCAGCGGGGACCGGCTGGTCGGTCGGGCGCGGCGCCTCGCGGAGTGAAGGTCAAGGCGGGCGGCGACGGCGGAGGTAGGGGCGTGGTCGGGCGCCCCTGGCCGGGCGCGGCGCCTCACGGGGCGGGGGTTCAAGCAGGCGGCGAAGGCGGGAGGGCATGCCGGCCGGTCGGTCGGGTGCGGCGCCCCACGGGGCCGGGGTTCAGACCGGCGGCGACGGCGTAGGCAGGGGCGGGGCGGAGGCGGTCGCCCGGGCGCGGCGTCTCGCGGGGCCGGAGTTCAAGCAGGCGGCGAAGGCGGGGAGGGGAACCGGCCGGTCGGTCGGGTGCGGCAGAGCGGGTGGGGCCGGTCGGGGCGGGCTGGGGCGGCGGGGTGGCCGTTCCCGCGTCGCCCGGGCGCCGGGGCCGACCGCCCCTGAAACCACCATCCCTCCCTGACCTGGGTGAATACGCAGGGTGATGGTGGCGTGGGGTGCCCTGCGCACCGCGAGAGCACCCCGGTGATTCCCGGGCGCGCACCCTGGGCCGGATCGGCCCCTTGGCGGCCCGATTGGCCCTGATCGGGCCGGTGTTCGGGGGTTCGAGCCGCCCGCAAGGCCGCAAAGCAGGGGGCCGGAACCCGGGCAGGGGCGGCACGAAGGCGAGATGTCGCTTTTGCCCTGCCGGGAGGGCCCGCCTCGGCCACTCTGGGTGATCGGCGAGGGGGCGATTGGGGCCTGGGGGCTTACTACTCGCTGGTAGATGTAATCGGGGTGCTCTCGCGGTGCGCAGGGCACCCCCGCTCCCGCCCGATCCCCGCCGCGAACCGGGCATACAGGGATAAGGCTCCCTGGTGGGTCCGGGTGAGCGGCCCGCCCCCTTCACCGGCGCCGCCCCGCCCGACTCCCACCCTCGCTGCCCGCTTTGACCTTCGCTCTGCGGGGCGCCGCACCCGACCGACCAGCCGGTCCCCCTACTGCCGCCGTCGCCGCCAGCCTGAACCTGCACCCCGCGACCCGCCGCACCCGACCGACCGGCCGGTCCCCCTTCCGCCTTCGCTGCCGGTTTGAACCCCGGCCCCGTGAGGTGCCGCGCTCGGGTGAGGCGTCCGGCCCCGTTCCTACTGCTGCCGCCTGCTTGGACCTTCGCTCCGCGAGGCGCCGCGCCGGACCGACCGGCCGGTCCCCTTACTGCGCCGTCGCCGCCTGCTTGAACCTTTGCTCCGTGGGGCGCCGCGCCCGACCGGTCGGCCCGCCCCTCCCGCCCTCGCCGCCCGCTTGAACCTGCACTCCGCGAGGTGCCGCGCTCAGTCAGAGCGTCCGGCCCCGCCCCCGGCAGGATCGCTCTCCGGTGGTGGGCTGAGGTGATCGTCTCAGCTCGGGGTGGGGGTGAAGTGCGGCGCGCCCGCGAGGTGGGAGCGGGGCGGCAGTAGGCTTGCCTCCGTGATCAAGGTAGGAGTATTCGGCGCCCGCGGGCGCATGGGGTCGGAAGTCGTCAAGGCGGTCGAGCAGGCCGAGGACACCGTTCTGGCGGGCACCGCCGACGCCGCGGAGGAGCGCTCCGCGGTGCTCGGGGCGGAGGTGGTGGTCGACTTCACCCACCCCGACGCGGTGATGGACAACCTGCGCTGGCTGGCCGAGAACGGCATCCACGCCGTCGTGGGCACCAGCGGCTTCGACGAGGACAGGCTCGCCGAGGTGCGCGAGATCCTCGCCGCCCACCCCGGCGTGAAGGTGCTCATCGCGCCCAACTTCGGCATCGCCGCGGTGCTGATGATGAACTTCGCGGCCAAGGCGGCCCCCTACTTCGAGTCCGCCGAGATCGTCGAGCTGCACCACCCGAACAAGGCCGACGCGCCCAGCGGCACCGCGTACCGCACCGCCGAGCTGGTCGCCCGGGCCCGCGCGGACGCCGGCAGCGCGCCGATGCCCGACGCCACCACCTCCGAGATCGACGGGGCCCGCGGCGCCGACGTGGACGGGGTCCGGGTGCACGCGCTGCGCATCACCGGCCTCATCGCCCACCAGGAGGTCGTCTTCGGCACGCACGGCGAGACCCTGAAGATCCGGCACGACTCGATGAACCGGGAGTCGTTCATGCCGGGCGTGCTGCTGGGCGTGCGCCGCGTCGGCGGCCTCCCCGAGCAGCTCACCCTGGGCCTGGAGCCGCTGCTCGGCCTGGACTGAGCCGGCCCCGGTCCCGGGCCCCGTTCCGGGGGTCCCGATTCCGGGCTTCCCGGCCCCGGTCTCGGCCCCCGATCCCGGGCCCCGGCCCCGGCGCCCGTGTGTCGGAGGGCCCGAGGGCCGGCCGGTTTCGTGGGAAAAGACGAATGCCCCGCGCCGTGTGCGCGGGGTATTCGTTTTGCTACCGATTGGAATTCATGTCCCGGAGTGCTTCACGGAAAAGGTTTCCGGTGTTCCGGGGAGGCGGATGAAGATTTCTCCATGGATCATGCTATCTTCAAGAAGCCAATGATCCGATGACTCGCATGGTGCTCTGACGTGGTCTTCTTTCCCGTCCCCTGCTGAGCCGCTCGTCTTCACTGGCCTTTCTTAACAGCCCTGCAATGGGCTTGAAACGTCGTTTTCCCGCCTTCGGGCAGCATTGCCTGGAAGGCGTGTTCGTCGTGCGCTGTGGAGGTCCGATGTTCTTGACCCCGTCCGATCGGGAGAAACTGCTGCTCAGCGTGGCGGGGATGGTCGCCCGCGACCGCCTGGAGCGGGGGGTGCGGCTGAACCATCCCGAGTCGATCGCGCTGCTGTCCTGCTGGGCGCTGGAGCGGGCCCGCGAGGGCGCCACCGTGGAGCAGCTGATGGCCGAGGGCGTGCACGTGCTCACCGCCGACCAGGTCATGCCCGGGGTCCCCGAGCTGGTGGACCACCTCCAGGTCGAGGCCACCTTCCCGGACGGGCGCAAGCTCGTCACCCTGAGCGGCCCGATCCGCCCCTCCGCAGACGCCGAGGCGGTCGCCGAGCCCGGCGAGGAGCCGGGCGCGATCCGGGTGGGCGAGGGCGAAGTGCAGATCAACACCGACCGGGAGGTCCGCACGGTGGTGGTGGTCAACGACGGCGACCGCCCGGTGCAGATCGGCTCGCACATCCACCTCGCCGACGTGAACCCCGCGATCTCCTTCTCCGGGCCCGACGGCGAGGCCGCGGACCGCTCCCTGGTGCACGGCTTCCGGCTGGACATCCCCGCCGGGACGTCGCTCCGCTTCCAGCCGGGCGACTCCCGCGCGGTGCAGGCGGTGGCGCTGGGCGGGCGGCGCGAGGTCCCCGGCATCCGGGTGCCCGCCGGCTCCGGCCTGGACGAGAAGCAGGAGGAGGCCCGATGACCGGCATCGCGCGCGCCGACTACGCGGCGCTGTACGGCCCGACCACCGGGGACCAGGTCCGCCTCGGCGACACCGACCTGTGGATCGAGGTGGAGGAGGACCGCTGCGTCGGCGGCGACGAGGCGGTCTTCGGCGGCGGCAAGTCGATCCGCGAGTCCATGCTGCAGTCCATCGCCACCTCCGCCGAGGGCGCCCTCGACATGGTCATCACCAACGTCGTGGTGCTCGACCACTGGGGCGTGGTCCGGGCCGACGTCGGCGTGCGCGGCGGCCGGATCACCGCCGTCGGCAAGGCCGGCAACCCCGACGTGCAGGACGGCGTCCACCCCGACCTGGTGATCGGCCCGGGAACCGAGGTGCTGGCGGGCGAGGGGCGCATCCTCACCGCCGGCGGCATCGACTCCCACGTGCACTTCATCAACCCCGAGCAGCTCTGGGAGGGGCTGGCCACCGGCATCACCACCGCCATCGGCGGCGGCGCCGGGCCCGGCGAGGGGAGCAAGGCCACCACGGTCACCCCCGGCCGGTGGAACCTCGCCCTCACCCACCGCGCCCTGGACGCCGTCCCGGTCAACGTCCTGCTGCTGGGCAAGGGCAACACGGTCGGCGAGGCCGCGCTGGAGGAGCACGTGCTGGCCGGCGCCGGCGGCCTCAAGATCCACGAGGACTGGGGCGCCACCCCGGGCGCGATCGACGCCTCGCTGCGCGCCGCCGAGTCGTTCGGCATCCAGGTCTCGCTGCACGCCGACAGCCTCAACGAGGCCGGCTACGTGCAGGACACCCTGGGGGCCGTCGCCGGGCGCGGCATCCACGTGTTCCACTCCGAGGGCGCCGGCGGCGGGCACGCCCCCGACATCATCGTGGTGGCCGGCGAGCCCAACGTGCTGCCCTCCTCCACCAACCCGACCCTGCCGTACACGGTGAACACGGTGGCCGAGCACCACGACATGCTCATGGTCTGCCACCACCTCAACCCCGACGTCGAGGCGGACGTGCAGTTCGCCGACTCGCGCATCCGCGACACCACCATGGCCGCCGAGGACATCCTGCAGGACATCGGGGCGATCTCGATGACCTCCTCCGACGCGCTGGCGATGGGCCGCGCCGGGGAGGTGGTCACCCGCACCTGGCAGGTGGCGCACGTGATGAAGGCCCGGCACGGCCGCTCCTCGGAGCTGCCCGCCGACAACGAGCGGGCCCGCCGCTACGTCGCCAAGTACACGATCTGCCCGGCCATCGCCGCCGGCATCGACCACGAGGTCGGCTCGGTCGAGCCCGGCAAGCTCGCCGACCTGGTCCTGTGGGACCGCGCGTTCTTCGGCATCCGCCCCGCCGCGGTGGTCAAGGGCGGCGCGGTGCTGATCGCCCCGCAGGGCGACGTGAACGCCTCCATTCCCACCGCGCAGCCGATGCTGCTCCGCCCGGGCACCCCGGCGGGCGCCGGGGCCGACCTCGCGGTGACCTTCGTCGCCCAGGCCGCCCTGGACAGCGGGCTGGAGGAGACCCTGGGCCTGCGCCGCCGGCTGTCCGCGCTCAAGGACACCCGCGGTGTCACCAAGGCCGACATGCCCAACAACACCGCGCTGCCCGAGATCGGCGTCGACCCGGAGACCTTCGAGGTCACCGTGGACGGCTACCGGGTCGACCCGCACGGCGCCGACGGCCCGGTCGCCGAACTCCCGCTGGCCCAGCGCTACAGCCTGTTCTGACCCCTCCTCCCCTCCCGGCGGCCGCCGGGAGGGGAGGAGGCGGACGGGACGGCCACGGGCGAGGAGGAACGGAATGGAAGGCGGTACGGGGGCGCTCGGCGCACTGCTGCTGGCCGACGCGCGGCTGCCCGTCGGCGGGCACGCCCACTCGGCGACCCTGGAGGCGGCGCTGGAGGCCGGCATGCCGGCCGAGCGGATCCCCGACTACATCCGGGCGCGGCTGGCCACCGTCGCCCGCACCGAGGCGGCCGCCGCGGTCGCGGCGCTGCGCGCCGCCCGCGGCGAACCGGTCGACTTCGGGCCGGTGCAGGCCGCACTGGCGGCCCGCACCCCCAGCGCGCCGCTGCGCGAGGCCTCGGCCGCGCTCGGCCGCGGGCTGGCCCGGCTGGCGCGCCGGGTCGCCGCCGGCCACCCGGCGGTCCGCGCCCTGGACACCGCCGGCCGCGCCGTGCCCGGGCTGCGGGTGCTGCGCCCGGTGGCCCTCGGCGCGCTGGGCGCGGCGTTCGGCATGACCGCCGAGCAGACCGCGCGCGCCTCGCTCTACGACGACGTGCAGACGGTCACCGCCGCGGCGCTCAAGCTCCGCCCCGGAGACCCTCTCGCCGCGGTCGACCGGCTCCTGGCCGCCGCCCCTCGGATCGAGGAGGTGGTCCGGGAGGCCGCCGCGACCGCCACCCCCCACGACATCCCCGCGTGCTCCGCCCCCCTGATCGACCACTGGGCCGGCGCGCACGCGCACACGACAAGGAGGCTGTTCGTTGCCTGAGAACACTGCGTCGCCTGAGAACACCGCACTGCCCGAGGACACCGCGGCCGGCGGAGCCGGCACCGCCCGCCGCACCCTGCGCCTGGGCGTCGCCGGGCCGGTCGGCACCGGCAAGAGCTCGCTCATCGCAACCCTCTGCCGGGAGCTCTCCGGCGAGCTGTCCATGGCGGTGGTCACCAACGACATCTACACCGACGAGGACGCCCGGTTCCTGCGCTCGGCGGGCGTGCTCGCCGAGGAGCGGATCCGCGCGGTGGAGACCGGGGCCTGCCCGCACACCGCGATCCGCGACGACATCACCGCCAACCTCGACGCGGTGGAGGACATGGAGGAGGAGTTCGCCCCGGTCGACCTGATCCTGGTGGAGTCCGGCGGGGACAACCTCACCGCGACCTTCAGCCCCGCCCTGATCGACGCGCAGATCTTCTGCCTGGACGTGGCCGGCGGCGGCGACGTGGCGCGCAAGGGCGGCCCCGGCATCGGCGGCGCCGACCTGCTCATCGTCAACAAGTCCGACCTGGCGCCGCACGTCGGGGTGGACGTGGAGCAGATGGTCGCCGACGCGGAGAAGGCCCGCGACGGCCGCCCGGTGCTCGCGCTGTCCCGCACCGACGCCGACTCGGTGGCCCGGCTCTGCTCCTGGGTCCGCGAGGTGCTGGCCGCGCACCTCAGCGGCGCGCACACCCCGCAGGACCCGGGCCCGATGGCCCCGCACAGCCACGGCCCGGAGGACGCCGGCCACGGGCACGGCCACGGACACGGGCACTGATGACGCGGACCGACACCGCCGCGCCCCGGCTCCCGGCCCGGGAGACCGGGGCCCCCGCCCCGGGGCCCGGGCCCGCGGGGGCGCCCGGGACCGGCGCGGGGCCGGCCGCCGGATCCGGCGGGGGCGGCCTGAACCCGGCCGAGCCCGCGGTCATCGCCGTGCGCCGGGTCGGCGCGCGCACCGTGCCGGTGGCCCTGGAGGCCGGGACCTTCCTCCGGCCGCGGGTGATGCGGCGGCCCGGCACCGCGCTGCGGGTCGCGCTCGCCGCGGTCCGCGCGGCGCTGTGCGCCGGCGACGACGTGCGGCTCCGGATCGACGTCGGCCCCGGCGCCGAGCTGGAGCTGGTCGACCCCAACGGCACGGTGGCCTACAACGCCCGCGGCGGCCGGGCCGCCTGGGGTGCGTCGGTGCGGCTGGCCGAGGGCGCCAGGATGAGCTGGACGGAGCCGTCGTTCGTCGTCTCCGACGGGGCCGACGTGCTGCGCGAGATCGACGCCGACCTCGCCGAGGGGGCCGAGCTGCTCTGGCGGGAGGCCCTGGTGCTGGGCCGGACCGGCGAGCGGGGCGGCGCCCTGCTCGCCACCACCCGGGTCCGGCTGGCCGGGCGCGAGCTGCTCGCCGAGGACCTCGACCTGCGCGCCCCGGGGCTGCGCGGCCTGCCCGGGGTGCTGGGCGGCGCCCGGGTGGTCGGCCAGGTCGGCCTGTTCGGGCGGGCCCCGGGCGGCTCCGCCGACCCGGACCGCCTCGACCTGGCCGGCCCGGGCGCCCTGTGGCGCTGGACCGGCGAGCACCCCTACCGGTCCGAGGCCCCGCTGACCCGCGTCTGGCGCGCCTGGGGCGGCCACGCCTGACCGCGCGTCCCCGGGCGTCGAGAACACCGTGAGGGGGCGCGGCCCCGGCCGGGCGGCCCCGCCCGGGGCCGGTCAGCCCAGGGCGCCCAGGGACAGGCCGACGGTGAACAGCACACCGAAGGCCATCTGCAGCTTCCCGGTCTCGCCGAGGCCGAGGACGAGGTCGCCGCCGGTCTGGCCGCCGCGGACCCGGCCCAGCGGGCGGACGGCCAGCGGCAGGGAGAGCAGCACCAGGGCGGTCCAGGGGGTGACGGCGACGGTGGCCAGCGCGACCAGGTAGGCGGCGGCGATGCAGCCCTGGTACAGCAGCCGGGTGCGGGCCTCGCCCAGCCGCACCGCCAGGGTGATCTTGTCGGTGCGGGAGTCGGTCCCGATGTCCCGCAGGTTGTTGATGACCAGGACCGAGCAGGACAGCAGCCCGATCGGCACCGCGGCCGCCCACGCCTGCCACGGCACCGAGCCGAGCTGGACGAAGACCGTGCCGACCACGGCGACCAGGCCGAAGAAGACGAACACCGAGACCTCGCCCAGGCCGCGGTAGCCGTAGGGGGTCCGGCCGCCGGTGTAGTACCAGGCGGCGACGATCGCGGCGGCGCCGATCAGCAGCAGCCACCACGACGAGGTGGCGACCAGCACCAGGCCCGGCACGGCGGCGGCGGCGAACGACGCCCAGGCGGCGATGAGCACCCGGCGGGCCGGGGCGGTCCCGGTGGCGGTCAGCCGCATCGGGCCGACCCGCTCGGCGGTGTCGGTGCCGCGCACGCCGTCGCTGTAGTCGTTGGCGTAGTTCACCCCCACCTGGAGGGCGAGCGAGACCACCAGGGCCAGCACGGCCTTCCACCACACCGCCCCGCCGGCCCCGATCGCCACCCCGGTCCCGACCGCGACGGGGACGATCGAATTCGGCAAAGTTCGGGGGCGGGCCCCTGCGACCCACTCGCTGACCGTGGCCACGCGCGCGACTTCCTCTCGGTGCTCTCCCGGCGCGCCCCGGCCGGACGCGCCGCCGGGCGGGCGGCGCGGCGCGGGGCGCGCAGTTCACCCGACAACGTTAGCGCCGCGTACGCGCACCTCCGCGCCCAGGAGCGCGGACGCCCTCCGTCCGGACCCCGGTGCCGTGCCGCGGCGGCCGGACCCGCACCGGCCCCGCACCGGGGGCGGTGCGGGTGCGCGGGGCCCGTATCGCATGCCCCGGAGCGCGCCTCGGAGGCGCGGCCGGTGCGGGTCGCGCGGGACCGGGTGCGCCGCTGCCCGCGGTGGGTCCTCCGGAGCGGGGGAGGCGTGCTCAGCCGCCGATCGCGACGTGCAGCCGGACCATCGGCAGCAGGCCGTCGGCGTCCACGGTGCGCCGGGCGCCGTCCGGGCGCCAACCGGAGGACTCGGCGAAGGCGCGCAGCGGGTCGCCCTCCTCCAGGGTCCACAGGTGCGCGGTGCGGAAGCCGTCCTCGACGAGGTGGTCGACGGCGGCGTTGAGCAGCCGGCTGCCGTGCCCCGCCCCGGCGAGCTCCGGGTCCACGTGCAGCGCGTACACCTCGGCGTCGGTGGCGGGCCACAGGTCGGGGTCGGTGGCCGGGCCCAGGGCGGCGAACCCCGCGGTGATCCGGTGCGGCGCGGAGCCCTCCCCGCCGGCGGTGTCGGTGGCGATGATCACCCGGTGCCGCGAGGTCGGCGGGGTGCGCACCGCGGCGAGCCACTGCTCGCGGAAGCGGCGCCCGGCCTCCTCGCCGGTGATCTCCTCGAGGACCGGTGCGGGCAGGCGCGGCCCGTAGGCGGCGCGCCACGCGGCGACCTGGATGCGCACCACGTCGTCGATGTCGGCGATGCGGGCGGCGCGGACGAAACGCTCAGCGGACATGGCGCCATCGTGGCAGCAGGAGCCCGGTGTGGCGAACCGCACCGGGACCCGTAGGGGAGACCACCCAGCGGCCCCGGGCGCCGCGGGGGACGGGCCTCTGAGTTTTCCCGGAATCACGCCCCGGCCCGTACGCCGGCGCCCGGCGCCGTGGGACCATCGGTGGCGTGAGCATCATCATCCGCATCATCGTGAACGCCCTGGCGCTGGCGGCCGCCGCCTACCTGATCGACGGCATCGAGATCGCCCCCACGGGGTCCACCTCGGAGCAGATCCTCACCTACTCGGTGATCGCGATCGTCTTCGGCGTGGTCAACGCGGTCATCAAGCCGATCGTGAAGACGGTCGGCTGCGCCTTCTACATCCTCACCCTCGGCCTGGTGGCCCTGGTCGTGAACGCGCTCCTGCTCATGCTCACCGCATGGGCCGCGGGCGTCCTCGGCTTCCACTTCACCATCGCCGACTTCTGGCCCTCCGCGGTGCTGGGCGCCCTGGTGATCTCGATCGTCAGCTGGCTGCTGAGCTTCCTGGTCCCCGACTCCGAGGACTGACCCGGGCGGCAGGACGGTCCGGCACGGGACCGGTATCGGGAGGGCCGCCGCGCACACCGCGCGGCGGCCCTCCCGCGTGTTCCGGGCCGCTGGGCCTCCGGGCCGCTCAGCTCAGGAACGAGATGCACAGCGAGGCCACGGCGATCCCGTAGACCATCACCACCGCGCTGTAGCCGAGCACCTTGCCGGCCGGCAGCCGGGTCAGGGCGAGCAGCGGCAGCGCCCAGAACGGCTGGATGCCGTTGGAGAGCTGGTCGCCCATCGCCACCGCCATCACCCCGACGCCGGGGTCCAGGCCGAGCGAGGCCGTGGCGTCCACGACGATCGGCCCCTGCACCGCCCACTGCCCGCCGCCGGAGGGCACGGCCAGGTTGACCAGGCAGGCGCTGATCAGCGCCCAGAAGGGGTAGGTGGCCGGGGTGGAGAAGGAGACGAACCAGTCGGCGACGATCCCCAGCAGCCCGGAGTGCTCCATGATGCCCATGATCCCGGCGTAGAACGGGAACTGGACGATCACCGAGGCGGCGCTCTTCGCCCCTTCTGCGGCGGCCGCCGCGTAGCCCGCCAGGGTGCCGTGCAGCCCGAGGCCGGCGATCAGGAACACGAAGTTGAGCAGGTTCAGGTCGAGGCCGACCAGGCCGTTCTCGATGATCGCGGGAACGATGTGCACCAGCCCGGCCACCAGCACGACCAGCACCGGGACGCGGCTGTGCATGAGCCGCTGAGCGGGGGAGAGGGCCCGCCGGGCGGCCTTGGTGAGCGCGGTGCCGGCCGGGGCCTCGCCGTCGTCCTCGGCCCCGATCTCCTCGGCGTCCTCGCGCGCCGGGTGCATGCTCATCAGCAGCAGCGGGGCGCCGATCAGCATCGCGGCGAGGAAGACCAGGTTGAACGGCTGGAAGACGGTCTCGCTGAGCGGGATGATGCCGATGGCGTCCTGCAGGAAGTGGCCCTCGGTGTTGACCAGCAGCGGGGACGAGCCGGACAGGCCGCTGTGCCAGACCATCAGGCCGGTGTAGCCGGCCGCGGCGAGCAGCGGGAAGTGCACCTTGACGCCGCGCTCCCGGCAGGACCGCGCCACCCGCACCGCCAGCATCGCCCCGGCGATCAGGCCGAGGCCCCAGTGCACCATGCCGAGCAGCGTGGCGCCGACCGCGGTGAGGGCGCACGCCGCCGGCGCGCTCTTCGGCAGTGCGGCGATCCGGGCGATGGCCCGCTCCGCGGGCGGCGAGGACGCCAGCGCGTACCCCGTGACCAGCACCAGCGCCATCTGCATGGCGAATTCCAGCAGCCCCCAGAAGCCGGCGTACCAGTCACCGACCAGCTGCACCGGCCCGTGGTCGGTCAGCCCGAGCGCGAGCAGGTAGACCAGGACCGAGAGTCCGACGGCGAAGACGAAGGCATCGGGGATCCAACGGGTACTGAACGCCGCGAGCGCGTTGCCGAACCTGCGCATGGGGGATGAATCCTGTCCGTGTCCGGGGAGAACGGCCCTGACCAGCGGCCGACGGAGCGAAAGTCTGTAACGCCCGTCACATATCGGTCAAGGGGGACATCAGGTCCGGTCGCGCCGCTTCTTCGGTCCTCCTCTCCGCCGCCCGGGACGGGCGGGGCGGTGCGGAGGGCGCCGAAGCATGCGGAGCAGTGCGGCGGGGGCTCCGCTCCGCGCTCGGTGATGAACCGCGGGCCGCCGGTCCGCGCCGATTCGAGCAGTGCGGCGAAGCACTCTGCGGCCTCCCGTACCTGCCGGTGCATGACCCCGCCTTCCCCCGTCCCGCCCGATGAAGTCCATGCGGTGGCGGGAAGGAGGGAGAGGGGCCGGGCGAGTTGTCCGCGGCCGGGCGGAGAGGGTGGTTAGGGGCGGAAAATCCACTTCGGAGGGGTGGCGTGGCCGCAGCGTGCGCCCGATCGCGGTACGTTGTGCATCATGGGAGCCAGCACTACCCCGAACGCGCCGTTCGGCCAGATGTTGACCGCGATGGTCACCCCGATGCAGGAGAACGGCGACGTCGATTACGACGGCGCCGCCCGCCTCGCGTCGTACCTGGTCGACGAGCAGCGCAACGACGGCCTGATCATCAGCGGCACCACCGGTGAGTCGCCGACCACCAGCGACGACGAGAAAGACCGGCTGCTCCGTGCCGTGCTGGAGGCCGTGGGGGACAGGGCGACCATCGTCGCCGGTGTCGGCACCAACGACACCCGGCACAGCATCGAGCTGGCCAAGGCGGCCGAGCGGGCCGGCGCGCACGGCGTGCTCACCGTCACGCCCTACTACAACAAGCCCCCGCAGGAGGGGCTGCTCCGGCACTTCACCGCCATCGCGGACGCCACCGGCCTGCCGATGATGCTCTACGACATCCCGGGGCGCACCGGCACCCCGATCGCCTCGGAGACGCTCGTCCGGCTCGCCGAGCACCCGCGCATCGTCGCGAACAAGGACGCCAAGGACGACATAGGCGCCAGCTCCTGGGTGATGGAGCGCACCGGCCTGGCCTACTACTGCGGCAGCGACATGCTCAACCTGCCGCTGCTCTCGGTGGGCGCGGCCGGCTTCGTCAGCGTCGTCGGCCACATCGTCGGCGCCGACCTGCACGACATGATCGATGCCTACAGCAGCGGCGACGTGGCCCGGGCCCTGGCCATCCACCGGCGCCTCACCCCCGTCTACACCGGCATCTTCCGCACCCAGGGCGTGATCACCACCAAGGCGGTGCTGAACATGTTCGGCCTGCCCGGCGGGCCGGTGCGCACCCCGCTGGCCGACGCCTCCTCCGAGCTTCAGGCGCTGCTCCGCGAGGACCTGGCCGCCGCCGGGGTCAAGGGCCCGATCGGGCTCGCCCCGCATCAGGCCGTCCCGGCCAGCGCCGTGGGAGTCGAACGGTTGACGGAAGGATCCGCATGAGCCACCCGCACCCCGAACTGGGGCCTCCGCCGCCGCTCGCCGAAGGCGCACTGAGGGTCGTCGCCCTCGGCGGCCTCGGTGAGATCGGCCGGAACATGACGGTCTTCGAGTACGGCGGCCGGCTGCTGATCGTCGACTGCGGCGTGCTCTTCCCGGAGGAGGAGCAGCCCGGCGTCGACCTGATCCTGCCGGACTTCGACTACATCCGGGACCGCCTGGACGACGTCGAGGCCCTGGTGCTCACGCACGGCCACGAGGACCACATCGGCGCGGTGCCGTTCCTGCTCCGCGAGCGGTCCGACATCCCGCTGGTCGGCTCCCGGCTGACCCTGTCGCTGCTGTCGGCGAAGCTCGGCGAGCACCGGATCAAGCCGGAGACGGTCCAGGTGGCCGAGGGCGAGCGGCGCTCGTTCGGCCCGTTCGACCTGGAGTTCTTCGCGGTCAACCACTCCATCCCGGACGCGCTGGCGGTGGGGATCCGCACGCCCGCGGGCAACCTGCTGCACACCGGCGACTTCAAGATGGACCAGCTCCCGCTGGACGGCCGCCTCACCGACCTGGCCGGGTTCGCCCGGTACGGGGCGGAGGGCGTCGACCTGCTGCTGTCCGACTCCACCAACGCCGAGGTGCCCGGGTTCGTCACCAGCGAGCGGGACATCTCCCCGGTCATCGACAAGGTCTTCGACAAGGCCGACCAGCGCATCATCGTGGCCTGCTTCGCCTCGCACATCCACCGGGTGCAGCAGGTGCTGGACGCGGCGCACGCGCACGGCCGCAAGGTCGCCTTCGTCGGCCGCTCCATGGTGCGCAACATGAACATCGCGCGCGACCTGGGCTACCTGCGCGTCCCCGGCGACCTGCTGGTGGACGTGAAGAGCCTGGACGACCTGCGCCCGGAGGAGGCCGTGCTGGTCTCCACCGGCTCCCAGGGCGAGCCGATGTCCGCGCTGACCCGGATGGCCAACCGGGACCACCAGATCCGGATCGAGGAGGGCGACACGGTGCTGCTCGCCTCCTCGCTGATCCCGGGCAACGAGAACTCGGTGAACCGGGTCATCAACGGGCTCACCCGGTGGGGCGCCAAGATCGTGCACAAGGGCAACGCGCTGGTGCACGTCTCCGGGCACGCCTCGGCCGGCGAGCTGATGTACGTGCTCAACATGGTCAAGCCGAAGAACCTCATGCCGGTGCACGGCGAGTGGCGGCACATGCGGGCGCACGCCAACATCGCCAAGCTCACCGGGATGTCCGACGACCGCATCGTGATCGCCGAGGACGGCGTCGCGGTCGACCTGCACAAGGGGAAGGCGCGGATCACCGGCGCGGTCCCCGCCGGCTACGTCTACGTGGACGGCACCTCGGTGGGCGACGTCACCGAGTCGGCGCTGAAGGACCGCCGGATCCTCGGCGAGGAGGGGTTCATCTCCATCGTGGTGGCGGTGGACTCCACCACCGGCAAGATCCTCGGCGAGCCGGAGATCCACACCCGCGGCTCCGGCATCGACGCCGACGCCTACGACGAGGTGCTGCCCAAGATCGCCGAGTCGCTGGAGCGGGCCGCCGCCGACGGCGTCACCGACCCGGCCCAGCTGCGCCAGCTGGTGCGGCGCGGCATCGGCCGGTGGGTCAACGAGTCCTACCGGCGCCGCCCGATGATCGTCCCGGTGGTCGTGGAGGTCTGACGGCCGCCCGCCCGGCCCCGCGGCGTCCGCGCCCGGGGCCGGGGCCTGCGCTGCGCGTCCGGGCGTCCGGGCGCGACACGCCCGGCGCCGCGGCCGATCCGCGCGGCGTTCCTTAGTAAGCTGCGCACCATGGCCACGCGTGCGCCCAACTCCTCCCGGCGAAGCGGCGGCTCCTCCCGGGGCGGCGGCGGTTCCTCCCAAGGCGGCAAGAAGGCCTCCGGGTCCCGCGGCGGGGCGCGGAAGAGCGCCCCGGCCAGGAAGCCGTCCGCGAAGAACGCCCCTGTCCAGGGGCCGGTCGCCATGCTGTTCGTCTGGCTCGGCCGGGCCCTGCTGCTGGTGTGGCGCCTGCTCGCGCACACCGTCGGCGGCATCGCCCGCGCCGCCGGGCGCAGCGCCCGCGACCTCGACCCGGACCTGCGCCGGGACGGCCTGGGCCTGGTGCTGCTCGCCGCCGGCCTGCTCATCGCGGCCGCGGTGTGGTGGGACACCCAGGGCCCGCTGCCCGAGGTCACCCGGACGGTGGTGCTGGGCGCCTTCGGCACCTTCTCCCCGGTGCTGCCGCTGCTCTTCCTGCCGTTCGCCTGGCGGCTGATGCGCACCCCCGGGACCGGCCGGACCGACGTGGGGCGGCTGTTCATCGGCTCGGCCGCGCTGCTGGCCGGGCTGCTCGGGCTGATCCACATCGGCCACGGCATCCCCTGGCCCTCCGACGGGCAGGAGGCGGTCCAGCGCGCCGGCGGCATGATCGGCTTCGCCGCCTCCGGCCCGCTGAGCTCGCTGATCACCCCCTGGGTCACCGGGGTGCTGCTGGGCATGCTGATGGTCTTCGGCCTGCTGGTGGTGACCGCCACCCCGGTGCACCGGATCCCGGAGCGGATGCGCCAGCTGTTCGGCGGCCTGATGGAGCCGGACGGCGGCCCCCACTCCGGGCTGGGCATCCTCGGCGACGAGGAGGAGCCGGCCAAGCCCAAGCGGAAGCCGCGGGCCAAGGCCAAGGCGGCCGAGACCGCGGTCGAGGAGCCGGTCGGCGGGGAGAACGAGCGCCCCTACGACACCCCGGTGGTGGAACCGGAGCCGCGGCCCAAGGCCAAGGCGAAGGCCAAGACGCCGCCGCCCGCGCCGCCGGAGCCCACCCCGGCCCCGGCCGAGTCCGAGCAGCTGTCCATCCCGTCCCGGGTGATCGAGGGCGACTACGAGCTGCCGGCCCCGCTCCTGCTCAAGCCGGGCACCCCGCCCAAGCCCCGGACCCGGGCCAACGACGAGGTGGTCGAGGCGCTCACCGGGGTGCTGGAGCAGTTCAACATCGACGCCGAGGTCACCGGGTTCACCCGCGGCCCGACGGTCACCCGGTACGAGATCGAGCTCGGTCCCGCGGTCAAGGTGGAGAAGGTCACCGCGCTCACCAAGAACATCTCTCTCGCGGTGAAGAGCGCCGACGTCCGGATCCAGTCGCCGATCCCGGGCAAGTCCGCGATCGGGGTGGAGATCCCCAACACCGACAAGGACATAGTCAGCCTCGGCGACGTGATGCGCTCCGGCGCGGCCACCGGCGACGACCACCCGATGCTGGTCGGCCTGGGCAAGGACGTCGAGGGTTCCAACGTGGTGGCCAACCTCGCGAAGATGCCGCACGTGCTGGTCGCCGGCGCCACCGGAGCGGGCAAGTCGACCTGCATCAACGGGCTGATCACCTCGATCATGATGCGGGCCACCCCGGACGAGGTGCGGCTGATCCTGGTCGACCCCAAGCGGGTCGAGCTCACCATGTACGAGGGCATCCCGCACCTGATCACCCCGATCATCACCAGCCCGAAGAAGGCCGCCGACGCGCTGCAGTGGGTGGTCGGCGAGATGGACCGCCGCTACGACGACCTGGCCGCCTCCGGGTACCGGCACGTGGACGACTTCAACGCGGCGGTGCGCAAGGGCAAGCTCACCGCCCCGCCCGGCAGCGAGCGGGAGTACGAGCCCTACCCCTACCTGCTGGTCATCGTGGACGAGCTGGCCGACCTGATGATGGTCGCCCCGCGCGACGTCGAGGACTCGGTGGTGCGCATCACCCAGCTGGCCCGCGCGGCCGGCATCCACCTGGTGCTGGCCACCCAGCGGCCCAGCGTCGACGTGGTCACCGGCCTGATCAAGGCGAACGTGCCCTCCCGGCTGGCGTTCGCCACCTCCAGCCTCTCCGACAGCCGGGTCATCCTGGACCAGCCCGGCGCGGAGAAGCTGGTCGGCAAGGGCGACGCGCTCTTCCTGCCGATGGGCGCGGGCAAGCCCATCCGGCTGCAGAACGCCTGGGTCTCGGAGAAGGAGATCCGGCAGATCGTCGAGCACTGCAAGAAGCAGGCCGAGCCGAGCTACCGGGAGGACGTCGGCACCGCCGAGGCGAAGAAGAAGGAGATCGACGAGGAGGTCGGCGACGACCTGGATCTGCTGGTCCAGGCGATCGAGCTGGTGGTCACCACCCAGTTCGGCTCCACCTCGATGCTCCAGCGCAAGCTGCGGGTCGGCTTCGCCAAGGCCGGCCGGCTGATGGACCTGATGGAGAGCCGCGACGTGGTCGGCCCCAGCGAGGGTTCCAAGGCGCGCGACGTCCTGGTCCAGCCGGACGACCTGCCCGGCGTCCTGGCTGAGCTGCGCGGCGGCTGACCCGGGCGGCCGATCCGGTGCGGCCGCCCGGAAGGCGGAGAAACGGTGAAGCGGGAATGAAAGGTCCGATTCGCCGGGAAGGCGATGAAGGGCGGGCAGATCCGCCCCGCGCGGCCGCGTTGACTCACTTTTAACCCGTTGCCCTGGAGTGTCACCACTCGATCACTCTCAGTGAGGTGCACAGTGGTTGAGGTGGACACAGGGGAGCAGCCGGAGGCAGCGGCCATGAGCACGATCGGACAGATCCTCACCGCGGCCCGGGACCGGGCCGGGTACACCATCGCCGAGCTGAGCGCCCGCACCTGCATCAGGGACATCGTCCTGAACGGCATGGAGCACGACGACTTCGGCCCGTGCGGCGGCGACTTCTACGCCAGAGGGCACATCAAAGCGGTCTGCCGGGAGCTCGGCGTCGACCCGACCGAGCTGGTCGAGCGGTACGACGCGGAGCACTCCTCGGCCGCCTCCTCGCCGCTGGGCGAAGGGGCGGGCCGGACCGCCCGGACGGCCCGGCCGGTCCGCGGCGAGGCGCGCGCCAACGCCGACCCGCCGGACGGGGCGGCGGGGGGCGCGGAGGCGGGGCGGGCCGGAGACGGCCGCCCGCAGCGCCGCGGCCTGTTCGCCCCGCTGCGCTCCGCGATGGCCGAGGCCGTCGGCGCCTTCACCGCGGAGGCGGACGGCGCCCACCAGGACCGGCGCGCCCCGGGGGAGCAGCGGCCGGACGCCGACCGCCCCGGGCACCCGGCGGAGGGGCGCCACCCGGACCCCGCCCCCCAGGCGGAGGGGTACCGGGGGGAGCCGTACTCGGAGGTCGAGTCCTACCCGCGGGTCGAGCCCTACCCGGAGGAGTACCTGCCGGAGCAGGCCTGGCCGGAGCAGAGCCGGCCGGAGCCCGACCGGCGGGCGCGAGAGTACCCCCAGGAGGCCGGGCAGGACCGCCGGGCGGTACCGCACCCGGCGCCGCCCCCGGCACCGCTCGAAGAGGCCCCGGAGCCCGCCGCCCGCCCCGAGGAGGCGGCGGCGTTCGCGGAGCCGCGGGAGGCCGTCGGCACCGAGCGGGCGGCCCGACCCGAGGAGGAAGCGGCGCAGGCCGCTCCAGAGGCGGCCGGGGAGTACCGGCCCGCCCCGGCGGACGGGCCGGCGGAACCGGTCCGGAGCGCCGCGGAGCACCGGTCGGAGGCCGCCGCGGAGTCGGTCGCGGACCGGCCTGCGCCTCTCCCCGACACGCAGCCGTGGGATCCCTTCCCCGGCGCGACGCCGGAGAACGGCCTGCAGGAGTCGGCGGCGGCCGCGGCGGAGGAGGAGTACGGCGAGGCGTCGCTGCGCGGCGCCCCCCAGCTCCCCGGCCCGGACGTCGGCCGGGAGGACGCGGACGAGGGGCGCGACCGTCCCCCGATCAACCTGGAGACCGCCGGGCTCGGCGCCTTCCGCTCCCGCCGCTCGACCGGCGGGATCCTCGGCGCCGGCACCGCCCGCCCCGAGCCGGAGCGCCGAGAGGCCGGGCCCGAGGAGCACGCGGTGCCCGAGCGGCCGGCGGAGGAGCACGCGGCGGCGGCCGGACCGGCCGAAGCCGAGTCGGTCGAGGCCGGGCCGGTCGAAGCAGGGCCGGAGCACCGGCTCTCCGACCCGGAGCATCGGCCCTCCGACGGGGCGGTGCCCGCGGCGGGCTTCGGTCGGCGCGGGACCGCGTCGGCGGGGCACGGCCTCTCTCCGGTCGAGCAGCCGGCGCCGGACGAGTTCGGGCGGCCGGTGGCCGGCGGCGCGGCGGAGCGCCGCGAGCCGTACCGGGACGCCCCCGCGGAGCAGGGGCGCCCGGCCCCGGACCCGGTGGCGCCCGCCGCGTACCGCTCGGCGGAGGCCCCCGCCGGCGGCGGCGCCGAGCCGTTCGGCGCGGCGTCCGAGGGGCACAGGGGAGGGCGTCCGGGCCGCGCCGGCAGCACCGTGCGCCCGGTCGACCCCGGCCTCGCGATCCACGAGGTCCTGGGGCTGCCCGCCCCGGAGAGCGGCGGCGGGGCCGCCGCCGGCGGATTCCGGCGCTCCGGAAGCAGCGCCCGGCGCCCGGACCCGGTCGAGCCGCCCGTGGCGCAGGTGCCCGCACCGAGGGACGCCCGGGCCGCCGAGGCGGGCCGGGCCGGGGATACGGGTCGGACCGGCGCGGCGCCGGCCGCCCTGCGGGCCGGCTCCCCCTGGAGCGGCCTGGGTCTGACCGGAGACGGAACGGTGCTCACCGCGGCGACCGGCGACTGGGAGTACACGACGCCCTACCCGCCCGGCCAGGGCCGGCCCGAGGAGGGCGGCGCACCGAGCGACGGCCGGGGCGAGCTGGGCGCGAGCACCGAGCGCCCCGGGTGGCTGCGCCGGAACTGGCCGCTGGGGGTGGCCGCCTGCCTGGTCGCCGCGGCGGTGATCGCCGGCATCCGGGCCTGGCCGGAGGGGGGCATCCAGGAGGTGCGCGAGGCCGGCATCGAGCAGAAGGCCGGCGAGCAGTCCGGGGCCGTGGTCGGGGAAGGGGGCGCGGCCGGCGCGGACGGTGCCGGCGGCGGCGAGGCGGAGAAGGGGGCCGCCGAGGACGCCGGGACCGCAGCGAAGGAGCACGCGGCGCTGCGCGACCAGGAGCCGCAGCAGGCCAGCGACACCACGCAGGCCCTGCAGCGGGCCGAGGAGGTCCGGGTCCGGCTGCAGGCGACCGAGCGCACCTGGGTGGAGGTCACCGATGCCAGGGGGGCCGTGGTCTACACCGGGACCGTCCCGCAGGGCACCAGCCGGGAGTGGACCGATGCGGACGAGCTCAACCTCCACCTCGGCGACCCGTCGAGCGTCCGCGTCGCGGTCAACGGCGAGGAGCAGCAGACCGGCCGCATGACCCGTCTCACCTTCCGAGCGGACGAGCTCGCCCCGTGACGGGGCCGCCGATACGGCGGAGCATGACGAACGCGGCGGGGTCCGACCGGGCCCCGCCGCCTCCGTGTGCGGAGCGGATCGAGCGAGCCTCCCGCAATCCCGACAGGCTCCCAGCCAAGCGCGGCGCCCCACGGGGTGGAGGTTCAGACGGGCGGCGACGGCAGAGGTGGGGGCACAGGCGGTCGCCCGAGTGCCGGGCCCCGCGGAGCGAAGGTCAAGACGGGCGGCGAGGGCGGGTGGGGGACCGGTTGGTCGGTCGGGTGCGGCGCCCCGCGGAGCGAAGGTCAAGACGGGCGGCGAAGGCGGGTGGGGACCGGCCGGTCGGTCCGGTGCGACGCCCCGCAGAGCGAAGGTTCAAGCGGGCGGCGACGGCAGCGGTAGGGGCGGAGTGAGGGTGGTCGCCCGGGCGCGGCGCCTCGCCGGGCCGGGGTTCAAGCGGGCGGCGAGGGCGATGGTGGGAACCGGCTGGTCGGTCGGGTGCGGCAGAGCAGGGAGGGGCGGGCCGGGGGCGGGTTCGCCGTGCCCGCGTTGCCCGGGCGTCGGGGTCGGCCGTCTCTGAAACCGCTGACCCTCTCTGACCTGGGCGAATACGTAGGGTGATGGCGAAGTGGGGCGCCCTGCGCACCGCGAGAGCACCCCGGTGATTCCTGGGCGCGCATCCCGGCCCGGATCGGGCCCCGAGGGGCTGAATCGCCCTGATCGGGCCGGTGGTGGGGGTTCGAGCCGCCCGGAAGGCCGGGATGCAGGGGGCCGGAACCCGGGGAGGGCAGGGGTGGGAGCGAGATGTCGCTTTTGCCCTGCAGGGAGAGCCCGCCTTGACCACTCTGGGTGATCAGTGAAGGGGCGGTGGGGGCTTCGGGGCTTACTACTCGCTGGTAGATGTAATCGGGGTGCTCTCGCGGTGCGCAGGGCACCCCCGGTCCCGCTCGATCCCCGCCGCAAACCAGGCATATAGGGATAAGGGCACCCTCGGCGGGGGCACGTGCCGTGCCGGTGAACGCGGCGCCCGGCCCCCTCCCGCCTTCGCCGCCTGCTTGAACCCCCGCTCCGTGGGGCGCCGCGCCCGGGTGAGACGCCCGGCCCCGGCCCTACCTCTGCCGTCGCTGCTTGCTTGGACCTTCGCTCCGCGAGACGCCGCGCCTGACCGACCGGCCGGTCCTCTCGCTGCCGCCGTCGCCGCCTGCTTGGACCCTCACCCCGTGGGGTGCCGCGCCTGACCGACCGGCCGGTCCCCCTCTCGCCCTCGCTGCCCGTCTTGACCTTCGCTCCGCGAGGCGCCGTGCCCGACCGACCAGCTGGCACGCCCTCTTCCCGCCGTCGCCGCCTGCTTGAACCCCGACCCCGCGAGACGCCGCGCTCGGGCGATCGCCTCCGCCCCGTCCCTTCCTCTGCCGTCGCCCCTCGGTCGGAACCCCCTGGACCTCTGGAGCCCTGGGCGGGGGTGGGAAGGTGAGGCTGGTCACCGGTGGTGCGGGGACGCCGGTGCGGGGGGTGCGGGGGCGGTTCCGGCGGGGTCCGGGCCGGAGTTCGGGTGGAATGGATCTAGGCTGGTAGCCAAGCCGGGTCACTCCGGGCACCCGATCTCCTTTAACCTTGGAAGCTATGTCATCGCGCCGTACTGTTTCGCTCGTCACCCTCGGGTGTGCGCGAAATGAGGTTGACTCCGAAGAAATCGCCGGCCGGCTCGCGGCCGGCGGGTGGGACCTCGTCGATGGGGACGACGGCGGGGACGCCGACGTCGTCGTGGTCAACACCTGCGGCTTCATCGAGGCCGCCAAGCAGGACTCCATCGACGCGCTGCTCAGCGCAGCGGACAACGGCGCGAAGGTCGTCGCGGCGGGCTGCATGGCCGAGCGCTACGGCTCCGAGCTCGCCGAGGCGCTGCCCGAGGCGCAGGTCCTCGGGTTCGACGACTACACCGAGATCGCGGGCCGGCTGGACGACGTCGTCGCCGGGCGCAAGCTCGTCCCGCACGACCCCCGGGACCGGCGCACCCTGCTGCCGATCTCGCCGACGGAGCGCCCCTCCTCCGGCGCGCACGTCCCCGGGCACGCCGCGTTCGAGCCGCTGCCGGAAGGGGTGGCCCCCGCCTCGGGCCCGCGCGTCCCGCGCAAGCGGCTCAGCGGCGGCCCGGTGGCCAACCTGAAGATCGCCTCGGGCTGCGACCGGCGCTGCACCTTCTGCGCCATCCCGGCGTTCCGCGGCGCTTACATCTCCCGCCGCCCCGACGACGTGCTGCGCGAGGCCGAGTGGCTGGCCGGGCAGGGCGTCCGCGAGGTCTTCCTGGTCAGCGAGAACTCCACCTCCTACGGCAAGGACCTGGGCGACCTGCGCTCGCTGGAGAAGATGCTGCCGCGGCTGGCCGCGGTGGAGGGCATCGAGCGGGTCCGGGTCAGCTACCTGCAGCCGGCCGAGGTCCGCCCGGGCCTGATCGACGTGCTCACCGGCACCCCCGGCGTGGTGCCCTACTTCGACCTGTCCTTCCAGCACGCCAGCGGTCCGCTGCTCCGCCGGATGCGGCGCTTCGGCGACCGGGAGCGCTTCCTGGAGCTGCTCTCCACGGTGCGCGCCAAGGCGCCGGAGGCCGGTGCGCGGTCCAACTTCATCGTCGGCTTCCCCGGCGAGACCGAGGAGGAGTTCGCCGAGCTCACCGCGTTCCTGGAGGAGGCCCGGCTGGACGCGATCGGCGTGTTCGGCTACTCCGACGAGGACGGCACCGAGGCCGCCGGACACCAGGGCAAACTGCCCGAGGACGTCGTCGCGGAGCGGGTGGACCGGCTGAACCGGCTGGCGGAGGAGCTCATGGCGCAGCGCTCCGAGGAGCGCATCGGCACCCGCGTCGACGTGCTCATCGAGTCCGACCTGGGCGACGGCGCCTACGAGGGCCGCGCCGCGCACCAGGCGCCCGAGGTCGACGGCAGCACCGTGGTGCACGGCACCGGGCTGCGGGTCGGCGACATCGTCGGCGCCACCGTGACCGAGGCCTACGGCGTCGACCTGGTCGCCGAGGCCCCCGACGACCGCCCGGACACCCGATGAGCGCCCCGGAGTCGCCCTCCCCGCCGGTTCCGGTGTTCAACATCGCGAACATCCTCACCATGAGCAGACTGGTCATGGTGCCGCTGTTCGTGGTCTTCATGTTCCTGCCGGAGCCCGGCTGGCGCTACGCGGCGTTCGGGGTCTTCGTGCTCGCGGCCGTCACCGACCGGATCGACGGGGAGCTGGCCCGGCGCCGCAACCTGGTGACCGACTTCGGCAAGCTCGCCGACCCCATCGCGGACAAGGCGCTGACCGGCGCCGCGCTGGTGGTCCTCTCCCTGCTCGGCGAGCTGTGGTGGTGGGTGACCATCGCCATCCTGGTCCGCGAGTGGGGCATCACCGCGCTGCGCTTCGCGGTCATCCGCTACGGGGTGATGCCGGCCGGCCGGGGCGGCAAGCTCAAGACGGTCCTGCAGATCGTGGCGATCGCGGTGTACCTGTTCCCGCTGCCCGAGCCGCTGCACCTGGTGGCGCACGTGGTGATGGCCGCCGCGCTGGTGGTCACCATGGTCACCGGTGCGGACTACGTGCAGCAGGCGGTCCGGCTGCGCCGCGCCGCCCGCCGGGGCGCGGAGGGCTAGCCGGGTGGAGGCCGCACGCCTCGGCGAGGAGGCCCGGGACGCGCTGCGCGCCCTGGGCGAGCGCGGCCTGACGCTGGCCACCGCCGAATCGCTGACCGGCGGCATGATCGGTGCGGCGGTCACCTCGGTGGCCGGCGCCTCCGCGGTCTACCGGGGCGGGATCGTCGCCTACGCCACCGGCGTCAAGGCGGGCCTGCTGGGGGTCGATCCCGGGCTGCTCGCCCGGCACGGCGCGGTCCACCCCGATGTGGCGGCCGCCATGGCGGAGGGCGCGCGGAGCGCCCTGGCGGCCGATACCGGCCTCGCGGTGACCGGGGTGGCCGGCCCGGAACCCCACGACGGGATGCCGGTGGGCCGGGTCTACATCGCGGTGGCCGCGGCCGGCCGCCGGACCACCGGACTCCGCCTGGACCTCGGCGGCGACCGGGCCGGGATCAGGTTCCACACCGCGCTGTCCGCCCTCTCCCTGCTGACCTCGACCGTTACCGGCGAGCCCGGGAAATAACGGGTCCGGGGCCGTTCAAGACACGCGCCGTGGGGAACAAATCGACATCAAGATCGTGTTACCCCTCCAGCGAACAGCTGGTCATGAGGTGCGACGATCAGGCGGTGGGCAGGTACGGTGTTTTCATGATGGTCGCTACCGCTGGGAGGGAGCGCGAATGATGGTCCTGCTTCGTCACCTGCTCGGTGACGTGCTACGGCGGCTTCGGCAGCGACAGGGCCGCACCCTCCGCGAGGTGTCGGCCGAGGCCCGGGTCTCGCTGGGCTACCTGTCGGAGGTCGAGCGCGGGCAGAAGGAGGCCTCTTCCGAGCTGCTCTCCTCGATCTGCGGGGCGCTGGGCGTTCCGCTCTCCCAGGTGCTGCGGGAGGTCGCCGACCAGCTCGCGCTCGCAGAGCTGCAGGAGGCCGCCCTGCTCAGCGGATCGGTCCCAGCCGAGTCCGTGTCCGACGGCCGCATCGACATCGACCAGGTGCCGGACCGGGTCCCCGACGTGGTGGACATGGTCGGCGTCTGACGCCTCCGGGGCCGCCCTCCCCGGACCGGGGCGGGGCCGGAACCGGACACCGCGCCTCCTCCACACCTGAACAACGGAAGTCCGTACTCGGACGATGCGGCGGTGGCGGCCCCAGGAGCGGGGCCGCCACCGCCGCATGTGCGTCCGGGCGCCTTCCGCCGCTCCCGGTGCTGCCGGCGCCCCGGGGCCCTCCGGCACGCGGCAGGGCTCCGCGGCACCGGGACCGGTGCGGGGAGGGGCGGGAGCGTGCCGGGGGAGGGACGGAGGCGGAAGAGGGCCGGCGGAGGGTCAGCTGGCCCAGGCCTCGGGGTCCTCGGCGAGCCGGCGCACCGGGCCGGGCAGATCCCCGGTGGACAGGTGCTCCAGGGTCACGCTCTCCAGGATGGAGCGCTCGCTGGCGCGCAGCGCGATCCAGACCAGCTGCAGGCTGCGGGCGGCACCGTCGTAGTCGACGTCCTCCGGGCGCTCGCCGCGGACGTTGGCCAGCGGACCGTCCACCGCGCGGATGATGTCGGCCAGCGATATCTCCGAGGCGGCGCGGGCCAGCCAGTAGCCGCCGACCGGGCCGCGCTGGCTGCGCACCAGGCCGGCACGGCGCAGCTGGGTGAGGATGTTCTCCAGGAATTTTCCGGGTATGGCCTGGGCGCGCGCGAGCTGTTCGGCCGTAACCGGGCCGCCACTGGCGGCTGCGAGTTCGGCCGCGGCGCGCAACGCGTAATCGACCCGGGCAGAAAGGCGCATGCTGCGATTATGCCGTGAATCGAGAGGAGGACGGTGCAAAGGGGCGGCGGTGCGCCGCCGGGATCCTTCGGTTCGGGGTCATGCCAGGCTGCTCCTGCCGGATTCCGAGGACGCGGCCCCGGTGCGGGCCGCCTTTTCACCCTACCGAGGCGCGGCACCGGGCGCGCCCCGCCGCCCCCAGCATCGCGCTACCCGCGGCACCGCCCCACCCCGTTGAGCTCCGGCTTGTCATCTTTGCCCGGCCCGCGGAGGCGACCGCGCTCCACCGGGTGGAAAGGGGGCCGGGAAAAGACGACGGCCCTGAGCTCAACGAGGTGGGCGCGGGGCCGCGCGTCCCGCCTCAGCGCACCGGGGTGCGCACCGCCCCGCCGAGTAGTTCGGCGACGCTGAGGCCGTTCACCCGGGCCGCGCCGTAGCTGCGGACGTGGGCCCGGCACTCGGGCCGCCAGACCGGCAGGCCCATCTCCACCACCACGGCGTCCGGGCGGCGGCCGCACAGCGCCGCGACGAACCGGCGGACCTCCGGGTAGCGGTGCGCGTCGCGGACGACGGCCACCAGCGGCCGCCCCGCGGCGGCGGCCAGCACCCGCTCCGGGTCGGCCGCCGCGGCGTCCAGCCGCTCGGTGCCGGGGAACCACGGGGCGATCCCCCAGGGGACCTCGCCCACCGCGATCCCGGTCGGCACGTCCAGCTCCACCACGACCGGGTCGGCGAGCTCGGCCGGGGACGGGAGCACGCCGTCCACGCCGACCGCGCGCCGGGCCCCGTCCAGCCCGGAGGCGGAGGGCGGTTCCGGGGCGGGCCGGTCGGCGGTCCAGGCGCGCAGCGCGGCGGTCCGCTCGGCCGCCTCCTCCAGGCGCTCGCCGGGCAGCCGCCCCTCGCGCACCGCCGCGGTGATCGCCCCGCGCACCGCGGCCACCTCCTCGGCGTAGCAGAACCGGCCCAGGCAGAGCAGGTCGCAGCCGGCAGCCAGGGAGCGCACCGCGGCCTCGGGGACGCCGATCTCGCCGCTGACCCCCGCCATGTCCAGGGCGTCGCTGATCACCGTCCCGTCGAAGCCCAGCTCGCCGCGGAGCAGGTCGACCAGGACGGTGCTGCTGAGCGTGGCGGGCCCGGTGACGCCCAGCCCGGGCAGGGTGATGTGGGCGGTCAGCACCGCGCGGGTGCCGGCCTGCACGGCGGCGCGGAAGGGGAGCAGCTCCCGGGAGCGGAGCAGCTCGGCGGAGGCCTCCACCACCGGCAGGTCGACGTGGGAGTCCTGGCTGGTGGCGCCGTGGCCGGGGAAGTGCTTGGCGGTCGCGGCGATCCCGCTGTCCTGCAGGCCGAGCACGGCCGCCGCGGCGTGCCGGGCGACCAGCGCGGCGTCGGAGCCGAACGAGCGGGTGCCGATGGTGGGGTTGTCGTCCTCGGTGTTCACGTCCACCGAGGGGGCGAGGTCCAGGTTGAACCCGAGGCCGCGCAGCTCCGCGCCGAGGGCGGCGTGCACGTCGCGGGTGAGCGCGGTGTCGTCGATGGCGCCCAGCGCGGCGTTGCCGGGGTAGTCGCTCCCCGCCGCCTGGCCGATCCGGGTGACGTCGCCGCCCTCCTCGTCCAGGGAGATCAGCGGGGCCGCGGCGGCCGAGGAGAGGGTGCGGTTCAGCGCGACCAGGGCGTCCGGGCCGCCGGACAGGTCGATGTTGTTGTGGAACAGGCAGACGCCGGCGATGCCGTCGGCCAGGCCGTCGAGGATCCACCGGGGGGCGGAGGTGGACTCGAACGGCACCAGCAGGGTGGCGTTGGCGAGGCGGTCCAGGGAGCGGTCCGCGGGCATGGAGGGCTCTCCGTTCGTTGCGGGCGCGCGGGGCGCGGAGGCGGAGGACGGTGGGGAGGGGGCGGCGCCGCGCGGGCGGGAGCCCCGGCCGGACGAGCCGGTCCGGGCCGGGTGCGTCGCGCGGCGCCGCCGCGGTGCAAGGGGCTGAGGAGGGGGCTACCCCTTGACCGCGCCCATGGTGAGTCCGGAGACCATGCGCCGCTGCACGAAGAGGAAGAAGACCATCACGGGGATGGTCAGCAGGGTGGAGGCGGCCATGATCGGTCCCCATTCGGTGCCGGTCCGGCCGAAGTAGTAGGACAGGGTCAGCGGCAGGGTGAAGCTGTCGGTGCTGCGGCCCAGGAAGGTCAGCGCCACCACGAACTCGTTCCAGGCGGTGATGAAGGCGAAGATGCTCGCCGCGACCAGGCCCGGCGCCACCAGCGGCATCAGGATCCGCCAGAACACCACGGCGTTGGTCGCGCCGTCGATGGCGGCGGCCTCCTCCAGCTCCTTGGGCACCGCGGCGACGAAGCCGCGCAGCATCATGATGGTGATCGGCAGCGAGACCGCGGTGTAGACGATCAGGATGCCGGTCAGGTTGCCGAGCATGGTGATCCCGGAGGCGTCCTGCAGCTTCCGGAAGTTGATGAAGATGGAGATGATGATCGCCTCCATCGGCACCATCTGGATGATCATCAGCAGCACGATGAAGGCGGTGCGCAGCCGGAACCGGAACCGGGCCACGGCGACCGCGGCGAGCAGCGAGAACAGCGCGCCGAGCAGGACCGAGCCGAGGGCCACGATCAGGCTGTTGGTGAGGAACTGCCAGAAGTCGACGCCGGGCAGCAGCCGCCCGTTCACCACCCGGTCGAAGTGCTCCAGGGTGAGGGTGCGGGGGAAGAGGGTCTGCTCGGCGGAGAAGATCTCGCCCTGGGAGCGGAAGGCCGTGGCCACCATCCAGTAGACCGGGAAGACGGAGAACAGCAGCACGGCGACGCCGGCCAGGTAGAGGCCGGCCCGGCGGGCCAGGACCATCGGCGGGCGGCGCCGGCGCGGCCGGCGGTGCGTGCTGGCGGTGGCGGTCATCGGGTCTCCCCCTGGCGGATCATGATGCGCAGGTAGTAGGCGGTGACCGCGAGGATCATCAGGGTCATCACCACCGCGATCGCCGAACCCATGCCGTAGTTGGGCGGGTTCGCGCTGAACCCCTGCTGGTAGATGTAGTACGAGAGCAGGTAGACGGACTTGTTCTGGAAGCTGTTGGCCAGGATGTACAGCTGGGTGAAGACCCGCAGGTCCCAGATGATCTGCAGGATCAGCAGCAGGGCGAACAGCGGCCGCAGCATCGGGAAGGTGACGCTCCAGAAGCTGCGCCAGCCGTTGGCGCCGTCGACCTTCGCCGCCTCGTACAGCTCGTGCGGGATGCTCTTCAGTCCGGCCAGCACCGAGACCGCGACGAACGGGAACGCCTGCCAGACGATCACCAGGATCAGCACGGAGAAGAGCGGCACCGGCTCCAGGAACCAGTTGAAGTCCCGCCACCCGGAGCCGACCAGCCAGTCCGGCATCCGGTCCAGGGTCACGTTCACCAGGCCCCGGCCGGGCATGAACAGCCAGCGGAACACCAGCGAGGCGCTGATCGCGGGGGTGGCCCAGGCGAGCATCATGCCGATGGCGACCGTGGTGGAGAACCACTTGGGCAGCTTGTGCAGCAGGATGCCGACCAGGGTGCCCAGCACCAGGGTGATGCCGACCATCAGGACGCACACCACGACGGTGTTGGCCAGGATGCGCCAGAAGGCGGGGTCGCTCAGCAGGGTCTGGTAGTGCTCCAGGCCCTTGAACTCCGGTGCCGGGGCGTTCGGCATCAGGTGCCGGGTGCTGTACCCGTGCATCGAGTACCACACCATCTGCACGATCGGCCAGAGCAGCACCCCGGAGAGGATGATCAGTGCCGGTGCGATGAGCAGGTAGGGCGCGGGGAGGCGCGGGCGGCGCCGGGGCCGGGGCGGGCGTTCGGCGCCGGACTCTCCGCCGGTGCGGCCGGGCGGCGCCGCTTCGATGGTCTGTGCCATGACTGGCTTCTCAATCTGGAGGGCCGGGACGGGGGGAACGGGCGCTCGGTCGGCCGGCGTCCCGGGGCGGGCTCGTCGGAGGGGTGGGGAAGGGGCGGCCGGGAGGAGAGAGAGGGGACCGGCCGCCCCGGGTCATGGGGCCTGCGCCCGGATTACTCGGTCTCCTCGTTGAGGGTCGCGGTGAGGTCCTTGTTCGCCTGTTCCAGGACGGCGTCGACGTCCTCGCCCTTGACGATCTCCAGGACGGCGGCCGGCAGGATCTTCTGGTCCTGGTCGGCGGTGGTCCAGCGCGGGGTGGCCGGGAAGAACTGGGTGTTCTTCATCTGCTCGGCGCCGGCCGCGGTGACCGGGTCCTCCTGGTAGCTCTGGTCGTCGAGCAGCTCCGGGTAGGCCGGGAAGTAGCCGGCGGCGTCGGCGTAGCCCTTGCCGCCCTCCTTGTCGCCCATCAGCTTCAGCAGCTCGAAGGCGTGGGCGGGGTGCTCGGTGGTGGAGAAGACGGTGAGCGCGGAGCCGCCGGCGAAGGCCGGGGCGATCCCCTCGGCGCCGGGGATCGGGGCGGCGGAGATCTCCTCCAGCAGCTCCGGGTCCTCGGCCTGCTCCTCCATCTGGCCCATGGCCCAGGAGCCGTCGATGTACATGCCGAGCTTGCCGTTGGCCATGTCGGCCAGCGGGATCAGCTCGTTCTCACCGACGTAGGACTGCGGGGAGATCTCCTCCTCGGTGGTGAGGGAGGCGTAGAAGTCGATGGCCTCCTTGGTCTCCGGGGAGGTCAGCCTCCCCTCCCACTGCTCGCCGTTCTGCACCGCGATCTCGCCGCCGTTGCTCCAGATGAAGCTGGCGATGCCGTTGGTGAAGTCGGTCGGCGCGGCGAAGCCGGGGACGTCGTGCTCCTTCTCGACCGCCTTGGCGACGTCGACGAGCTCCTTCCAGGTGGTCGGGGGCGCCATGCCGAGGTCCTCGAGCCAGTCGGCGCGGTAGTAGAGGGTGCGCACCCCGGCGAACCACGGGACGCCGTACTGGACCCCGTCGAACTGCCCGTACTCCAGCGCGTTCTGGTCCAGGTCGGCGGCGTCCTCCCAGTCGCCCATGTGCTCGTCCAGGGAGAGCAGCGCACCCTGGTTGGCCCAGTTGCCGGTCTGGTCGTTGCCGACCTCCAGCACGTCGGGGGCGTCGCCGCCGGCCACCGCGTTGGTGATCGACTGCTGGGCGTCCTCCCACGGGATGAACTCCACCTCGACCGCGGTGTCGGGGTAGGTCTCCTGGTACCGCTTCTCGATGCCGTCGAAGTACTCCACCAGCGGGTCCTGGGCGGTGCCCATGACCCAGACGGTCAGGCTGTCCGGGGCCTCGGAGGGGTCCGCGGCGTCTCCCCCGCCGCCTCCGCAGGCGGTGGCGAGGAGGACCGCCGTGGAGGCGGCCGCGATCTTCGGGAATCTCACTCGTTCTCTCCCTTCACGCGTCGCCACGCGTGCGCCGTCGCGTCGGTGAAGACGCCCCCCGGTCATCTCTGGGTCGGCTACGAACGCTGTGCGGGCTTCGTGTTCGGTGCGGGGGTGTGCTGATATAGCACTCGTGCATCCGCTGGTCCCGCTCTCCGACGCCGCCCGGCAGCGGGCGGGGGCGCCCGGGAACGAGACCTGGTTCACGTTGGCGCTAAACTAACAGGAAACTTTCCTAACTAATAGGGACGGGGGTGTCACGGTTATGTCTCGGCGTCCGGGGACTCCGCGGCTGCTGAGGCAGCTGAACGACCGTGCCGCACTGGAGCTGCTGCTGGCGTCGGGGCCGCTGACGCGGACCCGGCTCGGCCAGGAGACCGGGCTGTCCAAGGTCACCGCATCGCAGCTGCTCGCCCGGCTGGAGGAGCGCGGCCTGGTGCAGGTGGTGGGCAGCCAGGCCGGCGGCCGCGGCCCCAACGCCGCGCTGTACGCCGTGGTCCCCTCCAGCGCCTACGCGGTGGCGCTGGACGTCAGCGCGACCGAGGTCGACATCGTGCTGGCCGACGTCTCCGGCACCGTCGTCGCCCAGGACGCGGTGGACCCCACCGCCGCCCCCGACCCGGTCGGCGCGGTCTGCGCCGCCGTCACCGGGCTGATCGAACGGGCCGGAGTCCCCCGGGACCGGCTGCACGCCTGCGTCATCGGCACCCCCGGAGTGGTCGACCCCCGGACCGGGGCGGTCCGCTTCTCCTTCGACCTGCACGCCTGGTTGGAGGGCGTGTTCGACGCGCTCGGCACCGAGCTGGAGCGCCCGGTCGCGATAGAGAACGACGTCAACCTGGCGGCGCTGGCCGAGCACGCCGAGGGCGCCGCCGAAGAGGTCTCCGACTTCGTGCTGATGTGGCTGGGCAGCGGGGTCGGCATGGCCATCGTGCTCAACGACCGGATCCACGGCGGCCGCTCCGGCGGGGCAGGGGAGATCGGCTACCTCCCGGTCCCCGGCGCGCCGCTGCCGGGCGACGTCGGCCTGCCCGGCGGCTACCAGTCGCTCCGCACCGAGGAGGGCACCATCGCGCACGGCTTCCAGTCGCTGGTCGGCGCCCGGGAGATCGTGGTGCTCGGCAACGGGCACGGCTTCGAGGGGGGAACCGCGGCCGAGGTGATCGCCGCGGCCCGCAAAGCCGGCTCCGGCGGCGACGCCTTCCTCGACGAGCTCGCCGAGCGGATCGCCCTCGGCGTCGCCTCGGTCAGCGTGGTGCTCGACCCGGGCCTGGCGGTGCTCGGCGGGGCCGTGGCCGAGGCCGGCGGCGACGACCTCGCCCGCCGGGTGGCCGCCGCGGTCCCCCGGGTCGCCCCCAACGCCCCCGACGTCGCGATCGGCCGGGTGCCCGACCCGGTCCTGCGCGGCGCCCTGCTGCTCGCCGTGCAGAACGCCCGCGAGGAGCTGTTCGCCGCCACGGCGGAGGAGTAGCCCGCGCGCGCCGCCCGGAGCGGTCCGCCCGGTGGCCGGCCGGACCCCGGGCGGGGTACCCGCCGCGGGCCGCGTACCGCGGAGGATGCAGGGCGGGTTCACCCGTGCGGCGGACGCGGGGCGGGCGGGCCGCTCCCTAGCGTCATCGGTGCAAGGCTCCGCCCGCCCCGGAACCGCCCCCTCCGCGGGGCCGGGGCGGGCGGGGGTGGCACGGAGTGAAGGGGGAGCGGCGATGAAGATCCTCGGCGCCGCCGTGGCCGGGCTCTTCGGCGGATGGCTGCTGGGCTTCCTGCTGTCCAGCGCGGTGCGCATTCTGCTGCACTACACCGGCATCGGGTCCGACGGGATCGGCGTGGCGGTCGCGGCGGGGCCGGCGCCCTACGCGACGGCGCTGATCGGGGCGGTGGCGGTCCCGGTCATCGCGGCGAAGCGGCCGGAGGAGAGCGGCGGCCGGTAGCGGCCTTGTCCGCCGCACGGGGGCGGCCTATCCTCGGAGCATGTTCCGGCGATGTTGATCCCGCCCCGAGGCGCGGACGGCGCGCGCCCTCTACGGCTACGCGCTCCTCACCGACCTCGTCCTGCTCTACCCGCTGTACGCGCTGCTCTTCGCCGACGCCGGGCTCTCCGCCGGGCAGATCTCCACGCTGCTGATCCTGTGGTCGGTCGCGGTCTCGGTCCTCGAAGTGCCCACCGGCGTGCTCGCCGACACCCTCCCGCGCCGTGCGCTGCTCGCCGTCGCGCCGCTGTTCTCCGCGGCCGGCTTCGCGCTGTGGACGCTGGTCCCGGCCTACCCCGCCTTCGCCGCCGGCTTCGTGCTCTGGGCGGTCGGCCTCGCCCTGGCCTCGGGCACGCTGCAGGCGCTGGTCTACGACGAGCTGGCGGCGGCCGGCGCGACCGGGGCCTACGCCCGGCTGATCGGGCGCTCCCGGGCGCTGGGCACCGCCGCGATCGCCGCCTCCACCGCGCTGGCCGCCCCGGTCATGGCGGCCGGCGGCTACCCGGCGGTCGGCGCCGGCAGCGTGCTGGCGATGCTCGGCGCGGCCCTGGCGGCGCTCGCCTTTCCCACGGCGCGGCGGACCCCCGGCCCGGAGCAGGACGGAGAGGAGGCCGCCCCGGCGGCGGCCGGCCCCTGGTGGCGGCGGCACGCGGCGGTGCTCGGCGCCGCGCTGGGCGAGGCGCGCCGCTCGGCGGCGGTGCGCACCGGGCTGGTCGCGATGGCGGTCCTGATGGGCGCGACCGCGCTGGACGAGTTCCTGCCGCTGCTCGCCGCATCGCTGGCGGCCGGCCCGGCGGCCGTCCCGCTGCTGCTGGTCCCGGCCGCGGTGCTCGCCGCCGCGGGGGAGTGGGCGGCCGGGCGGGGCGTCCGCCGGGCGGCTCCGGTGCTCGCCGCGGCCGCGGCCCTGCTGGCGGCGGGCGCCCTGATCGGGCACCCGGTGGGGATGGTGCTGGTCGGCGCGGCCTTCGGCGCCTTCGAGTGGGCCTCGGTGGCCGCCGAGACCCGGGTCCAGCACGCGGTGGCCGGCCCGGCGCGCGCCACCGTGCTCTCGGTCGGCGGGCTGGGCGCCGAGGCGGTGGCGGTCCTGGCCTACGCCGGGTACGGACTGGGCTCCCAGGCGGCCGGCCCGGGCGTGCTGTTCGCGCTGGCCGCCCCGGTGTTCCTGCTGATCGCCCCGCTGCTGCGGACCCGCACCGGCTCCGGCCGCGCCCGGCGGGACCGATACTGGAGGCGATGAGACTGACACTTTTCTGGGAGCGGATGTACGAGCAGTTCGGCGAGGCCTACGCGGAGAGCCTGGCGCAGGACTACGTGATCGACGGGCTGGGGTCGCGGACGGTCCGCCAGGCGCTCGCCGACGGGATCGCGGCCAAGGAGGTCTGGCGCCGCGTCTGCGAGGCGTTCGACCTGCCCGAGGCGGTCCGGTAGCGGTCCGGGGCGCGCCGCCCGTGCGGAGGTACCGGTAATCGAACAGAAGTTCGGGTAGGCTTGGCGGTGACACCGGGGTCCGCGAGAGTGGTCGAAGACACGCGGCGCGCACACGTCCGGCGCCGCGCCCCCGGCCGTCCACAGGTGGCGGAAGCCGTCGTGAAATGTCACGGCGAGGGCGTAGCGTCACTTCCGAGATGAAGAAGAAGACACCGACCCAACAGGGGTTCCCCGTGGCAGCTACTGACCGAGACAAGGCTCTCGAAACCGCGCTCGCGCAGATCGAGCGCCAGTTCGGCAAGGGGTCCGTCATGCGCCTCGGCGATGACGACCGCCCGCCGATCCAGTCCATCCCGACCGGTGCCATCGCGCTGGACGTCGCCCTGGGCATCGGAGGCATCCCGCGGGGCCGCATCGTCGAGGTCTACGGCCCGGAGAGCAGCGGTAAGACCACCGTCGCACTGCACGCCGTCGCCAACGCCCAGCGCGAGGGCGGCATCGCCGCCTTCATCGACGCCGAGCACGCCCTGGACCCCGAGTACGCCAAGAAGATCGGCGTGAACACCGACGACCTCCTGCTCTCCCAGCCGGACACCGGCGAGCAGGCGCTGGAGATCGCCGACATGCTGATCCGCTCCGGCGCGGTCTCCATCCTGGTGGTCGACTCGGTCGCGGCCCTGGTGCCGCGGGCCGAGATCGAGGGCGAGATGGGCGACAGCCACGTCGGCCTGCAGGCCCGCCTGATGTCCCAGGCGCTGCGCAAGATCGCCGGCGCGCTGCACCAGACCAACACCACCGCGATCTTCATCAACCAGCTCCGGGAGAAGGTCGGCGTGATGTTCGGCTCCCCGGAGACCACCACCGGCGGCCGGGCGCTGAAGTTCTACTCCTCGGTCCGGCTGGACGTCCGCCGGATCGAGACCCTCAAGGACGGCACCGACGCGGTCGGCAACCGGACCCGGGTCAAGGTCGTGAAGAACAAGACCGCCCCGCCGTTCAAGCAGGCCGAGTTCGACATCCTGTACGGCGTCGGCATCTCCCGCGAGGGCGGCCTGATCGACCTCGGCGTGGAGAACGGCATCGTGCGCAAGTCCGGCGCCTGGTACACCTACGAGGGCACCCAGCTGGGCCAGGGCAAGGAGAACGCCCGCAACTTCCTGCGGGACAACTCCGACATGGCGCTGGAGATCGAGAAGAAGATCAAGGAGAAGCTCGGCGTCCCGATGAAGGGGGACGACTCCGCCTCTCCGGCCGCCGACGCGGCGGCCAAGGAGCCGGAGAAGGAGAAGGAGCCCGCCGCCGCGGTCCCGGCCGCCGCCAAGCGCGGGGCCAAGGCCAAGACCGCCGCCGCGACGGATGCCTGAGCCGCACTCCGAGTCCGGCTCCCCCGCCGAGGGGGAGCACGACGAGCACGACCCCGAGGCCCGGGCGCGCATCGTCTGCCTGCGGATGCTGGCCACCGCACCGCGGACCCGCGCGCAGCTGGCCGAGGCGCTGCAGCGGCGCGGCATCGACGACCGCGTCGCGGAGACCGTGCTGGGCCGGTTCGGCGAAGTGGGGCTGATCGACGACGAGGCCTTCGCCGCCGCCTGGGTGGAGTCCCGGCACACCGGGCGGGGGCTGGGCCGCCGCGCCCTCGCCGCCGAGCTGCGCCGGCGCGGGGTCGCCGCGGAGACGGTCCAGGCCGCGGTGGACGACCTCAGCGCCGACCGGGAGGAGCAGACCGCCCGCGAACTGGTCCGCCGCAAGCTCGCCGCCACCCAGGGCAAGGACGACGCGGTCCGGGTGCGCCGGGTGATGGGCATGCTGGCCCGCCGGGGATTCCCGGGCGGGACGGCCTACCGGCTGGTCCGCGAGGAGCTGGAGGCGGAGGGCTCCGACCTGGAACTGCCCGACCCGGACCTGGGCTGAACCGCCGGGCGCCGGCCCGATCGTGATGGTTCAGTGATCAACTACCGCGCCGCCGGGTGTCCCCCCAGGTCGGGGCCTTTCCCGGGGGCGGTCGTCCTCCGGGCGGCCACGGTGCGTCACCGTCCTTCACTTGCCCGTCATGTGACGGGAGCCCTAACCTCGCCGGACAGGCGTATTAACTCCGCGCGCCTCGGGTAGCCCTATCCACAGCGGGCCACCCGCACACCGGGAACGGCGGAGAGAGCGCCGGGCGCCCGGTCCCGGGCGGCCGCGGTCCGGAGGCGCCGCGCGCCGCGCGGTCCGCCCCCGGCGGCGGAGACGGTTGGGGGAGGGGCATGGACGCTGCGACCGGCCCGCTGGCCGCCGGGGCGGTCGCGCTCGCCGTCCTCGCCGCGGTCACCCTGCTCCTCCTGGTCCGCGTCCTGCTCGCGGCCAGGGAGCGGCGCGCCGGAGAGATCCGCCGCGAGCTCACCGAGGCCAGGGAGCAGGCCGGGCGGATCCGCGCCGAGGCCGAGGCGGAGGCCGAGCGGCGCACCGGGGAGCTGGAGGCCCGGCTGGCGGCGCGGCGCGCCGCCGCCGAGGAGGAGTGGGCCGCCGACCGGGCGCGGATCGAGGAGCGCCGAGCCGAGGCGGAGCGGCGCGAGGCCCGGCTGGACGAGCGGGAGCACCGGCTCGACGCGGAACTGCGCCGGGTCACCGACGCCGGGCGCCGGCTGGACGAGCGCGAGGAGCGGCTGGCCGGGCTCGAACGGGACCTGGCCGACCGGGACCGGGAGCGGGTCAGCGCGCTGGAGGCCGCCGCGTCGCTCACCGCGGAGCAGGCCCGGGCCGAACTGGTCGCCGCGGCGGAGGCCCAGGCCAAGCGGGACGCGGTGCTGACCGTCCGGGAGATCGAGGCGGAGGCGCGCCGGAACGGCGAGAAGCGGGCCCGCAAGATCATCTCGCTGGCGGTGCAGCGCCTGGCCACCGAGCAGACCAGCGAGTCCGTGGTCTCGGTGTTCCACCTGCCCTCCGACGACATGAAGGGCCGGATCATCGGCCGGGAGGGGCGCAACATCCGCGCCTTCGAGTCGGTCACCGGGGTCAACCTCATCATCGACGACACCCCCGGGGCGGTGCTGCTCTCCTGCTTCGACCCGGTGCGCCGGGAGGCCGCCCGGATCACCCTGGAGCGGCTGGTCCAGGACGGCAGGATCCACCCGCAGCGGATCGAGGACGTGCACGGGACCAGCAGGGCCGAGGTGGACCGGCTGTGCGTGCGGGCCGGAGAGGACGCCCTGGTGGAGACCGGCGTCGCGGACATGCACCCGGAGCTGGTCACCCTCCTCGGCCAGCTGCGCTACCGCACCTCCTACGGCCAGAACGTGCTGGAGCACCTGGTGGAGTCGGCGCACCTGGCCGGGATGATGGCCGCCGAGCTGGGCATGGCCCCGGCGTCGGTGAAGCGCGGCGCGCTGCTGCACGACATCGGCAAGGCGCTCACCCACGAGGTGGAGGGCAGCCACGCGGTGATCGGCGCGGAGATCGCCCGCCGCTACGGCGAGTCCGACGACGTGGTGCACGCGATCGAGGCGCACCACAACGAGGTGGAGGTGCGCACCGTCGAAGCGGTGCTCACCCAGGCCGCCGACGCGATCAGCGGCGGCCGCCCGGGCGCCCGCCGGGAGTCCCTGGAGGCCTACGTGGAGCGCCTGCAGCGGCTGGAGGAGATCGCCCGCTCCAACCCCGGCGTGGAGAAGGTCTTCGCCATGCAGGCCGGCCGGGAACTGCGCATCATGGTCCGCCCGGAGGACGTCGACGACGTCCAGTCCCAGGTCATCGCCCGCGACGTGGCCAAACGGGTGGAGGAGGAGCTCACCTACCCCGGCCAGATCCGCGTCACCGTCGTCCGAGAGTCCCGCGCCACCGAGACCGCCCGCTGAGGACCGCCCGGAGCGGCGGAAACCACCGGTCGGGAGAGGGACGGCTTGTTGGACTCGACTCCATGAGCGATGCCCCTGCTCTCGGCGAAGGGCCCATACAGGACGTGTCCCTCTCCCTCCATGAGGGAACGCTCGCCGCGCTCGAGAAGCGCATGGGCGAACGTGGAATGTCCGCGTACGTCGAGGACCTCATCCAGCGCCAGGTGGAGCGGGAGCACCTGCGCGAGCTGATCGAGTGGGCCGAGGCCGAGCACGGACCGGTCGACCCCGTATCGGTCCAAGCCAAACGCGCGATTCTGCGCGGAGAGGCGGAGGGATCGGCGGACGCCGCGTGAGCGGCACGCTCGTCCTGGACAGCGAAGGGCTGTCCGGGCTCGTTCGGAACGCTCCCGTTGTCACCGACTGGCTGGCCGCGGCCGAGGCGGAGGACATCCGGGTGGTGGCGAGCTCGGTGACCCTGGTCGAGGCGCGTGACCCCAAGGTCCATCAGGCCCGGTTCGACTACGCGGTCTCCCGGGTGACCGTCGTCCCGTCCAGTGAGGCGATCGCCCGCCAGGCGAGCAGGGTCCTGGCCGCAGCGGGGCTGCACGGCCACGAGCACGCCCTCGACGCGATCGTCGCGGCCACGGCGCTCGCCGCACCCCCTCCGGTCACCCTGCTCACGTCGGACCCCAAGGACCTCCGGACCCTGTGCGGTCCGCGCGTCCAGGTGGCCGTGCTCTGACCTCCGCTGAGATCCAGGCCGGGCGGGATCAGCCCTTCTCCGCCCCGCTCGGGGTGCCGCCGGGCCAGATCGGTTCGGGGCCGGGCGGGGGCGCGGCCGACCCGGGGGCGGCGGGTTCGGCGGGGTTCCCGGCGGCCTCGGGTGCCGTCGGCTCCCCGGCGGTCTCGGGGGAGGGGGCGGCCGCGGCCTCGTCCAGGGCGGTCTCGTCCAGCTCCGGCAGCGGCTCGGCCTCCAGTTCGGGGTCGGGGTACTCGGTGACCAGCTCCACCGGCGGCACCCCCGGCGGGGTGAAGCCGAAGACCTCGCCGTAGAAGGCCAGCTCGGCTTCGAGGGCGCGCTGCACCGATTCGGCGGCGCGGAAGCCGTGCCCCTCGCCCTCGAACTCGATCAGCGCGTGCCGCACCCCGCCCTCGGCCAGTGCGGCGGCGAACTCCGACGCCTGGGCGCGCGGCACCACCCGGTCCTCGGTGCCCTGGAGCAGCAGCAGCGGCACCCGGACCCGGTCCGCCCTGTTGATCGGGGAGCGCTCGCGGTAGGTCGCGGAGTAGCCGGGCAGCGGGCCGAGCAGCGAGTCCAGGAACCGGGACTCGAAGTCGTGCGTCTCGGCGGCCAGCCGGAGCAGGTCGGTCACCCCGTACAGGGAGGTTCCGCAGGCGAAGGCGTCGCCCCCGGCGGCGAGCAGCGTGGTGAAGCCGCCCGCGCTGCCGCCGCGCACCGCGATCCGGTCCGGGTCGGCGGTGCCGTCGGCGGCCAGCGCCCGGGCCACCGCCTCGGCGTCCTCCACGTCCAGCACGCCCCACATGCCGTGCAGCCGCTCGCGGTAGGTGCGGCCGAACCCGATGGAGCCGCTGTAGTTGACGTCCACCACCCCGATGCCGCGGCTGGTGAAGTAGGCCTTGGCCAGGTCGAGGCCGGTGGTGGCGCGGGCCACCGGGCCGCCGTGCACCCAGACCGCGTACGGCGCCGGCCCGTCCGCGGCGGCCTCCGGGTTGGCCGGCCGGTAGAGGTTGGCGTGCACGGTGCCGCCGTACCGCCCGGGCAGCTCGACCGCCTCGGGCTCCGGCAGGTAGCCGGGGTCGGGCAGGTCGTCCAGGGAGGCACGGAGTGTCCGCACCCGGCCGGTGTCGGGGTCCAGCTGCACCAGGCTCTGCGGGGTGCGCGGCCCCGAGGCCAGCCCGACCACCCGGTTCCCGTCTCCGCCGAGCGTCTCCCAGCTGGTGAACGGGGTGTCCAGCGGGGCGAGCTCCAGGGTCCGCGGGTCGTAGACGGCCGGGACCAGGTCGGCGCCGCCGTGCAGCACCACCAGGCGGCCGTCGTCCAGCCGCACGTAGGGGAGGGTGCCCAGCCGCGCCGGGCCCGGGGTGAACTCGCTCTCGTCCGGGTAGAGCGCGATCGCCTGGCCGGTCAGGCCGATCTCGTAGAGGTTCCAGAACCCGGGCCAGTCGGAGACGAAGCAGAGCCGGGAGGGGCCGTTCCAGACCGGGTGCAGCACCGACTCCGAGACGCCGCCCTTGAGGGTGTAGGCGCCGGTCACCCCGTCCGGGCCGAGTCGTCCCACCCGCAGCTCAGTGCCGTCCCAGGGCATGCGCGGGTGGTTCCACGCCACCCAGGCCAGGTGCCCGCCGTCCGGGGACGGCACCGGGGAGGCGAAGAAGTCGGCCCCGGTGACCAGCACGGACACCGCTCCGGGCTCGTCCGCGGCCCGGCCGGACAGCGGCACCGAGACGATGGCGCGCCGCACCGACCCGTCCGCGGCGTGCTCCTCGCGCACGCATACCACCCGCTTGCCGTCGGCGGACAGCGCCGGGTCGGCGTAGCGCAGCGCGGCCGGGGCCTCCGGTTCAGGGGTGAGCGGGGCCGGCGTCCGGGAGTCCCGTTCGAGCAGGTAGAGCCGCTGGTCGGCGGCGTTGGCGAAGACGATCCCGTACCGGGTGCGGGCCTTGTCGTCGCGGCGCGGCACGGGCAGGTGGGAGCGCCCGCCGTACTCGTGCACCCGGGTGCAGGCGCTCCACGGGGCGGGCAGGAGCTCGATGTCGGCCCCGTCGGCGCCGCGCCGCATCACGGTGGTGCGGCCGCCCTCGTCCGGGCGGGCCTCCTCCCACCAGACCTCGTCGCCGGCGACCGAGGGGAAACCCAGCCGTCGGACTCCTCGGGCGACGTCGCTCGCTGCGATCGGCGATGGCCAGGCGCCGTAGGGGGCCGTGACGCGGTCGGTCATAACGGAGATCTCTGTGCTCGCGGGGGTGAAGACCTACAAGTCGACCTTAGTGGTCGGGAGGGGTGCGCGCATCGCCGCCGGGCCGCCGCGGCCCCGCCCCCACCCTCTACCACCTGAGGCGACGCCCACGGAAACCCTTCGCCGGGCGCGGCCGGGACCGGCCCGGATCCGGGCCGGCGCGGGGCCGAGCGGGTCGCGCGGGCCACTAGCCTGGAGAGGTGAGCCAGAGTCGTACTTACGAGGTGCGGACCTACGGCTGCCAGATGAACGTGCACGACTCCGAGCGCCTGTCCGGTCTGCTGGAGGATGCGGGGTACGAGCGCGCAGCCGAGAACAGCACCGCAGATGTCATCGTCTTCAACACGTGCGCGGTCCGGGAGAACGCGGACAACCGCCTCTACGGCAACCTCGGGCACCTGCGCCCGGTGAAGGACGCCCGCCCCGGCATGCAGATCGCCGTCGGCGGCTGCCTGGCGCAGAAGGACCGCGGCGAGATCGTCCGCCGCGCGCCCTGGGTGGACGTGGTCTTCGGCACGCACAACATCGGCTCGCTGCCGATCCTGCTGGAGCGCTCCCGGGTGCAGCGCGAGGCGCAGGTGGAGATCGAGGAGTCGCTGCAGGCGTTCCCCTCCACCCTGCCCACCCGCAGGGAGTCGGCCTACGCGGCCTGGGTGTCGGTCTCCGTCGGCTGCAACAACACCTGCACCTTCTGCATCGTGCCGTCGCTGCGCGGCAAGGAGAAGGACCGCCGCCCCGGCGACGTCCTCGCCGAGGTGCGCGCCCTGGTGGACGAGGGTGCCGTCGAGGTGACCCTGCTCGGCCAGAACGTCAACGCCTACGGCTCGGAGTTCGGCGACCGGCAGGCCTTCTCCAAGCTGCTGCGCGCCTGCGGCGGCATCGAGGGGCTGGAGCGGGTCCGGTTCACCTCCCCGCACCCCCGCGACTTCACCGACGACGTCATCGAGGCGATGGCCGAGACCCCCAACGTGATGCCGCAGCTGCACATGCCGCTGCAGTCCGGGTCCAGCCGGGTGCTCAAGGCGATGCGCCGCTCCTACCGGCGCGAGCGGTTCCAGGGCATCGTGGAGAAGGTCCGCGCGGCCATGCCCGAGGCGGCCATCACCACCGACATCATCGTCGGCTTCCCCGGTGAGACCGAAGAGGACTTCCAGGAGACCCTGGACGTGGTGGCCGAGTCCCGGTTCGCCTCCGCGTTCACCTTCCAGTACTCCAAGCGCCCCGGCACCCCGGCCGCGGAGATGGACGGGCAGCTGCCCAAGGAGGTCGTGCAGGAGCGCTACGAGCGCCTCATCGCCCTCCAGGAGCGGATCTCCGCGGAGGAGAACGCCAAGCTCGTCGGCACCGAGACCGAGCTGCTGGTCGCCGAGGGCGAGGGGCGCAAGGACGGCGAGCGCCGCCGGCTCTCCGGCCGCGCCCCGGACAACCGGCTGGTCCACTTCGCGGTGGAGGAGGGCGCCGAGGAGCCCCGCCCCGGCGACATGGTCCGGGTCGGCATCACCTACGCCGCACCGCACCACCTGGTCGCCGACTCCGGCGTGCGCGGGCTGCGCCGCACCCGGGCCGGTGACGCCTGGGCCGCGCGCAACGGCGCCGCCGAGGAGCAGGGCAAGCCGGGGGTGATGCTGGGCATGCCGTCGATCGGCGCCCCGGCCCCGGCGCCGGCCGCCGCGGGCGGTTGCTGCGACGCCTGACCGCCGCCCCGATCGGCGCCGCGGAGCCGCCGGACCCGGAGGACCGGGCCGGCGGCTCCGCCCGTTCAGCCGGTCCGCACCGGCAGCTCGGCCAGCCGCCAGCTGAGCGGGAGCGGTTCGCGGCGCAGCTCGGACGGGGGCACCGCGAGCGAGAGGCCCGGGTAGCGGTCGAACAGCCGGGTGAACGCCACCTCGCCCTCCTGCCGGGCCAGGGCCGCGCCCAGGCAGTAGTGGGCGCCGTGCCCGAAGCCCATGTGCGACTCGCGCCGCCCGGCGGGCTCGCGGGACAGGTCCAGCCGGCGGGGGTCCGGGAACTCGGCGGGGTCGGAGTTGGCCGACCCGAGCAGCGCGATGTAGGCGTGCCCCCTGGTCAGCCGGAGCCCGTTGACCTCCATGTCCTCCGAGGCGTAGCGCAGCCGGGTGCCGTGGATCGGGCCGCACCAGCGCATCAGCTCGTGCACCGCGCGCGGGCCGATGTCCGGCTCGGTGCGGAGCAGGTGCAGCTGGTCGGGGTGGGTGAGCAGGGCCAGGGTCCCGTTGCCGATCAGGTGCGCGGTGGTCTCGTGCCCGGCCAGGATCAGGGTGAGCACCAGCGAGACCAGCTCGTCGTCGGAGAGCCGCCCGCCGTCCTCGTCGTGCGCGCGGATCAGCGCGGTCATCAGGTCGTCGGCCGGGGTGGACCGGCGCTCGGCGATGAGCGCCTTGGACTGCTCGGCGATGCCGATCAGGGCGTCCGCGCGCAGCCCCTGGTCGTCCAGGCGGAACAGCTTCCTGCCCCAGTCGCGCCAGGCGCTCCGCTCCTCTTCGGGGACGCCGACCAGCTCGCAGATGACGGTGATCGGCAGCGGGTAGGCGAAGTGCTCGATGAGGTCCACCGCGCCGTCCTCGGCGTGCCCGGGCAGCGCGTCCAGCAGGGCGTCGGTGATCTCCTCCACTCGGGGGCGCAGCGCGTTGACCCGCTTGACGGTGAAGGCCCGCGAGACGAGCTTGCGGATCCGGGTGTGGTCGGGGGCGTCCATGTCGAGGATGCTCGCGTCGACCAGGTAGCGGCTGTACTCCCGGGGCACCCCGCTCTCCTCCAGCAGCTGGAGGCGCATGTTCCCGGCGCCGCGCCGGCCGGACGGGAAGAGCGGGCTGGGGTCGTTGAGCATCCGCTTGTCGGCGAGGACCGCCCGGGCGTCCTGGTAGTGCGGGATCACCCAGGCGGTCCGGCCCTTGAAGGGGAACTCGACCGGGATGAGCCGCCCGCGGGCGCGCAGCTCCTCGTACCTGGCGTAGGGGTCGGTGTGGAAGCCGGGGTCGCCGAGGTCGACCGGGGCGCCGGCGGCACTCGTGGTGTTCTCGGTGGGCGCGGACATGTCGCTTCCTCTCTGCATCGGGTGCCGGCCCCGCCGGGTCCGCGGCGGGGCCGGCCTCAGCTCGACTTCTGCCGGGCGATCTCCTCGACCAGCCGGTCCAGCAGGTTCTGGAACAGGCCGATGGCCGCGGGGGCGGCGGCCCGCAGCCGCTCCGGGTCGGGTTCGGGGCCGGCCTCGAACGCGTCGCGGACGGTCCGCCCCAGCAGCTCGGCGGGGGCCTCCCCGCCGGGCAGGTCGAACGGGGACAGCGCCCCGATGACCAGGAACCCGGCCACCGTCGCGGCGTAGCCGTACATCCGCTCCTCGGGGGTCCCCCCGGGGCGGAGCAGGCCGTGCTCGTCCAGGAGCCGGAAGTGCGCGCCCAAGGTCTCGAAGCGCAGCCGGGACAGCTCGGCGACCTCGGTCGCCGCGGTGCGGGCCAGCACGCCGAGGGTCTCGGTGTCGCCGGTGACCACGGTGCGCGCGACCGGGTCCCGGTCGACCATCCGGTAGGCGGCGGAGGCGATCCGGCCGGGCAGGATCGCCGCGGGGTCGGCGCGCATCTCCGCGATCTCGGCCCGGAGCATCCGCTCCTGGGAGCGCATCAGCACGCTGAGGAAGAGCGCCTCCTTGGTGGGGAAGTGCAGGTAGACGGTGCCCTTGCCGACACCGGCGCGCTCGGCGACCTCGCTGATCGAGACCCGCCGGTACCCCAGGGCGGTGAGCAGCTCCCCGGCGGCCTGCAGGATCCGGTCGGCCCGCTCCTCGCGCCTGTCCCCGGCGCCCCGCCGCTCCCCGGTGCGCTGTTCCGTTCCGCTGCCCGCCATGCTCTCCGCTCTCCTGCGCGACGCCATTTCATGACCGAATCGACCGATCCGGTCATACGGTCACGATAGCCCTCCGGCGGCCGCCCGTACAGGCCCGCGGAGGGAAGTCCTCCCTCACCGGCGGGGCGGGGCCGCGGGCGGCCGTAGGGTGGTGAGCCATGCTGATCGCCGCCGCCGTCTGCCCGCACCCGCCGCTGCTGGTCCCCGAGGTCGCCCGGGGCGCCGCGGCCGAGCTGGACGGGGTGCGGAAGCTGTGCGGGGCGGCGCTCTCCGCCGTCGCCGAGGCCGGCGCCGACCTGGTCGCGGTGGTGGGGGCGGGCGAGCGGGAGCGGGCGCACGGACCGGACGCCGGCGGGGACCTGGCGCCGTTCGGCGCGGCGCTGCGGGTGGGGCCGGGGCCGGTCGAGCTGCCCCTGGCGCTGACCGTGGGCCGCTGGCTCGCCGAGCGCGCCGGGCTCCGCCCCGACCGCTACCTGGAGGTCCCGGCGGACGCCGCCCCGGAGCGCTGCGCCGCGATCGGCGCGGAGCTGGCCGCCTCGGTGCCACGGCTGGCCCTGGTGGCGATGGGGGACGGCAGCGCCCGCAGGCCCCCGGCCTCCCCGGGCCGCCCGGACGAGCGGGCCCCCGCCTTCGACGCCGAGGTCGCCGCCGCACTGGGCGGCGCGGACACCGGGGCGCTGGCCGCGATCGACCCGGCCCGGGCCGACGAGCTGATGGCGGCGGGCCGCCCGGCCTGGCAGGTGCTGGCCGGCGCGGCCGCCGGCGCCGGCCTCTCCGGCGAACTCCTCGCCCACGAGGCGCCTTACGGCGTCGGCTACTTCGTGGCCCGCTGGAGCTGAGCGCGGAGTCGTACGGCCTAGAGATCATCGATGGGGGGTCACCCGCCTTGTCGAGCCCGGGGCCACTGCTCTTCCACCCCGGCCCCGCGCTCACCTTGTCGAGCCCAGGGCCGCTGCTCTTTCCCTCGGTCCCCGGCCCCGCGCGGGATCGCCGGGGCGGTGGGCCGGGCAAAAGCAACAGGCCGGGGCTCAACACCGTCGTGGTACCGCTGCGATGACGTCGAGCTCCGCGTCGTCATCTTTGCCCGGCCCACCGGAGGCGGTCTCGTTTCCCCGAGCGGGAAGGGGTCGGGAAAAGACGACGACGCGGAGCTCGACGAGGTGGGCGCGGGGTCGGGGCCGGGAAAGGCGACGACGCTGAGCTCGAGGAGGTGGGCGCGCCCGGGACGGGTAGGCATGTCCGGGCCGGTCAGTCGTGTCAGTCGCCGTTCGGGACCTCCATCGCGGCGAAGCGGGCGCCGAACGGGTCGGCGATCAGGCTCCAGCGGCCGTAGCCGGAGGCGCCGGCCGGGCGGAGCACCGCGCCGCCGTTCTCGACCGCGCGGTCCGCGGTCCGGTCGGCGTCCTGCACCACCAGGTAGCACAGCCAGGCGCCGCGGCCGGAGGCGGTGCGCTCGCCGGCGCCCGCGTAGACGCCGCACACCGGGGAGCCGCCGCTGTACAGCGTCACGTACTCCGCGTCGGCGATCCGCTCGGCCTCGTAGCCGAACAGCCGGACCAGGAAGTCCGCGGTGGCCGGCACGTCGGTGCTGGTCGCCTCGGCCCAGATCGGGGCGCCGGGGACGCCGAACGCCTCGGCGCCGCCCAGCGAGCCGCGCAGCCACAGCGCGAACTCGGTGCCGGCCGGGTCCCGCACCACGGCGCGGGTGCCCAGCCCGGCGACGTCCTCCGGGCCGGAGAGCACCCGGCCGCCCAGCCGGGCGGCGGCCTCCAGGGAGCGGTCCAGGTCCGGGGCGGCCAGGTGCGCGGTCCAGTAGGCCGGCCCGGACGGGTCCGCGGCGGCGCTCAGCCCGGCGACCCGGTCCCCGTCCAGCAGCGCGGTGGTGTAGGGGCCGGTGTCGAACTCCCAGCCGAGCAGCTCCCCGTAGAACCCGGCGGCGCGGCCGACGTCGGGGACCGTCAGGTCCAGCCAGGCGGGCGCCCCGGAGGGGTACTCCACGGAAGTCGTCATGGCGCGATTGTCCCTGAGCAGGGGGCGCACCACCCCGGAAAACCGGGTAAAGGGGACGTCAAGCGTCCATCGGACTTCTCCGGGCGCTCTCCCCGATTCCGCCGGTCCCGGCCCCCGCCGCCCCGGCGACCAGCTCCAGGGCCCGTCCGAGCAGGTCCGGGTCGTCGTAGCGGAGCCAGCGCACCCGCGGGTCGCGGCGGAACCAGGACTCCTGGCGGCGGGCGAACCGGCGGGTGGCGCGGACGGTCTCCTCGCGGGCCTCCTCCTCGCCGCACTCGCCGGCCAGGAAGCGCAGCACCTGGGCGTAGCCGAGGGCCCGGGGGGCGGTGCGCCCCTCGGCCAGGCCGTGCCGGGACAGCTCGCGGACCTCCTCGACCAGCCCGGCCTCCCACATCAGGTCGACCCGCCGGGCGATGCGCTCGTCCAGCTCGGGCCGGGGGACCTCCAGGCCGATCTGCACGGCCGGGTAGCGGGACTCGTGCCGGGGCAGGGTCGCGGTGAACGGGCGGCCGGTCAGCTCGATCACCTCCAGCGCGCGGACGATGCGCCGCCCGTTGCTCGGCAGGATCGCCTCCGCCGCGGCCGGGTCCGACTCGGCCAGCCGGGCGTGCAGGGCGGCCGGGCCGCGCTCGGCGAGCTCGCCCTCCAGCCGGGCGCGGACCGCCGGGTCGGTGCCGGGGAACTCCAGCTCGTCCAGGACCGCGCGGACGTACAGGCCCGACCCGCCCACCAGGACCGGAACGGTCCCGGCGGCGAGCATCCCGTCGACCAGGCCGCGGGCCATCCGCTGGTAGCGCGCCACGTCGGCCGGCTCGGTGACGTCCCAGACGTCCAGCAGGCGGTGCGGGACGCCGCGGCGCTCGTCCTCGGGCAGCTTGGCGGTGCCGATGTCCATGCCGCGGTACAGCTGCATGGAGTCGGTGTTGACGATCTCGGCCGGCCGCAGGCTCAGCGCGAGGCCGACGGCGAGGTCGGACTTGCCGGCCGCCGTCGGGCCGACCACCGAGACCACGACGCCTCTCCCCGGTTCCGGGTGTGTTCTACCGCTGCCCATCCCTCCAGTCTGGCAGCGCCGGAGCAGTGCTCGCGGACGTGCCCCGGGTCCCGTTCGGGCGGCTTAGGATGAGCCGCATGCGTTTCGCCAAAGGCCACGGAACCGAGAACGATTTCGTGATTCTCCCGGACCCCGACGGTGCGCTGGACCTCAGCGCCGACCAGGTCGCGCGGCTGTGCGACCGGCGCGCCGGCATCGGCGGCGACGGGGTGCTGCGGGTCGTGCGGACCGGGGCCCTGGGGGAGCCGGTGACCGGGGGCGCCGCGGACGCCGAGTGGTTCATGGACTACCGCAACGCCGACGGAAGCATCGCCGAGATGTGCGGCAACGGGGTGCGGGTGTTCGCCCGCTACCTGATCCATGCGGGCCTGGCCGGCGCGGGGCCGATCACCGTCGGCACCCGGGCCGGGGCGCGCCGGGTCGAGGTGGAGGCCGACGGCGACATCACCGTCGACATGGGCCTCCCCGAGGTGCTCGGCGAGGGCGCCGCCCGGCTGGCCGGCGGCGAGGAGGTGCGCGGGATGCGCATCTCGGTGGGCAACCCGCACCTGGCCTGCGTGCTGAACCGGCCGGTGGCCGGGTTCGACCTGAGCGCGGCGCCCGAGCTGGACCCGGCGGAGTTCCCCGAGGGCGGCAACGTCGAGGTGGTCGCCGAGACCGGCCCGGGCGCCCTGGACATGCGGGTCTACGAGCGCGGCTCCGGGGAGACCCGCTCCTGCGGCACCGGCATCGTCGCGGCGGCGGTCGCCGCCACCGGCGCCGCCGGGACCCCGGCCACCTGGAGGGTCCGGGTGCCCGGTGGCGAGTGCACGGTCTTCCTGGACGCCCGCGGCGCCCGGCTGCGCGGCCCGGCCGTGATCGTGGCCGAGGGCGAGGTCCAACCCGGGTGAGCCCGGCGGCGGGGTACCTGCTGCGCCGGCTGCTCGGAGGGGTGTGCCTGCTGGCGGCCGCCTCCAGTTGCGCCTACCTGCTCTGCGCGGCGGTGCTCGACCCGCGCGGCAACTACCAGGCGATGAGCCCGCCGCCCCCGCCGGAGGCGGTGTCGCGGATGCTCGCGGAGAACAACCTCGACCCCGAGGCGCCGCCGGCCGAGCGGTACCTGGTCTGGGCCTCCGGCGTCCTCACCGGCGACCTGGGGCGGACCTGGGACGGCCGCGACGTCTCGGAGGAGCTGCTGCTGCGGGCCGGGGCCAGCCTGCGGCTGCTGGCCGCCGGAGCGGTGGTAGGCGCGGTCGGCGGCGTGGCGGCCGGGGCCTGGGCGGGCTCCCGGGGCGGCCGGTGGGACACCGCCGCCGCGGCGGGGGCGGCGCTGCTCCTCGCCGTCCCGCCGGTCGTGGTGGCGCTGGTGCTGCAGACGCTCGCGATCGCGCTGAACCGGTCCGCGGGCGGCGTCCTGCTGCCCGCGGTGGGCGAGCCGGACGCCGGGGCGCCGCCGGGGGACGTGCTCGCCCATATGATCCTGCCCACGCTGGCCCTGGCCCTGCCGCTGGCCGCGGTGTTCAGCCGCTACCAGCGCGCGCTGATGGCGGACGAGGTCCGCTCCGACTACGTCCGCACCGCGCGGGCCAAGGGGCTGCGCCGGGGCCGGGCGCTGCGCGCCCACGCGCTCCGCTCCTGCCTGGCCCCCACCGCCGCCTACTTCGCTTACACCACGGCGGCCCTGTTCACCGGGGCCGTTTTCGCGGAGAAGGTCTTCGGCAGGTACGGGGTGGGGGAGATGCTGATCGACGCGATCGAGGCCGGCGACACCAACGCCGCCGCGGCGGTCTGCGTCTTCGGTGCACTCTGCGTGACCGTCGCGGGGTTCGCCGCGGACGCGGTCCGGGTGGCGCTGGATCCTCGGGTCAGGGCCTGAACAGGGGAGAGCGGTCACCCCGGCCGGACGGGAGGAGTAGTATTCCCGGATTGTTCCAATAGTGGCTTTCGTTCCGGCGGCTGTCCGGTCACTGCCCGAGAGGGGGCCCAGGTGCGCGAGGGACGGGCTCGCGGAGGTCTCGCCGTGCTGTCCGCGGTTCTCCTGGCGGCCTCCGCCTGTACCGGCGGAACCCAGAACGAGCAGCGGACCGCGGCGTCGGCCGAGGCCGCCGACATCAACGCCGCCGACCGGGACGAGCTGGCCGACGGCGGCACGCTGGAGTGGGGCATCAACGAGTTCCCCGCCCAGTGGAACCCGCACCACGCCGACGGCAACCTGGCCACGGTGCACACGGTGATGGACGCCCTGCTGCCCACCCCGTTCGAGCCCGGCCCGGACGGGGACGCCCGCCCCGACCCCGACTACGTGCTCGGCGCCGACCTGCGGCGCGACGGCGGGGGCCAGGTGCTCACCCTGGAGCTCAACCCCGAGGCGCACTGGTCCGACGGCACCCCGATCACCTGGAAGGACTACCGGGCCACCGCCGAGGCGCTGGCCGGCGGGGCCGACGGGTACAAGGTCCGCGGCGAGGTCGGCTACGACCGGATCGCCTCGGTGGAGCGCGGTGCCGACCGGTTCGAGGCGGTCGTCTCCTTCGACGAGCCGTTCTCGGAGTACCCGTCGCTGTTCGACCCGCTGCTGCCGGCCCGCTACGCCGGCGACCCGGACTCCTTCGACACCGGGTACCTGGAGGACGTCCCGCTGACCGCCGGCCCGTTCGCCTTCGCCGGGATGGACCGGAAGCGGCGGACCGTGACGCTGGAGCGTTCGGCCGACTGGTGGGGCGACCCGGCCAAGCTCGACGAGATCGTCTTCCGCACGATGGACGGCGAGGCGCTGACCACCTCCTTCCTGGAGGGCGGGGTGGACGCCTTCGAGCTGCCGGTCGACGCCGCCGCCTTCGAGCGGGCCTCCTCGGCCGACGGCGGCGAGGTCCGCACCGCCCTGGGGCCGGACTACCGGCACATCACCCTCAACGGGGAGAGCCCGGCCCTGTCCGACGTCCGGGTCCGGCACGCCCTCTTCCTCGGCATCGACCGCGAGGCCCTCACCGACGCCGCCCTGGAGGGCGTGGACTGGTCGGCCGAGCCGCTCGGCAACCACTTCCTGCTGGAGGGCCTGCCCGGCTACACCGACAACAGCGGCGAGTGGGGCGAGCGGGACACCGACCGCGCCGCCGAGCTGCTGGACGAGGCGGGCTGGAAGGCCGGCGACGGCGGGACGCGCACCAAGGACGGCGAGCCCCTGGCCCTGCGCTACCTGGTCCCCCGCGGCCACGCCCCGGCGCAGAGCGAGGCCGAGATGGTCCAGGCCATGCTGGAGGAGATCGGCGTCGCGGTGGAGATCGAACCGGTCGGCGGCGACGAGCTGTTCTCCCGCTACGTGCTGCCCGGCGACTACGACCTGGTCTCCTTCGTCAACACCGGCGGCGACTTCCCGGTCTCGGCCTCCCTCCCGCAGTGGGCCTCCCCGGCCGGCGGCGCCGAGGGCTCCGGCGGCGGTGAGGGCTCCGGCGGCGCCGGCGAGCCGGACTGGCGCTCCAACGTCGGCCGCATCTCCTCCCCGGAGATCGACGCCGCCATGGAGGAGGCCCTGGCCGCCCCGGACGCCGAGGCCGCCACCGCCGCCGTCAACGAGGCCGACCGCCTGCTCTGGGAGGCCGGCCACACCCTCCCCCTCTACCAGCGCCCCCAGCTGATGGCCGCCCGCACCGACCTCGCCAACATCGGCGCCCCCGGCTTCCGCCCCCTCGACTACGCCGACATCGGCTACCTGAAGAAGGGCTGACCCGCCCTTCCCTCCCCCTCCCAGACCCCTTCCCTGATCCCCTCCCCGAGGATCTCGGCGCCGCGGCCCTGCCAGAGCGCTCGTCGTCAAGCGGCCGTTGCGGCAAGTGGGCCGTTGCAGCGAGGAAACCGAGGAACTCGGGGGAGGGACGAGGAACGGGAGGCGCCCCTACCGGGCGCGGCGCCTCACGTGGCCGGGGCCCAAGCGGGCAGCGACGGCGGCAGTAGGGGGACCGGCTGGTCGGTCGGGTGCGGCGCCCCGCGGAGCGAGGGTTCAGGCGGGCAGCGACGGCGGGGGCAGGGGCGGGGCGGGCGCCTCGCCCGGGCGCGGCGCCTCACGGAGCGAGGGTTCAGGCGGGCGGCGACGGCGGCAGTAGGGGGACCGGCTGGTCGGTCGGGCGCGGCGCCCCGCGGAGCGAGGGTTCAAGCGGGCGGCGACGGCGGCGGTAGGGGCGGGGCGGGCGCCTCGCCCGGGCGCGGCGCCTCGCGGAGCGAGGGTTCAGGCGGGCGGCGACGGCGGCAGTAGGGGGACCGGCCGGTCGGTCGGGTGCGGCGCCCCGCAGAGCGAAGGTCAAGACGGGCAGCGAGGGTGGGAGTCGGGCGGGGCGGCGCCGGTGAAGGGGGTGGGCCGCTCGCCCGGACCCACCAGGGAGCCTTATCCCTGTATGCCTGGTTCGCGGCGGGGATCGGGCGCAGGCGGGGGCGCCTTGCGCACCGCGAGAGCACCCCGATTACATCTACCAGCGAGTAGTAAGCCCCCAGGTCCCCACCGCCCCCTCGCCGATCACCCAGAGTGGCCGAGGCGGGTCCTCTCTGCAGGGCAAAAGCGACATCTCGCCCCCACCCCTGCTCTTCCCGGGTTCCGGCCCCCTGCATGCCGGTCTTCCGGGCGCCTCGAACCCCTCACCACCAGGCCGATCAAGGCGATTCGGGCCTCCCGGGGGCCGTTCCGGCCCGGGATGCGCGCCCGGGAATCACCGGAGTGCTCTCGCGGTGCGCAGGGCACCCCTCCCCGCCATCACCCTGCGTATTCGCCCAGTTCAGAGAGGGGTAGCGGTTTCAGAGGCGGCCGGCTCCGACGCCCGGGCGACGCGGGAACGGCGAACCCGCCGCCCCGGCCCGCCCCGACCACTCCCTCCCTGCTCTGCCGCGCCCGACCGACCAGCCGGTCCCCACCCGCCGCCTGCTTGAACCCCGGCCCCGTGGGGCACTGCGCCGGACCGACCGCCTCCGCCCCGCCCCTGCCGCTGCCGTCGCCGCCAGCCTGAACCCCAGCCCCGCGGGGCGCCGCACCGGACCGACCGGCCGGTCCCCGCTGCTGCCCTCGCCGCCTGCTTGAACCCCCGCCCTGTGGGGCGCCGCGCCCGGCTGGGGCGCCCGACCCTGCCCCTACCGCTGCCGTCGCCGCTGGCCTGAACCCCGGCCCCGTGGGGCGCCGCGCCCGACCGACCGGCCGGTCCCCGCTGCCGCCGTCGCTGCCGGCTTTAACCCTCGCCCCGTGGGGTACCGCGCTCGGGCGCCCCCTCGCCCCGTCCCTGCCGGTGCCGTCGCCGCCCGTCTTGACCTTCGCTCCGCGGGGCGCCGCGCCCGACCGATCGGCTGGTCCTCTTCTGTCCTCTGGTGGGCGGTGTTGCAACAGGAACTGGAGACCACCCGCTCTGATGGGGCCGCAACGTCAAGATCATCGAAAGGGGAGCGGTCGCGGGCGGCGGCAGGTCGGCGGTGCCGGGCGTTCTGCGGATGCGCTTCTCGAGTCTCCCTCGTGCGGGCGTCGTTACCATCACATGCCTAGAAATGGACATTTACTTCCTTTCTGGTCATGGACGTTGCGCCCAGGAAGGACCCCGGCGACAGCAGCGCCCCCGGAACCGGGCCCTGTCGCAGTTCAGGCGCCTCCGGCGCCCTCTCCGCGCATCCCTACCGCGAAACGGATGGTCGTCCCCCGTGAGCACGCACTTCCCCCCGAGCCTGACCGCCGCCCGCATCCTGCTCTTCGCGTTCACCGGAGTCTCCCTCCTCAGCGGCGGGAACAACCTCTACTTCACGGGGTTCTCCTCCCTGGACGCGGTCGCGCCGACCCTCATCTTCATCCTGACCCCCGGAGTCGCGTCCTTCCTCCTCGCCTTCTTCCTCCCGCGCGGCGGCCCGGCCGTCTTCTGGCTGCTCATCGCCATGTGCGTGTTCTGGACCTTCTCGGCCCTCGGCAACATCGGCAAGGACCCCGCCTGGATCCTGCACATCTGCTGGCCGCTCCTGCTCGCCGTCTTCACCACCCGCAAGGCCTCCCGCACCTACCTCCTGCACCGCACCCGCGACGGCGAGCAGAAGGAGAGAGAAGATGCCTCCCCGAAGCAGGCCCACTGACCGCGCACGGGCGCGATCACCCCAGCAGCGCCTCCGGGCCCAGGTTGCGGAGGGAGGCGTCGAGGACCTGGGCGGTGTGGGCGACGGCGATCGGGCGGCCGGCTCGCTGCAGGGACGAGGCGATCTGCAGGGTGCAGCCGGGGTTGCCGGCGATGAGGAGGTCGGCGCCGGAGGCGGCGACGCCCGCGGCCTTGCGGTCGCCCAGATCGCGGGCGGGCTCCGGGTTGAGCAGGTTGTAGACGCCGGCGGAGCCGCAGCAGATCTCCGGTTCGGGCAGTTCGGCCAGGTCCAGGCCGGGGATCGCGCGGAGCAGCCCGCGGGGCTGGGCGGTGATGCCCTGGCCGTGCGAGAGGTGGCAGGCGTCGTGGTAGGCGGCGCGGACCGGAAGCGGGTGGCGCTCGGCGCGCGGGCCCAGGTCGGCGAGGAACTCCGACAGGTCGACGACCCGCTCGGAGAGGGCCTCGGCGCGGCGCACCAGGGCGGCCGGGGCGCCCGCCTCGCGGAGCAGGCGGCCGTAGTGCTTCATCGTGCCGCCGCAGCCGGCGGAGTTGACCACCACCGCCTCCACCCCCGCCCGGGCGAAGGTGCGCACCGTCGCCTCGGCCAGCAGGGCGGCCTCGCCGGCGCGGCCGGAGTGCGCGGACAGCGCGCCGCAGCAGCCCTGGGCGCGGGGGATGGCGACCTCGCAGCCCTCACTGGCCAGCACCCGGGCGGTGGCCGTGTTGACCTGGGGGAAGAAGGCGCCCTGCACGCACCCGGTGAGCATGCCCACCCGGGCGCGGAGCCCGCCCCGGGCCCGGACCAGCTCCGGCAGGGCGGGCACCTTGGCGCGGATCGGCGGGGCCACCCGCTCCATGGTGGCCAGGGTGGGGGAGAGCCGGTCCAGCAACCCGGACCGGCGCAGCGGCCCGGACAGGCCGCTGGCCTGGTAGGCGCGGAGCGGCCCGCGGAGCAGGCGGAGCCGCCGGCGGTGCGGGAAGAGCGCGAAGACGGCCGAGCGGAGCAGCCGCTCGGCGAGCGGGCGCTCGTGCCGCTCCTCGACCCGGGCCCGGGTGGTCTCGATCAGCGCGTCGTAGGCCACCCCGGAGGGGCAGGCCGTCACGCACGCCAGGCAGCCCAGGCAGTTGTCGAAGTGGCCGACGGCCGCCTCGGTCAGCACGTCGTCCTGCTCGGCCTGGCCCATCAGGTGGATGCGGCCGCGCGGGGAGTCCATCTCCTCGCCCCACAGCACGTAGGTGGGGCAGGTGGGCAGGCAGAAACCGCAGTGCACGCAATCGCCGAGCAGCTCGGAGAAGCCGCGCTCCCGGTGCACGCTCTCGGTCATGGGGCGTCCTCCTCGATAACCGGCGGCGGCGCCGGGGTCGTCGCTGGGTGGGCGGTCGGGTCCCGCCCCGCGGATCGGGCGGTGCGGGTCGGGCTCCCCGGCCCGGTGGCGCCGGGACCGGGGCGGCGGGGGTCAGATCCCGCCGGCGAAGCGGCCGGGGGAGAGCAGTCGGTGCGGGTCGAAGGCGTCCTTGACCGCCCGCATCAGCGGCAGGCCGGGGACCTCGCCCCACAGGTCGACCCCGTGCCGGTGCAGCGCTGGGGCGGCGTGCGGCACCGTCAGCGAGCCGTGCCCGCCGGTGGCCCGGACCAGGGCGGCGCGGACCGAGCCGACCAGCGCGGCCGCCGCCCCGGGGTCGGCCCCGGCCGGCACCGCGGCGAACAGCGCCCCCGATCCGGCGGAGCCGCGCACCGGCACCGGCAGGCCGGCCTCCCGGGCGCCCGCCGCGAGCGCGTCCAGGGCCTCGGCGAGCCGGGCCGGCGGCAGCACCGCCTTCAGCAGGGTGTCCCCGGGGGAACCGGGCAGCGCGCCCCAGCCGGGCGGCACCGCGTCGCCGACGTTGTCGGCGCCCACCAGGTCGGCGGTGTGCTCGGCGCGCGCGTCGATCCCCTCCGCCGAGCCCTCCAGCAGCACGTGCAGCCGGAGCGGCCCGCCGACCGGAGCGTCCAGCTCCACGGCGGCCGGGACCACCGGCGAGGCGGCGACGGCGGCGGCGCGGGCGCGGATCCCGGCCGGGTCCGCGGCGGTCGCCGAGACCAGCCGCACCGCGGCGGGCAGCGGGCGCAGCCGGAAGGTCACCGAGGTGACGACGCCCAGCGTGCCCAGCGCGCCGGTGTGCAGCTTGGCCAGGTCGTAGCCGGCGACGTTCTTCACCACCCGGCCGCCGGAGCGGGCGGCCGTCCCGTCGGCGCGGACGAACTCCATGCCGATGATCAGGTCGCGGAGCCGGCCGTGCAGCAGCCGCCCGGGACCGGACAGCCCGGCGGCGACCGCGCCGCCCACCGTCGACCCCGGGACGACCTCCTCCACCGGCAGCCGCTGCCCGGCCCCGGCCAGCTCCGAGGCCAGCCGGGCCAGCGGGGCCCCCGCGCCGGCGGTGGCGATCAGGTCCCCGGCGGCGTGCTCGACGGCGTCCAGCGCGGAGGTGTCCAGCAGCACGTCGCAGCGGTCCGGCGGGGCGCCCCAGTCGATCTTGGTGCCGGCGCCGCGCGGTACCACCGCCAGCCCCAGCCGGGCCGCGGCGGCCATCGCGGCCGCGCACGCCCCGGCGTCCGGTGGTACCGCCACCCAGCGCGGCACGGTGCCGCCGACCGCGTCGCCCCCGGTGCCCGCGCGGACCTCGCAGCCGCCGGCGCCGAGTTCGGCGGCGGCGTCACCTGCGGTCGCGGGTGCGGCCTCCGCCGCCGGTTCGCCTGCCGGTGCCATCGGCATCCCTCTCTTCTTCACGCCGTTCTTCACACTGTTCCGGCGCGCGTGCCGGACCGGCGCCCGGTCCGGGGGCGCCGCTCTTCTCCGCCCGCCCGGGCGCGGGGTGCGAGGGGAGGGCGGGGAAGCGCGGCTCCGGAGCCGCCTCCGCTCCGCGGCGGTGTCGGGGGCGGACGGGCCGGAACCGGTCCGGGAGGGGCCGCCCGGTCCCGCCGCGCCACCGCAGCGGGCTCCGCGGCGGTCCCTGCTCGGGGTCGGTGCCGGGGGATGCGCCCCGGGTCGGGGCCGGCCGGAGGCGGATGGGCACCGCCGCCTTCGCCCGGCCCGCTCGAAGGCGGAGCGCGCACCTCGGCGGAAGGGGCCGGGAGGCGGCGGTGCCCGGCGGATCCGGTGCGGCCGGGCATGGGAGCGGGGACCCGGCGGCGGGCGGGCGCGGCGCCTCGGGGAGTCGGGGCCCGCCGGGGCGGTGCGGGGGCCGTCCAAGGCCCTGTCCGGGGCATCGCCTCTCCTCCCTCCTCTGCCGGGCCGGTCAGAACAGCTCGGCCTTGCCCTCGGCGACCAGGGGGTGCGGGTGGGCGCCCTTGACGACGCCCGGGCGCTCGCCGCACAGGCGCGGGGTGGGCAGCAGCTTCTCCGGGTTGGCGGTGCCGCCCGGGTCGAGGGCGGCGCGGAAGAGGTCCATGGTCTCCAGGTCGGCCGGGCCGAACATGCGGGGCATCTGGCAGGCCTTGTCCACACCCACGCCGTGCTCGCCGGTGATCGAGCCGCCGTGCCGAATGCACAGGTCCAGGATGGCACCGGAGACCTCGGCGGCGCGGTCGCCCGCGCCGGGCTCGGCGTCGTCGAAGAGGACCAGCGGGTGCAGGTTGCCGTCGCCGGCGTGGAAGACGTTGGCCACCCGGATCCCCGACTCCGCGGAGAGCCGGGCGATGTCGCCGAGCACCTCGCCCAGCGCGGTGCGCGGCACCACGCCGTCCTGCACGATGTAGGCCGGGCTGATCCGGCCGACCGCGGCGAACGCCGACTTGCGCCCCTTCCAGATCCGGGCCCGCTCGGCGGCGCCGCTGGCCTCGCGGATCTCGAACGCGCCGGAGCCGGTGCACAGCCGGCGGACCTCGGCGGCGCCGGCGTCCACGTCGGAGGCGGGGCCGTCCAGCTCGACGATGAGCACCGCGCCCGCGCCGGGCGGGTACTCGCAGGCCACCGCGGCCTCGGCGGCCTCGATCGCGAGCGCGTCCATCATCTCGATCGCGGCGGGCAGCACCCCGGCGGCGATGATCGAGGAGACCGCGGCGCCGCCGGCGTCCACGGTGTCGAACGCGGCGAGCAGGGTGGTGGCCTTCTCCGGGGCGCGCAGCAGCCGCACGGTGGCCTCGGTGGCGATGCCGAGGGTGCCCTCGGAGCCGATGAAGGCGCCCATCAGGTCGTATCCGGGGGCCTCGGGCGCCTTGCCGCCCAGCCGGACCAGCTCGCCCCGGGGCGTGGCGATCTGCAGCCCGAGCACGTGGTTGACGGTGAACCCGTACTTCAGGCAGTGCGCGCCGCCGGAGTTCTCCGCGATGTTCCCGCCGACCGAGCAGACCTGCTGGCTGGACGGGTCGGGGGCGTAGTAGTAGCCGTGCGGGGCGGCGGCGCGGGTGATGTCGAGGTTGGCCACGCCCGGTTCGACGACGGCGCACTCGTTGCCGATGTCGATCTCGATGATGCGGCGCATCCGGGAGGTGACCACCAGGACGCCGTCGGCGCGGGGGAGGGCCCCGGCGGAGAGCCCGGTCCCCGCTCCCCGGGGGACGAAGGGCACCCCCTCCTCGGAGCAGAGCCGCAGCACGGCGGCGACCTGCTCGGCGGTGCTCGGCAGCACCACCGCGCCGGGGACCTCGGCGTGGTAGGTCAGCCCGTCGCTCTCGTAGGTGCGGCGGCGCGAGGCGTCGGTGAGGACCCCGTCCTCACCGCAGATCGCGCGCAGCCGCGGGACGAGCGACCGCAGCCGGTCCGGGTCGATCCGCGTCGGGGCGTCCGGCATCGGGACCCGCCCTCCCCCACATCCGTCGAGACGGCCGTGCCCTGGGCCGCGCGGGGGCACCGCCCCGCGCGGCCCGGGCGTCGAGCCCGACGTTACGGCATCCGCTCGTAAGCGGGAAGGGTAAGGAAGTCGGCGTAGTCGTCGGCCAGCGCGACCTCCTTGAACAGCTCCTCGGCCTGGGTGAAGAGGTCGGCGTCGAAGGCCTCGCCCTGCGCGGTGCGGATCGCCTCCAGCTCCTCGGCGATGAGCCGCTCGACCAGCTCGGCGGTGACCTTCGGGCCGTCGTCCAGGGTGACGCCGTTGTGCAGCCACTGCCAGATCTGCGAGCGGGAGATCTCCGCGGTGGCGGCGTCCTCCATCAGGTTGTGGATGGCCACCGCGCCGTTGCCGCCCATCCACGCGGCGAGGTACTGCAGCGCCACGTTGATGTTGCCGCGCAGGCCCGCCTCGGTGACGCCGCCCTCGGTGGCGTCCACCGCGAGCAGGTCGCCGGCCTTGACCGAGACGTCCTCGCGGAGCCGGTCGATCTGGTTCGGCTTCTCGCCCAGGACGCCGTCGAAGACCTCCTTGGCCACCGGGACCAGGTCGGGGTGGGCGACCCAGGAGCCGTCGAAGCCGTCGCCGGACTCCCGGGACTTGTCGTCGCGGACCTTGGCCAGGGCGCGCTCGTTGACCTCGGGGTCGCGGCGGCTGGGGATGAACGCGGCCATGCCGCCGATGGCGAACGCGCCGCGCCGGTGGCAGGTGCTGACCAGCAGCTCGGTGTAGGCGCGCATGAACGGGGCGGTCATGGTGACCGCGTTGCGCTCCGGGAGGAGGAAGCGGCGGCCGCGGGTGCGGTGGTACTTGATCACGCTGAACAGGTAGTCCCAGCGGCCGGCGTTCAGGCCCGCGGAGTGCTCGCGCAGCTCGTAGAGGATCTCCTCCATCTCGAACGCGGCCGGGATGGTCTCGATGAGGACCGTGGCGCGGATGGTGCCGCGCGGGATGCCGAGCCGCTCCTGGGCGACGACGAAGATGTCGTTCCAGAGCCGGGCCTCCAGGTGGCTCTCCATCTTCGGCAGGTAGAAGTAGGGGCCCTTGCCCTTGTCCAGCTGCCGCTGGGCGCAGTGCAGGAAGTAGAGCGCGAAGTCGACGATGCCGCCGGAGGTGCGCTCGCCGTCGACCAGGATGTGCTTCTCGTCCAGGTGCCAGCCGCGCGGCCGGACGACGATGGTGGCCAGCTCCGCGTCGCCCTTCAGGGCGTAGGTCTTGCCCTGGGGGGAGGTGAAGTCGATCTCGCGGTCCAGCGCGTCGCGCAGGTTGAGCTGGCCGCCGATCATGTTCTCCCACAGCGGGGTGTTGGCGTCCTCGAAGTCGGCCAGCCAGACCTTCGCCCCGGAGTTGAGGGCGTTGATGGTCATCTTGCGGTCGGTGGGGCCGGTGATCTCGACACGCCGGTCGGTGATGCCGGGGGCGGGCGGCGCGACCTTCCAGGAGGTGTCCTCGCGGATGGCGCGGGTCTCGGGCAGGAAGTCCAGATCGGCGCCCTCGGCGACCTTCTGCTGGCGGACCTTGCGCGCGGCGAGCAGCTCCTGGCGGCGCGACTCGAAACGGCGGTGCAGGTCGGCGATGAGCGCGAGCGCGTCATCGGTGAGGATCTCGTCGTACCGGTCGTGCAGGGGGCCGGTGATCTCGACCCCGGTCGTGGCGCCCATGAGAAACCTTCCACGAAGCGAAAGCTGGTTTTGGATTGCGGAATATGACGCTACTCTTCGGTTCGGGCGGTGGTCAATGTTGTGCGCCACTCACACGGCGGAAAACCTTTGGATCCGGGTAAAGATATCGATTCTTTCCGGTGAAGGTCGCCGTGATCTTCGGTCAGCGGCAGAAACGATGTGTTCTGTCTGTGGTCGTAGCGGGACCGCCGCGGGGCGCGGTGTGAAAACCTGATGCCCGCCGATCGGCCCCGTGCGACGATCCTGGGAACATCGTGCGCGGACAGGGCGTTGCCCTGGCTGGAGGGATATTTGCGTACTGCTCACGACCACGAGACCGACCGCGAAGACGAGACCGCCGGCGCGCCCGCGCAGGGCGAGCTCGAACTGGAGGAGCGCCACGCGCTGCGCCGTGTGGCGGGCCTGTCCACCGAGCTCGACGACGTCACCGAGGTGGAGTACCGCTCGCTGCGGCTGGAGCGCGTCGTCCTGATCGGGGTGTGGACCAGCGGCACCCAGGCCGACGCCGACAACTCGCTCGTCGAGCTCAAGCACCTCGCCGAGACCGCCGGCGCGATGGTCCTGGAGGGCGTCACCCAGCGCCGCTCCAAGCCCGATCCGGCCACCTACATCGGCCGCGGCAAGGCCGAGGAGCTGCACGGCATCGTGGAGGCCACCGGCGCCGACACCGTCATCTGCGACGGCGAGCTGGCCCCCGGCCAGCTCCGGCAGCTGGAGGACGTGGTCAAGGTCAAGGTGATCGACCGCACCGCGCTCATCCTGGACATCTTCGCCCAGCACGCGCGGAGCAGCGAGGGCAAGGCCCAGGTCGAACTGGCCCAGCTCAGCTACCTGCTGCCGCGGCTGCGCGGCTGGGGCGGCTCGCTGTCCCGGCAGGCCGGCGGGCGCGCGGGCGGCAACGGCGGCGTGGGCCTGCGCGGCCCCGGTGAGACCAAGATCGAGACCGACCGGCGCCGGATCAACACCCGGATGGCCAAGCTGCGCCGCCAGCTCGCCCAGATGGTCACCGCCCGCGACGTCAAGCGCGACCGCCGCCGGGCCCGCGAGGTGCCCGCGGTGGCGATCGCCGGCTACACCAACGCGGGCAAGTCCAGCCTGCTCAACCGGCTCACCGGCGCCGGGGTGCTGGTGGAGGACGCGCTGTTCGCCACCCTGGACCCGGCCGTGCGCCAGGCCCGTACCCCCGACGGCCGCGGGTTCACCCTCAGCGACACCGTCGGATTCGTCCGGCACCTGCCGCACCAGCTGGTCGAGGCGTTCCGCTCCACCCTGGAGGAGGTCGCCGACTCCGACCTGATCCTGCACGTGGTGGACGCCTCCGACGCCGACCCGGAGCGCCAGCTCGCCGCGGTCCGCGAGGTCTTCGCCGAGATCGGCGCCGGCGACGTGCCGGAGCTGGTGGTGCTGAACAAGACCGACGCCGCCGACGAGCTCACCGTCAAGGCGCTGCGCACCCGCGAGCCCGGTGCGGTCGAGGTCTCCGCCCGCACCGGCGCGGGCATCGGCGAGCTGGTCGCCGCGGTCGCCGCGGCCCTGCCGGAGCTGGACCGCGAGGTCCGCGCGGTCGTCCCCTACCACCGGGGCGACCTGGTCTCCCGGGTGCACCAGGAGGGGCGCGTCGTCGCCGAGGAGCACACCGCGGACGGCACCTCGCTGCACGCCTGGGTGCCCGAGCGGCTGGCCGGCAAGCTCGCGGAGTACGCGGGCGTCTGACCCGGAGGCGAGCGGACCGGAGGCGGACGGGCCGCCGGAGGCGGCCGCGGGGCGGGCGCCGGGGAACGCACCCCGGCACCCGCCCCTTTCGCGTCCGCGCCGCCCCGGACGGGACCGCTCCGGCGGCGGAGGGCCCCTTTCCCATCGGGCCCGGCCAGGGCGGCAGGGCCCCGGCGCCCGGCGCGGCACGCCCGAGCAGGGCGCGGGACCGGACGGCCGCCGGCGGCTGCGGCGGGCGGAACCCCCTCCGGTCGCCGCGGCGGGGCCGGAGCGGCGCGCAGGGGCACGGCCGAAATGCGGCGATCCCGGCGAATCCTCCTGCGGCGGCTCCTCCGGCGGCGCGGCGCGGCGGCGGAACCCCGCGCGGGGCTCCGCCGTTGGGCCTATCGTGGGGGTGCCCCTTCGGGCCGGGCCCGGCGGGCGCCCGCCCAGCGGTGGCAGAGGTGTACACGCCCCGGCCGATGAACTAGGTTCTACGACCATCGGCGCGGCACGCCCGAGCCGCCGGCCTCCCCAGGCCGCACCGCCGCCCTCCCGGCCGGACCAGCTGAGATCGAGGTCGCTTATGCACGCCCTGCCGTCGAGCCCTTCCGAGCCGGCCGCGCACCCGCGGCCGTGACCCCGGCCGGGGCGAGACGATGACCGTACGACTCCTCACCAATATCGGCCGCCTGTGGACCGGGACGGACCTGCTCAGCAACGCCGCGATGCTGCTGCGCGACGACCGGGTCGCCTGGGTCGGCGCCGCGGCCGACCTCCCGCAGAGCCTGCCCGGGGTGATCGACGACATCGTCGACGTCGACGAGGTGGACAACCTCGGCGGAGGCCTGGTGACCCCCGGTCTGGTCGACGCGCACAGCCACCCCGTCTACGCGGGCAACCGCTACGCCGAGGTGTCGATGCGCGCCGGCGGCGCCACCATGGCCGAGATCAGCGGGGCGGGCGGCGGGGTCGCCTCCACCGTCACCGTGACCCGCGGGACCGACCCGTGGACCCTGTGCAACGCGGTCCGGGAGCGGCTGCGGCGCTGGGTGCTCTCCGGGTGCACCACCGTGGAGACCAAGACCGGCTACCACCTCACCCGGGACGGCGAGCTGGCCGACGTGCGGCTGCTCCGCTCCCTGGAGGAGGAGCCGGGCATGCCCCGGCTGCACGTCACCTTCTTCGCCGCGCACGCCGTGCCGCCGGAGTACTTCGGCCGCCCGCACGACTACGTCGAGGCGGTCGCCTCCTGGCTGGGCGACGCCGCGCAGGCCGGAGCGGAGGGCGTCGACGTCTACTGCGACAACCACCAGTTCACCGCGGAGGACGCGCAGCGGCTGCTGGCCGCGGGCCGCACCGCGGGCCTCCGCACCCACGTGCACGCCTGCGCCAAACCCCGGCACGGCGCCGTCCGGATGGCCGCGGACATGCAGTGCGACTCGGTGGACCTGCTGCACGACACCGACGAGGACGACGTCCTCGCGCTGGCCAAGACCGGCACCCCGGTGGTCGCCTGCCCCACCACCTCGCTGCTGGAGCAGCGCCGGCCGCCGATCCGCGCCCTGCTCGACCACGGCGTCCCGGTCGCGCTGGGCACCGACCACAACCCGGGCCAGTCGGGCGCGACCTCGCTGCCGCTGGCCATCTCCCTGGCGGTGTCCATGTTCGGGATGAGCGTGCTGGAGGCGCTGCGCGCCGCCACCGCGGGCGGCGCGCTCGCCCTGGGCAGCACCGACGTCGGGATCCTCGCCCCGGGGCGCTACGCCGACATCGTCCAGTGGGACGCCGACCACGAGGGCGCCTTCGCCTGGTCCTACGGCCTGAACACCATCCGGGTGTGGCGCGGCGGCGAGACCATCCGCTGACATCCGCTGCCCCCGGCCGCCGAGGGGCCGGCCCGGGGCCGCTCAGCGCTTGGCGCGGTGGGTGGCGATCTCGATGACGGCCCGCTCCAGGGCGTAGGCCGGGTCGCGGCCGGCGCCCTTGATCAGCGCGTCGGTCTCGGCGATGATCCGCATGGCGTGCGCGACGCCCTGCGGGGTCCAGCCGCGCGCCTGCTGGCGGAGGGTCTTCAGCTTCCACGGCGGCACCTTGGCGCGCTTGGCCAGCTCGGCCTCGGGGACGCCGCGCGGCGGCTGGGCGGCGACCGCGAGCCCGCGCACCGCCCCGGCCAGCGCGCTGTTGATCAGCACCGGCGCGGTCCCCACCGCCAGCGACCAGCGCAGCTGCTCCAGCGCCTCGGGCAGCCGGCCCTCCACCGCGCGGTCGGCGACGGTGAAGCCGCTGGCCTCCGCCTTGCCGGAGTGGTACCGGGCGACCGCCGCGGCGTCCACCCGGCCCTCGGTGTCGGCGATCAGCTGGGTGCAGGCCGCCGCGATCTCCCGCAGGTCGTTGCCGACCGCGTCGAGCAGCCCCTGCGCGGCGTCCGCGGTGATCTGCCGCCCGGCGCGGGAGAACTCGTCCTTGATGAAGCGCAGCCGCTCGGCGGGCTTGGTCGGCTTGGCGCAGTCGACCCTGGCCGCGCCGGCCTTCTTCGCCGCCTCCAGCAGCGCCTTGCCCTTGGCGCCGCCGGCGTGCACCAGCACCAGGGAGACGTCGTCGGCCGGGTCCTTGAAGTAGCCGGAGACCTCCGCGGCGAGGTCCTTGACCAGGTCCTGGGAGGAACGCAGCACCACCACCCGGCGCTCGCCGAACAGCGACGGGGAGACCACCTCGGCGAGCCTGCCCGGGCTCACCTGCGACGGCACCAGGTCGTGCACGTCCACCTCCGGGTCCTCCGCCCGCACCTGCGCCACCAGCGCGGCGACGGCCCGGTCGACCAGGAGCTCCTCGTCGCCGACCACGAGGGTCAGCGGAGCGACAGGGGTGGAAGCCATGAGAGCAGCATGCCATGGACCGAGGACCGGACGGTGCGGATCTGCGGGCGGCCCCGCTCACCATCCGATGCCGTCGAGGAAGCCGGCGAGGATCCGGTCGAACTCCTCCGGGCGGCACAGGTTGGAGGGGTCGAAGGAGTCCTCGACCACGGCGAGCCGGCCGTCCGGCACCGCCTCGGCGATCCGCCGCGACATCGGCACCAGCCAGGGGGAGTCGCCCGCGACGGCCAGCACCGGGCAGTCGAGGGCGGACAGCTCCGGCAGGTGGTCGACGCGGTTGAGGGCGTAGCGGATCTTGACGGTCTCCATCCGCCGCATCTCCGCCAGGCCGGCCTCCAGCCGCCGCAGGGCGTGCGGCCACCGCGCGTACTGGTGCCGGATCCCGGGGCGGAGCAGCCCGGGGAAGAGCCACAGCCAGCCGGTGGCGTAGAGCAGGGCGAGGTTGGCGGCCTCGGCGGGGGAGCGGGGCCGGGTGTCGGCGAAGGAGTCCACGGTGACCAGCCCGGCCACCCGGTCGGGGGCGTCGAGGGCGAAGCGCTGCGCCAGCACGCCGCCGTAGCTCACCCCGCAGACGACGGCCCGCTCGACCCCGAGGCGGTCCAGCACCGGCCCGATGTCCGCGGCCTGCCGGGACAGCACGTTCCGCCACCCCCGCAGCGGGGAGGAGCCGCCCGCGCCGCACGGGTCGAGCGCTATGACGCGGTGGTCCGCGGAGAACCGCTCGACCTGCGCGGCCCAGACGGAGCGGTCCAACCCCAGCCCGGGAAGGAGCAGCAGAGCCGGGCCGGCACCGCGGTCCTCGAAGCCGATCACGGTGTCGCCGATCCGGACGTCGGGCACGGGACGCACCTCCTGGAGGCGGCCGGGGCGGCCGCGGGAGCGGACGGGGTGCCTCCAGCACTATCAACCGCCGCTCCCCCGGGGCGTGGGCCCCCGCCGGAGGGCTCACCCGCGGGAGGGCTCACCCGGGGAGCGGGCCGCGGGCGGCGATGCGCGGGCCGTCCGGGCCGGGCAGGACCGCGACGTCGCCGTGCAGGTCGGTGCGGTAGTGGGCGGGGGTGAGCGATTCGAGCACCCGGACCGTCTCCGGGGCCGGGTGGCCGTAGCGGTTGTCCGCGCCGACCGAGGTGACCGCGGCGCGCGGCCGGACCGCCCGGAGGAAGCCGTGCTCCTGGGTGCCCGCGCCGTGGTGCGGCGTCTTGAGCACGTCGACCCCGCGCACCAGCGGCTCGGACATCAGCGCGCGCTGGGCGCTCTCCTCCGCGTCCCCGGTGAGCAGCAGGGTCAGCGGCGCGGCCGCCCCGCCGTCCGGCGGCTCCCAGCGGGCGTGCAGCACGATGCTGCGCGCGTTGCCGTCCTCCGGGGCGGCGGCCCCCGGAGAGGGGCGGGGCCACAGCGCGCGCAGCGTCCACGCGCCGAGCGTCCAGGCGTCCCCGGAGGCGGCGGTGCCCGGACGGACGCCGGCGGCGGCCAGTGCCGCCGAGGCCGCCGGCGCGTCGAACCCCTCCGGCACCAGCGCGCCGCCGACCGGGCGCCCGGACAGCGCCCCGGAGGTCCCGCCGACGTGGTCGGCGTCGCCGTGGCTGAGCACGAGCAGCGGGATCCCGTCCACGCCCAGGTCGGACAGGCAGCGGTCGACCGGCTCCGGATCCTGGCCGGTGTCCACCACCGCGGCCCGCCCCGGCGCCGTGGAGAGCACGGCCGCGTCGCCCTGGCCGACGTCGCACAGGACCGCCGCCCAGCCGCGCGGCGGCCAGGCGGGCACCGCGCAGGTGGTGGCCGCGGCGGAGAGCACGACCGCCAGCAGCGCCGCCCTGGCCCGTCCGCGCAGCACCAGGGCGGCGGCGACCAGGGCGGCGAGCCCGGCGGCGCCGGCGGCGTCGCCCCGCCACGGCACCGCCGCGAAGGGGACCCCGGAGGCCGCCTCCGCGATCCGGGCGATCAGCAGCACGGCCGCACCGGGGACCCACGCCGCGGCGGCCGCCCCGACCGGCCAGAGCAGGGCGGCCGCGGCGGTGCCGAAGCCGCCGACCATCGCGACCGGGACGAGCGGCGCCGCGGCTGCGTTGGCCGGCACCGCCACCCAGCCCACCTCCGGCCGGAGCAGGACCAGGACCGGCAGGCAGGCCAGGTGCGAGGCGGCGGAGACGGCGAGCACGTCGGCCGCGGCGGCGGGCATCCGGGCGGCCAGCAGCCGGCTCCAGCCCGGGGCGAGGACCATGATGCCGCCGCTGGCCAGGACGGACAGCGCGAACCCGTAGGACACGGCGAGCGCCGGGTCGAACAGCACCAGGACCATGACCGCGGCGGACAGCGCGGCCAACCCGGTGCGGTCCCGGCCGAGCGCGGTGGCCAGCAGCGCGATCAGCCCCATCAGCGCGGCCCGCAGCACACTGGGCCCGGGGCCTGCCACCAGCACCATGGCGCCGATGAGCCCCGCACCGGCCAGCGCGGTCGGCCACGGAGGGCAGCGCAGCCACCGCCCGGCGGCCAGCACCGCACCGGTGAGCAGCGCCAGGTGGGAGCCGGAGACGACCATGAGGTGCGTCATGCCGGCGGCGCGGAAGTGCTCGGCGGTCTCCTCCGGGACGGCGGAGGCGTCGCCGGCCACGAACGCGGGCAGCAGCGCGTCGGCCGGGGCGGGGAGCCCGGCGGACGCGTCGCGCAGCCGGTCCCGGAACCCGCCGGCCCAGGCCTGGGCGGCCACCGGAGGGGCGGTGGAGGCCGGAGGACCGCGCACCGGGACCAGCCCGTGCACGGTCCCCGGCCCGGCCGGCAGCACCGGACCGCGCACCCGGACCCGCTCGCTCGGCAGCACCGCGCGCCACTCCTCGCCCGCGACGAGCAGCACCACGGGCACCCGGATCGCCACCCGCTCCGCCCCCTCGCCGGGGACGGCCCACACGGTGTGCGCCGGGACGGTGAACCCGGGGCCGCCGCCGAACGACGGCCCGTCCCGGGGGCGCGGAACCTCGGCGACCTCCACCTCGGCGGTCAGCTCCCCGCCGGTGCGCGCCAGCGCGGCGACGGGGGACGACTCCACCGCAGCCAGCCGCCCTCCGCAGGCCAGCGCGGACGTCGCGGAGCAGAGCGCCGCGGCCGCGACCGCCGCCGCCCACCCCGCCCGCCGCACCGCGGGGACCAGTGCGAGCAGGGCGCACCCGAGCAGGACCCCGGCCGCGCACAGCGCCGCCCGGGCGCTCCCACCGCCGAGCAGCGCGGCGGTCGCCCACACCCCGAGCGCCGGGCCGACCAGCCGGACATCGGCCACCCGCTCCCGGGTCGGGGCATCGGTCCCGAACAGGTTCATCGGACTCCTCTCGGACGGTTCCCTTCGAGGGGCGGGCCGGGGCGCCGCGGGCAGGACGGGCGATCAGGGCGGGGCGGGAGCGGCGCCGCCGACCTGGACCAGGGGTTCGAGTTCGGCGAAGCGCTTCTCGCCGATGCCGCTGACGTCGTGGAGCTGGTCGACGGAGGCGAAACCGCCGTTCTGGGTGCGGAAGGCGATGATGCGCTCGGCGAGCACCGGGCCGACGCCGGGGAGCTCCTGGAGCCGCTCCGAGGTCGCGGTGTTCAGATCGACCGGACCGCCGGGGGTGCCGGGCGCTCCGGGGGCGCCCGTCGGGGGCGGCTCCGGGAGGTGCTCCTCGCCGACCAGGATCTGCTCGCCGTCGGCGACCGGGCGGGCCAGGTTCAGCGCCCCGGGATCGGCGTCCGGGGCGAGGCCGCCCGCGGCGTCGATCGCGTCGGTGACCCGGGAACCGGCGGGGAGGGTGATCACCCCCGGCTTCCGCACGTCCCCGCCGACGTGCACGGTCACCTTGCCGTTCGCGGCCGGGGGAGCGGGGCCGCCGGCCGGGGCGGAAGGCCCGCCCGGCGGCGGGGCGGTCTGCGCCGAGGACGCTGCGGCCGGGGCGGCCTGGGATGCGGGGAGGGCTTCGGCGTCGGGGCGGGCGCGCAGCGCGAACCAGGCGGTGCCGGCCACGGCCAGCGCGCACAGCACGGCGAGGGCGACCAGGCCGTGCCGGCCCAGCCGGGGACGCTCCCCCTCCGCCCGCCCGGGGAGGCGGCCGAGGACCTCCTCCAGCAGGGAGCCCCGGGACGGGGCCTCGGCGTACCCGCGCGGGAGGGAAAGATCGCCTTCGGCGGACTCCGGACCGCCGTCCCGTGGCGCGGCGGAACCGCGGGTACCGCCCGGTGGCGCGGCGGGCCCGCGGGAGCCGTTCGGGGGCGAGGCGGCTTCGCGGGTGTCGTTCGGAGGTACGGCGGGTTCGCGGGTACCGCCCGGGCGCGCGGCCGGTTCGCGGGTGCCGCCCGGGGGCGAGGCGGGTCTGCGGGTGTTCTTCGGTGGTGCGGCGGGCCCGGGGGTGTCGTTCGGTGGCGCGGTGGGTCTGCGGGCGGCGGCCGTATCCGGGAAGGCCCGGGCCGCCCGGGCGGAGCGTTCCGTTCGGGCGGGGCGTCCGTCGCGGGAGGACCGGTCCGGGGCGTCCAGTGGTGCTCGGGGCCGGGGGAGCGGATCGGCGGGGAGGCCGCCGGGGACCGGGGCGGCGCGGGCGGGGACCGCGTAGGGCGGTGCCGGGATGGCGGGGGTGTCCGGGGCGGCGGCCTCGTTGGGCGGGGACGCGGCCTCCTCCCTATCGGGAGGGCCGGACGGCGGCCGGGGTGCGGCGGCCCGCAGCCGGCGCAGGGCGGCGCCGGCGGGGCCGTCGCCTTGGGCGGGGGCGTGCTCGGATCGGGGGCGGCGGAGGCGGTCGGTGAAGAGCGGCATGTCGGCAACGCTAGGGACTCCGCGCCCCGGTGGCGGAGCGGATTCTCCGGCTGTGGACAGAGCCCTGTGGACAACGGCTCCTGTGGACAGAGGCCTGTGGGCGACGGCCTCTGTGGGCAGAGCCCTGCGGCGGCGGCCCCTGCGGGCGGCGGCTCCGGGGCCGCTCGGCCATGGAGCCGTGCCGCTCCGCTCCGGACCGGACCCGCCCGGCCGTGGAGCCCTACCGGAGCGGGAGGGCGGGCCCGGTGGCCGTCACGTCCGGTCCGGGGGCGGGGGGAGGGCGTCTCCGGTCAGGCGGCGCAGCCAGGCGGCGGTCTGCCGGAGGTGGGCGTCGCGGACCTCGTCGCGGAGTTCGGGGAAGACGCGGGTCCAGGCCAGCGCCCTGGAGATCGCGCCCAGCCGCAGCGCGCGGCGGACCGCGGTGCGCAGCTCCGCGGGCGGCGCGGCGCCGCTCCACGGCTCGAGGTAGGCGTCGCGGAGCCGGCGCATCACCCGCACCCCGGGGGAGAGCTCCGCGGCGATGAAGTCGAAGGGGACGAGCAGGCTGGTGAAGGGGTGCGCGACCGAGGCGTCCCCCCAGTCGATGAACCGGTAGCCGCCCGCGTGCCGGAACACGTTGCCCATGCTCAGGTCGGAGTGGTCGACCGAGGCGGGGACCCCGGAGTCGGCCAGGGCGCCGGTGAACCGGTCCAGGCCGGCGCGGAACGCGGCGACCGCCGGAAGGTCCTCGCCGAGCTCGGCGGCGACGCCCGGATCGGCGAGGAGCCCGTCCAGCCGGTGGCCGAGCGCGGGCGGGCGCAGGTCCGGGACGCCCAGCACGAGCATGTCGCGGACCCGCCCGGTCAGCCCCCGCTGCAGCTCGGCGTAGCCGCGCAGCACCGACTCCCAGACCGCGAAGTCGCGCAGGGAGCGCATCCGGCCGACCATCGGGGCCCCGCCGTCGGGCAGCAGGGACCAGCCGCGCTTGGCGTCCACGGCGATGGGGGCGGGCACCCTGCCGGGGACCCAGGCGTGCAGCGCGCCCAGCAGCGCCGCCTCGAAGGCGGATTCGGGCGGGTCGGCCTTGAACCAGACGGGCCCGTGCGAGGTGGCGAACCGGGCCGTCGTCGACCAGGGCCGGACCCGGACCCGGGGCGGGGCGGGCAGCGGCTCGATGCCGCGCTCGGCCAGCCGCCCCTCGATCCACGCGGACAGCTCGCCCCGGGCGCCGGGCTCCTCCCACAGGGCCAGGCGCAGCCGGGTGTAGTCGACTCCGTCCACCCTTCCCACGCTAGATCAGCACCGGCCCGGAGTCCTGGGCCGCAGGCGGTGGCGCGGGCGGAACTCCGGCGGAGCGGGTCCGGAACGGCGACGGGCGGGCCGCACCGGAGAGGTGCGGCCCGCCCGCGGCGGTGCGTGCGAGGTCAGGCGCTCTTGGCCTGCTCCAGGCGCTTGGCGATGGCGCTCTTGCGGTTCGCGGCCTGGTTCTTGTGGATGACGCCCTTGCTGGCGGCCTTGTCCAGCTGGCGGGCGGCGGCGCGCTGCAGCTCGGTGGCCTGCTCCACGTTCCCGGCCTCGGCGGCCTCGCGGAACTTGCGGACGGCGGTCTTCAGGGACGACTTGACCGCGCGGTTCCGGATCCGGGCCTTCTCGTTCTGCCGGATGCGCTTCTTCTGCTGCTTGATGTTGGCCATGCGAAAACGTGCTCCAGTAACTTTCGATCAGTGAGGCGACACACGCGGCCCCGTCCGCGGGCAGCCGATCCGCGGGAGGCCGGGCGAGGACCGGCACCGAGTTTGTGAGTCCGAAGGGCTCGATCGAACGTGGACCGTCCGAGACACGGACTTCCATTATGCAACGGCCGCGGGGGTGTTCCGGACCATCGGGGCTCCGGTGCCGCACCCTATCCGGCGGGTTCCACCCACCCCTCCAGGTAGGCCCGCCACTGCGCGTCACCGGCGGTGTCCAGCGGGTAGAGCGCGATGCCGACGTCCTCACGGCGGTCCGCCCTGGTCAGGCCGATGCGCACGGCCTGCACCGCGGTCTCGGTGCTCTCCCCGCCGGAGGGCTCGCCCCACTCCTCGGACGCGTCGGGGCCGTAGCCGGGCACGCCGAAGCGGAGCGCCGTCCCGGCCGTCTCCTCGCGCTGCTCCAGCGCCGCCACCGCCTCCTCGACCTGGCGCACCATGTACCCGCCGTACATCGAGGAGAGCGGCATCCCGGAGCCGTGCCCGGGGACCACCACGATGTCGGCCCGCTCGGCGATCCGCCGCAGGTAGCCCTTGGACCAGTAGCGCTCGCCCCGGTCGATCGCGAAGTAGGGCACCCGCAGGCCGGGGACCAGCTCCACCGGCAGCGCCTGCACCGACAGCACCGCGTCCCCGCCGATCTCCTCGCGCACCGCCTCCAGCAGCCGCGGCATCGACGGGTCGTTCACCGACACCGGGCTGACGTCCAGGTGGACCCCGTCGAAGCCGGCCCCGGCCACCTCGCCGGCGGCCGCGGCGATCCGGCCCCGGGCCTCCTCGTCGAACCGGTCCTCGACCAGGGAGGAGCCGTCGGCCCGGTGCCGGAGCAGGCCCAGCACCGCGGTGTCCGGCAGCTCCTCCTCCGCCCAGGCGAGGAAGTCCCGGGCCGCGGCGGAGCCGTACGCGCCCTCCACCGAGCCGTCCGCGCCGATCTCCCCGGCCGGCACGTACACCTCGCCGATCCCGCCCCGGGCGATCCGATCGCGCAGCTCCGCGCGGTCCTTCGCGCTCTTGTCCCCGGTGAGCCAGGCGGCGCTCAGCCAGGCCCCGTTCTCGCCGCCGGAGGCCGCCCAGGCCGCGGGCTCGCCGGAGAACCGCATGCCGAGCAGCGCGCCCGCGGCCACCATGACGACCAGTACCGCCGCGCATGCGGCGAGCACGCGCTTCAGCAGCCACTTCACCGGTGTCTCCCGCCCTTCGGCCGTGCCATAGCCTGATAGCCGACGCCCGCCCGCCGGATACCGCCGGCCGCCCGCCCGGGCGCCCGGTCCCGGGGGACATGGGATCATGAAGGACAGTGCCCGCGCATCAGTGCACGGTGCCGCTCTGCGGCGGCCGGGAGCACGGGCGGGGGCGGAAGCCGACGACGTGAACGGAGCACGGTGGCACAGCCGAAGCGGACCGATCCCGCGCTGATCCGCAACTTCTGCATCATCGCGCACATCGACCATGGCAAGTCGACGCTGGCCGACCGCATGCTCCAGTTGTCCGGCATCGTCGAGGACCGGCAGATGCGCGCCCAGTACCTCGACCGGATGGACATCGAGCGCGAGCGGGGCATCACCATCAAGTCCCAGGCGGTGCGCCTGCCGTTCACCGCCCTGGACGACACCGAGTACGTGCTCAACCTGATCGACACCCCCGGGCACGTCGACTTCAGTTACGAGGTGTCCCGGTCGCTCGCCGCCTGCGAGGGCGCGATCCTGCTGGTCGACGCGGCGCAGGGGATCGAGGCCCAGACGCTGGCCAACCTGTACATGGCGCTCGACAACGACCTCGCCATCATCCCGGTGCTGAACAAGATCGACCTGCCCGCGGCCCAGCCGGAGAAGTACGCCGAGGAGCTGGCCGGCATCATCGGCTGCGAGCCGGGCGACGTGCTCAAGGTCAGCGCCAAGACCGGCGAGGGCGTCGAAGAGCTGATGAACGAGCTGGTCCGGCAGGTCCCGGCGCCGGTCGGCGACGCCGACGCGCCGGCCCGGGCGATGATCTTCGACTCGGTCTACGACACCTACCGCGGCGTGGTCACCTACGTCCGGGTGGTCGACGGCCACCTGGGCACCCGCGAGCGGATCGAGATGATGTCCACCGGCGCCACCCACGAGTCGCTGGAGGTCGGGGTCATCTCCCCGGAGCCGACCAAGGTGGGCGGCCTGGGTGTGGGCGAGGTGGGCTACCTGATCACCGGGGTGAAGGACGTCCGGCAGTCCCGGGTCGGCGACACCGTGACCTCGGCCTCGGGCGGCGCCACCGAGATGCTCTCCGGCTACCAGGACCCCAAGCCGATGGTGTTCTCCGGGCTCTACCCGATCGAGGGCACCGACTACCCGGTCCTCCGCGACGCCCTGGAGAAGCTGCAGCTCAACGACGCCGCGCTGGTCTTCGAGCCGGAGACCTCGGCGGCGCTGGGCTTCGGCTTCCGGTGCGGCTTCCTCGGCCTGCTCCACCTGGAGATCACCCGGGCCCGGCTGGAGCGCGAGTTCGACCTGGCGCTCATCTCCACCGCCCCCAACGTGGTCTACCAGGTGGTCATGGAGGACGGCACCGAGCACGTGGTGACCAACCCCAGCGAGTTCCCCGAGGGCAAGATCGACCGGGTCTTCGAGCCGGTGGTCAAGGCCACGCTGCTCTCCCCGGCGGACTTCGTCGGCCCGATCATGGAGCTGTGCCAGGCCCGGCGGGGCAACCTGCTCGGCATGGACTACCTCTCCGAGGACCGGGTGGAGATGCGCTACACCCTGCCGCTGGCCGAGATCGTCTTCGACTTCTTCGACCAGCTCAAGTCGCGCACCAAGGGGTACGCCTCGCTGGACTACGAGCCCACCGGCGACCAGGTCTCCGACCTGGTCAAGGTCGACATCCTGCTGCAGGGCGAGCCGGTCGACGCGTTCTCCGCGATCGTGCACAAGGACAACGCCTACTCCTACGGCGTGGAGATGACCAAGAAGCTGCGCGAGCTCATCCCGCGGCAGCAGTTCGAGGTGCCGGTGCAGGCGGCCATCGGCTCCCGGGTGATCGCCCGGGAGAACATCCGCGCCATCCGCAAGGACGTGCTCTCCAAGTGCTACGGCGGCGACATCAGCCGCAAGCGCAAGCTGCTGGAGAAGCAGAAGGAGGGCAAGAAGCGGATGAAGATGGTCGGCCGGGTGGAGGTCCCGCAGGAGGCGTTCATCTCGGCGCTGTCCACCGGCGGGGACGCCAAGGAGGACGCGAAGAAGAAGTAGCCGGGCGGGCGGCCCCGGGCCGCCCCCGGCGGGGTTCTCAGACGGCCGTTCCGGCCGGGTCCGCGGTGCGCGCGGACGCGGGCGGGGCGGCCGTCGACGCGCGCACCACCAGCTCCGGGTCGAACAGGTACTCGTCGTGCGAGACCTCGTGGCCGTTGATGGCGTCGGTGAGCGCGCGCACCGAGGCGTGCGCCATGGCCTTGACCGGCTGGCGGACGGTGGTCAGCGGCGGGTCGGTGAACGCGATGAGCGCCGAGTCGTCGAAGCCGACCGCGGAGAAGTCGCCGGGCACGGCGAGCCCGCGCTGCCGGGCGGCGCGGATCGCGCCCAGCGCCATCAGGTCGGAGCCGCACACCATGGCGGTGGCGCCGGCGCGCAGCAGCCGGACCGCGGCGGCGTAGCCGCCCTCGACGCCGTACTGGGAGAGGGCGATCAGGCCCTCGGGGTCCAGCCCGTGCCGCTCCATCGCGGCCAGGTAGCCGGCCCTGCGGCGCTGCACCGGGACGAACCGCTCCGGGCCGCTGGCGAAGCCGATCCTGGTGTGCCCGAGCGCGGCCAGGTGGTCCACGGCCAGCCGCGCGGCGACCCGCTCGTCGCAGGAGACGAAGGCCGCGCCGATGCCCTCGGCGTAGCCGTTCACCAGCACGATGGGCAGCCCGCGGGAGACCAGCCGGCGGTACCGGTCGTGGTCGGCGGTGGTGTCGGCGTGCAGGCCGGAGACGAAGACGATGCCGGCGACGTTGCGCTCCAGGAGCATCTCCACGTACTCGTCCTCGGTGTTGCCGCCGGGGGACTGGGTGCCCAGGACCGGCGTGTAGCCGTGCTGGCCCAGCGCCTTCTCCGCCTCCTGGGCGAACATCGGGAACACCGGGTTGTCCAGCTCCGGGACGACCATGCCGACCAGGCCCGCCGAGCGCTTGCGCAGCCGCGCGGGCCGCTCGTAGCCCAGGACGTCCAGCGCGGTGAGGACGGCCCGGCGGGTCTCGGCTCCGACCCCGGGCTTGTCGTTGAGGACGCGGGACACCGTGGCCTCGCTGACGCCGGCGTGCCGGGCGATGTCCGTGAGTCGTGGAGCCATGGGCAGCACTCTAATGCAGAAGCCCCTTCGCCCGAACGCAAGAGATCGGTAAGCTTGCGCAAGATCTTTCACGAGTTCGGCCGAACCATGGAGGTACCCCCGCATGCCCGAGCGCAAGTGGTGGCAGGACGCCGTCATCTACCAGGTCTACGTGCGCAGCTTCGCCGACTCCGACGGGGACGGCGACGGCGACCTCGCCGGTGCGGCGGACCGCCTCGGCGAGCTGGCCGCACTGGGGGTGGACGCGGTCTGGCTCACCCCCTTCTACGTGTCGCCGATGGCCGACGGCGGGTACGACGTGGCCGACTACCGCGACGTCGACCCGCGGTTCGGCACGCTGAAGGACTTCGACGCCCTGCTGGAGAAGGCGCACCGGCTCGGCCTCAAGGTGATCATCGACGTGGTCCCCAACCACACCTCCTCCGCGCACCGCTGGTTCGCCGAGGCGGTGGCCGCCGGACCGGGGTCGCCGGAGCGGTCCCGCTACCTGTTCCGACCGGGCCGGGGCCCCGGGGGAGCGGAGCCGCCGAACAACTGGCGGTCGATCTTCGGCGGCCCGGCCTGGACCCGGCTGGAGCGGCCGGACGGCACCCCCGAGGAGTGGTACCTGCACCTGTTCGCCCCCGAGCAGCCGGACCTGGACTGGACCTGCGAGGAGGTGCGCGAGGAGTTCGACTCGGTGCTCCGGTTCTGGCTGGACCGCGGGGTGGACGGGTTCCGGATCGACGTCGCGCACGGCATGGCCAAGGACCCGGCCCTGCCCGACATCGCCGAGGACGCCAGCCCCGACCTGCTGGACGGGAGCACCCGGCTGCCCTACTTCGACCAGGACGGCGTGCACGGGATCCACCGCAGGTGGCGCAGGCTGATCGAGGCCTACGGCGGGGACCGGGCGCTGGTCGCCGAGGCGTGGGTGGAGGACGCCGAGCGGGTCGCCCGCTACCTGCGCCCGGACGAGCTGCACCAGGCGTTCAACTTCGAGTACCTCTCGGCCGGCTGGGACCCGGAGGCGCTGTCCCGGGTGATCGACGGCTCGCTGGCGGCCAACACCGCGGTCGGCGCCCCCACCACCTGGGTGCTCTCCAACCACGACGTGGTCCGGCACCGGACCCGCTTCGGCGGGCCGGACGGCGGGCTGCGCCGGGCGCGGGCGGCGGCCCTGCTCACCCTCGGCCTGCCCGGCTCGGCCTACCTCTACCAGGGCGAGGAGCTGGGCCTGCCGGAGGTCGCCGACCTGCCGGAGGAGGCGCTGCAGGACCCGACCTGGGAGCGGTCCGGGCGCACCGAGCGCGGCCGGGACGGGTGCAGGGTGCCGCTGCCCTGGGAGGGCGGCCGGGAGCCGTACGGGTTCGGCCCGGAGGGCTCGCGGCCGTGGCTGCCGGTGCCCGAGGCCTGGGCCGGCCTGGGCCGCGCGGCGCAGCGGGAGGACCCCGGCTCGGTCCTCGCGCTCTACACCGAGGCGCTGCGGATCCGCCGCGAGGTGGTGGGGAGGGCGCCGGGCATGGACGGGCTGGAGTGGCAGGACGCCCCGGAGGGCGTGCTCAGGTTCCGCCGCGGCGCCGGGTTCGGCTGCGCGGTGAACCTCTCGGCGGAGGAGGTCGAGCTGCCCGGGGTGGAGCGGACCCTGCTGGCCAGCGGTGAGCCGGAGGAGCGCGACGGCGCGGTGCTGCTGCCGCCGGACACGGCGCTCTGGTTCGTCCCGGAGGCGGCGGAGCGGTAGCGGCCGGGAGGGCGCCGGTGCGGGGGTGCGGGGGCACCCCCGCTTCCGTGTGTCCGGGGTGCTTCGGGGCGCCGCGCCGGTGCCGGGTTGCGGTGCCGTTTCCGGATCGTGACGTCATCGCTCTGCAAGTTCTTTCAAATCTTGCGGAAACTTGCTAGCGTCACTTCACTGCAAAAAGCGACGACCGTGCGATTTCGGGGGGATTCGCACGGCGGTGCCCTTGACAAGGGAGAACCATGAGACTGCGTACCCCCGGCACGACCCCCTCCCCGCTCTCCCGGCGGGCCGGCGCCCCGGCCGGTGCGGCGGCCCTGCTGCTGGCGGCCGCCGCCTGCGGCGGAGGCGGAGGCGGCGAGACCGCCGCCCAGGGGAGCCTGACCATCTGGTCCGACCCGGAGCGCGCCGAGGTCCTGGAACCCTTCGCCATGGAGTTCGGCGAGGCCAACGGGGTGGAGGTGAAGGTCGAGGCGCTGCCCGCCGACGACCTGCAGGGCGACTTCGTCACCGCGCACGAGGCCGGATCCGGCCCCGACATCGTGGTCGGCGCGCACGACTGGATCGGCAACCTGGTGCAGAACGGCGCGATCGAACCGGTGCGGCTGCCCGAGGGCGCCGAGGCCGACTACGACCCGGCCGCCATCGACGCGGTCACCTACCAGGGCCAGGTCTACGGCGTGCCGTACGCGATGGAGTCGCTGCTGCTGCTCCGCAACACCGAGCTGGCCCCGGACGCCCCCGCCACCATGGAGGAGCTGGTGGAGACCGGCAAGGCGGCGAAGGAGGACGGGAAGGCGAAGGAGGCGCTGGCCCTCCAGGTCGGCCAGACCGGCGACCCGTTCCACCTGCAGCCGCTGTACACCTCGGCCGGCGGGTACCTGTTCGGCACCGACGGCGACGGCGACCCCGACCCCTCCGACCTGGGCGTGGGCACCGACGCCTCGGTCGAGGCGATGGAGCGGATCGCCGAGCTCGGCGAGGAGGGCGAGGGGGTGCTGAAGCGCTCCATCGACGCGGACAACGCCCCCTCCCTGTTCGAGGGCGGCGACGTCCCCTACTACGTCACCGGCCCGTGGGCGCTGGCCGGCGCCAAGGACGCCGGGATCGACTACGCCGTCTCCCCGGTGCCCGGCTTCGAGGGCGCCGAGGAGGCCGCGCCCTTCCTCGGCGTGCAGGCCTTCTTCGTCGCCGCCGGGAGCGGCAACAAGGTGCTCGCCGAAGAGTTCGCGGTGAACGGCGTCGGCGCCCCGGAGCTGGCCTCGGCGCTGTACGAGGCCGACCCGCGGCCCCCGGCGCTGATCGAGGTCTCCGAGACCTACCAGGAGTCCGACCCCGACCTGGCGGCGATGCGCGAGGCGCTGGAGAGCGCCGTCCCGATGCCGGTCATCCCGGAGATGAGCGCGATCTGGGACCCGTTCGGCAAGGCCCAGGCCGCGGTCATCGGCGGCGAGGACCCCGCCTCGGCGGTGGCCGCCGCGGAGAAGGCCGTCTCCGAGCAGATCGGCTGACCGGTGGCGACCGAGAAGACGCCCCCGCCGCTGCCCGGCGGGGGCCTGGCACCGCGCGGCCCGCTCGCCGGCCACCTGGCCAAGGCCGCGATGCTGGCGCTCTCCGCCGGCATCGCCGCCTGGGCCGCCTGGCCGCTGTACGAGGCCCGGAACTGGATCGGGCTGGGCCTGGTCGCCGCCGTCACCGGCCTCGTCTGGTGGGTCTACCTGTCCGAGCGCCGGGTGCCCGCCAAGTACCTGCTGCCGGGCCTGCTGCTGCTGACCGCCTTCCAGGTGGTCCCGGTGGTGTACACCGTGGCCACCTCGGCGACCAACCACGGCGACGGCCACCGCGGCACCAAGGAGGAGGCGATCGCGCGGATCGAGGCCTCCTCGGTGACCCGGACCGCCGACGGCCGCGAGTTCGCCCTCACCATCGCGGCCGAGGGCGATTCCCCCTCCGGCGAGCTGGTCTTCCTGCTGGCCGGCGAGGACGGCGAGGTCTACGCCGGCGACGCCGAGGGCCTGACCCCGCTGCCCGGCGCGCGCACCGGACCGACCGGCCGGGTGCTGGACGCGGACGGCTACACCCCGCTGACCGCCGCCCAGGCCAACGGGCGCGGCGCGGAGGTCTCCGGACTCGCGGTGCCGACCGGCGACGGCGCGGGCATCCGCGCCCAGGGCCTCTCCGCCGCCTATGAGGGGCGCGCGGCCCGGGTCTACGACGACGGCTGCGACTGCATCACCGACTCGGAGACCGGGACCGTCTACACCGCCGACGACGAGCGCGGGGTGTTCGCCGCCGACGGCGGCGAACGGCTCTCCCAGGGGTGGCGGGTCGGCGTCGGCGCGGACAACTACGCCCGGATCGCCGCCGACCCCGGCATCGCCTCGGCGTTCCTCTCCATCCTCGGCTGGAACACCGCGTTCGCCGCCGGCACCACGCTGGGCGTCTTCGTGCTCGGCCTGGCGGTCGCGCTGGCCCTGCACACCCCGGACCGGCTGCGCGGGCGCACCCTGTACCGGCTGCTGCTGGTACTGCCCTACGCGATGCCGGCGTTCGCCATGATGCTGCTCTGGCGGGACATGTTCAACGCCGACTTCGGGCTGGTCAACCGGGTGCTCGGCACCGACACCGACTGGCTGGGCGGCACCGGGACCGCCCGCGCGGTCGCGCTCACCGTCAACATCTGGCTGGGCTTCCCCTACATGTTCCTGATCTGCACCGGGGCGCTGCAGGCCATCCCGCGCGAGCTGGTGCAGGCGGCGCGGCTCGACGGCGCCGGCGCCCGGCAGGCGTTCCGCCACGTCACCCTGCCGCTGCTGATGGTGGCGGTGGCGCCGGTGCTCATCGCGACGTTCGCGTTCAACTTCAACAACTTCAACGCGATCTGGCTGACCACCGAGGGCGGGCCGTTCCCGCCGGACAGCCCGACGGCGGGCTCCACCGACCTGCTGATCACCTACACCTACCGGCTGGCCTTCGGCGGGCAGGGCGCCGAGTACGGCTACGCCGCGGCGGTATCGGTGCTCATCTTCCTCATCGTCACCCTGATCTCCTACGCCGGCCTGCGCAAGAGCGCCTCCCTGGAAGAGGTGAACCGCTGATGGCGGCCACCGCCCGACCCGCCCGCCGGCCCGCCCGGCGCACCCTGGACCGGCTCTGGCGGCACGCGCTGCTCCTCGCGGTGACCGCGTTCGCGCTCTTCCCGATCGTGTTCGTGGTCTCCGCGGCGCTCGACCCGCTGGGCACGCTGAGCGGCTCGCAACCGCTGCCGGTCCGGGTCGGCCCGGACAACTTCGAGCGACTGCTCACCGAGACCGCCTACCCGCGCTGGTACCTCAACTCGCTGCTGCTGGCGGTCTGCAACGCGGCGGCAACGGTGCTGCTCTCCGCGCTGGCGGCCTACGCGTTCAGCAGGTTCCGCTTCACCGGCCGCCGGGTGGGCCTCTACGGGCTGCTGGTCATCCAGATGTTCCCGCAGTTCCTCGCGATCGTCGCGATCTACCTGATGTTCTCCGCCGTCACCGAGCTGCGCCCGGAGATCGGCTTCGACACCCACTGGGGGCTGCTCCTGGTCTACCTGGGCGGCGCGCTGAGCATCAACACCTGGCTGATGAAGGGCTTCTTCGACACCGTCCCGGCCGAACTGGACGAGGCGGCCCGGGTGGACGGCGCCTCGCACGCCCAGCTGTTCTTCCGGATCCTGCTGCCGCTGGTGGCGCCGGTGCTGGCCATCGTGGGGCTGCTCGTCTTCATCTCCACCGTCAACGAGTTCGTCATGGCCAGCGTCTTCCTCCGGGACGGCGACTCCAAGACCGTCGCGCTCGGCCTGTACGCCATGGTCGCCGACCGGCGCGACGCCGACTTCGGGATGTTCGCCGCCGGCACGCTGCTGCTGGCCCTCCCGGTCCTGGCGGTCTTCTGGTACCTCCAGCGGCACATCGCCGAGGGGCTGACCTCGGGCGCGGTCAAGGGGTGAGCCCCCGCGCCGGTCCCGGGCACCGGCGCGGATGGCGGAGACTGGAGGCATGCCTTCTGTAGTGCTCGACGGCGAGCCGGTCCCGGCCGACGGCGCCCTGCCCGCATCCGCCCTCGACGGGTTCGGGGACCGCCCGTTCGGGGTCTACGTGCACGTGCCGTTCTGCGTGACCCGGTGCGGCTACTGCGACTTCAACACCTACACCGCCGAGGAGCTGGTCTCCCGGGACGGCTCGGCCACCGCGACCCGGGAGGGCTACGCGGCCCTCGCCGAGCAGGAGGTGCGGTTCGCCCGCCGGGCGCTGGGGCCGGCCGACGCGCCGGTGCGCACCGTGTTCGTCGGCGGCGGCACCCCCACCCTGCTGCCCCCCGAGGACCTGGGCCGGGTGCTGCGCGCGATCGGCGAGGAGTTCGGCCTGGCGCCCGGCGCCGAGGTGACCACCGAGGCCAACCCGGAGACGGTGGACGCGGGCTACCTGGCGCGGCTGCGCGAGGCCGGCTTCACCCGGGTCTCCTTCGGCATGCAGAGCGCCCGGGAGCACGTGCTGAAGGTGCTGGAGCGCACGCACACCCCCGGTCGGCCGCAGAAGTGCGCGCAGTGGGCGCGCGAGGCCGGGTTCGAGCACGTCAACCTGGACCTCATCTACGGGGCGCCGGGAGAGACCGACGACGACTGGCGGGCCTCGCTGGAGGCGGCGCTGGAGGCCGGCCCGGACCACGTCTCGGCGTACTCGCTGATCGTGGAGGAGGGCACCCGGCTGGCCGCCCGGGTCCGCCGCGGCGAGCTGACCCCCTGCGACGACGACGTGCTGGCCGACCGGTACCTGATCGCCGACGAGATGCTGGAGAAGGCCGGGCTGCACGCCTACGAGGTCTCCAACTGGGCGCGCGACACCGCGGCGCGCAGCGAGCACAACCGGCTGTACTGGACCGGCGGGGACTGGTGGGGGGTCGGCCCCGGCGCGCACAGCCACGTCGGCGGGACCCGATGGTGGAACGTCAAGCACCCGGCCGCCTACGCGGCCCGGCTGGCCGCGGGGGCCTCGCCCGGGCACGCCCGGGAGGTGCTCGGCGCCGAGGACCGGCGGTTCGAGCGGATCCTGCTGGAGCTGCGGATCGCCGAGGGCTGCCCGCTGGAGCTGCTGGACGGGCCCGGGCGGGCCGCCGCCGAGCGGGCGGTGGCCGAGGGGCTGCTGGACGCCGCCGCACACGCCGGCGGCCGCGCCGTACTGACCCGGCGCGGCCGCCTGCTGGCCGATGCGGTGGTCCGCGACCTCACCTGAGCCGGGACCGGCGGCCCCGCGGCGGCCCGGGCGGGGCCGCCGCAGGGCGGCGCGTCACTTCGCGATCGGGATGCCCATCGGGTACTTGTACCACTCGCCCTGCTTGGCGGCGTTGTTCGCCTTGATGCCCAGCATGATCGCGACGACCAGGGTGATGATCCAGGTGAGGAAGCCGATCAGGACGATCATCAGCAGCCCGTTGACGAACTGCAGGATCCCCATCAGCAGGTGGAAGTTGGCGGCCTGCCCGATGTGGTGCTTGGCGAACGGCGAGGCGTCGCCCTTCACGAAGTACATGATGATCGGGATCAGCGGGATGATCGCGCCGCCGATGTGGCACAGCGCCACCGTGCCCTGCTCGTCGGAGGACATCTGGCCGGCCCCCTGGCCGTAGCCGCCGCCCTGCTGCTGGTACTGCTGGTATCCGCCCTGCTGCTGGTAGGGCTGGGGCAGCTGGCCGCCCTGCTGCGGGTAGCCCTGCTGGGGCTGCTGGGGGTAGCCGGGCTGGCCCTGCTGCGGGTACCCCTGCTGGGGGTAGCCCTGCTGGGGCTGCTGCGGGTAGCCGGGCTGGCCGCCGGAGGGGGCGCCGTAACCGGGCTGGCCGCCGGTGGGCTGCTGGCCGTAGGGGCCGGGCTGGGGCGGGTAGGACATGGTTCGCTTCTCCTCGGAGCAACGGGTCGGTCGGGGAAGAGGGGGATGCGCGCGCCTTCTCGGGTCACTTCACCAGGCGCAGGGACACCGGATAGCGGTATCGACCCCCCTTGTTGGCACGGACGGCGGCGAGGACGCCGAACACGATCGACAGGGCCCAGACCAGAGCGATCAGCACGGATCCGATCCAGGAGACCTGCGGCGCCATCAGGGCCAGCACGATGTAGACGATCCACGAGAGCGCGTACGGGATCAAGAGGGTGATCTGGAAATTCAGCGCCTCGGCCGCGTGCTCCCGGGTGAACGGGGAGCGGTCCTTCCGGCCGGAGAAGACGGCGAGCGGCGGCACCCAGCCCAGGCAGGCCACCAGGGCCCCGGACAGGTGGGCGACCATCGCCCACACCGGGTCCTCCGCGGACGGCGCCGGGCCGCCGGGGACCGGACCGCCGGGGGCGGCGCCCGGGGGCGGCAGCGGCGCGCCCTGCGGGGGAGCGCCGTAGGGCGCACCGGGCGGCGGGGCGTACCTCGGCGCCGCGCCCTGGGGGAGCGGGGCGCCCTGCGGGTGCGGCGGCCGCTGCGGCCCCGAGCCCGGCGGGACACCGGGGGCCGGGTGGCCCGCGGTGTGCTGCGGACCGGGCTGCTGCGGACCGGGCTGCGGGGCCGGAGGCGGCGCGTACCCCGGCCGGCCGCCGGCGCCCGGTCCAGGAGCGCCGCCCTGGGCGGGCCCGGGCCCCTGCGGGGGCTGCTGGGGCTGTGGTTGGTTGGGCGGGGTCTCGCTCATCTCGTCCCTTGGCTTGCCGTTTCCATCGGCGGCGGCCGTGCCGGTTCCCGCGGCCGCCGCGGTCCGTCCGCGCGGTTGCGCCGTCCCGCCCCTAGTCTTCCACCACGTGGGGCGCGGTCACGAAGTCGATCAGTTCTTCGACGCGCCCGAGCAGTTCTGGTTCCAGGTCGGTGAAGGATCGCACGGATCCCAGGATCCGCCGCCACGCCTCCCCGGGCTCCTCGGTGCTCCCCAGGGCGCGCAGCACCCCCTCTTTCCAGGGGACGCCCCGCGGCACCTCGGGCCAGGCCCGGATGCCGAGCGCGGACGGCTTCACAGCCTGCCATACGTCGACGAACGGGTGACCGGTCACCAGGACGTGGGGGGAGGAGACCCGCTCGGCGATCCGGCTCTCCTTGGAACCGGGGACGAGGTGGTCGACCAGGACGCCCAGCCGGCGCTCCGGGCCCGGGCCGAACCCGGCGACGATCTCCGGCAGGCGGTCGACGCCCTCCAGGAACTCCACGGCCACGCCCTCCACCCGCAGGTCGTGGCCCCAGATCTTCTCCACCAGCTCGGCGTCGTGCGCGCCCTCGACGTAGATCCGGCTCTCCCGCGCGACCCGGGCCCGCGCCCCGCGGACCGCGATCGAGCCGGAGGCGCTGCGCAGCGGGCCGGACGGGGCGGCGGCCGCGGGCCGGACCGCGGTCACCGGCGCGCCGTCCAGCAGGAACGCCGCCGGGGCCAGGTCGAAGACGCGGGTGGCGCCGTGCCGGTCCTCCAGGGTGACGGTGGACTTGTCCCAGCCGGTGACGGCGCCGCAGAACCCCTCGTCGGCGGTCTCCAGCACCAGCCCGGCCTCCAGCGGTACCTCGGCGACGGCGCCCTTGCGGGGCCGCCGCGGGTCGCCGGCGAGCACGTCGCCGCGGTATCTGTCGGTTCTCTTGGGCACGCGCCGGATTGTAGTGCCGGGGGCGGCCGCGGAGCCCGAACCGGGTCAGTACGGCGGGTACCCGCGCTCGGCGAGCAGCCGCCGCCGGTGCCGGGAGCGCCCGCTGTAGGCGGTGACGATGAGGACCAGGCCGATCACCAGGCCGGCGATCGGGAACAGGAACATCGACCCCAGGCCGCCCAGCACGCCCAGCCCGGTCCCGGCGGCGTCGCCGCCCGGGGTGACCGCGTAGATCGTGGCCCCGTCCGTGCAGCCCAGGGTGTACTCGCCTGCCTCGGCCGGGGTGAAGGAGCCGGCGACCTCCCAGTACTGCCCGCCGTTCTGGACGCTGTGGCTCACCGCAGAGGGGCCGATCGGCACGTCGGCACCGGTCGGGTCGGTCACCGAGCAGCTGCTCGCGGCGTCGGCGCCGGGGGCGTCGGCGTAGACCGACCAGGAGGAGCCGGCCTCCTCCGCGCCGACCTCGAAGGAGGTCATGTCGTTCGGCTCGATCCGGCCGGCGAAGTCCGGCACCTGGGCTGCGACGACGATTCCGGTGATCAGCCCGACCAGTCCGGCGATGAAGCCGAGGGCGATGGCGGCGCCGCCGATCCAGTACCGGGCGCGGCCGGGGCGGAGCTCGGAGGGGTCGATCCGGGGCGGGGGCGGAGGGCCTCCCGCGGGGTGCTGGGCCATGCCCGGATCATGCCTCCGCGTCCCGGTGAGGTACAACACCCGGAGTGCGGATCGGCCTGTACCGGCCGTCCACCGGCAACGCCCGGCCAGGAGCTTGACAAGGGCCGCTTTGCCAAGCGGCATAGAATTAGCACTTAAGACCACGGAGTGCCAGGAGGTGAGTGCGTGCTGAACGACCGGAAGCTCGCGGTCCTGCGCGCCATCGTCGAGGACTTCGTCTCCACTGACGAGCCCGTCGGATCGAGGGCGCTGGCCGAGAGGCACTCACTGGGGGTATCCCCGGCCACCATCCGCAACGACATGGTCGCGCTGGAGGAGGAGGGGTACATCGCCCAGCCGCACACCAGCGCCGGCCGGATCCCCACGGACAAGGGCTACCGCCTCTTCGTGGACAGGCTGTCCACGGTCAAGCCGCTGTCCCCGGCCGAGCGCAGGGCGATCGAGACCTTCCTCGGCGGGGCCGTCGACCTGGACGAGATCGTCGCCCGCACGGTGCGGCTGCTCGCGCAGCTCACCCGGCAGGTGGCGATCGTGCAGTACCCCTCGCTCACCAGGTCGTCGGTGCAGCACGTGGAACTGGTGCCGCTCGGCCCGCAGCGGGTGATGATGGTCCTCATCACCAACACCGGCAGGGTCGAGCAGCGGGTCATCGACGGGCTCGACCGGGTCTCCGAGGGCTCCGTCGAGCACCTGCGGCGCTCGCTCAACCAGGCCCTGGCCGGCAAGTGGCTGAACGAGGTCCCCGACGCGGTGGCCGACCTGCCCGAGACCCTCGAACCGGAGGACCGCCCGCTCGCGGCGTCGGTGCTGTCGGTGCTGCTGGAGAGCCTGGTCGAGCGGCACGAGGAGAAGGTGGTGATGAGCGGCACCGCCAATCTCGCGGGCATGGGATTCTCCGCTAGCCTGCGGGACGTACTCGAAGCGCTGGAAGAAAACGTGGTCCTCATCCGTTTGCTGGGGGAGGCGGGCGATCCCTCCATGCTCACGGTACGCATCGGCGCGGAGAACTCCCATGAGAGCCTGAGAAGCACTTCGATCGTGTCCGCCGGCTACGGAGTGGGCGACCAGACGCTGGCCAAGCTCGGCGTCGTGGGACCGACACGAATGGACTATCCGGGAACGATGGGAGCGGTACGCGCGGTGGCTCGGTACGTCGGCTCGATACTAGCGGGGCAGTAGTAAGTGGCTAGAGACTATTACGAGATCCTCGGCGTACGCCGGGACGCGTCCAAGGACGAGATCAAGAAGGCGTACCGCAGACTCGCCCGGGAGCTGCACCCGGACGTGAACCCGGACCCCGAGACCCAGGAGCGGTTCAAGGAGGTGACCCAGGCCTACGAGGTCCTCTCCGACGACGAGAAGCGCCGCATGTTCGACCTGGGCGCCGACCCGTTCGCCCCCGGTGGCGGAGGCTTCGGTCCGGGCGGCTTCGGCGCGGCGGGCTCCCCCTTCGACGACATCATGAACGCCTTCTTCGGCGGCCAGGCCCGGGCGCGGCGCAGCCCGCGGGAGCGGATGCGGCGCGGCCGCAGCATCAAGATCCGCATCGAGCTGGACCTGGCCGAGGCCGCGTTCGGCGTGGCCAAGGACATCGCCTTCCCCACGGCGGTGCTCTGCAACACCTGCCAGGGCGAGGGGACCGCCGCCGGCACCTCCCGCACCAGCTGCGGCATGTGCCACGGGCACGGCGAGATCATCCAGGAGCAGGAGTCCTTCCTCGGGCGGGTCCGCACCTCCCGGCCGTGCCCGCAGTGCAGCGGGATGGGCACGGTCATCACCGACCCCTGCGCCGACTGCGCCGGCGAGGGCCGGATCCGCGAGCGGGTCACCCGCAACGTGGAGATCCCGGCCGGCGTCGAGGACGGCACCCAGATCCAGCTGGCCGGCGAGGGCGAGATCGGCCCCAACGGCGGCCCGCGGGGCGACATCTTCCTGGAGATCGTCCAGCGCCCGCACCCGGTCTTCGAGCGCCGCGGCGACGACCTGCACTGCACCATCACGGTGCCGATGACCGCCGCCGCGCTGGGCGCCTCGTTCACCTTCGAGACGCTGGACGGCACCGAGGAGATCGACCTCCGGCCGGGCACCGGCTCCGGGCACGTCATCACGCTGGCCGGCAAGGGCGTCAAGCACCTCAACGGCGGCGGCCGCGGCGACCTGATGATCCAGGTGGACGTGGAGACCCCGTCCCGCCTGGACGAGGAGCAGGAGGCACTGCTGCGCAAGTTCGCCGAGCTGCGCGGCGAGGACAAGCCCCCGGGCAAGTTCAGCCCGGGCCACGGCGGCCTGTTCTCCCGGCTGCGGGACGCCTTCGGCGCCCGCTGACCCGGCGCCGGAACCCAGGGGATCCCCCGGCCCGAGGCCGGGCGGGTCCCCTCGGCGTCTCCGGCGCTCCTTCTCCATCCCCCTTCCCACTCTGCTCCCGGCTCCGCCCGGGACCGGCACGGAGGTTCCCGACACGATGACGGCACCGGTCTTCCTCGCCGAGGAGGGCGCGCTCGACGGCGCGCGGGCGGTACTGCGCGGCCCGGAGGGGCGGCACGCGGCCACGGTCCGGCGGATCTCCGTCGGTGAGACCGTGCACCTGGTGGACGGGGCCGGCACCCGGGCCCGGTGCACGGTCGCCGAGGTCGGCAAGGACACCGTGGTCTGCGAGGTGCTGGAGCGGGGGACCGACCCCGAGCCGGCGCCGCGCATCACCGTGGTGCAGGCGCTGCCCAAGGGCGACCGGGGCGAGCTCGCGGTGGAGGTGATGACCGAGGCCGGGGTGGACCGGATCGTGCCCTGGCCGGCGGAGCGCTGCGTGACCCGGTGGAAGCCGGAGCGGGCGGAGAAGGCCCTGGCCAAGTGGCGCGCCGCGGCCCGGGAGGCGGCCAAGCAGTCCCGCCGCAGCCGGGTCCCGGAGGTCACCGCGCCGGCCGGCACCGCCCGGGTGGCCGAACTGCTCGGCGGCGCCGCGCTCGGCGCGGTACTGCACGAGGAGGCCGCCGAGCGCCTCTCCGCGCTGCCGCTCCCGGACGCGCTGTCCGCCCCCGGGGGCGAGGCCGTGCTGGTCGTCGGCCCCGAGGGGGGCGTCTCCCCGGACGAGCTGTCCGCCTTCGACGCGGCGGGCGCGGTGCGCGTGCTGCTCGGCCCCACGGTGCTCCGCACCTCCACCGCGGGCGTCGCCGCCCTCTCGGTCCTCCAGTCCCGCTGCGGCCGCTGGTGACCCTGGTGACCCTCGCGGGGCGCTCGATGGCCCTGCCTGGCGCTCCCCGCCCGCCCGGGGCTCAACGTCGCCGTGACAAGCTCGACGAGGTAGCGCTGTAGCGGAGGCAACGCTGCACCGCAGGCGAGTCCCGGGTGCCGGGGCTACTCCACCGGGACGTCCGGCGGGGTGCCGGGGTCGGGCTTGCCGCCCGGGTCGGGGGAGGGCGAGCCGCCGCCCCCGCCGTCGCCGGGTTCGGGGTCCTCGCCGCCGCCTCCGCCGCCGTCGTCACCGCCGGGGTCGGGGTTCTCGCCGGGGTGGCCGTCGCCCTCGCCGTCGGTGCCGCCGGAGCCCTCCTCCGGGTCGCACTCCGGGGCCTGCGGGGCGGCCGGGTCCTGCTCGGTGCCGTCCCGGGAGGACGCCGACGGGGACGGGTCGGCGGAGTCGTCCGGCTCGGGCGTCACACAGGCGATCGAGGCGCCGCCGGACTCCTCCTCGGCGGGGTCCTCGGCGCCGCCGGGGCGGTCCTCCTCCCCGCGGCCGGACGGGTCCTCGGCGCCGGGCGACTCGCGGTCGGACTCCGGCCGGGTGTCGTCGTTCGCCTCGCGCTCGGAGACGGCCAGGTCGCGGGGGCCCTCCTGGTCCTGCTCGGCCCGGCTGTCGAAGGAGGCGGGCAGCAGCTGGTCGCGGAACTGAGGGGTGCCCATCAGCACGGTCCCGGCGATCGCCGCGGCGGCGCCGACCGCGAGCGCGGGGCGGAGCCAGGGGAGGCCGAGCCAGCCGGTGCGTCGGCGCCGCTCGGTCCGCTCGCGGATCGCCGCGAGGGCTTCGGGGGAGGGCTCGACGGAGCCGGCCTCGGCGCGCAGTGCGGCGCGGAGGCGCTCTTCGATCCCCTCGTCGAACGGGTCGGTCATGTCGTCTGCTCCAGAACCGAGCGGAGAGCCGCGATGCCGCGGGCGGTATGGCTCTTGACGGCGCCCCGGCTGATCCCCATCGCGTTCGCGATCTGGGCCTCGGACAGGTCACCGTAGTATCGCAGCACGATGGCCTCGCGCTGCCGGGTGGGCAGCTTGCGGAGCGCCTCGATCACGGCGGCGCGCTCCAGCTCCCCCATGGCCCCGTGCTCGGCGCTCGGGGCGTCCGGCAGGGCCTTGGGGGCGTGCTTCTCCACGACGGCCCGGTGCCGCAGCACCGAGCGGGCCCGGTTGACCACCGACTGGCGCAGGTAGGACAGCGCCTTGTTGGGGTCCCGCAGCCTGCGCCAGGCGCCGTGCATCGCCACGAACGCGTCCTGCACCACCTCTTCGGCGGTGGCGTGGTCGCGCACGAGGAGCGCGGCCAGCCGGACGAGCGGCCGGTAGTGCTCGCTGTAGAGCTGCGTCACGGCCTGGTCGGCGTTCCACTCGATCGTCGTCGGCGCCGCGGTCCTTCCCGCGACCATGGTCTCCGTCACGTCGGTTTGACGCGCGCCCTTGTCGCCGGGTTTACGAAAGGGCATACCTGTTCTTCTCGTTGAGTCGTGTGGTAGGGCACATTCTCCGCACCGCCGTGCTGCACTCCCCGCCGAGCGGGTGCGGAGAAACCGGAAGACACGGGCGATATCACGTGGAGCACACGATAGCCCGATACCGCGGTCACCGCCGGACGATCCAGGAATAAGGCTTCCCCGGCGGCGTGTTCCCCGAAACCCGCCCGTCCGGCACCGGCCGCCCGGCCAGGGTCCACCGTAGAAGAGCCGGCGCCCGGGAGCGACCCGAACGGCCGATGTCGCCCGGCCCGGGATATCGGGAGGCCCGCGGGGCCGGTGCTGCGGCATGATGGGGGGCGGCAGGGCCGGCCCGCGGCCGGCGGACGGCGTACGCAGAGGGAGAGGACGCAGGTGGCGCAGAGGGACCCCGATTGCCTGTTCTGCAAGATCGTGGCGGGCGAGGTGCCCGCCGAGATCGTCCGCGAGGGCGAGCGGACCATCGCCTTCCGCGACATCAACCCGCAGGCGCCCACGCACGTCCTGGTGATCCCGCGCGACCACGTCCCGAACGTGGGCACCGCGGCCCGAGCGGGCGCCGGGCTGGTCGACGCGATCGCGGCGGAGGCGGCCGAGGTGGCCGCGGCGGAAGGGATCGGCGACGCCTACCGGATGGTGTTCAACACCGGTTCGGGGGCCGGGCAGACCGTCTTCCACGTGCACGCCCACGTGCTGGGCGGGCGCGGGATGGAGTGGCCTCCGGGGTAGCCCGGGACCGCCCGGGCGCGTGCCCGCGCCCGGGCCCGCGGAGGTCCCGTTGGGATAAAGTGGGGGAGCCGCTTCGGGCGAATCCCCATGGACGCGAGTAGACAGGGGCGAGACGGCCGCCAGGCCCAACCCATGGTCGAATCAACACAGAACAGCACGCAAGTCAAGATCGTCGTGCCCGAAGAGCACATGATGGTCAGCCTGCTGGGGTCCTCCGACGAGCTGCTGCGCACGGTCGAGCGCGCGTTCGAGAGCGACATCCACGTCCGCGGCAACGAGATCACGATCAGCGGCAGCCCCGAGGAGACCTCGGTGGTGGTCCGGCTGATCGAGGAGCTGCTGGAGCTGGTCAAGAACGGCACGCACATCACGCCGGACGCGATCGACCGCACGCTGGCCATGCTGCGCTCGCCCTCGGTGAGCGAGCGCCCCGCCGACGTGCTCACCATGAACATCCTGTCGGCGCGCGGGCGCACCATCCGGCCCAAGACGCTGAACCAGAAGCACTACGTGGACGCGATCGACCGGCACACCATCGTGTTCGGCATCGGCCCGGCGGGCACCGGCAAGACCTACCTGGCCATGGCCAAGGCGGTCAAGGCGCTGCAGAACAAGCAGGTCAACCGGATCATCCTGACCCGCCCCGCGGTCGAGGCCGGGGAGCGGCTGGGCTTCCTGCCGGGGACGCTCTACGAGAAGATCGACCCCTACCTGCGCCCGCTCTACGACGCGCTGCACGACATGCTCGACCCGGACAGCATCCCCAAGCTGATGGCGGCGGGCACCATCGAGGTCGCCCCCCTGGCGTACATGCGCGGCCGGACCCTCAACGACTCCTTCATCATCCTGGACGAGGCGCAGAACACCTCTCCCGAGCAGATGAAGATGTTCCTCACCCGGCTGGGCTTCGGCTCCAAGATCGTGGTGACCGGCGATGTCACCCAGGTGGACCTGCCCAGCGGCACCTCCAGCGGGCTCCGCACCATCGAGGAGATCCTCACCGGCATCGACGACATCTGGTTCTCCAAGCTGACCAGCGAGGACGTCGTCAGGCACAAGCTGGTGAGCGCGATCGTGGACGCCTACGGCAGGTACGACGGCGGGGGACAGCGCTCGGGGCGCCGCTCCGAGCGTCCGCAACGATGAGGATGGGCGCACGAGAGCAATGAGCATCGACGTCGCGAACGAGTCCGGCGTCCCGGTCGACGAGTCGGCCCTGTCCGAACTGGCCAGGTACGTCCTGGACGCGCTGCGGATACACCCGCTCGCCGAGCTGTCCGTCGTCCTGGTGGACGAGGAGCCCATGGCGGAGCTGCACATGCGCTGGATGGACCTGCCCGGTCCCACCGACGTCATGTCCTTCCCCATGGACGAGCTGCGACCGGGCGGACCGGACCGGCCCTCCGAACCGGGCACCCTGGGCGATGTGATCATCTGCCCGCAGGTGGCCGCGCGCCAGGCCGAGCAGGGCGGCCACGGCGTCCAGGACGAGCTGGACCTGCTGTGCACGCACGGCATCCTGCACCTGCTCGGCTATGACCACGCCGAGCCCGAGGAGCGCACCGAGATGTTCGGGCTCCAGACCGAGCTGCTGATGGGGTGGCGGCCGAGCGCGGCCGCCGCCTCGCGGACGGCCGAGACGCGAGAAGGCTGACCGTGGACCCGACGCACCATAGCGCCCTGGCCGCCGGGGCGGCCCTGTTCCCGTCGCCGACCGCCGCGGTCGCCGGCCTCCTGGCCGCGGTCGTGCTCGGCCTGCTCTCCGCCTTCCTGGTGGCCGCGGAGATCGCGGTCACCCGGGTCGCCGCGGGCGGCACCGGGGGGGCCGGAGGCAAGGACCCGTCCCGGCTGCAGGCCGTCGCGGCCGACCCGGGCAGGTTCCTCAACCTCGTCCTGATGCTCCGGGTGGCCTTCGAGGTGGCGGCGGTGGTCGCCGCCGCCGCGGGCTTCGCGGGCCTGCTCGGCGCCGGCTGGCCGGCGCTGCTGGCCACCCTCGTGGTGGTGATCCCGGTGGACTACGTGCTGATGGGCGTCACCCCGCGGATCCTGGGCCGGCAGTTCTCGGTCCCGGTCGCGGGCACGGCCGTGGCGCTGCTGGCCCCGGTCGCGGTGGTCCTCGGCCCGGTGGCCCAGGGCCTGGTCCGGCTGGGGCGCGGCCTCACCCCGCGGAACAAGGGCGAGCGCAGCGGCCCGTTCAGCAGCGAGGAGGAGCTGCGCCGCCTGGTCGACCTGGCCGAGCGCGGCCACGTGATCGACGCCGAGGAGCGGGAGATGATCCACTCGGTGTTCAAGCTGGACGACACCGTCGTCCGCGAGGTCATGGTGCCGCGCACCGACATCGTCTTCATCGGCGGGGACGAGGGCCTGGACGACTGCCTGTCGCTCGCGCTGCGCAGCGGCTTCTCCCGGATCCCGGTGACCGGCGAGGACGAGGACGACGTGATCGGCATCGTCTACCTGAAGGACGCCGCCGCGCTCATGCAGGAGCGGTGGGCCCGCGGGGAGGACGAGCGGGGCCCGGTGCCCACCGCGCGCGAGGTGATGCGCCCGGCCAGCTACGTGCCGGACTCCAAGCCGATCGACGAGCTCCTCCGGGACATGCAGCGGCAGCGGATCCACGTCTCGGTGGTCATCGACGAGTACGGCGGCACCGCCGGGCTGGTCACCATCGAGGACATCGTGGAGGAGATCGTCGGCGAGATCACCGACGAGTACGACGACGAGATCCCGCCGATCGAGCGGCTCGGCGAGGACCGGGCGCGGGTCACCGCGCGGCTGCCCCTGGGCGAGCTGGCCGAGCTCTTCGGCACCGAGGTGGACGCCCCGGAGGTGGACACCGTCGGCGGGCTGCTCGCCTACGCGCTGGGCCGGGTGCCGATCACCGGTTCCAAGGCGGACTACGCTGGTCTCAGGCTCACCGCGGAGAACCCCGCGGGCCGGCGCAACCGGACCGCGACGATCCTGGTGGAGCGGATCGGCGAGGACGGCGGTGCCGGGCCGGGCGTTCCGCGGGACTGAGCCCCCGCCTGCGCCGGCGCGGCGCGCCCGGCCGTGCCGACACCTCTGCGAAGGAGACCAGTGACCGACGATCAGCGCCCGGAACTCGGGGCCGAGGACGAGAAGCTCATCACCCTGGCGCGCGCCTCGCGCGCCCGCACCGGCGCGGCCGAGGGCGCCGCCGTGCGCGACGAGACCGGCCGCACCTACACCGCGGCCACGGTCGCCCTGCCCAGCCTCAGGCTGACCGCGCTGCAGGCGGCGGCCGCCGCCGCGGTCTCCAGCGAGGCCGCCGCCCTGGAGGCGGCGGTGGTCGTCGGCGCCGGAGGCGAGCTGAGCGCGGACGACCTCGCCGTCGCCGCGGACCTGAAGACCCCGCTGGTGGTGCTGGCGGCCCCGGACGGGACCCCCACCGCCGTCACCCGCTCCTGACGCGGACGGGGCGGGCCGCGCACCGGAGGACACCGGAGCGCCGCCGCACCGTCCGCGCGGCCCGCCCGCACCGCATGAACGTGAGACATCCATGGACGAGCTCGACCTCGAAAGACTCCGCACCCCGCTGCCGCCGCTCTCCTACCCGGAGGGCTTCCGCAGCGGCTTCGCGTGCTTCGTCGGCCGCCCCAACGTGGGCAAGTCGACGCTGATGAACGCGCTGGTGGGGCAGAAGGTCGCCATCACCAGCAACCGCCCGCAGACCACCCGGCGCACCGTGCGCGGCATCGTGCACCGTCCGGACTCCCAGCTGATCATCGTGGACACCCCGGGCCTGCACAAGCCGCGCACCCTGCTGGGCGAGCGGCTGGACAGCCTGGTCCGCTCCACCCTGGTGGAGGTGGACGTGATCGGCTTCTGCGTGCCGGCCGACGAGCCGATCGGCCGCGGCGACACCTACATCGCCCGGGAGCTGGCCGCGCAGCGGGAGACCCCGGTGGTCGCGCTGGTCACCAAGACCGACAAGGCCACCCGCGAGCAGGTCGCCGAGCAGCTGCTGGCCGTCCAGGAGCTGGGCGGGTGGACCGACATCGTGCCGGTCTCCGCGGAGAGCGGGGAGAACCTGGACCGGGCCGCCGACGTGCTCTGCGGCCACCTGCCGGAGGGGCCGCCGCTCTACCCGGACGGCGACCTCACCGACGAGCCGGACGAGATGCTCGTCGCCGAGCTGGTCCGGGAGGCCGCCCTGGAGGGCGTCCGGGACGAGCTGCCGCACTCGATCGCGGTGATGGTGGACGAGATGGGCCCGCGCGAGGGCGCCCGGCAGGGCCGGGAGCTCACCGACATCTACGCCTCGCTCTACGTGGAGCGCCCCAGCCAGAAGGCGATCGTCATCGGCTCCAAGGGCGAGCGGCTGCGCCGGGTGGGCACCGCGGCCCGCAAGCAGATCGAGGCGCTGCTGGGCACCCGGGTCTACCTCGACCTGCGGGTGCGGGTGGCCAAGGACTGGCAGCGCGACCCCAAGCAGCTCCGCCGGCTCGGCTTCGACCAGCAGACCTGACCCCAGGGCGATGATCTTGACGTTGCGGGGGTAACAGAGCGCTCTGACACCCCCGCAACGTCAAGATCATCGGGGGCGGGACCGGTGCGGTCCCCCTCCCGCGCCGGGGCGGTGCGGGAGGGGAGCGGCGGCTAGCTCTGGTGGTTCAGGTCGCCGGCCAGGGCGAGGGCGGCGCGCTGCACGATCGGCGCGGCCTTGTCCACGAACTCCCAGCTGACCCGGGCCTCCGGGCCGGAGATGGAGACGGCCATCATGGCGGGGCCGCCGAGCACCGGGACGGCCAGGCAGCGGACCCCGATCTCCTGCTCGCCGTCGTCGATGGCGTAGCCCCGCTCCCGGATGCGCACCATCTCCTCGGCGAACGCCTCCGGGGTGCTGATGGTGCGGTCGGTGGCGGCGGGCATGCCGGTCCGGCCGACGGTGGCCAGCGCCTCCTCCTCGGGCAGCTGGGCCAGGAGCGCCTTGCCCACGCCCGCGGAGTGCGGCAGCACCCTCCGGCCCACCTCGGTGAACATCCGCATCGCGTGCGGCGAGGGGACCTGGGCGACGTAGACCACCTTGTCCCCGTCGAGCATCGCCAGGTTGGCGGTCTCGCCGAGCTCGTCCACCAGCTGCGCCAGGTGCGGCCGGGCCCAGGTGCCGAGCATCCGCGACGCGCTCTCGCCCAGTCCGATCAGCCGCGGCCCCAGCGCGTACCGGCGCGAGGGGAGCTGGCGCACGTACCCGTTGTCCACCAGGGTGCGGATGATGCGGTGGATGGTGGGGAGCGGCAGCCCGGAGGAGTCGGCGAGCTGGCTCAGCGAGATCTCCCCGCCCGCGTCGGCCATGATCTCCAACAGGGCGAACGCGCGGTCGAGCGACTGCACCCCGCCAGCTCTCGCCCGGGGGACGTCGCCAGAGGGGGCGCCCTCGATCGAGGTCTGTGACGTTGCCAAAGGTCTCCAGCTCCCATCGCCTGGCCGCCGCGGTCGTGCGGTGGCCGTCAGGATCATCCGGTCTCATTCTGCGATACGGAAGTAGAGGGACGCCAATGGCGGCGCCCCGCAGCCGCATCCCGGTCCCCGCCCGCGCGCCCTCCGGGCGTGAACCGGTGCCCCGCCGCAGGTCCTCGGCGGCGTTCTGCTCCTCATCGGTGCTCGGGTCCGCGGGCCCGGCACGGGAAGCCCGCACCGAACCCCTTGTTCTTCCGAATTGTAGAAGTTAGTGTCCGCTATATAAAAGATCTAGCGGGTGGCGTTTTCCTCTTCGCGCCACCCGGCGACAGCCACGGAAGGGAAGTACCAAGTGGGAGAGCAGGAGGCCGCGCAGAGCGGGCGGCGGTTGGCCGGAATCGGCCTCGGCGAGCTCGCCGACGCACTCGACGCGCGGCTCGCGGACGCCGACGCGCGGCTCATCGCGCAGTACCCCGGGGACTCCGGCCGGCGCCAGCCGGTGCACACCGTCTACGTCCCGGCCGACCAGGTGCGCGCCGGGCTCTGCGCCGAGTGGGGAGAGCAGGCGCTGGCCTCCCTGGACGAGTTCGCGCCCGACGCCGAGACGCTGGCCGCGGCGGCCGGCATGGACCCGGGCGCGGTGGCCGACGCGCTCCCCCGGGTGCGCGCCAAGCTCGCCGGGGAGCCGATCGAGGACCTCCGCGTCGACCTGGAGGACGGCTACGGGGCCCGCTCCGACGAGGAGGAGGACGCCCACGTCGCCTCCGCCGTCGCCGCGCTCGCCGCCGACCTGGACGCCGGCCAGGCCCCGCCCTACTTCGGGGTGCGGATGAAGGGCATGGAGTCCGCCGGGCGCCGCCGCGGCCTGCGCAGCCTCGCCCTGTTCATCGGCGGGCTGCTGGACGCCGCCGGCCGCCTCCCCGAGGGCTTCGTGTTCACCCTGCCCAAGATCACCTCGGTCGACCAGGTGGAGGCCATGGTCTGGGCGTCCGAGCAGCTGGAGAAGCGGTTCGGGCTGCCCGCCGGCCGGCTCGGCTTCGAGCTGCAGATCGAGACCCCGCAGTCGGTGCTCACCCCGGACGGCGCCGCCGCGGTCGCGCGGATGGTGCACGCCGGCGAGGGCCGGGTGACCGCCCTGCACTACGGCACCTACGACTACAGCGCCGCGGTGGGCGTCACCGCCGCCTTCCAGAGCATGGCGCACCCGGCCGCCGACCACGCCAAGGCGGTCATGCAGCTCGCCGCGGCCGGCACCGGGGTGTGGCTCTCCGACGGCTCCACCAACGTGGTGCCGGTGGGCGGCCGCGAGCAGGTGCACGCCGCCTGGGCGCTCCACGCGGGCCTGGTCCGCCGTTCCCTGGAGCGCGCCTACTACCAGGGCTGGGACCTCCACCCGCACCAGCTGCCCACCCGCTACCTGGCCACCTACGCCTTCTACCGGGAGGCGTTCGAGCCCGCGGCCGCGCGGCTCAAGGCCTACCTGGGCGCGGCCGGCGGCGGCGTGCTGGACGAGCCGGCCACCGCGCAGGCGCTCGCCTCCGCCCTGGTGCGCGGCTGCAACTGCGGCGCCCTGGAGGAGGCCGAGGTCGAGGCGGCCACCGGGGTCGGCTCCGAGGTGCTGCGCGGTTTCGCCGACCGCAGGGTCGGCTGAACCGCCCGGCGGAGCGGATCGGAACCGGTAACACCAGCGGGAACGGGAGAACCATGCCTGAACACGACTACGAGCTCGTCGTCCGCGCACGCCGGGCCATCACCCCCGAGGGCGAGCGCCCGGTGGCGATCGGGGTCCGCGGCGGGCGGATCGCCGAGATCGCCGGCGCCGACGCGCCGCTGGACGGTGCGCGCACCGTCCAGACCGCCGAGGACGAGGTGCTGCTGCCCGGCCTGGTCGACAGCCACGTGCACGTCAACGAGCCCGGCCGGACCGACTGGGAGGGCTTCGCCAGCGCCACCCGGGCGGCCGCCGCCGGCGGCGTCACCACCATCGTCGACATGCCGCTGAACAGCATCCCGCCGACCACCACGGCCGAGGGGCTGCGGGTGAAGCGGGAGGCCGCCGAGGGCCAGGTCGCGGTGGACGTCGGCTTCTGGGGCGGCGCGGTGCCGGAGAACAGCGCCCCGGGGGAGACCGGGGAGCTGACCGCCCTGTACGGGCAGGGCGTCTACGGCTTCAAGTCGTTCCTCTCGCCGTCCGGTGTGGACGAGTTCGGCCACCTCACCCCGGAGCTGTACCGCTCCGCCGCGGCGGCCATCGGGGAGCTGGGCGGCACCATCATCGTGCACGCCGAGGACCCGGGGCTGCTGGAGTCGGCGCCCGCCGCTTCCGGCCCGGAGTACGCCTCCTTCCTCGCCTCCCGCCCGGACGAGGCCGAGCACGAGGCGATCCGCCTGGTCATCGAGACCGCCCGGCAGACCGGGACCCGCTCGCACATCCTGCACCTGTCCACCGCCACGGCCCTGCCGATGATCGAGAAGGCCAGGGCGGACGGCGTCCCGCTGACCGTGGAGACCTGCCCGCACTACCTGACCATCGCCGCGGAGGAGGTGCCCGCGGGCGCCACCCAGTTCAAGTGCTGCCCGCCGATCCGCGGCGCGGCCAACCGCGACGCGCTGTGGCGGGCGCTGGCCGACGGGGTGATCGACTGCGTGGTCAGCGACCACTCGCCGAGCACCGTGGACCTGAAGGACCTGGACACCGGCGACTTCGGCACCGCCTGGGGCGGCGTCTCCGGCCTCCAGGTGGGCTTCTCCGCGGTGTGGAGCGAGGCGAGCGCGCGCGGCCACTCGCTGGCCGACGTGGTGCGCTGGATGGCCTCCGGCCCGGTCCGGGTGGCCGGCCTCACCGGCAAGGGCGCGCTGGCGGTCGGCAACGACGCGGACTTCGCCGTGGTCGCCCCCGAGGCGCGCACCCGCATCGACGCCCGGACGCTGCAGCACAAGAACCCGCTGAGCGCCTACGACGGCCGGGAGCTCACCGGCGTCGTCCGCGCGACCTACCTGCGCGGTGAGCGGATCGACCCGGCCGCCCCCAAGGGCCGGCTGCTCCAGCGGTCCTGACCGACCCGGGACCGGGGAAGGCCGCCGCACCCTTCCCCGGCCCCGTTCCCCCCTTCCGGCCCGGCCCCCCGCAGCGGGGGACCGGGCCTCCGTCGTGCCCGGTCCGACCTCCCTTCCGGCCCGGCCCCGCAGCGGGGGACCGGGCCTCCGCCGTGCCCGGTCCGACCTCCGGCCGGGCGCGGCGTCTCGCGGGGCGGGGGTCCAAGCGGGCGGCGAGGGCGGGAGGGGGACCGGCTGCTCGGGCGCGGCGTCTCGCGGAGCGAAGGTCAAGACGGGCGGCGACGGCAGTGGTAGGGGCGGGGCCGGGCGTCCTAGCCGGGCGCGGCGCCTCACGGGGCGGGGGTTCAAACCGGCGGCGAGGGCGGGAGGGGGGACCGGCCGGTCGGTCGGGTACAGCCCCCCACGGGGCGAAGGTCAAAACGGGCAGCGACGGCGAAGGTAGGGCTGGGGCGGTGGCGGTCGCCCGGGCGCGGCGCTCCACGTAGCGGGGGTTCAAACCGGCGGCGAAGGCGGCGGTGGGGACCGGCTGGTCGGTCGGGCGCGGCGCCTCGCGGAGCGGAGGTACAAGCCGGCGGCGACGGCAGCGGTAGGGGAGGGGTGCAGGCGTCGCCCGGGCGCGCACCCCATGGGGCCGGGGTTCAAGCAGGCGGCGAAGGCGGGAGCGGAGTGGGCGCCGCGTTCACCGGCCCGGCCCGCACCCAGCAGGGCGGCCTTATCCCCTATGCCCGGTTTGCGGCGGGGATCGGGCGGGGGCGGGAGTCCCCTGCGCACCCCCGCAGCACCCCGATTACATCTACCAGCGAGTAGTAAGCCCCCAGACCCCCATCGCCCCCTCGCCGATCACCCAGAGTGGCCAAGGCGGGCCCTCTCTGCAGGGCAAATCCGACATCTCACCCCCGCGCCATCCCTCCCCGGGTTCCGGCCCCCTGCCTTGCGGCCTTGCGGGCGGCTCGAACCCCCGAACACCGGCCCGGTCAGGGCGATTCGGGGCTTCCGGGGGCCGATCCGGGCCGGGATGCGCGCCCGGGAATCACCGGGGTGCTCTCGCGGTGCGCAGGGCGCACCACCCCGCCATCACCCTACGTATTCGCTCAGGTCAGAGAGGTGCAGCGGTTTCAGGGGCGGCCGGCCCCGGCGCCCGGGCGACACGGAAACGGCGAACCTGCCGCCCCCTACCCTCCCCGGCCGCCCCTCCCTGCTCTGCCGCACCCGACCGACCGGCCGGCCGGTGCCCCTCCCCTCCCCGCCGTCGCCGCCGGTCTGAAGCTTCGCCCCGTGGGGCGCCGCGCTTGACCGACTGGCCGGTTCCCCTCCCTGCTCTCGCCGCCTGCTTGTACCCCCGCCCCGTGGGACGCCGCGCCCGGGTGACCACCTGCGCCCCGGCCCTACCTTCGCCGTCGCTGCCCGCTTGTACCCCCGCCCCGTGGGGCGCCGCACCAGACCGACTGGCCGGCACGCCCTCCCGCCCTCGCCGCTGGTCTGAATCCCTGCCCCGCGAGACGCCGCGCCCGGGCGACCGCCTCCGCCCCGCCCCTTCCTTGGCCGTCGCCGCCTGCTTGGACCTTCGCTCTGCGGGGCGCCGCACCGGACCGACCGGCCGGTCCCCACCGCCGCCTTCGCCGCCTGCTTGAGCCCCCGCCCCGTGGGGCGCCGCGCCCGGCTGGGGCGCCTGGCCCTGTTCCTGCCGCTGCCGTCGCCGCCTGCTTGAACCGCCACCCCGTGGGGCGCCACGCCCGAGCGACTGGCTGGTACCCCCCTTCCTGCCCTCGCCGCCTGATCGGAGCTCGGCCCTGTGGGGTGCCGCGTTCGGGCGTGGGCGCGGGTGCGGGAACCCTGCCCCGGCCGTTGCGGACGGGGAACGGCCCCGGGCGCGGTGCCCGGGGCCGTTCCTGGGGGGTGGGGAGCGGAGGAGGTCAGTCGCTCTTGGCGCTGAGCTCTCCCTCTTCGCCGGCCGGCTCACCGCCGTCGGCGCCGGCGTTCCCGCCGGCTTCTCCATGCCCGGAGGGGTGCTTCCCGTCGGCCTCTCCGCCGCCGGAAGGGCGCTTTCCGTCGCTGCTGCCGGAGCGGTAGGCGGCGTCGGCGGCCTCGGTGTACTTGGCCTCGCCGGGGCCGGCGGTCTTCAGTTCGTCCCGGTCGATCTCGGCGGAGGGCTGCGGGGCCTTGCCGCGGCCGATCACGTTGAAGCAGATGTTCAGCGTGATCGCCACGATCGCGGCGCCCACGATGCCCGAGTGCAGCACGGTGGCGATCGGGCCGGGGAAGCCCTCGTAGAAGTCCGGCACCGCCATCGGCAGGATGCCGAACCCGAGCGAGGTCGCCACCAGGATCAGGTTGAGGTTGTTGTCGAAGTCGACCTTGCCCAGGGTGCGGATGCCGCTGGCCGCGACGGTGCCGAAGAGCACCAGGCCCGCGCCGCCCAGAACCGGCATCGGGATCGCCGCCACCACCCGGCCGAGCACCGGGAACAGCCCGAGGACGATCAGGATGCCGGCGCCGCTGGCCACCACGAAGCGGCTCTTGATCTTGGTGAGCGCCAGCAGGCCGATGTTCTGCGCGAACGAGCTGCCCGGGGTGGTGTTGAAGATCGGGCCGATGATGGAGGCGCTGACGTCGGCGCGCAGGCCCGCCGAGATGCGCTTGGCGTCCACCTTGGAGCCGGTGATCTCGGCGACCGCGATGATGTGCGAGGCGCCTTCGGTCAGCACCACCAGCATGATCACGCACATGGTCAGGATGGCCGCGAGCTCGAACTCCGGCATGCCGAAGTGCAGCGGCGAGCCCAGCGCGAAGAACGCGCCGTCGGAGACCGCGCTGAAGTCGGTCTTGCCGAGCGGCAGCGCGATCAGGGTGCCGGCGATCAGGCCGAGCAGGATCGCCACCCGGCCGAGCAGCCCCGGCAGCACCCGGGAGAAGAGCAGCACCAGGGCGAGCGTCGCCGCGGCGAGCCCGATGTCGCTCAGCGACGGGTGGCCGGAGGGGTTGTTGTTGACGATCCACCCGGCCGCCACCGGCATCAGCGACAGGCCGATGACGGTGATGATGCTGCCGGTGACCGCGGGCGGGAAGAAGCGTACGAGCTGCCCGAAGAACGGCGTCAGGCAGAGGGCGAACAGGCCGCCCACCAGGGAGGCGCCGAAGACCACCGGGAGCCCCTGGTCGGTGGCGATGGTGGTCATCGCGCCGACCGGGACGAAGGAGGCGGCCACCACGATCGGCAGCTGGGCGCCGGTGCGCCACGGGCCGAGCGTCTGCAGCAGGGTGGCGATGCCGGCGACCAGCAGCGCGCCGCTGACCAGGATCCCCTGGTCGGCAGGGCTGAGGCCGGCCGCGCCGCCGATCACCAGGGCCGGTGCGACGGCACCTGCGTACATGGTCAGGATGTGCTGCAGGCCGTAGAGGCCGAGCAGCTTCGCGGGGAGGCGTTCGTCTTCAGGGCGTGGGGGGATGGCGGTGTCCCCATCATGGGCGGCGGCGTTCGTCGTGGCCGGGGTGCCGTCTTTCGACTTTCCGAGTTGCATGGCCAGTGTCAGCCCCTTGGGGTCTTGGTGCGACCGTCCCGAGGTGCGGGGCACTCCACCCTGGGGGACACCGTCCCGGGGTGCGGTCGAACCGGTTATTGGGTCGGGAGCGGTCCCGTCGCGCCCTTCAGGGGCCGCTCCTGTCCTGCTCCGGCCGCAGCGCGGGCGGCCGGTCGCGCGGACTCACCGTCCGCGCCCCCTCCCCGGGGCCGCCGGGGAGGGGAGGTTCCTATGTCCGGACCGGGGAGGTGTCAGGCCTCCGGTTCCGGGTGCGCTCCGGCGGGGTGCCGGACCGCCTCTTCTTCTCCCGCATCCGTGTTCCGTCCGCGGCGCCCCGCGTTGAACAGGATGTTAAGGACGATGGCGACCAGCGAGGCGCCCACGATGCCGGAGTGCAGCACGGTGGCGGCCCAGCCGGGGAGGCCCTCGTAGAAGTGCGGGAACAGCAGCGGGATCAGGCCCGCGCCCAGGGAGGCGCCGACCAGCACCAGGTTGAGCTGGTCGGTCAGGTCGTCCTCGGCGATCGTCTTGATGCCGCTGGCCGCGACGGTGCCGAAGAGCACCAGGCCCGCGCCGCCCAGCACCGGCATCGGCACCGCGGCGACGAGCCGGCCCAGCACCGGGAAGAGCCCCAGCAGGACCAGCAGCCCGCCGGCCCAGGCCACCACGAACCGGCTGCGCACCCGGGTCATCGCCACCAGGCCGATGTTCTGTGCGAAGGAGGAGACCGGGAAGGTGTTGAGCAGCGGCGCCAGGGTGCTGGCCAGTGCGCTCGCGCGCAGCCCCTCGGAGATCCGCCGCCGGTCCACCCGGGCGCCGACGACCGCGCCGACGCCCATGATGTTGGCGGTGCCCTCGGTCAGCACCACGAGCATCACGATGCACATGGTCAGGATGGCCGCGGGCTGGAACTCGGGGAGCCCGAAGTGGAACGGCTCGGGCAGGGCGAACAGCGGGCCCGGCGCGACCTCGGAGAAGTCGGCCCGACCGGTGAGCGCGGCCACCGCGGTCCCGGTGACCAGGCCGATCAGGATGGAGAACCGGCCGATCACGCCGGGGATCCGGTTCAGCAGCAGCACCAGGGCCAGCGTGCCCAGGCCCAGCAGCAGGTCGCCGGAGGCGGGCACGCCGCCGGGCGCGTCGCCCACGATCCAGCCCAGCGCCACCGGGAAGAGCGAGAGCCCGATGACGGTGACGATGGTCCCGGTGACGATCGGCGGGAAGAACCGGGCCAGGGAGCCGAAGAACGGGGAGATGGCGAGGCCGAACAGGCCGGCCGCGAGCGAGGCCCCGAAGACCGCGGGCAGTCCGCCCTCGGCGGCGATCGACTCCATCGCGCCGACCGGCACGAAGGTCGCGCCGACCACGATGGGCAGCTGGGAGCCGAGCCCCAGCCAGCGCACGCCGAGCGTCTGGAGCAGGGTGGCGATGCCGGCGAGCAGCGTGGTCGCGGCGATCAGGGTCGCGGTCTGCGCCCCGTCGAGGCCGGCCGCGGTGCCGATGATCAGCGGCGGGGTGATCAGCCCCGCGTACATGGTGAGCAGGTGCTGGAGTCCGCCGATGAGGTACTGGCCGGTGGTGTGCCGGCAGTCCTCGGGGCGCTCCTCGGCGCCCTGCCCCGGCGGAGGGGCCGAGCGGTCCCGGGTCGCCGTGGCGGTGGGTTCGTGCTGCGCGCGGAGGTCGTTTCCACCGCCGTCGTTGTCGTGTCGCATGGTCCTTGACCGGGCCCCTACTGGGTCAGTGGGTGCGGGCCGACGCCCCTGGGCGGAGCGCAGGGCCCGTGTGCGTCGGGTTAGGGGCGCGCATCCGGGATGCGGGTACGCGTCGCGGCCGTGCGGCTGTCGCGGTGCGGTTCGCGCGCCGACGGCTGGCGGTCGGGGACGGCGGAGAGGCCGCCCAGGCCGGGACGGGGGTCCGGGCCCCGAAGGGGGCGGGGCCCGGACCGGGAGGGGGAGCCTCGGCTTACACGAAGGCCGGCACGCTCTCCCAGGCGCGGCCCGCCTCGGGGGCGTCGTCGCGCTCGACGACGGCCTCGATCTTGCCGTAGGGGCGGTCCGCGGCGAAGAACACCTCGTTCGGGTTGTCCAGGCCGAACGGGGAGAGGTCCACCAGGAAGTGGTGGTTGTTGGGCATGGAGAACTTGACCTCGGCGATCTCCGGGTGCGCCTCGAGGACGGCCTTGCCCATCTGGTAGAGCGTCTGCTGCAGCGCGAGGCTGTGGGTGTTCGCGAAGGCCTCGAGCATGAGGGCCTTGACCGAGGCGTAGGTCTTGTCCCAGTCGACGTCGGTGCCGATGTAGCGCCAGCGGGCGGTGACGTCGGTGGCCAGGATCCGGTCGTCGGTCTCCTGCAGCGTGGTGTACTTCGTCTTCGGGTAGCCGTGGAACTCCGAGCCGGTCGACTTGAGCACGGTCAGCCCGGTGAAGCCGGACACCACCCACTCCTTGTCGCCGTCCTTGGTGATCACGGTGCTGCGCACCTCGCCGCCGCTGCGGACGAAGGAGTGGTCGTGCGGGCCGGCCGAGGTGGCGATCCGCTCCCAGGTGTACTCCTCGACCTCCTGGCGGGCGCCGTACACGTAGTCGTGCTCATCGACGAAGTGCCGGGCCATCTTCAGCGCGAAGTCCTCGATGGCGCCGACGCCGCCCCACTCCTTGGCCTTGGCGTAGACGGTGTTCTTCTGGGTGTCGGTGGGCAGGCACTTGCAGTTGTCGCCCTCGGTGTGCACCGACTCCAGGTCGCCGCGGAGCTGGGAGGTGTAGTTGATGTCCTTGATGGTGTGCACGGCGCTGCCGCGGTCGACGTGCACCATGCGCACCTCGGCCTTGCCGTACTGGTTGTCTCCGAGTCGGATCCCCATGGATCGTCTCCGTCCTGTGCGTCGAGATCAGGCTTCGCCGCCCGGCCGCCGTCCGCGTTCGCGCGGGAAGGGCGCGGGGCGGTTCACAGAAAGGGCCTGCGCGCCCGGGGCGCCCGGGGGCGCCGTCGCGGGGTCGCGCGGCGTGCGACGAGGGAGGACCGCTGTGGTCATGCGGAAGGACCTGTCACCGCACTCGGATGGGATGTCGATTCCGGTCGACTCCTTGAGGCCTCAGCTCCCCCGGTAGGTCGAGAAGGCGAACGGGCTGAGGAGCAGCGGGACGTGGTAGTGCGCCCCGGTGTCGGCGAGCTCGAACGCGATGGTCACGTCGGGGTAGAACCCGCGCTGCCCGGTGCGCTCGAAGTAGCCGGCGGTGTCGAAGACGACCCGGTAGACGCCCGCTTCCAGCTGGTCCGGACCGAAGTCCGGGACCCGGCCGTCCTCGTTGGTGGCGCCGGTCGCGACCGGCTTCCAGGAGGTCCGCGCCTCGTCGGCGGCGGCCTCCAGCCGCACCTCGACGCCGGCCGCCGGGCGGCCCAGGGCGGCGTCGAGGACGTGTGTGGTGACGTGGCTCATGTGTTGTCCAGTACCTTCTCCACGCGCAGCAGCGCGATCTTGCGGAACTCTCCTGCGACGACCCGCTTCTCCCGGTCGGCGGAGTTGCCCATCCGCTCCTTGAGGTCGGTGAGCAGCTCCTCGGGGGAGCGGCCGGAGGCGCACACCAGGTAGATGTGGCCGAACCGGTCCTCGTAGGCGGCGTTGGCCTCGGCGAAGGCCTGCGCGGCGGCGTCGCCGCCGGCGGTGACCGCGGACTGCTCGCCGCGCGACCACCGGGACTCGGTGTCGGAGCCGCTCGCCTTCTCGCCGATCCGCGGGTGCCGGGAGATCGCGGTGTCCACTTCGCCGTCGCTCATCTGCGCGGCGTGCGCGTCCGCGGCGGCGAGCAGGGCCTCGCGGGAGGCGAAGGGCCGCTCCGCGTCCAGGGCCGCGGTCCACCGGTCCACGTTGAGGCACTGGGCGAACTCGGCGCGGAAGTCGTCCGAGGTCAGCGCGTTGATGCGCGCCAGCCCCGGATCGCCGTTCGGGTCCGTTGCGGAGGAGCCCGAAGAGGTGTCGGACATGGTCCCCTCTGTCCTGTTCCGTCCGTCCGTCGGGGCCGGGCCCCGGTCCGGTGGCGCGGTGCGGCCGCGCGCCGTGGCTGAAGCGCGCGTTAACGCGGCGGCCACAGGGAGGACGGTCGGATTTCGTAGTGCAGAAACTTTCTTTTACATGTCGGACTGTAGCCCCGGTCACAGTGTGGTTGTCAACACCGGGCCGCAGATCGCCCCGCCGTCGAGCAGGACGAGCCGGGCAGGTGAGCGCCCCATATGTGAGTTTCTGTGAGCTAGATCCCACTGTCTACCCCTTTGCTCCTTATAGGGGGCGGAGGGGGTGCGGGCGGGGTGTCCGGCGGAGGGGTGGTTGACAAGCCGCGGTTCGCGACGCAGACTCGCATCATTCCTTCAAGCGAAAAATAGATTCCGCATCATGAAATTCACCGCCACCGACTCTGCTGAGGAGAGCACGCCATGAGCCACTCGCTGCGCTACACGGTGAACTGCTCGCTGCTCTTTACCGAGCTGCCGCTGAACGAGCGCCCCGCCGCAGCCCGCAAGGCCGGGTTCGACGCGGTCGAGTTCTGGTGGCCGTTCGCCTCCCCGGTCCCCTCCGACACCGAGGTCGACGCCTTCGTCACCGCGATCTCCGACGCCGGGGTCGAGCTCACCGGGCTGAACTTCTTCGCCGGCGAGCTGCCCGGCCCGGACCGCGGGGTGCTCTCCCAGCCCTCCCGGGCCGGCGAGTTCCGCGACAACCTGGACGTCGTGGCCGGCATCGCCCGGCGCACCGGCACCAAGGCGTTCAACGCCCTCTACGGGCTGCGCCAGGACGGCGTCGACCCGGCCGAGCAGGACCGCGTCGCCCTGGAGAGCATCACCGCCGCCGCCGAGGCGGTCGCCCCGATCGGCGGCACCGTGCTCATCGAGCCGGTCAGCGGCTCCGACGCCTTCCCGATCAAGACCGCCGCCGACGGCCTGGCCGTCGTCGAGCGGGCCAAGGCCGCGGGCGCGGGCAACGTCGCGCTCCTCGCCGACTTCTTCCACCTCGCGGTCAACGGCGACGACGTCGCCGCGGTCGTCCGCGACCACGCCGCCGACTTCGGCCACATCCAGATCGCCGACGCCCCCGGGCGCGGCGAGCCGGGCACCGGCGACCTCCCGCTGCTCGACCTGCTCGAGGCCGCCCAGGCCGGCGGCTACGACGGGTTCGTCGGCCTGGAGTACAAGCCGACCGTGCCCACCGCGGAGAGCTTCGGCTGGCTCGGCCGCTGAGCGGCCCGAGCGGCCCCCGAACCAGACCTCCCCAGGAAGGAACCAGCCACATGTCCGCCAAGCAGAACATCGCCTTCATCGGCCTCGGCATCATGGGCCTGCCCATGGCCGTCAACCTGGTCAAGGCCGGCTACCAGGTGACCGGCAACAACCTCACCCCGGAGCCCGCCCAGAAGCTCGCCGCGCAGGGCGGCAAGGCGGCCGACTCGATCGCCGAGGCGGTGGCCGGCGCCGACGTCGTCATCACCATGGTCCCGGACTCCCCGGACGTGGAGGGGGTCCTGCTCGGCGAGGACGGCGTCTACGCCAACGCCCCGGCCGGCGCGCTGGTGATCGACATGAGCACCATCCGCCCCGACGTCTCCCGCTCCCTCGCCGAGGAGGGCGCCCGCCGCGGCTTCCGCGTGCTCGACGCCCCGGTCAGCGGCGGCGAGGCCGGCGCCATCGAGGCGAAGCTGTCCATCATGGTCGGCGGCGCCCAGGCGGACTTCGACGCCGCGCTGCCGGTCTTCGAGGTGCTGGGCACCACCCCGGTGCTGGTCGGCCCGTCCGGCGCCGGCCAGACCGTCAAGGCCGCCAACCAGCTCATCGTGGCCGGCAACATCCAGCTGGTCGCCGAGGCCCTGGTCTTCCTGGAGGCGCACGGCGTCGACACCGAGGCCGGCCTCAAGGTGCTCAACGGCGGCCTGGCCGGCAGCACCGTGCTGACCCGCAAGGGCGAGGGGATGCGGAACCGCTCCTTCGACCCCGGCTTCCGCATCGCGCTGCACGACAAGGACATGAAGATCGTGACCACCGCGGCCCGCGAGGCCGGCGTGGCGATCCCGCTCGGCGCCCTGGTGGCCCAGTTCATCGGCGCGCTCAAGGCCCAGGGCCACGGCGGCCTGGACCACTCGGCGCTGCTGAAGATCGTCGAGCAGCTCTCCAGCCAGGAGAAGTGAGCGCGGGCGGAGCCGCTCGGAACGCTCCGGATTAGGGATCCCGCGGGCGGGACGGCCGAAGGCGGTCGCGGCTTAGCCGTGATACGCGCGTCCGCCTCGGGCCCGGGTGTTGGCCGCACCCGATGTCCCGCCTGCGGGCCCATGACCCCCCTAGCACTGAAGGGTTCAAGCAAATGGTACAGATGCCCGCGATGAACGCGGCCGTCGAGGTCATGAAGGACGAGGGCGTCACCACCGCCTTCGGCTGCCCCGGCGCCGCGATCCTGCCCCTCTACAAGGCCATGGAGCAGGTGGGGGGGATCGAGCACCTCACCGTCCGGCACGAGGAGGGCGCCACCCACATGGCCGACGGCTGGTCCCGCACCACCGGCAAGGTGGGCGTGGCGATCGGCACCTCCGGCCCGGCCGGCACCAACATGATCACCGGTCTGTACACCGCGATGGCCGACTCCATCCCGATCGTGTGCATCACCGGCCAGAACCGCACCGACCTGCTGGACAAGGAGGGCTTCCAGGCGGTCGACATCGTCTCCATCGCCAAGCCCGTCACCAAGTGGGCGGTGCAGATCAAGGAGGCCGGCAGCGCTCCGTGGATCTTCCGCGAGGCGTTCCGGATCGCCCAGGAGGGCCGCCCCGGCCCGGTGCTGATCGACATCCCGCTGGACGTCGCCCAGCAGGTCATCGAGTACGACCCGGCGATCGACGCGCCGCTGCAGCTCAACGAGGTGCGGCCGCACCTGCCGCGGGTCGAGCGCGCGCTGGACCTGCTGCTGGAGGCCGAGCGCCCGCTGATCCTGGCCGGCGGCGGCATCATCCTCGCCGAGGCCTCCGACGAGCTGGCCGAGCTGGCCGAGCTGCTGCGGGTCCCGGTCCAGGTCACCCTGATGGGCAAGGGCTCCTTCGACGAGGACTCCGAGCTGTTCGCGGGCATGACCGGCGTGCAGACCTCGCAGCGCTACGGCAACGCCTCCTTCCTCGAGTCCGACCTGGTGCTCGCGGTCGGCGCCCGGTTCGCCGACCGGCACACCGGCAAGATCGACGTCTACCGGGGCGAGCGCAAGTTCATCCACGTCGACATCGAGGCCACCCAGCTGGGCAAGGTCTTCGAGCCGGACCTGGGCATCGTCTCCGACGCCAGGCTGTTCCTGCGCGCGCTGATCGACGCCGCGAAGCGCCGCAAGGCCAAGGCCGACGTCGGCGCCTGGATCGAGCGGATCGGCGAGCTCAAGCGCACGCTGGGCCGCAAGGAGGACTTCGACTCCGTCCCGGTCAAGGCCCCGCGGGTCTACAAGGAGATCAACGAGGCCTTCGACGAGGACGCCTACTTCGTCACCGCGATCGGCCTCTACCAGATCTGGGGCGGCCAGCACCAGAAGGCCTACAAGCCGCGGCACTACCAGATCTGCGGCCAGGCCGGCCCGCTCGGCTGGGAGATCCCGGCGGCCATCGGCGTGAAGAAGGCGCTGAAGGACACCGAGCCGGACGCCGAGGTCGTCGGCATCGTCGGCGACTACGGCTTCCAGTACATGGTCGAGGAGCTGGCGGTCGCGGCGCAGTACAACGTGCCGTTCGTGATCATCATGCTGAACAACGAGTACCTCGGCCTCATCCGCCAGGCCGAGATCCCGTTCGACATGAACTACCAGGTCGACATCCACTACGACGACTACGGCACGGACAACGTCAAGGTGATGGAGGCCTACGGCTGCTCCGGCCGCCGGGTCTTCGAGCCCGCCGAGATCCGCGACACGATCGAGTGGGCCCGCAAGGAGGCGCGTGCGACCTCCCGCCCGGTGCTCGTGGAGATCATGATCGAGCGCGAGGCGAACACGCCGCACGGTCCGGCGATCGACGCGGTGAAGGAGTTCGAGCCGGAGCCGGAGACCGCCTGATCGGGCGGCACATGAACGGGGGAGCCGCGCCGGCGCCGCAAGGCCCGGCCGGACTCCCCGCACCGGGCGCAACGGTGGCCACTTGGCCGGGCCACCGCTGCGGTCCGGGCCCCGCGGGGCGCATCGGTGGTCACTTGGCCGGACCACCGCTGCGCCCCGCACGCATGCCCGCGGGCCGGGCGGGCGGGAAGGAACCCGGGGGCGGGCGCGTTCCGGTTCCGCCGGGGGTTCCGCGGGGCCGGTGCGGTCCCGCGCTCGGGGAGTCTGCTAACGTGGCCCACGTTATGCTGCGCGAGCTGCTCCTCCTTAGCGGCCGCGGCGGGGGTCGTTAGAAACGGTCGGCTCCCTCGCCGCGGGGCTTCGGCGTGTTCAGGTCGACCATGACCCCGTGTCCCCGAATCCGGGGAAACGTCCTATGAGGAGCCTTTTCTCCATGGTGCCGCAGCAGCAGACGAGTGGTATGCCCTTCCAGCGCTACGCTCCCTTCAAGCCGGTCGACCTGCCCGACCGCACCTGGCCCGCCAAGACCATCGACGCCGCCCCGCGCTGGCTGTCCACCGACCTGCGGGACGGGAACCAGGCCCTGATCGAGCCGATGGACTCCGACCGCAAGCGGGAGATGTTCGACCTGCTGGTCCGGATGGGCTACAAGGAGATCGAGGTCGGCTTCCCGTCGGCCAGCCAGACCGACTTCGACTTCGTCCGGTCCCTGATCGAAGAGGGCCGCATCCCCGACGACGTGCAGATCTCGGTGCTGACCCAGGCCCGCGAGGACCTGATCGAGCGCACCGTGCAGTCCCTGGTCGGCGCCAAGCGCGCCACCGTGCACCTGTACAACGCCACCGCGCCGGTCTTCCGCCGGGTGGTGTTCCGGGTCGACCGCGAGGCCTGCAAGGCGATCGCGGTCGAGGGCACCCGGCACGTGGTCCGCTTCGCCGAGCAGTACCTGGGCGACACCGAGTACTTCGGCTACGAGTACTCCCCGGAGATCTTCATCGACACCGAGCTGGACTTCGCGCTGGAGGTCTGCGAGGCGGTGATGGACGTCTGGAACCCCGGCCCCGGGCGGGAGATCATCCTGAACCTGCCGGCCACGGTCGAGCGGGCCACCCCCAACGTCTACGCCGACCAGATCGAGTGGATGAGCCGGAACCTGACCCGGCGCGAGCACGTGTGCCTGTCGGTCCACCCGCACAACGACCGCGGCACCGGCATCGCCTCCGCCGAGCTGGGCGTGATGGCCGGCGCGGACCGGGTCGAGGGCTGCCTGTTCGGCCACGGCGAGCGGACCGGCAACGTCGACCTGGTCACCCTGGGCATGAACCTGTACAGCCAGGGCGTCGACCCGATGATCGACTTCAGCGACATCGACGAGATCCGGCGCACCGTGGAGCACTGCACCCAGCTGCCGGTCGCCCCGCGCCACCCCTACGGCGGCGACCTGGTCTACACCGCCTTCTCCGGCTCGCACCAGGACGCGATCAAGAAGGGGCTGAACGCCCTGGAGGACGACGCCGCAGCGGCCGGGGTCCCGGTCTCCGAGCACCCCTGGAGCGTCCCCTACCTGCCGATCGACCCCAAGGACGTGGGCCGCGACTACGAGGCGGTCATCCGGGTGAACAGCCAGTCCGGCAAGGGCGGCGTCTCCTACATCCTGCAGCGGGACCACGCGCTGGACCTGCCGCGCCGGCTGCAGATCGAGTTCTCCCACGAGGTCCAGAAGCACACCGACGCCGAGGGCGGCGAGTTCGGCGGCGAGCGGATCTGGGAGATCTTCTCCGAGGCCTACCTGAGCGAGGACGGCCCGGTCGGGATCCTGGCGCACCGCTCGACCAACACCGAGGAGGGCTACCGGATCAGCGCCGACGTACGGGTCGAGGGCGAGATCCGCGAGATCACCGGCACCGGCCAGGGCCCGCTGTCGGCGTTCTGCGACGCGCTGACCGGGGTCGACGTCAAGTTCCGGGTGGTCGACTACAAGGAGCACGCGCTGAGCGAGGGCACCGACGCCCGCGCCGCCGCCTACGTCGAGGCGGACGTCGACGGGGTGACCGTGTGGGGCGTGGGCATGCACCACAACATCACCACCGCCTCGCTGCGCGCGGTGTGCAGCGCGGTCAACCGCGCCCGGGCCGTCCAGGGCTGATCCGCGCGGAGCCGGCCGGCGGAGCACCGGCCGGCGGGCGCACGGGGGCGCCGCCGACCACATCGGCGGCGCCCCCGGTCATGCGCGGCCGCCGGACTCCGACTCCTCGGACAGGAGCTCCAGCAGACCGGGCAGGCGGCGCTCGATGTCCTGCCTGGGCAGCGAGACGGCGCTCCCGTTGCCGTGGTCGCGCTGCACGATCAGCCCCGCCTCGCGCAGCACCCGGAAGTGGTGCGTGCGCGCGGCCTTCTTCACCGGCAGGTCGAACGAGCCGCAGGCGCGCTCCCGGTCCTCGGGGTCGGCGGCGAGTTCGGCCACCACCCGGCGGCGGGAGTCGTCGGCCAGTGCGCGGAACACCTTGCCCAGATCCATGGCTCACTCCTAGGTACGGTTTGCATCATACCTTGCCGGCGGCTACCGTCGGCAGGTATGGAAATCGTCGTACCTGATGGGGGCGGGCCGGTCGGCATCTACGGCTTCGCCCGGCCGAAGCCCGAGCGCGCCGACGAGCTGGAGCGGCTGCTGCTGTCGTTCGTGGAGCCGACCAGGGCCGAGCCCGGCTCGATGCAGTACCAGGTCCACCGGGACGCGGCCGATCCCGGCACGTTCGTGTTCTACGAACTGTGGCGGTCGGCCGACGACCTGCGCGCGCATCTCGCGCGTCCCGAACTCGCGCACTTCCAGCGACACCGCATGGACTACCTGCGAGAAGACCTGGAGATCCACTGGCTCACGCCGCTCAGCGCGACCCCCTGACCCCGGGGCCGGCGCATCCGCGCCGGTACGCCGGACGGAGCGGCCGGCCCCGGCCGGGCGCCCGTCGCGGGCGCCGGTCCCCGGCGAACCGCGCCGCCGTCACTCGTAGCCGAAGTTCTGCGTCCAGTGCGCGTCGGCCTCGCCGACGCCGATCGAGACGAAGTCGCAGTTGAGGATGTTGGCGCGGTGGCCCTCGCTGTTCATCCAGCCCTCCATCACCGCCTCCGGGGAGGAGTAGCCGGCGGCCACGTTCTCCCCGCCCCAGGCGGAGTAGCCGGCCTCCTGGGCGCGCTCGCCGGGACCGATGCCCTCGGGGGTGTGGTGCGACATGTAGTCGCGGTCTGCCATGTCCCGGCTGTGCTTCTCCGAGGCGGCGGTGAGCCGGGAGTCGACGCCGACCGGGCCGCAGCCGGCCTCCGCGCGCTCCTCGTTGACCAGCGCGACGACGCCGCCGCCCTGGCCGGACCCGGAGTCCGACGAGGAGCCGCCCCCGCCGCCCCCGTCCGCGGAGCCGCCGTCCGGTTCGGAGCCGGACCCGTCCTCCTCGGGGCTCTCGGGCTCTTCGGAGGCGGAGACGGAGCCCTGCGCCTCGCCGCTCCCGGCGGAGCCGCCGCGCCCGCCCTGCTCCGCGCCGTCGCCGCCGCTCTCGTCCGCAGGGTCGGCGGGCGCCTCGGAGGCGCCGTCGAAGAAGTCGCCGGCGGCCGGGGGCAGCGCCGCGTCCGGGGTGATCCGCCCCGGGTCGGCGGAGAGGGCGCCGCCGCCCTCGGACAGGTCGGCCAGGACCAGCGCGCCGGCGGTGCCCAGGCCGACGGGGAGGGCGAGCGCCGCGGCGATGAGCGCGCTCCTGCCGCGGCGCGGCGGCCGGGGTTCGCGGTGCCGGTGCCTTCGACGTCCTCGTCCCATGAGAGGTCTCCAGGGGTCTGGTGGATCAGCGGGGTGTGCGTGATCGTAGAGCAATGTAGGGCAATATGCTCGCTTTGCCGACCTTCTCGGGAGATGTGCCAGTTCAGCGGGGTGCGGGCGCCGGTCGCCCGCTGTCGGCGGGATCCGGGACAATGGCGGGGTGAGCCTCTACCGCGACGAAGGCGTCGTCCTGCGCACCCAGAAGCTGGGCGAGGCGGACCGCATCGTGACCCTGCTGACCCGGCGCACCGGACTGGTGCGCGCGGTCGGCAAGGGCGTGCGCCGCACCAAGTCGCGGTTCGGCGCCCGCCTGGAGCCCTTCACCCACATCGACGTGCAGCTCTACACCGGCCGCACGCTGGACGTCATCACCCAGGCCGAGACGGTGCGCGCCTACGGCGAACCGATCGTCGCCGACTACGCCCGCTACACCGCGGCGACCGCCATGCTGGAGACCGCGGAGAAGATCGTCGCGGTGGAGAAGGACCCGGCGCTCCGCCAGTTCCTGCTGCTCATCGGGGCGCTGCGCACCCTGGGCGAGGGCGGGCACGCGCCCCGGCTGGTGCTCGACGCCTTCCTGCTGCGCTCGCTGGCGGTGGCCGGGTACGCGCCCGCGCTGGAGGAGTGCGCCCGCTGCGGGGCCCGGAGCGGGCTGCGCGGCTTCGCGGTGCACGCCGGCGGGGCGGTCTGCTCGGTCTGCCGGCCGCACGGGGCGGTGAACCCCGCCCCGGAGTCGGTGCGGCTGATGGGCGCGCTGCTCGGCGGGGACTGGGCGGCCGCCGACGCCAGCGAGGAGCGGCACCGCTCCGAATGCAGCGGCCTGGTCGCCGCCTACCTCCAGTGGCACCTGGAGAACGGCATCCGCTCGCTGCGCCTGGTGGAGCGCTCGGCCCCCACCCCCCGTTGATCTTGGAGTTATCGACCGGTCTGGGAGCGCTCATCGGTACAGGTCCGCGGGCCGGGGCCGGTCGATAACTCCAAGATCAACGGCTCCCTGGGGGGCGCCCTCGGCGGGGGAGAGGGGCACCGGGTGCGGTATCGTGCGAGCACCGCCCCGAGGCCGCGGGCGGCGGCTCCGAACCGGTGCCGGCGCGGCCCGGAGGGCACGCGGCCGCCGGGCGCCCCCGGCGGAGCCGCCCGGTTCCGGGGGCGCGGCCCCTTCCGGAACCGATGGCCGTTCCGGCGACCGACATCCCAGCCATCGAGGGCCGCCGTCCCGGGAGGAAGCCAAGTGAGCCTTTTCACGTCCGGTTCCGGTCGCGGTTACGCCGCGCCTTCGCCGCACCCGAGCGGGGCGCGCCCGCCGGAGCTGCCCAAGGCGCTGGTGCCCAAGCACGTCGCGATCGTCATGGACGGGAACGGCCGCTGGGCCAAGCAGCGCGGCCTGCCCCGCACCGAGGGGCACAAGGCGGGGGAGGCGTCGCTGTTCGACGTCATCGAGGGCGCCCTGGAGCTGGGCATCCCCAACCTCTCGGCCTACGCCTTCTCCACCGAGAACTGGAAGCGCTCCCCGGAGGAGGTCCGCTTCCTGATGGGCTTCAACCGGGACGTGATCCGGCGCCGCCGCGACGAGCTGAACGCGATGGGCGTCCGGGTGCGCTGGGCCGGGCGGCGCGGCCGGCTGTGGAAGAGCGTCATCTCCGAGCTGCAGGACGCCGAGGAGATGACCAAGGACAACACCGCGCTCACCCTGCAGTTCTGCGTCAACTACGGGGGCCGCGCGGAGATCGCCGACGCCGCCGCCCGGCTGGCCGAGGACGTCGCCCAGGGCCGGATCGACCCGTCCAAGGTGAACGAGGACGCGCTCTCTTCCCGGCTGTACGCCGCCGACGTCCCCGACGTCGACCTGTTCGTCCGCTCCTCCGGCGAGCAGCGGTTCTCCAACTTCCTGCTCTGGCAGTCGGCCTACGCCGAGTTCGTCTTCCTGGACACCCTCTGGCCCGACTTCGACCGGCGGCACCTCTGGCACGCCTGCGAGATCTACGCCTCCCGGGACCGCCGCTACGGCGGGGCCGTGCCCAACCCGGTCCCGGCCGACCCGGCGCCCGGCACCGCGCCCGCGGCCCCGGAGGAGCGGGCATGACCAGCATCGACCTGGACCGGAGCACGCTCACCTACGTCGCGATCGGGGACAGCTTCACCGAGGGCGTCGGCGACCCGGGCCCGGACGGCCGGTTCCGCGGCTGGGCGGACCGGTTCGCCGAGCACCTCGCCGGGCGGGTCCCCGAGGTGCGCTACGCCAACCTGGCGGTGCGCGGCAAGCTCATCCGCCAGATCATCACCGACCAGCTGCCCCGCGCCCTGGAGCTCCGGCCGGACCTGGTCACCCTGTGCGCCGGCGGCAACGACCTGCTCCGCCCCGGCGCCGACCCAGAGCTGCTGGCCCGGATCCTGGAGCACGCGGTCCGCCGGCTGCGCGCGCAGGGCACCGAGGTGGTGCTGTTCACCGGGGTGAACATCGCCGGCGGGTACATGCGCGCCCGGATCGGGCTGTTCGCCCGGTTCTACCTGGACATCCGGTCGATCGCCGACCGGTACGGGTGCCACCTGGTCGACCAGTGGTCGATGGCCGCGCTGACCGACCCCCGCGCCTGGGACGACGACCGCCTGCACATGTCCCCGGAGGGCCACCGCCGGCTCGCGCTCAAGGTCTGCCGGGCGCTGGGCGTGCCCGCCGACGGCGACCCGGATGCGCCCTGGCCCCCGGCCCCGCCCGCCGACGCGGGCCGGGCCCGCCGGGAGAACCTGCGCTGGGCCCGGGAGTACCTGGTGCCGTGGATCGGCCGCCGGCTGACCGGCCGCTCCTCCGGCGACGGCGTCACCGCCAAGCGGCCCGACCCGGCCCCCGTCCCCCCGGCCGCGGGGGAGTGAGCGGCGCCCCCGGACCGCCCCCGGCGGGCCGGCCCGGGGCGCGCCGGGGACCGTGACGGCTGTTACAAAAGGCCGCGCGACCGTAACCTACTGTCGCGTAACCAGGGGTCCGGGAGGCATCATCGGTACCCATGAGCGGCATCGACACTGGGCAGGACATCCTCTCCTACGTCGCTCTCGGTGACAGCTTCACCGAGGGCATGGACGATCCCTATCCGGACAGCGGGCAGACGCCGCACGGCCGCTACCGCGGCTGGGCCGACCGGCTCGCCGAGCACCTCGCCGGGCAGGTCCCCGAGGTGCGCTACGCCAACCTCGCGGTGCGCGGCAAGCTCATCGGCCAGATCGTCCGGGACCAGCTGCCGCGCGCGGTGGAGCTCCGGCCGGACCTGGTCACCATCTGCGCCGGCGGCAACGACATCATCCGCCCCGGCGCCGACCCGGACCAGGTCGCCGAGGTCTTCGAGGGCGCCGTCGGGCGGCTCCGCGCCACCGGGGCCGCGGTGGTCGTCTTCACCGGCTTCGACACCGGGTTCCAGCCGGTCATGCGGCACATGCGGGGCAAGATCGCCACCTACAACATGCACGTGCGGGCGATCGCGGACCGCTACGACTGCACCGTGGCCGACCTGTGGTCGATGAAGATGCTCCACGACCACCGGGCGTGGAGCTGGGACCGGCTGCACCTCTCCCAGGAGGGCCACCGCCGCCTCGGCCTGCGCGTCGCGGAGATCCTCGGCCTGCAGGTCGAGCCGGGCTGGGACGCCCCCTGGCCGGACGAGCCGCCGAAGGACTGGCGCTCGGCCCGCCAGGAGGACCTGCACTGGGCCCGCGAGTTCCTGGTGCCGTGGATCGGCCGCCGGCTGACCGGCCGCTCCTCCGGCGACGGCCTGGAGCCCAAGCGCCCCCGGCTGGAGCCGCTGCGCTGACCCGGTCGGAGGACGGCGAAGACGGCGGAGCCCCCGCCCGGTCCGACCGGGCGGGGGCTCCGCCGTCCTCCGCCTCCGGGGCGGACTGCGCCCCGGGGCGGATCGCCTCTCAGGTCCGCTTCCCGGAGCCCTCCCGGCAGGCCGCGGCGCACTCCGCGCAGGTGCCGAAGACCTCCACGGTGTGCGTGACCTCGGTGAAACCGTGCTGGGCCCCGATGCTCTCCGCCCACTTCTCCACCGCGGGCCCCTCCACCTCCACGGCCTTGCCGCAGCCGCGGCAGACCAGGTGGTGGTGGTGGCTCTCGGTCGCGCAGGCGCGGTAGACCGCCTCACCGTCGTCGGTGCGCAGCACGTCGACCTCACCGGAGTCGTGCAGGTTCTGCAGCGCCCGGTAGACGGTGGTCAGCCCGATCTTGGACCCCTCGGCGCGCAGGTCCGCGTAGAGGTCCTGGGCGCTGCGGAATCCGGTGCTGTGGTTGAGGGCCTGCTTGACTGCCTCTCGTCGTGTACTCACGTGGTTACGCTCCCCGGCTCGTCCTGGGGCATCGTACCGACCGCGGCGCCCTTCCCGCCTCCGGGGGCGGTCCGCTCCCCGGCCGCGCGCCCGCCCCGGGAGCGCACCAGCCGGCCGGCGGTCACGGCGACCGCGAACACCGCCAGGGTGAGCAGCACGATCGCGGCGCCGGGGGCCACGTCGACATAGAAGGCGGTGCTCAGCCCGCCCACCGCGGACAGCACCCCGATCGCCACCGCCAGCGCGGCGGTCACCCGGAAGCTCCGGGTGAGCTGCTGGGCGGCGACCACCGGGACCACCATCAGGGCGCTCACCATGAGCACCCCCACCACCCGCATCGAGATGACCACGGTGACCGCCGCCGTGATGGAGACCAGCAGGCTCAGGAAGCGCACCGGCAGCCCGGCGGCGCGGGCGGTGTCCTCGTCCATGCAGAGCACGAACAGCTCCCGGCCGAAGTAGGCGATCACGGCGACGACGAGCACCGCCAGCCCGATCACCACCGCGACGTCCTCCTCGCTGACGCTGCTCACCGAGCCGAACAGGAACGCGGTCAGGGTGGCGTTGTTGGCGCCCGGCGCCAGGCCGATGAGGAGCACGCCGCCGGCGATGCCGCCGTAGAACAGCAGCGCCAGCGCCACGTCGCCGCCGGTGCGGGCGCGCACCCGGACCAGCTCGATGGCGGCGGCGCCCAGCGCGGAGACGATCAGCGCGGAGAGCACCGGGGAGGTGCCGGTGAGGAAGCCCAGCGCCACGCCGGTGAGCGCCACGTGGCCGATCCCGTCGCCGAGCAGCGCCAGCCGCCGCTGTACCAGGAAGGTGCCGATGACCGGGGCGACCAGGCCGACCAGGGCGGCCGCGATCAGCGCCCGCTGCATGAAGTCGTAGGAGAGCATCTCAGTCACGGCGGGGCACCTCGGCGCCGGTGACCATGGGCAGGGCGACGCCGCCGGCGGGCCCGGCGCCGTCCTCGTGCGGGTGGACGTGGTCGTGGCCGGGGCGGGCGCAGTCGCCGGTGGGGCGGGGCGCGGCCCCGTCGTGCGCGATCTCCCCGTGCGAGAGCACCACGGCCCGCTCGATGAGCGTCTCCAGCGGGCCGGTCTCGTGCAGCACCAGGACCACGGTGGTGCCGTCCTCGCGCAGCCGGGCGATGGCGGAGGCCAGCGCGAGCTGGTTCTCCGCGTCGACCCCGGCCATCGGCTCGTCCATCAGGAAGGTGTCCGGGCGGCCGGCCAGCGCGCGGGCGATCAGCACCCGCTGCTGCTGGCCCCCGGAGAGCTCGTGCACGGCGGCGCGGGCGCGGTCGGCGAGCCCGACGGCCTCCAGCGCCTCCTGCACCGCGGCCCGCTCCTCCCGGGTGGCCCGGTGCAGCCGGCGCCGGGTGGAGATCTGGCCGGAGGCGACGACCTCGCGCACGGTGGCGGGCACGCCGCCGCCGACGAAGAGCCGCTGCGGGACGTAGCCGATCCGGTTCCAGTCGCGGAACCGGCGCAGCGGGGTGCCGTGCACCTCGACCGTGCCGGCGGCGACCGGGGTGATGCCGAGCATCGCCCGCATCAGGGTGGACTTGCCCGAGCCGTTGGCGCCGAGGATGGCGAGGGTCTGCCCGCGCGGCACGGTGAGGTCCACGCCGCGCAGGACCGGGTCGCGGTCGTAGGCGACGACGGCCCCCTCCACCCGGAAGGCGGGGGGCGCGGACGCGGGGTCCCCGGCGGCCGCCCCGCGCGCGGTGGTGGTTTCTGAGGTCACCGGCCAAGTATGCCGAAAATGAAAATGATTGTCAAAAAGTGTGCGGCGGCGCACAGGGCCCCGCGGGCGGCCTCAGACCGCGCCGCTCTGCAGCACCCCGAAGACCAGCAGCACGCCGATCACCACCACTCGCATCGTGCGCTCCCCGGTGCGCAGCGACGGCCAGGCCAGGAACGCCAGCCAGGAGAAGAAGAGCGCCAGCAGCACCAGCAGCAGCGCGCCGGCCGGCCCGGAGAGCAGCAGCCCGGCGAGGAACACCCCGGCCATGCCGGCCGGCAGGATCCACCGCGGGGCCTGGTGCAGCCAGACCAGCGGGACGGCGCTGCGCCGCTCGATCTCCCGGCGCAGCCGGCCCGCGCCCGGGGTGTAGAACGAATCACCCTGCGGGAGCGGCCGGGCGCCCCGGCCCTCCCGGCCGCCGCGCCGATCGCTGCCCTCGCCCTTGGCCACCACGCGGTTCCTCCGCCCGATCGCTGTCGCACCGTCCCCTGGAGGCAGCCTATTACCGCAAGGCCCGGCGCGGCCCGGCGGATTCCACCGGGCGCCCCTGGAGAAGAGGAGCGGAACGCCGGCCCCGGAGCCCCTGCGGCGGCGGCGTTCCCGGGGGCGGGGCAGGGGCGGTGGGCGTGAACAGCCGGGAGTTCTCGCTAGGATCCTCGGATAGGGAGAGAGGCGGGCCCGCGGGCCGCGGGCGGTCGCCCGCCGGGATCGGGCGCGTACCGCGACCGTGTTCTTACCGGCCGTTTAGGCCCGGGGCCCTAGGGTCGCCGCCGATCCGGCGGCCCCGTGCGATCCGGCCGCCCCTGTCTGTGCCCCCGCTCCGCAGCGATGAATACCGGGAGACTGTTTTTCCGTGCCGAAGCTCAGCGTCATCGTCGCCTTCGACGTCACAGAGCCGCATCTGCGCCACTGCCTGGACTCCTTGGCGGGACAGGACGCAGGGGGACGCGGCGTCGAGATCGTGCTCGCCCCCGTGGCCGCCGGGCAGGCCGGGGAGCAGGAGACCGGCCGGCCCGGCGGGGAGGGCGCCGCGGCCGACGTCGGCGACCAGGACGAGGCGGTCGACAACGGCTCCGCCGACGAGGAGGAGCCGGAGGGCGCCGACGCCGACGAGGGCGGCGAGGCGGAGGCCGACGGCGGCGCGGACAGCGAGTCGGTCGGCCCCGCCCGCGCCGAGGGCCTGATCACCGCCAAGGAGTTCGCCGCCGAGCCGCCGGCCGGGGTCTCCGCCGTGCTGCTGGACGGGCCGGCCGCCTCCCGCGCCGCGGCCCGCGAGGCCGGCGCCGCCGCCTCCGCCGGCGAGTACCTGATGTTCCTCGACGGGAGCGACGCCCTCTCCTCCTACGCGCTGGACTACCTGGCCGGCCGGCTGGACGACTCCGGTTCCGAGGTGGCCACCGGCAACGTCTACCGCTTCAACGACCTGGGCGCCCGGCAGTCCTCGGCGCACCGCAAGATCTTCGGCAAGGCGCGCACCGGCGTCGACGTGCACGCAACCTCCTCCCTCCTCGGCGACCGGCTGCTCGGCAACAAGCTGTGGCGCCGCTCGTTCTGGGAGGGCACCGCCCCCCTCGGGCTGGGCGAGGAGGACGAGGACCTCGAAGTGGTCCGCCGGATGATCGCGGCGCGCACCGTCGACGTGCTGCCCGCCCCGGTCCTGCTCCGCCGCGACCGCGAGCAGGCCTCCCGGCTCAGCGGGACCGAGCGGATCGGCACCCGGCTGCGCGCCCTCGCCGCCCTGGCCGCCTCGCTCGACCCGGCCGACCGCGACCTGTGGGACTCCCGCGCCCTCCGCAGCGACGTGCGCTCCATCCTGCTGGTCCTGGACGACGCCGAGGACGAGGGCCGGGAGTGCTTCCTGGACCTGGCCAACGCCTACCTGGACACCGTCTCGCGCGCGGTCCTGGACCGGCTCGCCCCGCTGCACCGGCTCAACTACTTCCTGGTCCGCAAGCGGCAGACCGAGCGGCTGCTGGAGGCCGTCACCTTCCAGAAGAGCGTCGAGCTGAAGAAGGCCCCGGTGGTCCGCCGCGGGCTGCAGTACTTCATCCGCTACCCGTTCTTCGAGGACGCCGAGGCCGGGGTGCCGCGCGAGGTCTACCGGCTCCGCAACGAGCTCAAGGTGCGGCAGAAGACCGAGCGGGTGGAGTGGCGCGACGGCCGGCTGGTGGTCGGCGGCCGGGTGGGCATCCTCGGCCTGCGCGCCGGCCGCCGCTGGCAGCAGCAGGTGGTGGCGTTCGCGGTCAACTCCGACACCGGGCGCCGGCTGCCGGTCCCGGTCAAGGTGCTGCGCGCCGCCGAGTACCGGCTGCCCGACGTGCCGGACGCGGCCCGGCACGACTACGGCGGCTTCGAGATCACCGTCGACCCGGCCCGGCTGCGCCTCTCCGGGGAGTGGCGGGGCACCGACTGGAAGCTGGAGCTGGTGGTGGTCAACCGCGGCCTGGTGCGCCGCCGGATCATCGCCAACCCGGTGGCCGGCCCCGCCCAGCGGCCGCCCTACCGCCGGGTCGAGGGCGACGTGTGGGTGCGCCCGCAGTGGAACCGCGACGGCCACCTGGCGCTGGCCGTCGCGCCGGTGCGGGCCCGGGTCACCGGGCACCGGCTGGACGCCGCGGGCGGCCGCCCCGAACTGGAGCTGAGCGGCGAGTTCGTGACGCCGCCGGCGGCCGGCGCGCGCACCCTGCGGCTGTGCCGGACGCCGGGCACCGCGGTGCTGGAGTACCCGGTCGTCCCCGGCGACGCCGGCTTCACCGCCCGGGTGCCCGCGGCGGACCTGCTCTCCGCCGCCGTCGACGAGGGCCCCGGCCTGCTCCGCCAGGAGCACTGGCGGGCGTCGCTGATCGCCCCGGACGGCTCCGAGCTCCCGCTGGTGCTCCCGGACGAGGCGGAGACCGGCCCGCACCCGGTGGGCGACGGCCAGCGCGAGGTGGCGGTGCAGCGCACCAACACCGGCCACCTGCGGCTCCGGGCCGGCTGGTCGCACCCGGTGGTGGAGGGCGCCGAGTGGCGCGGCGAGGAGCTGGTGCTCCGCGGCCGCTACTCCGCGGGCTCCCCGATGCGGCTGGTCTTCAAGGCGCGCGGCCGGGACGAGGAGCACCGGGTGGCGCTGGAGCGGGACGGCGCGGAGTTCACCGCCTCGTTCGCGCCGTCGGCGATCGCCACCCTGTCCGGGACGCTGCCCCTGCCGGCCGGCTCCTACCAGCTGTGGGGCCGGGTGGAGCCGACCGACGGCGGCACCCGCGACGTCGGCGCCGAGCTCGACCCGGGCTTCGTGCGCAGCCTCCCGCTCCGGCTGGAGACGCCCGAGCGGGAGTACTCCTTCGGCGACTCCGGGTTCGACACCCCGGTGCTGCGGGTCGGCAGCGACCTGCGCCCGGAGGAGCGCGGCTCGTTCGCCCAGCGCACGCTGCGCGAGACGGTCTACCCGGCGCTGCGCGAGGAGCCGGTGGCCGAGGGCGTGCTGTTCGACAGCTACACCGGCCGGCAGTTCTCCGACAGCCCGCACAGCATCTACGCCGAGCTGCGCCGGCGCGGCGGCGAGTGGGCCGACTACCCGATGTCCTGGCTGGTCAAGGACGGCCAGGTGAACCTGCCCGCGGACCTGTCCGCGGTCCGGCACAACGGCCGGGGGTTCTACGAGGCGCTGGCCCGCTCCCGCTACCTGGTCACCAACTCCCGCCAGCCCGCCTGGTTCGCCCGCCGCCCGGACCAGGTGGTGGTGCAGACCTGGCACGGGTCGATGCTGAAGCGGATCGGCTTCGACATCGAGAACATCCGCGGCAAGTCCCGGGACTACCACGAGAAGCTGGCCTGGGAGACCAAGCAGTGGGACTACCTGGTCTCGCCCAGCCCGTGGGCGACGCCGATCCTGCGCCGGGCGTTCCGCTTCGACGGGGAGATCCTGGAGACCGGCTACCCGCGCAACGACATCTTCTTCTCCCCGGACCGGGAGGCCGTCGCCGAGCGCACCCGGCGGGCCCTGGGCCTGCCCGAGGGCAAGAAGGTGGTGCTCTACGCGCCGACCTGGCGGGACGACAAGTACTACACGCGCGGCAAGCACAAGCTCGACCTCCACCTGGACCTGCAGCGCATGTACGACAAGCTCGGCGACGACCACGTGCTGCTGGTCCGCCGGCACCCGCGCGTGGTGGACAGCGTGCCGATCGTCGGCCGCGACTTCGTCTACGACGTGTCGCTCTACCCGGAGATCATGGAGCTGTTCCTGATCACCGACGTGCTGATCACCGACTACTCGTCGATGATGTTCGACTTCGCCAACACCGGCCGCCCGATGCTCTTCTTCACCTACGACATCGAGGGCTACCGGGACAACCTGCGCGGGTTCTACTTCGACTTCGAGGAGACCGCCCCCGGCCCGCTGCTGCTGGAGTCCGACGACGTCATCCGGGCGCTGCAGGACATCGGCGAGGTGGCCGAGGCGCACGCCGACCGGTACCGGGCCTTCACCGAGCAGTTCTGCCCGCTGGACGACGGCAGCGCGGCCGCCCGGGTGGTCGACCGGGTCTTCGGTGAGAAGTGAGCGCACCGCCCGGCCGCGGCCCCGCAGGGCTCCGCGGCCGGGCGGCAGGGCGGTGACCGGGGGCGGAGCGCCCCGGCGCTCCTCCGGCCGCCGGGGGAGGCCGCGGGGTCAGGCGCCGACGGCCGGCGCCTCCCGGACGGCGCGCATCACCGGCACGATCTTCTCCGCGGAGTTGATCGTGCGCACGTCCTCCGGCGGTACGGTGCCGCCGCCCATCGACACCCGCGGGTTGCGGTGCCGGTAGGGCGAGGGAACCGTGTCCATCCCGGAGAAGTGCAGGTCCCGCACGCCGGTGCGGGCGACGATCTCGCCCGCGTTGCCGGCCCGCACCCCGCCGCCCGGCATCACCGCGATCCGCCCCTCGGCGCGCCGCACCAGCTCGGCGATGAGCGGCGCGCCCTCGGCCGCGGTGCCCTCCTGCCCCGAGGTCAGCACCCGGTCCACGCCCAGCTCGATCAGCTCGTCCAGCACCGCGAACGGGTCGGCGGCCACGTCGAAGGCGCGGTGGAAGGTGACCGACAGCCCCTCGGCGGCCGCCATCAGGCGCTCCACCACCGGCCGGTCCACCCGCCCGTCCGGGGTGAGCGCGCCGATCACCACCCCGTCCACCCCGGCCCGGGCCAGGACGCCGATGTCGTACTCCATCGCGGCGGCCTCGTACCGGTCGAAGACGAAGTCGCCGCCGCGCGGCCGGATGATCGGGAACACCCCGATGTGCGCGGTGGCCTCCATGACCGACTTGACGGTGCCCAGGCTGGGCGTGAGGCCGCCGTCGACCAGCGCGCTGACCAGCTCGACCCGGTCCGCTCCGGCGCGCTCCGCGGTGATCGCGCCGGCCGCGCCCTCGACGACGATCTCGAACCGGACTCTCTCCGACATGGGCGGGGCCCCCACTTCTGCTCGGTTCCGACGGGGCGGCCCCCGCCGCGGTCTAGACCAGTAGACCACGCGGCCGGGGGACGGCGCCCGCACCCGGCCCCGCGCGTCCCGGCCCCGGGCCGGCGGTGCGACAATGGCCCGGTGATCGTCATCACCCGCCACACCGTCGACCCCGCCGACGCCGAGGACTTCGCCGCCCGCGCCGCGGAGGCGCTGCGGGTGCTCGGCGCGCGCCCCGGCTTCGTCTCCTCGCGGGTGGGGCGGGCCGCCGACGACCCGCGGCTGTGGACCGTGGTGACCGAGTGGGAGGGCGCCGGCCACTACCGCCGGGCGCTGAGCGACTTCGAGGTCAAGATGGCCGCGGTCCCGCTGCTCTCCACGGCCCTCGACGAGCCCAGCGCCTACGAGATCGTGTCGGTCCCCACGCCCGGGCGCGGGTAAAACGGTCGCACGGGCCCCCCGGCGGGCGTATCGTCGATGGGGCACCCGGGGCCGCAGCGGCCCCCGCGGGCTGCGGGGACGCGGACCGCGCACGGTGCCGCTCGGGCCCCTGGGTGGGCCCGTTCGTTGTTCAACGACCGAGAATCGCCGAAGAGCGATCCGCCGACCGCCAGCCGGATGGAGAGTCTGAGAGAGATGGCCGCTAAATCTGAGGCAATGGACAAGCTCGTCAACCTCGCCAAGCGACGGGGTCTGGTGTACCCCTCCAGCGAGATCTACGGCGGCCTGCGCGCTTCTTGGGACTACGGCCCGCTGGGCGTGGAGCTGAAGCAGAACATCAAGCGGCAGTGGTGGCGCGCGATGGTCCAGGAGCGCGAGGACATCGTCGGCCTGGACTCCAGCGTCATCCTCGCCCGCGAGGTCTGGGAGGCCTCCGGCCACGTGCAGGCCTTCGTGGACCCGCTGACCGAGTGCCAGTCCTGCCACAAGCGGTTCCGCGCCGACCACCTGATCGAGGCCTACGAGGAGAAGCACGGCAAGGAGCCCGCCGGCGGCCTGGCCGACCTGGCCTGCCCCAACTGCGGCGCCAAGCACTCCTTCACCGAGCCGAAGATGTTCAACGGCCTGCTCCGCACCCACCTGGGCCCGGTGCAGGACGAGGGCGGCCTCGCCTTCCTGCGCCCGGAGACCGCGCAGGGCATCTTCATCAACTACCTCAACGTGCAGCAGAGCGCCCGCCGGAAGATCCCGTTCGGCATCGGCCAGATCGGCAAGTCGTTCCGGAACGAGATCACCCCGGGCAACTTCATCTTCCGGACCCGCGAGTTCGAGCAGATGGAGATGGAGTTCTTCGTCAAGCCGGGCGAGGACGAGAAGTGGCACCAGTACTGGATCGACACCCGGATGAACTGGTACCTCGACCTCGGCGTGGACAAGGAGAACCTGCGGCTGTACGAGCACCCGCAGGAGAAGCTCTCGCACTACTCCAAGCGGACCGTGGACATCGAGTACCGGTTCAACTTCCAGGGCGCCGAGTGGGGCGAGCTGGAGGGCGTCGCCAACCGGACCGACTACGACCTGCGGACGCACTCCGAGAAGTCCGGCACCGACCTCTCCTTCTTCGACCAGGAGAACAGCGAGCGGTACATCCCCTACGTCATCGAGCCGGCGGCCGGCGTGGACCGCGCCATGCTGATGTTCATGCTGGACGCCTTCCACGAGGGCGAGGCGCCCAACGCCAAGGGCAAGATGGAGAAGCGCTCGCTGATGCGCCTGGACCCGCGGCTGGCCCCGGTCAAGGCCGCGGTGCTGCCGCTGTCCCGCAACGCCGACCTGTCGCCCAAGGCGCGCGACCTGGCCGCGCGGCTGCGCAAGCGGTGGAACGTGGAGTTCGACGACGCCGGCGCGATCGGCCGCCGCTACCGCCGCCAGGACGAGATCGGCACGCCGTTCTGCGTCACGGTCGACTTCGACAGCCTGGAGGACGACGCGGTCACCGTGCGCGAGCGGGACACCATGGCCCAGGAGCGGGTCTCCCTGGACCGGGTGGAGACGTACCTGATCGAGCGGCTGCCCGGCTGCTGACCGGCGGCACGGGGGAGGCGGCCGGACCCGGGGGGATTGGTCTCCGGCCGCCTCCGCGGTTCGCTCTCCCGGCGCTACCCGCCCGGAAGAACTGGTTCTAAAGCTAACCCGTGCGGCCCCGCCTGGTAAGGGGGTCGGGGCGAGGTGTCCGACCGCGTAAGCGAATCGTGACTCCCGGGCGACCGTCCGCAGGAGGCCGGGAACCGGCTGCGAGAGGGCCCCGGTGGAACCCGTTCAAGGTTCCGCCGGGGCCCTCTTCCGGGTCGGCCGCCGGGGTGCTCAGCCCTGGCCGTAGACCACCATGGACACCGCGATGTAGTGGCAGATGTAGGCCGCCACGGTCATCGAGTGGAAGATCTCGTGGAAGCCGAACCAGCGCGGTGCGGCGTCCGGCCGCTTCAGCCCGTAGACCACCGCGCCGGCGCTGTACAGCAGGCCGCCGGCGAGCACCAGGATCCAGGCGGCCGGGTGCACCCCGGAGATCAGCTGCGGCATGAAGAGCACCGCCACCCAGCCGATGGCCAGGTACAGCGCGGTGGACAGCCAGCGCGGCGCGTTCAGCCAGAACATCTTGAACAGCACCCCGGCCAGGGCGCCGCCCCAGATGAGCGCGGTCATCGCGGTGCGCAGCGCACCGTCCAGCACCAGGATCACGAACGGGGTGTAGGTGCCCGCGATGATCAGGTAGATGTTGGCGTGGTCGAGCCGGCGCAGCACCGCCACCCCGCGCCGGGACCAGCGGCCCACGTGGTAGACGGCCGAGGTGCTGAAGAGCAGCACGGCGGTGAGCGCGTACACCGCGCTGACGATCCGCCCGGCGGCGGTGGGGGCCAGGCAGACCAGGACGATGCCGGCGGCCAGCGCCAGCGGTGCGGTGCCCAGGTGCAGCCACCCCCGGAGCCGGGGCTTGACCGCGTCGAGCAGTTCGGCGGCCTTGTCCAGAGGGGTGTCGGGGGCGGCGGGCGGCCGCTGCGCCGCGGTTCCGCTCCGCTCTGCCGGTTGTGCGGGCACTGCTCATCTCCGTGGTCTCGGCGCGGGTGGGGCCGGGTCCGAGTGCGTCGCGGGGGCGGCGTGCCCCGGGCCGTGGAACCGACTCTAACTTACGGAACCGTAGGTTACTTCGGGGTAATGGTGTGGTGCTCGGCACAGGCCGGAGTGGTCTTTTTCGGGGGTCTGGGTCCCGGAAATCGGATCCGCGGCTGCTACGGTTCAGCCAAGCGTCTCTGACCACGACGATCATCGGCGACCGCCTTTCCCCGACTCTGTTTCCGAACATGGGGGACGTCTACCCCTCCAAGACCATTGGTCTAAACCACTTGAACGGTGATGGCCAGCGGAAACAAGGGGTAGTTAACCGAAAGTGGAGGTCGGCGATGATCGACGCGGCCAGGGCGTCCGAGGTGCAGCCGTCCCGTCGAAGGAGCTAGCGGTGCTCACGTACGTCTACGAGTTCAGCGAAGGCAACAAGGATCTGAAGGACCTGCTGGGCGGCAAGGGCGCCAACCTCGCCGAGATGACCAACCTGGGCCTGCCGGTCCCGCCCGGGTTCACCATCACGACCGAGGCGTGCCGGGCCTACCTGGCCGACGGCGCCATGCCCGACGGGCTCGCCGAGCAGATCGAGGAGAAGCTCAGAGCCCTTGAGGCGGCCATGGGCAAGCGCCTCGGCCAACCGGACGACCCCCTCCTGGTGAGCGTCCGCTCCGGCGCCAGGTTCTCCATGCCCGGGATGATGGAGACGGTGCTCAACATCGGCCTCAACGACGAGTCGGTGCGCGGCCTGGCCGAGCAGGCCGGCGACGAGCGCTTCGCCTGGGACTCCTACCGCCGGCTGATCCAGATGTTCGGCAAGACCGTGCAGGGCATCGACGGGGACCTGTTCGAGGAGGCCATCGAGCGGGCCAAGCGGGACAAGGGCGTCACCGACGACCTGCACCTCGACGCCGCGGACTTCCGCCGCCTGGTGGAGGAGTTCAAGGGCATCGTCGCCGAGCACACCGGCGGCGGCTTCCCCGCCGACCCGCGCGAGCAGATGGAGCTGGCGGTCAAGGCCGTCTTCGAGTCCTGGAACGCGCCGCGGGCCGTGCTCTACCGGCGCCAGGAGCGGATCCCGGTCGACCTGGGCACCGCGGTCAACGTCTGCGCGATGGTCTTCGGCAACCTCGGCATGGACTCCGGCACCGGCGTCGCCTTCACCCGCGACCCGGCCACCGGCCGGCAGGGCGTCTACGGCGACTACCTGGCCAACGCCCAGGGCGAGGACGTGGTGGCCGGCATCCGCAACACCGTCCCCCTCGCCGACCTGGAGCGGATCGACAAGCGCAGCCACGACGAGCTCATGTCGATCATGGAGACCCTGGAGAACCACTACCGGGACCTGTGCGACATCGAGTTCACCATCGAGCGCGGCAAGCTGTGGATGCTGCAGACCCGGGTGGGCAAGCGCACCGCCGCCGCGGCCTTCCGCATCGCCGACCAGCTCGTCGAGCAGGGCATGATCACCCGGGACGAGGCGCTGGAGCGGGTCACCGGCGACCAGCTCGCCCAGCTCATGTTCCCCCGCTTCGACGAGAAGGCCGAGCGGGACCTGCTCGGCACCGGCATGAACGCCTCCCCGGGCGCCGCGGTGGGCCGCGCGGTGTTCGACTCCTACACCGCGGTCAAGTGGTCGCGCAGCGGCGAGAAGGTCATCCTGTGCCGCCGCGAGACCAACCCCGACGACCTGGAGGGCATGCTCGCCGCCGAGGGCATCCTGACCAGCCGCGGCGGCAAGACCTCGCACGCCGCGGTGGTCGCCCGCGGCATGGGCAAGACCTGCGTCTGCGGCGCCGAGGAGCTCGACGTCGACACCAAGAACCGGCGGATGCGCACCCCCGGCGGGCGCACCGTGGAGGAGGGCGACCTCATCTCCATCGACGGCTCCACCGGCCAGGTCTTCCTCGGCGAGGTCCCGGTGGTCGACTCCCCGGTGGTGCGCTACTTCGACGGCGCCGAGCCCGCCTCCGGGCAGGGCGACGACCTGGTCGGCGCGGTCGACCGGATGATGGCCGCCGCCGACAAGGCGCGCGGGATGGGGGTGCGGGCCAACGCCGACACCCCGGAGGACTCGGCCCGCGCCCGCCGGATGGGCGCCCAGGGCATCGGGCTGTGCCGCACCGAGCACATGTTCCTCGGCGACCGGCGCCCGCTGGTCGAGCGGCTCATCCTGGCCGACACCGAGCAGGAGCGCGAGGAGGCGCTGGCCGCCCTGCTCCCGCTGCAGCGCGAGGACTTCACCGGGATCTTCGGCGCGATGGACGGGCTGCCGGTCACGGTCCGCCTGCTCGACCCGCCGCTGCACGAGTTCCTGCCCGACATCACCGAGCTGTCGGTGCGGGTCGCCGTCGCCGAGGCGCGCGGCGAGGAGAACGAGAACGACCTGCGGCTGCTCCAGGCCGTGCACCGGCTGCACGAGCAGAACCCGATGCTGGGCCTGCGCGGCGTCCGCCTCGGCCTGGTGGTCCCCGGCCTGTTCACCATGCAGGTGCGCGCGATCGCCCAGGCCGCGGCCGAGCGGGTCCGGGCCGGCGGCGACCCGCGGCCGGAGATCATGATCCCGCTGGTCGGCACCGTGCAGGAGCTGGAGATCATCCGGGACGAGTCGGTCCGGGTGCTGCGCGAGGTCGGCGAGGAGTACGGCGTCGGGCTGGACTTCCCGGTGGGCACCATGATCGAGCTGCCCCGCGCCGCGCTCACCGCCGGGCAGATCGCGGAGAGCGCGGAGTTCTTCTCCTTCGGCACCAACGACCTGACCCAGACCGTGTGGGGCTTCTCCCGCGACGACGTGGAGGCCTCCTTCTTCTCCTCCTACCTGGAGAAGGGCGTGTTCGGCGTGTCCCCGTTCGAGACGCTGGACACCGACGGCGTCGGCCGGCTGGTGCGGATCGCCGCGGAGGAGGGGCGGGCCGCCCGCCCCGGCCTCAAGCTCGGCGTCTGCGGCGAGCACGGCGGGGACCCGGCGTCGGTGCACTTCTTCCACGCGGTCGGGCTCGACTACGTCTCCTGCTCGCCGTTCCGCGTCCCGGTGGCCCGGCTGGAGGCGGGCCGCGCCGCCGCGCGGGAGCGGCGCGAAGCATGACACGGAAGCGGGGTGCACCACCGCCAACTGGGTAAGGCGTAACCTTTCCGTGATATAGGCTTGACCGTCGCAAGGCGGGCGTACTCCACTACGCTGTGGCCGCCGCCCGCCTACGGACCCGGCCCCCTCCCGGGGTCGGTTATCGTCGGGCGAGCCGAGGACCCAGAAATCACGGAGCCGGGGGTGGCGGGTGCGGACAGCCGACGAGGAGCGCGGCGAGGAGCCGCGCGACGAGTGGTCGCGGAGCCGCTCGGCGGAGAGCATGGAGACGCGCGTCTTCACCTCCGCCGACCGCCCCCGCCCGGCGGCGCCGGCCGCGGACCCCGGCGCCGCCCCCGCGGGCGGCGCCGAGGCCACCCGGGTCTTCACCCGCGCCCCCGACCCGGTCCGGGAGCCCGCGCCGGCCCCCGGCACGGAGAACGACACGGTGCACGACGGCCGCCTCCCCGGCGTCCACCGCCGCGACGGCCCGTCCGGCGGCGGGCCCGGTGACGGCGGCCCCTTCGACGACGACCCGTTCGACGACGACCCGTTCGACGAGCCCGAGCCGCGGCCCCGGCGCGGCGGGCGGCGCTCCCGCTCCCGCCCGCGCCCCCGGCTGCGCCTGGGCCGGATCATCGCGCTCGTACTGCTGGTCGCGGTCGCGCTCCCCCCGGCCACCTGGGGCTGGGTCTGGTGGACCGCCCGCCAGGACGAGCGCCCGCCCTCCGACGCGATCGTGGTGCTGGGCGCCAGCCAGTACAACGGCACCCCGTCCCCGATCTTCCAGGCCCGCCTGCAGCACGCGGCCGACCTCTACCGGGACGGCGTCGCCCCGATGGTGGTCACCGTCGGCGGCAACCAGCCCGGCGACAACTACACCGAGGGCGGCTCCGGCCGGGACTGGCTGGTCGAGCAGGGCATCCCGGCCGAATCGGTGGTCGCCGTCGAGACCGGCAGCAACACCCTGCGCAGCCTGGAGGCGGTCTCCGGGGTCTTCGACGACCAGGGCTGGGGCACCGCCGTCATCGTCACCGACCCCTGGCACAGCCTGCGCTCCCGCATCATGGCCGAGGACCAGGGCATGGAGGCCGAGACCTCCCCGGTCCGCTCCGGCCCCGCGGTGCTGGAGCGCAAGACCCAGCTGTGGTACATCACCAGGGAGACCGGATCGCTCTGGTACTACTGGCTGTTCGGCGACAGCGCCGACATCCGCGACGACCTCAAGGACCACGGGACCGACGCCGCTTGACCGAGACCACCGAATCCGGATACACCGACCGCGACCGGGAGCGCCGCGCGGGCGAGCCGCCGAAGAACCGGGCCCGCGGCCCGTTCGAGCGCGACCGCGCCCGGGTGCTGCACAGCTACGCGCTGCGCCGGCTCGCCGCCAAGACCCAGGTGGTCCAGCCCGGCGCCAGCGACTTCCCGCGCACCCGGCTCACCCACTCGCTGGAGTGCGCCCAGATCGGCCGGGAACTCGGCAGCGTCCTGGGCTGCGACGCCGACCTGGTCGAGGCCGCCTGCCTCTCGCACGACCTGGGCCACCCGCCGTTCGGCCACAACGGGGAGCGGGCGCTGGACGCCGCCGCGGCCGCCTGCGGCGGGTTCGAGGGCAACGCGCAGAGCCTGCGCATCCTCACCCGGCTGGAGGGCAAGGTGCTGGACGGCACCGGGGCCGGCGCCGGGCTCAACCTGACCCGGGCCACCCTGGACGCCACCGTCAAGTACCCCTGGCAGCGCGGCGGCGGCGACGGCCGCAAGTTCAACTGCTACCCCGACGACGCCCCGGTCTTCGACTGGATCCGCGCGGGCGCCCCCGAGGGGGAGCCGCGCACCTGCTTCGAGGCGCAGGTGATGGACTGGTCCGACGACGTCGCCTACTCCGTGCACGACGTGGAGGACGGCATCTTCTCCGGGATGATCCGGCTGGAGGCCCTGCGCAGCCCGGAGGAGCGGGCCGCGGTGTGCGCGGTGGCCGCCGAGCGCTACACCGACGCCCCCGCGGCCGAACTGGAGGAGGTCTTCGCCGACCTGGCCGCCGAGGAGTTCTGGCCCCGCCGCTTCGACGGCGACCTCGCCGCCCTCGCGGCGCTGAAGAACCTCACCAGCGAGCTGATCGGCCGGCTGTGCCGGTCCGCGGAGCGGGAGACCCGGCGCCGGTACGGCCCCGGCCCGCTCACCCGCTACTCCGCCGACCTGGTCGTCCCCCGGCGCACCCTGCTGGAGTGCGCCGCGCTCAAGGCGGTCGCCGCGCACTACGTGCTGGGCCGCTCGGAGGCCGTCGCCTACCAGGCCCGCGAGCGCGAGCTGGTCACCGAGCTGGTCGAGGCGGTCCGGGCCGGCGCCCCCGGCACCCTGGAGCCGCCGCTGCGCGCCGCCTACCTGGACGCCCCCGACGACGCGGCCGCGCTGCGCGTCGTCATCGACCAGGTCGCCTCGCTCACCGACACCTCCGCCCGGACCTGGCACGCCCGGCTGGCCGGCTGAGCCCGCCGGGCACCGGCCCCGGCGCCGCCCGGCACCGGGGCCGCCGGGGGCGGGCCCGGGCGCGCCCTCAGCCCTTCATCGCCCCGCCGAAGTTGAACGCCCCGCCCAGCGAGCGCGCCGCCACCAGGTAGAGCACCACCACCGGCAGCGCGTACAGCAGCGAGTAGGCGGCCAGCTCCCCGTAGCTCACCTGGCCGTACTGGCCGAAGAAGGTGTAGATCCGCACCGCGGCGGGGATCCGCTCGGCGCTGCGCAGCAGCAGGAACGGGACGAAGAAGTTGCCCCAGGTGACGACGAGGGTGAACACCCCGACCACGGCCAGGCCCGGGGCGGCCAGCGGCACCACCAGGCGGAGCAGCGACTGGCGCGCCGAGGCCCCGTCCACCCAGGCCGCCTCCTCCAGCTCGACCGGGATGCCGTCCAGGAAGTTCTTGGTCAGCCAGATGCCGAACGGCAGGCTCGCCGCGGCCAGGAAGAGCATCGTCGCCCACCTGGAGTCGACCAGGCCGAACTGCACGAACAGGCTGTAGACCGGCACCATGATCGCGGTCAGCGGCAGGCCGGTGGCGAACAGCACCGTGTACAGGAACGGCCGGCCGAACCGCAGCCCGAACCGGGAGAGCGGGTAGGCGGCCAGCACCGAGGCGGCCACCGTCACCACCGCGGCCCCGCCGCAGATGAACAGCGAGTTCCAGATCGGAAGGAAGAGCACGTCCCGGGTGGCCACCGCGGCGAAGTTGTCCAGGGTGAACGCCTCCGGCAGCCGGACCCGGGCCGAGGCGCGGGCGTCGAAGGCGGCCAGCAGCAGCCAGAGCGCGGGCAGCGCGAAGGCCAGCGCCAGCCCGGCCAGGAGCAGGTGCACCACGGCCGCGGCGGCCGCCCGGCGCGGCGCGGCGACCGAGCGGACCCGGCGCCGGCGCGGGGCGGCGGGGGAGGGGCGCGGAGCCGTCGTCATCGGACCTCCTCGGGGCGGAGCGTGCGCAGGTGGACCGCGGAGAACAGGCCGGCCACCACGAGCAGCGCGAGCCCCACCGCGGTGCCGTAGCCGATGTCGCCGAAGCCCAGCGCCTCCCGGTACATCAGCAGCGGCAGGGTGGTGCTGCGCCCGCCCGGCCCGCCGCCGGTCATCACGAAGATCAGCGTGAACACCTGCACCGTCTGCAGGGTCACCAGCAGCAGCGTGGCCGCGACGGTGCGGCGCAGCAGCGGCAGCACCACGTGCCACACCACCCGCAGCGGCCCCGCGCCGTCCACCCGGGCGGCCTCCTTCAGGTCGACCGGGACCTCGGCCAGCGCGGCCGAGTAGGCCATCATCGAGAACGCGGTGCCCTTCCACACGTTGGCCAGCACCACCGCCAGGATCGGCAGCGAGGTCAGCCAGGACTGCGGCGCCGCCCCCGCCGCCTGGAGCAGCAGGTTCAGCGTGCCCTCCCGCTCCAGGAAGGCCGCCCACACGAACCCGGCCACCACCTCGGGCAGCACCCAGGCGGCGACCACCACCCCGCCCACCGCGCCGCGCACCCACCCCCGGCGGCCCTGCATCAGCAGGGCGAGCAGCAGGCCGAGCGCGGTCTGGCCGAGCACGCCCGAGCCGACCAGGAAGACCGCGGTGAGCACGGTGGCGTCCAGCACGTCCGGGTCGGTGAGCAGCCGCTCGAAGTTGCGCAGCCCGACGAAGTCGGTGCGGGCCGCGGCCGCACCGGTCAGCGCGGCGTCGGTGAAGGAGGCCCACACCGTCCACAGCACCGGGCCGGCGAAGAAGGCGAGCAGCAGGAAGAGCGCGGGCACCAGGGGCAGCACCCGGGCGGCCGGGCCGGGGCGGAGCGCGGGCGGCGCCCCGCGGCGCGCGGTCGTCTCCCCCGCCATCGCCTCACCCGCCCGTCACGGCGTCGGGGCCGACGATCCCGGCCACCTCGGCGTCGTAGGCCGCGGCGGCCTCCTCCGGGGTGGCCTCGCCGAGCACCACCTGCTCGGTGGCCTCCTGGATCGCCAGGGAGATCCGCGGGTAGTCGCCGTAGGCGGGGCGGAAGGCGGTGACGCCGACCAGCTCGACGGCCTCCGGCACGATGGACGAGCGCTCCCTGTACTCCTCGGAGTCGGCCACATCGGAACGGACCGGGATCTGCGCGCCCTCCACCGCGAACTCCAGGGCGTTCTCCCGGCTCAGCGCGTGCGCCATCACCCGCCAGGCGAGGCCGGGGTCGGCGGTGTGCGCGCCCATCGCCAGCGTCCACCCGCCGGACATGCTGGCCGCGCCGGGCTCCTGCCCCTCCCGGGTGGGCATCGGGGCGAACGCCATCTCCTCCTCCCACTCCGGCCAGGGCCGGTTGCCGCTCTCGATCCAGGACTGGGTCACCCAGGACCCGTCCAGGCTGATCGCGATCTCCCCGTCGGGGATCCGCTCGTCGTTGTTGAGCGTGGCGACGTTGGCGTTGAGCGCGTCCCGCTGGTCCAGGGCCAGGCCCTCGCCGTACACGGTGCCGATGAACTCCAGGGCGTCGGTGAACCCCTGCGCCCCGGTGACCCACTTCTGCTCCTCCTCGTCGAAGAGGGCGTCGCCGGTGCCGGCCAGCAGCATCTGGAAGCCCTGCATGGAGGAGACCTCGCCGGCCGGGGTTCCGGCGTAGACGTTGAGCGGGACGACCCCGTCGCCGAGCTCCGCCTCCAGCTCGCGGGCGGTGTCCAGCACCGCGTCCCAGTCCTCGGGCCGCCACGGGGTCTCCACGCCGGCCTCTTCGAGCAGCCGGGAGTTGTACCAGAGCCCCCGGGTGTCGGTGCCGAGCATCACCCCGTACCGCTTCCCGTCCAGCGCGGTCACCGCGGCGTCGGCCTGCTCGCTGTAGAACTCCGCGTCCTCCCAGTCGGCCCAGTACTCGTCCAGCGGGTGCAGGTAGCCGGCGTCCACGTCCTGGTTGATGGTGAAGCTGTCCTCGTAGATGATGTCCGGCGCGTCCGCGGGGGACCGGTTCATCAGGTTGACCTGGGTCTGGTAGTCCTCGGCGGGCGCCTCGATCGGGTGCAGCTCCACGGTCACGCCCTCGTTGGCGGCCTCGAACTCCTCCTTCACCCGCCGGAACAGCGGGTCGGCGGCGCGGAACGCGCCGAAGTCCTGGTAGACGATCTTCACCGTGCCGGGGTCGCGCCCCGACCCCTCGCACCCGGCGGCGGCCGGGACGGCGGCGAGCAGGAGGGCGAGTGCGGCCGGGGCCCGTCTCATGCCCCTCTCCTTCCCCACGGGTACGCTCCGGTGTGGCCCGTGCCACTCGACTCTCGCACGGTGCGCCGCCCGCCTTCCACAACCGGTAAGGGCCTTGTATCCCCCGGCTCCGGCCACGAACTACGCTTGCGGTGTGGCCGGACGGATCAGAGACGAAGACATCGCGCTCGTCCGCGAGCGCACCCCCATCGCCGACGTGATCGGCGAGTACCTGCAGCTCCGAAGCGCCGGGGGCGGCTCGCTGAAGGGCCTGTGCCCGTTCCACGACGAGAAGTCCCCGTCGTTCAACGTGACCCCCTCGCGCGGGCTCTACCACTGCTTCGGCTGCGGGGTCGGCGGAGACGCCTTCACCTTCCTGCAGGAGATGGAGCACATCAGCTTCGTCGAGGCGGTGGAGGCGCTGGCCGCCAAGGCCGGGATCCGGCTCCGCTACGAGGAGGGCGGCTACACCAAGCGGCAGGACCAGGGGCAGCGGCAGCGGCTGATCGAGGCGCACCGGATCGCCCAGGAGTTCTACGCCGGGCAGCTGCTCTCCCCGGGGGCCCGGCACGCCCGCTCCTTCCTCGCCGAGCGCGGGTTCACCGGGGCCGACGCCGAGCGGTTCGGCGTCGGCTACGCCCCCGGCGGGTGGGAGGCGCTCACCGGGCACCTGCGCGGCAAGGGCTTCTCCGACGCCGAGATCGTCACCGCCGGCCTGGGCGGCCAGGGCCGCCGCGGCGCCTACGACAAGTTCCGCGACCGCCTGGTCTGGCCGGTGCGCGAGGTCACCGGGGAGACGGTCGGCTTCGGCGCGCGCAAGCTCTCCGCCTCCGACGACGGACCCAAGTACCTCAACACCCCCGAGACGCCGATCTTCAAGAAGGGCCACCTGCTCTACGGCCTGGACATGGCCAAGCGGGACATCGCCCGCGGCCACCAGGCGGTCATCGTGGAGGGCTACACCGACGTGATGGCCTGCCACCTGGCCGGGGTGGGCACGGCCGTCGCCACCTGCGGCACCTCCTTCGGTGAGGACCACGTCAAGGTGCTGCGCCGGATCATGCTGGACCGGGCCGGCGCCCGCGGCCGGGTGGTGTTCACCTTCGACGGCGACGCCGCCGGGCAGAAGGCCGCGGTGCGCGCCTTCGCCGAGGAGCACAACTTCGCCGCGGAGACCTACGTCGCGGTCCAGCAGGACGGCCTGGACCCCTGCGACCTGCGGGTCCGGCAGGGCGAGGAGGCCGTCAAGCACCTCGTCGAGCAGGCCCGGCCGCTGTACGAGTTCATGATCCGCAACGTCATCGAGGGCTACGACCTGAGCACCCCCGAGGGGCGGATGGCCGGGCTGGACGCGGCCGCCGAGATCGTCGCCAGCATCCGCAACGAGGGCGTGCGCAAGCTCTACGGGGTCAACCTCGACCACTGGCTGGGCATCATGGACGAGGCGTTCGTGCAGCGCCGGGTGGCCCAGCACATGCGGGCCGCGCACGGCCGGGGGGAGGCCCGGCGGAGCGGCCCCGCGCCGGTCGCCCCGGCGGGCGCGGCCGAGGCCGCCCCCTACGACCTGCGCGACCCCTCGCTGCGCCGGGAGCGCCAGGCGCTGAAGATCGCGGTGCAGGCCCCCGGCCTGGCCTCCGGCTTCGACGAGCTGGACACCGAGGCGTTCACCGCCCCGCAGCACCGGGCCGTCTTCGAGCTGATCCGCGGCCAGGGCGGGGTGGCCGCCGCGGCCGACGCCGCCGGGTGGGCCGCCCGGCTGCGCGAGGCCGCGCCCAACGACGCGCAGCGGTCCTTCGTCACCGAGCTGGGCGTGGAGCGGGTCGAGGTCGACGGCGAGCTGGAGGAGCGCTACGCCCGCAACATCATCGACACAATCATGCTTCATTCCGCCAATCGGGCGGAGGCAAACCTGAAGTCGCGGCTGGGCCGCCTGGACCCGGCCGCCGACGCCGAGGAGTACAACCGGGTCTTCGCCGAGCTGCTCGCCGCGGGCCAGCGGAAACGCGCGGTACGGGAGCGCATCGCCGGGGCCGGGTAGCACCGGGGTGACAAAACTAGCGCTCTCTACGCGGCGGTGTGAGCGGGCACACTGTAAGTGTGGCTCTATCGGTGCTGCCGAGCGAAATGCCGCCGATCCGGCAGGTGGCGCAACTGGTCGCGGGCGGAAGGACCGGGGAACCGGTCACGGTCGCGGACGTCGCCTCGGTCCTGGAGCGGCTCGACATCCCGGCCGAGTCGCTGGACCAGGTGGTCCGGGGACTCACCCGGCAGGGGGTCGACGTCGTGGACCCGGTCGCCGAGGAGGCCGCCTCCGCCGAGGCCGGCCGCAGGACCTCCGCCGGCGACCTCGTGCGCATCTACCTCCGGGAGATCGGCCGGGTACCGCTGCTCACGGCAGAAGAAGAAGTGGAACTGGCCAAATCGATCGAGGTCGGCCTGTTCGCGGCGGAGAAGCTGCGCCGGGCCCGCTCGCCCGCGGTCCCGCCGCAGATGTCCGCCGAGCACGCCGCCGACCTGGAGCAGCTCGTCGGGGAGGGGGAGCGCGCCAAGCGCCGGCTGATCGAGGCCAACCTCCGCCTGGTGGTCTCCATCGCCAAGCGCTACATCGGGCGCGGCCTGCTCTTCCTGGACCTGATCCAGGAGGGCAACCTCGGGCTGATCCGCGCGGTGGAGAAGTTCGACTACACCAAGGGGTTCAAGTTCTCCACCTACGCCACCTGGTGGATCCGGCAGGCCATCACCCGGGCCATCGCCGACCAGGCGCGGACCATCCGGATCCCGGTGCACATGGTGGAGACCATCAACAAGCTGATGCGCGTGCAGCGCCAGCTCCACCAGGAGCTCGGCCGCGAGCCCACCCCCGCGGAGATCTCCGGCGAGCTCGGCTTCGGCGACGAGCGGGTGCAGGAGATCCAGCGGATCGCCCAGGAACCGGTCTCCCTCCAGGCCCCCATCGGCGAGGAGGACTCCGACTTCGGCGACTTCATCGAGGACTCCGACGCGGTGGTCCCGGTGGAGGCGGCCGCCTTCATCATGCTCCAGGACCAGCTGGTCTCGCTGCTGGGCGGGCTGTCCGACCGGGAGCAGCGGATCATCCGGCTCCGCTTCGGCCTGGCCGACGGCCACCCGCGCACCCTGGAGGAGGTGGGGCGGGAGTTCGGGGTCACCCGGGAGCGGATCCGCCAGATCGAATCGAAGACGCTGGCGAAGCTGCGCCACCCCTCGCGCGCCCAGATGCTCCGCGACTACCTGGACTGACCGGGGCGGGTGGGCGACCATGGAGGGGGCCGCCCCGCAGGCCGGGGCGGTCCGCACGTCGAACGCCCGGCCCCGCCCGGGGGTTCCCGCGCCGCCCGATCGTCCTGATGTGGCCGCCTCGGCGGTGCGCGTACTCCGGAGGGGCCCCTGAGGCTACCTTCTTATGTGATGTCAGCTCAGCGGCAGTCAGCGGCCCGCAGGGGCAGAGTGATCATCGGCGTCGTCACCGCGGTGGCCCTCGGCGCCGTGTTCTTCACCGCGTTCACCACCGTGACCCGGATGAGCGCGGGCGGCGGCGACGGCAAGGAGCGGATCGCCTACTTCGCCGACTGGAACACCGCCAACCGCGGCTACACCGTCAAGGACTTCCGGGACAGCGGCGCCGCGGCCCGCCTCACCCGGGTGCTGTGGGCCTTCGGCGACGTGGACGAGGAGGGGCGCTGCTTCATCTCGCCCGACGCCGACCAGCCCTGGGAGATCTACCAGCGCCGGTACAAGGCGGAGGCCAGCGTCGACGGCGAGGCCGACACCTACGAGCAGCCGCTCGCCGGCAGCCTGAACCAGATGCGCAAGCTCCAGCGGGAGTACCCCGAGCTGTCGGTCAGCATCTCGCTGGGCGGGTGGAACCTGTCCAAGCACATGTCCACCGCGGCGCGCACCGAGGAGTCCCGCCGGGAGTTCGCCTCCTCCTGCATCGACCTGTGGATCCGCGGGAACCTGCCGAAGCTCAACGACGAGCCGCAGGGCGGCGAGGGCGCCGCCGCCGGCATCTTCGACGGCATCGACCTGGACTGGGAGTGGCCCGGCGGCTCCGGCCACCCGGACAACGTCGAGCACCCCGACGACAAGCGCAACTTCACCCTGCTGGTGCAGGAGCTCCGCCGCCAGCTGGACGCCCTGGAGGAGGAGACCGGCGAGGAGTACAGCCTGTCGGTGTCGATGGCCAACGTGCCCGAGATCATCGAGGCCAGCTACGAGCCGGAGATCTTCGACGACGTCGACTTCGCCACCGTGCAGGGCTACGACTTCACCGGGCCGTGGAGCAAGACCACCGACCACCACTCGCAGCTGTACTCGGTCGAGGGGCACGAGGACGACCTCAGCGGGGACCGCGCGGTGCAGCAGTACATCGAGTACGGGGTGCCGCGGGAGAAGCTGGTGCTGGGCTTCCCCGGCTTCGGCCGCGGCTGGTCCGGGGTCGAACCGCAGAACTTCGGCCGGTTCGCCCCCGCGGAGGGCCCGGCCGAGGGCGACTACGGCGAGGCCACCGACTCCTACGAAGACCTGGAGCGCAAGGAGGGCCAGCGGTTCTTCGACCCGGTCCACGCCGCCTACTGGCTCTACGACGGCGACGAGTGGTGGACCTACGACACCCCCGAGGTGGTCGACCTCAAGGGCGACTACGTGCGCCGCGAGGACCTGGGCGGCCTGATGATGTGGAACCTGGACATGGACCCCGAGGGCGAACTGGTCGAGGCGATGGACCGGTCCCTGGCCGAGTGACGCAGTGATGCCTCTCCAATGCTCTCGGCGCTGCGGCCCTGCCAGAGCGCTTGCCGTCGAGTGGCCGTCGCAACGAGGAAGCCTCGGAAACCGAGGAAGCCGCGGAAACCGAGGAAAAGAGGAACTCGGGGAGCGACGAGGCGCGAGGACCGGGAGGTGCCCCGCCCGGGCGCGGCGCCTCACGGGGCGGGGGGTCAAGCGGGCGGCGATGGCGGGGTGGGGGACCGGCTGCTCGGTCGGGCGCGGCGCCCCACGGGGTGGCGGTTCAGGCCGGCAGCGAGGGCAGGCAGGGGAACCGGCCGGTCGGTCGGGCGCGGCGCCCCACGGGGTGGCGGTTCAGGCCGGCAGCGAGGGCAGGCAGGGGAACCGGCCGGTCGGTCGGGCGCGGCGCCCCACGGGGTGACGGCTCAAACAGGCGGCGACGGCGCAGGTAGGGGCGGGGCCGGGCGCCTCACCCGGGCGCGGCGCCTCGCGGAGTGAAGGTACAAGCGGGCAGCGAAGGCAGCGGTGGGGACCGGCCGGTCGGTTCGGCGCGGCGCCTCGCGGAGCGGAGGTTCAAGCAGCGGCGGCGGCGGGGGCGGGGCGCAGGCGGTCGCCCGGGTGTCGGGCCCCACGGGGCTGGGGTTCAGGCTGGCGGCGACGGCAGCGGCAGGGGCGGGGCGGAGGCGGTCGCCCGGGCGCGGCGTCTCGCGAGGCGGGGGTCAAGCAGGCGGCGAAGGCGGGAAGGGGAACCGGCTGGTCGGTCGGGCGCGGCAGAGCAGGGAGGGGCGGCCGGGGCGGGCAGAGGGAGCGGGTTCGCCGTTCCCGCGTCGCCCGGGCGTCGGAGCCGGCCGCCTCTGAAACCACTGCACCTCCCCGACCTGGGCGAATACCCAGGGTGATGGTGGTGTGGGGTGCCCTGCGCACCGCGAGAGCACCCCGGTGATTCCCGGGCGCGCATCCCGGGCCGGAACGGCCCCCGGGAGGCCCGAATCGCCTTGATCGGCCTGGTGGTGAGGGGTTCGAGGCGCCCGGAAGACCGGGATGCAGGGGGCCGGAACCCGGGAAGAGCAGGGGTGGGGGCGAGATGTCGCTTTTGCCCTGCAGGGAGGGCCCGCCTCGGCCACTCTGGGTGATCGGTGAGGGGGCGATTGGGGTCTGGGGGCTTACTACTCGCTGGTAGATGTAATCGGGGTGCCGCGGAGGTGCGCAGGGC
>NZ_ANBB01000047.1 GCF_000341105.1 Nocardiopsis potens DSM 45234
CCGGTACTAATAGGCCGAGGGCTTGTCCGCCGCAGATGCTGGGTGTTCGCGCACACTGTTTTTCCCCTGCCGGGGCTGGTTTGTCCGGCTGGTGGTGGGGGTCCGCGGATCGTTTGGTTTGCGGTGGTCATGGCGGGAGGGTCACACCCGGTCTCTTTTCGAACCCGGTCGTTAAGTCTCCCTGCGCCGATGGTACTGCCTCCATGGTGGGGGTGGGAGAGTAGGTCGCCGCCGCATTTCTTTTTCTGGGTTGGGCGGGGTTCTCTTCGGAGGGTCCCGCCTTTCCTTGCGCGCTGGCTTGTGAACATGTGAAAAACGTGATTCCGCCCGTAATCCGCCGACAGTGCGGTTCAATCGAAGGGGGTCTGACGCGGCGCCGGCAAGCGTGCTTTCAGGGGACGGTGTTTCCAAAGGAGCGCGGTCGCCGAGCCCGCGGGCAGAGAAGGAGAGGAAACGAAGAGGGGACGGGGGAGCATGTTCAGATCGTGGCAGGAGGAACAGGCCTGTCAGGCGGCCGCGAGTTCGGGGGACCCCGTGGCCATGACCGATCTCGCGCTCTGGCACGCCCAGGCGGGGCGGATGCAGGAGGCCGAGCAGTGGCACCAGGCCTCGGCCGGTACCGGGCGTCCGCTCTCCATGACGCACTTCGGGGTCTTCCTCGCCAAGGCCGGCCGGATGCAGGAGGCGGAGTGGTGGCTGCGCTCCTCCGCGACGGCCGGTGAGCCGCAGGCCATGTACAACCTGGGCCGTCTGCTCAACGACACCGGGCGAGTGCCCGAAGGGCGCGACTGGTACATCAGAGCCGCCGGGAACGGGCACCGCGATGCTCAGTACAACCTGGGGAACGACCTCGCGGAGCAGCACCCTGAGGCCGCTGTGCAGTGGCTCCGCCAGGCCGCCGACGCGGGGCATGTGCCGGCGATGTTCAACCTCTGCGTGGTGCTGAACGGACTGGGGCGCTACCAGGAGGGAGCCCCCTACCTCTGGCAGGCCGCGGAGGCCGGGCACCCGTCCGCGATGAACGCGGCCGCTCGCGACCTGCTGGACCGGCAGCGCTACCCGGAGGCCGAGCCGTGGCTGCGCCGGGCGGCGGACGCGGGCCTGCCCCCGGCCTTCCGGAACCTCGGCCGCCTGCTGAAGGAGACCGGCCGCGTCCAGGAGGCGGAGGGGTGGCTGCGCCGGGCCGCTGAGAGCGAGGACATCGAAGCGATCACCACCCTGATGGAGCTGCTCACCCAGACCGGGCGGAACGACGAGGCGACGCAGTGGCTGCAGTGGCTGGTGCAGAAGGGCTATGCCCGCCCGGCGTGAAGTCGGCCGCCGCGCGATCTTTGAGGATTCCAAGAAAACCGCCGTGTGCGTCGAAGATGTCGAAGGCAGCGGGGGAGTAAAGGCCCTGCGGATTCCCGGTCGGGGTGGAGCCTTTGTGTTAGCGCCGCTGCGACCTGCTCTTTTATCGGAGGTTTACGGGTCGGGAGGGTGCGTCCGGTGCGCGGGGCCGTCCGCCGCCGAGAGGCGGTCCCTCGGAGGGGGCTCTCCGCCCCCGGGCGGCTCTCTGCGGGGCGCGGGGCGCCTCACGGTGCCGATGGCCGGCCATCGGGGCGGGCCCCTCCGGGGCCGGCTCCCTCGTGGGCGGCGGTCGTGTGCGGCCTGAGGTGGGGAAGCCGAGGTCGCGGGGCGCATGGCCGGGGCGGTGAACTTCCGGGCGTCCGGTATTCACGGCCGAGGGCGGTTGAAATCGAGACCTTTTCGTGACGATCGATCCCCATCGGTCTCTTGGGGGTCCGCCGGGAGGTGAACGGCTGCAAGACGGTCACGCGGGGTGGCCGAGAAGGCGGAAGGAGTGGGCGCCGGTCACCCGGTGTACGGGAATACGTGCACGTCGAGTCGCGAAATAAGAGTCCTGTAAGAATCGGCTGAAGGGCATTCCCCAGGACATGGGGGGTCGGCGGGGGCGGGTATCGTATGTGAGGGGTTTTCGGCGATCTCTCCCGCAGCGCCGTTCCCCGCCTGAGATTTCTGCTGAACCGATTCGGCCCGCGTCTGCGTCTTGTACGGATGCAGTCGCACGGTGGGGGATCGAGGATTCCAGGGGGCCTCCAACTGAGTGACAGCACCTATGGCGACGGTGACGAGCAGGAACCGCGCCGAGACGCCGACTTGCCAGAGAAGCCGGAGAAGAAGGACGAGGCTGCAGCCGGTGCCGAGGAGGTGACCGGCGCTTCCGAAGCCTCCGAGAGCGACGCTGATGCCTCCCCCGAGGACATCAGACCCTCGGACCCTTCGGACGCCGACTCCCCGGCGGACGAGGAACGGGAAGCGGACCCCGCGGCCGGGGCCGCCGCCGAGAAGACCGATGAGCGGACCGCGGAATCGGACGGCGACGGGGACCGGCCCGAGGCTGTGGCCGAAATCTCGGATTCCGATTCCGCGGAAAAGGACTCTGCGGCCGCCGACGATTCCCAGGAGGCCGCGCAGGAGTCGCTGAGCGCCTTCAAGGACAGCGGCAGCTTCTTCCGCGACCGGGTCGCGCAGACCCTCGCGGAGCAGGGCTACGACCTCCGGAAGGACGGCACCTGGGGGGCGGACTCCGAATCCGGCTCCGAGGCCGCTGCGGAGGACGGGGACGCGGACGCGGCGCAGGGCTCCGCGGACGGCGCCGAGGCGCCCGGGGACGCCGGGGCCGAGAAGCCGGAGGCCGACGCTCCGGCCCTTGACGACTCCGCGGACGACTCCGGTGACGAGGGCGGCGAGAGCGCCGCCCGGAGCGCCGGTGCCGCCGAGGAGGAGAGCGCCTCCCCGGACCAGGGCCCCATCGAAGAGGACCGGCCGGCCGGGGGGAAGGCCGAGGACTCTGCGGACGAGGGGCCGGCGACGGCGGCGTTCGCTCCGGTCTTCGACGACGATGACGAGGACGGGGGCGGTGCCGCCGGAAGCGGTGCCGGTTCCGAGGCCGGGGCCGGTAAGGCCGACGGCGCGGACGCCCCCTCCCGGACCGAAGACGCCGCCGAGACCGAGGACGAGGGGCCGGCGACGGCCGCGTTCGCTCCGGTCTTCGACGACGATGACGAGGGCGAGGACGGCGCCGAGAGCACCGCACGCCAGGAGAAGGCCGGAGAGCGGCCCGCCGACGGGAGCACCGCCGACGGGGACGCCGCCTCCGAGGCTCCGGCGACCGCGGCGTTCGTGCCGGTCTTCGCCGACGACGAGGACGGGGACGGTGCCGCCGGGCGCGGCGCCGGTTCCGAGGACGGTGCCGGTTCCGAGGACGGTGCCGGTAAGGCCGACGGCGCGGACGCCCCCTCCCGGACCGAAGACGCCGAAGACGCCACCGCGGCGCTTCCCTCCGCACCGGCCGGGGACGGCGCGGGGCAGGGCGGGGAGCAGCCCGAAGGGGCGCGCCCCGGCTTCGCGGCCCCCGCGGCCGGGGCCGTGGGAGCGGGCGCGGCCGCAGGCGCGGGCGCATCCGCTGCGGGGTCCGTCCCGCCGGCGGCTCCGTCGCCTGCTCCGGCGTCGGCCGCCGCGGCCGAGGGCCCGGTGAGCGGGGCGCGCAACATCCTGCGCGCCAAGCGGCCGGGGAAGGCCTTCGGCGGCAAGAAGGGCAAGGGCGAGAACGAGGGCACCGCGCTCGCCGGGGCCGGCGGGCCGGGCGGCCCGAAGGGGCCCGGCAAGAAGGGCAAGGGCAAGAAGGGCGCCAAGCCCAAGAAGCCGCTGTGGTTCCGGATCGTCCGGGCCTCCCTGATCGCGCTCCTGGCCATGCTGGGGCTGGGGGTCGCCGGGTTCGCCATCGCCTACGCGGTGTTCGAGGTGCCCACCAGCGCCAAGGCGGAGGCCACCGACCAGGGCTCGGTCTTCTACTACTCCGACGGCAAGACGAAGTTCGCCGAGCGAGGGGTGGACCGGGAGCGGGTCGACTACGAGCAGATCCCGGAGCAGGTCCAGGAGGCGGTCATCTCCGCCGAGGACCGCGGCTTCTGGGAGGAGCCGGGCGTCTCGCTCACCGGCACGCTGCGCGCCGCGCTCTCCACCTTCACCGGGCAGCAGGTGCAGGGCGGCTCCACCATCACCCAGCAGATGGTCCGCAACTACTACGAGGGCGTCAGCAAGGACCAGACGATCTCCCGGAAGCTCCAGGAGATCATCATCGCCCTCAAGGTGGACCAGTCCAAGGACAAGCAGTGGGTGATGGAGCAGTACCTGAACAGCATCTACTTCGGCCGCCAGGCGTACGGCATCCAGGCCGCCGCGCAGGCCTACTACCACAAGGACGTCGGTGAGCTGGACGTCGCCGAGTCCGCGTTCCTGGCCGCGGCGATCCAGCAGCCCACCAAGTTCGGCATGGCGGACAGCGACACCACTCCGGAGATGGAGACCCGCTGGCGCTACGTCGTCAACGGCATGGTGGAAGAAGAGCTGATCACGAAGGCGGAGGCCGACGAGCTGGAGTTCCCCAAGCCGGAGAAGGAGACCCCCGGCGAGGGCCTCGGCGGGTTCACCGGCTACATGTGGCAGCAGGCGATGAGCGAGATGGACCGCCTGGGCTACAGCGAGGACAACGTCAACCGGGGCGGCTACAAGATCGTCACCTCGTTCGACAAGGACCTCATGGAGGCGGCCAAGGCGGCGGTCGAGGAGAACGTCGACGTGGACAACCTCCCCGAGGGGGTCCAGGCCGGGCTGACCGCGATCGACCCGGCGACCGGCGAGGTCGTGGCGTTCTACGGCGGCAAGGACTTCAACGAGAACCAGTACGACAGCGCGTTCCGCGGGGCCGCGCAGTCCGGTTCGGCGTTCAAGCCGTACGTGCTGGCCGCGGCGCTGGAGAGCGGCAAGAGCCTGAACACCATCGTCGACGGCAGCAACGGCCAGACCTTCAACGGGTCGGTGGTGAACAACGCCGACCGCTCCGGCGGCCCGATGAACCTCATCGAGGCGACCCGGCGCTCCAGCAACACCGGCTACATCAACCTGGCGCTGGAGACCGGCCTGGACAACGTCGTGGACATGGCGCACGCCGCCGGCATCCCCGACGACAAGATCACCGAGGAGCAGGCGGCCGCGCCCACGCTGGCGCTGGGCGTGTCCGACGTGAGCGCGGTGGACCAGGCCGCCGGCTACGCCACCTTCGCCAACGGCGGCGTGCACATCGAGCCGCACGTGATCCGGGAGATCGTCAACCAGGACGGCGAGAACGAGCGGGAGAAGCCCAAGGAGACCCGGGCGATGAAGGAGGGCGTCGCCAACGACGTCACCTACGCGCTGGAGCGGGTGGTCAGCTCCGGTACCGGGCGCTCCGCGAACCTGCCGGACGGCCGCCCGGTGGCCGGCAAGACCGGTACCACCGACAGCAGCGTGGCCGCCTGGTTCGCCGGCTACACCCCGCAGATGTCCACCGCGGTCGGCGTGTACAACGGCAACAACCAGCCGTTCAGCATGCCGGGCTACGGGTCGCTGTCCGGCGGTACGCTCCCGGCGACGATCTGGCGGAGCTTCATGGCCAAGGCCATGGAGGGCGTCGAGCCGGAGAGCTTCCCCGGGCCCAGCTACGGCGGGGAGACGGAGAACTTCGCGCCGGACGTCCCGGCGGAGGACCCGTCGACCCAGGTGCCCGACGACGGTCTGGGCGAGGTGCCGCCGCAGGAGGAGGTGCCGCCGCCGGCGACGGAGAACCCGCCGGTGCCCGAGCAGCCGGAGGTTCCCGAGGTGCCGGAGGGTCCGGGGACCGAGGAGCCGGGGACCGGCGGCCCGGGGATCCCGGAGAACCCGGACGGCGAGCAACCGCCGCCCACAGAGGGCGGGGGCTGACCGGCGGCCCCGAGCGAGTGAAGAGCGGCCGCGCCCGAGGAGGGCGCGGCCGCTCTCGTCTTCTCCTTCTCCGGCCGCCCGGAGCGGCGCCCAGGGCGTCGATCTCGGCGGCGTGGGGGATCGGAGCGCTCCGGTCCCCCGCGCATGGTCAAGGTCGACGGGGCGGGCGCCCGGGGCGCCCCGGGGTCAGCCGCAGCCGGGCGGGTCGGTGAAGACCTTCGCGCCGGGGGTGGCCCCGGAGAGCGCGTCGGCGGCGAGGATGACCGCGGCAGCGGTCCAGGTGCTCCGCTCCACCGGCCAGCGCACCCGCTCGGCGAACTGGTAGCCGGTCCAGTAGGCGCCGTCGTCGGGGTCGCGCAGGTGGGAGATGCTGCCGAGGAGTTCGGCGCCGAGGTCCACCTCGCCCATCGAGGCCAGCGCCAGGACCAGCTCGGAGGTCTCCGCGCCGGTGACCCACGGCTGGTCGCTCACGCAGCGGATGCCCAGCCCGGGGACGACGAAGGCGTCCCAGCGCTCCTTGATCCGCTCCCGGGCGGCCTGGCCGCGGACCGCGCCGCCGAGGATCGGGTAGAACCAGTCCATGGAGAACCGGCCGCGGTCGGCGAACACGTCCTCCCGCTCGTTGATCAGCACGGCCAGCCGGTCGGCGGCCGCGGTCCACTCGGGGTCCCCGCCGCCGAGGCGCGCACCGAGCTCGGCGGCGCAGCGCAGGCCGTGGTGGATGCTGGAGCAGACGGTGAGCAGGGCGTGGTCGCCGGGGGCGCCGTCCGGGTCGCGGGCCCAGAGGAACTCGCCGCGCTCGGTGCGCAGCCCCATCACGAAGCCGATCCCGGCGCGCACCGTCGGCCAGATCTCGCGGGCGAACGCCTCGTCGCCGGTGACCAGCAGGTGGTGCAGGAGCCCGACCGCGGGATAGGCGGCGTGGTTGGCCTCGCGGAGCGGCTGGACGACCCGGGACTGGCGCAGCTTGGCCGGCCAGGAGCCGTCCGGGTACTGGGCGGTGGCCAGCCAGGAGTAGGCGCGGCGGGCCGCCTCGGTGTGGCCGGTGGCGGTGAGCGCCATGGCGCACTCCACGTGGTCCCAGACGTCCAGGTGGCCGCCGGGGAACCAGGGGATGCCGCCGTCGGCCTCCTGGGCGGACAGCAGGTAGCCGGCGGAGCGGGCCGCCTCGTCCGCGCCGAGTACTCCGGGGACCTCCGGGAGCGCCGGGCTCACCCGCCGTCCCGGGGGGGCAGGGGCTTGCGCACGTAGACCACGACGCTCTTGCCGATGACCGGGTCGAGCAGGCGCTCGGCGATCCGGGTGGTGCGGGGCGCCTTGAGGATGTCCCAGACCAGCATCCGGTGGTAGGCCTTGACCAGCGGGTGCCGATCGTCGTCGGTGCCGACGGCGCACTTGATCCACCAGTAGGGGGCGTGCAGGGCGTGCGCGTGGTGGTGCGGGCCGATCTCGAACCCGGTGGCCTTGAGCTTGGCCTCCAGTTCGGCGCGGGTGTAGATGCGGATGTGCCCGCCCTCGACGGTGTGGTACTCCTCGGACAGCGCCCAGCACACCCGCTCCGGCAGCCAGCTGGGCACGGTGACCGCGGCGATGCCGCCGGGCCGCAGCACCCGGTAGAGCTCGGCCATGCCGGCGGTGTCGTGCGGCAGGTGCTCGAAGATCTCCGAGGCGATGACCCGGTCGAAGTGGCCGTCGTCGAAGGGCATGGCGAGGGCGTCGCCCTTGACGGTCTCGGCGGTGGCGCCCTCCGGCCCCTCGCCCTCGGCGCGCATCGCGGCGAACATCGCGGAGACGTCGGCCAGGTCGTTCTCGTTCTGGTCGAACGCGGTGATGTCGGCGCCGCGCCGGTAGACCTCGAAGGCGTGCCGGCCGCCGCCGCAGCCGAGGTCCAGCACCCGGTCGCCCGGACCGACGGGGAACAGGGAGAAGTCGACGGTGATCAGTGCGGGCTCCTTATGGTCGTTGCGTAGTGCCGTGCGGTGGCCTCGGCGACGGCGCGCCAGGTGAACCGCTCCTGGACGCGCTTCCAGGCGGCGGCGCCCATCCGCTCCCGCTCGGCGGGGTCGTCCAGCAGCGCGGCGATCTCGGCGGCGAGCTCCTCGGGGTCGCCGGGGGCGACCAGGCGACCGGCCTCGCCGTCGGTGCCGACCACCTCGGGGATGGCGCCGGCGCGGCTGGCGACGAGCGGGGTGCCGCAGGCCATGGCCTCCACCGCGGGCAGTGAGAACCCCTCGTAGAAGGAGGGGACGACGGCGACCTCGGCGCCGGCGACCAGCCGGCCCAGCTCGGCGTCGTCGATGCCGCTGACGAACTCCACCCGGTCGCGCAGCGAGAGCTCGTCGACGAGGGAGTCGGTGGGGCCGCCGGGCTTGGGGCGGCTGACGATGGTCAGCGACACGTCGCGCTCGGTGGCGAGCTTCGCGGCGGCGCGCAGCAGGGTGGCGACGCCCTTGAGCGGGCTGTCCGCGCTGGCCACGCAGACGATGCGGCCGGGGGTGCGGGGTTCGCCGGGGCGGGGGTGGAAGTGCCGGGTGTCGACGCCGAGGGGGACCACGGCGGTGCGGTCGCGGCGCACGCCGAACTCGCGGACGATGTCGTCGGCGGAGGACTGCGAGGGCACCAGGATCGGGTCGAGGCGGCGGGCGACCCGGCCCTGCATGGTGACGAAGCCGTACCAGCGGCGCTTGGAGAGGCGCTGCCAGCCCTCGGCCTCGGACAGCTCGATCCGGCGGTCCACGGTGATCGGGTGGTGGATGGTGGTGACCAGGGGCAGGCCGGCGTTCTTCAGGCCGAGCTGGCCGTAGCCGAGGGTCTGGTTGTCGTGCACCACGTCGAACTCGCCGGCGCGGCGGCGCAGCTCGCGCAGGGCGCGCAGGGAGAAGGTGAGGGGCTCGGGGAAGCCCGCGGTCCACATGGTGCCGACTTCGAGGACGTCGATCCAGTCGCGCCACTCGCGCATCGGCGGGGCCTTGAACGGGTCGGCGTCGTTGTACAGGTCGAGGCTGGGGACCTTCTCCAGGATGACGCCGGGGTCGAGTTCGGGGTAGGGCTGGCCGGAGAAGACGGTGACACGGTGCCCCAGAGCGGCGAGCTCGCGGGACAGGTGCCGGATGTAGACGCCCTGCCCGCCGCAGTGGGGCTTGCTGCGGTAGGAGAGCAGCGCGACGCGCATCGGCGGCGGGGCGGGGGACGGCGGCGGTTTCGGCATATGTCTGACCCATCGGCGAGCGGTGGAGCGACCGGAAGTTACTCGGCAGTTTAGTGCGGGGTTCCGGTAGTGGATCCTAGGCCGCTCAGCGCAGGTCGCCGACGTCGGGGGCGGTGAAGCCGTGCGGCGGGAGGGAGGCGGCGCCGAGGGCGAGGGCCACCTGGTCGGCGGAGGACCACCCGGTGCCGTCCGGGGCGTGCAGGGCGGCGGCGACGCTGGGCGGGGCCAGCACCCCGATGACGCCGCCGTGCACCGCGAAGACCTGGCCGGTGACGCCGGCGGCCGCTTCCGAGGCGAGGTAGCAGACCAGCGGGGAGACGTGCTCGGGGGCGAGCGGGTCGGGGCCGTCGGCGGGGGGCGGCCCGAACACGCCGGCGGTCATGCCGGTGCGGGCGCGGGGGCAGATCGCGTTGGCGGTGACGCCGTACCGGCGCAGGCTCTGGGCGGTGGAGGCGGTGAGCGCGGCGATGCCGCCCTTGGCGGCGGCGTAGTTGGGCTGGCCGGGGGAGCCGAGGAGGAACGCCTCGGAGGCGGTGTTGACGATCCGGCCGTAGACCGGACCGCCGGCCTCCTTGGCGCGGGCCCGCCAGTGCGCGGCGGCCGCCCGGGAGGTGGCGAAGTGCCCTCTGAGGTGGACCCGCAGCACGGTGTCCCAGTCCTCCTCGGCCATGTTGAACAGCATCCGGTCCCGGGTGACGCCGGCGTTGTTGACCAGGATGTCCAGCCCGCCGTGGAGTTCGGCGGCGGTGGCCACCAGCCGTTCGGCGGCGGCGGTGTCGGCGGCGTCGCCGACCAGGGCGGCGGCCTGCCCGCCGGCGGCGCGGATCTCGGCGGCGACCTCGTGCACCTCCTCGCCGGCGTCGTTGAGCACCAGGCGGGCGCCGTGCGCGGCCAGGGCGAGGGCGTGCGCGCGGCCGAGGCCCCGGGCGGCCCCGGTGACGGCGGCGGTCCGGCCGTCCAGGCGGGTGGAGGCGGTCATGGGGGTCCTTTCTCGGCGGGGTGCGTTTCTCGGCGGGGCGCGTTCACGGGCGCTGCCAGAGCAGGACGCCGCCGGGGCCCCGGGAGGGCGCGGCGCGGCCGCGCCGCTCCAGGGTGCGCAGGTGGGCGGCGGTCTCGGAGGCGGCCATCCGGCGGGCCCGGACGGACATGGCGTCCCAGCCGCGGCTCCACGGCAGGGAGGCGGTGAGCTCCCACAGGGTGAGCGGGGCGGGGCCGAGCGCCCCGGCGAGGACGTCCAGCCGCTCCTCGTGGTGGGCGATGATCTCGCGGGTGCGCCCGGGGAGGTCGTCGAAGCGGCGCTCGTGCGCGGGCAGCGCGTGCGCGGCGCCGATGTCGGGGATGAGGGCGAGGGAGTCGAGGAAGGAGCCGAGCGGGTCGCGGTCGTCGGGGCCGCCGCCGGGCTCGGTGAAGGGGTAGAGGCCGATGTGCGGGGTGATCCGGGGCAGCACGTGGTCGCCGGTGAACAGGTGGTCGCCGTCCTCCAGGTGCAGGCAGATGTGGCCGGGGGAGTGGCCGGGGGTCCACACCGCGCGGAGCTTGCGGCCGGGGGCGTCGACCAGTTCGCCGTGGGCCAGCGCGGTGTCGGGCAGGGCGGGCGGGTCCATCCGGGTGTCGAGCAGGGCGTAGGCGGCGACCTCCTCCTCGGGGGCGCCGGCCAGCCGCAGCTGGGCGGTCTCGGTCTCGTCCTGGAGCAGGCCGCCGAGCGCCTCGATCCGGCGGAGCACGTCGATGTCGGCGTGGTGCATGGCGATCCAGCAGCCGGAGGCCTCGCGGACCCGCCCGGCCAGGCCGGCGTGGTCGGGGTGGAAGTGGGTGACGACGACGCCGTGCACCCCGGACGGGTCGGCGCCGATGGAGCGGAGCCCGGCGGTGAGCGCCCGCCAGGAGTCCTCGTGCTGCCAGCCGGCGTCGACGAGCACCGGGCCGCGCGGGGTCTCCAGGGCGTAGACGAGGGTGTAGCCGAGGGGGTTGCCCGGGATGGGCACCGGGATGCTCCAGATGCCGTTGCCCAGGTCCTCCACGGGTGGGGTGTCCCGCATGCGCGCGGCCTTTCGTGCTCGTGCCGTCATAGAACCGAATTCCGTTCTACTCTACGGTGGAGCACTGCCCCGATCACCGGGTCCTCTGGAGGGAGGCCCGGTGTTTCAAGGCCGGGAGGGACCCAAGCGGTAGGCCTGTACTTTTCGCGTTCTGCTTACTCACGACTCCCTCTTGAGCCATGCTTTCCGTATGCGGACGGCGTACAAGGTCCGGGCCTACCCGGACTCCGAGCAGGCGGCCCAGCTGGGCCGCACGTTCGGGTGCGTGCGCCTGGTGTGGAACAAGACCCTCGCGGAGCGCCACCGCGCCTACCACCAGCACGGCACCAAGACGTCGTATAAGCAGACCGACCGGGCGCTGACGGGGTGGAAGAAGACCACCGACCTGGCGTTTCTGTCCGAGGTATCCTCGGTGCCGCTGCAGCAGGCCCTGCGCCACCAGCACACCGCGTTCGCCAACTTCTTCGCCGGACGCGCCCACCATCCCAGGTTCAAGAACCGTGACGGCCGCCAGTCGGCGCACTACACCAGGTCGGCGTTCCGCCTCAAGGACGGGTGTCTGTTCCTGGCCAAGCAGAAGAGGCCGCTGCGTGTGGCGTGGTCGTTCGACGATGTCGACATCGCGTCCCTGAACCCGACCATGGTCGTGGTGTCGCGGGAACCGGACGGCCGGTTCTATGTGACGTTCGCCGTCGAGACCGAGGACCCCGAACCCGCCCCCGACACCGGCGGCGAGGTCGGCATCGACCTCGGAGTGAAAGAATTCGCGACCCTGTCCACCGGGGAGAAGATCGCCAACCCCGGACACCTGGACCGCAAGGCCGAGCGGCTTGCCCGCTACCAGCGAATGACGGCCCGAAAGCAGCGCGGCTCGAACAACCGCCGCAAGGCGAAGCGCAAGGTCGCCGCGGCGCACAGGAAGATCCGCCATGCCCGCAACGACTTCCTGCACAAGACCTCGACGCGGATCGTCCGCGAACATGACGTGATCGTCATCGAGGACCTCAACGTGCACGGTATGACCGTCTCCGCGCGCGGAACCGTCAAAGAACCAGGCCGGAACGTCCGCGCCAAGGCCGGGCTGAACCGTTCGGTGCGCGATGCCGCCCTGGGGGAGTTCCGCCGACGGTTGGAATACAAGGCCGCCCGCGCGGGCCGCACCCTGGTTGTGATCGACCGGTGGTTCCCCTCTTCCAAGACGTGCTCGCGGTGCGGGCACCTGCTCAAGAAACTCTCGCTGAACACCCGGGCATGGACGTGCCCTGCCTGCCGCACCCGCCACGACCGGGACCTGAACGCGGCGAAGAACATCCTTGCGGCTGGTCGAGTCGCAGCCCGTGAACACGCGGGTGATGCCTGTGGAGCCGGTGTCAGTCGGCAAGGGTCCTCCCTTCCGCGGTCGGCGACGAATCAGGAAACCGCTGCCGTGAGGCAGTCCGCGTAAGCGGAACCGTCCTGTCAGAGGCGGTCGGACTCCCCCTCCTTCAGGAGAGGGAGGAAGTCAATCCCGGCTCAGCACCAGGCCGCTGGTGGGCACCCCCGTTCCTGCGGTGACCAGCACGTTGTGCACGGACGGCAGCTGGTTGGCGGCGGTGCCGCGGATCTGCCGGACCGCCTCGGCGATGCCGTTCATGCCGTGGATGTAGGCCTCGCCGAGCTGGCCGCCGTGCGTGTTGACCGGCAGCCGCCCGCCGATCTCCAGCCCGCCGTCGGCGGCGAAGTGCCGGGCCTCGCCGCGGCCGCAGAACCCCAGCTCCTCCAGCTGGACCAGGACGAACGGGGTGAAGTGGTCGTAGAGCACGGCGGTCTGCACGTCGCCGGGCCCCAGCCCGGACTGGCGCCACAGCGCCTCGGCGACCACGCCCATCGCGGGCAGCCCGGCCATGTCGTCGGAGTAGAACGAGGTCATCGTCTGCTGGCCGGGCGCCGACCCCTGGGCGGCGGCGGAGACCACCGCGGGCGGGCGGCGCAGCGACCGGGCCCGCTCGGCGGAGACCACCACCAGCGCCACCCCGCCGTCGCTCTCCTGGCAGCAGTCGAGCAGCCGCAGCGGCTCCGCGATCCACCGCGAGGCCTGGTGCTCCTCCAGGGTGATCGGCCGGCCGTGGAACCAGGCCGCCGGGTTGGTCGCCGCGTGCCGGCGCGCCGCGACCGCCACCCGGCCGAAGTCCTCGCTGGTCGCGCCGGAGGCCGCCATGTACCGGCGGGCGCTCATCGCCACCCACGCGGCCGGGGTGACCAGGCCGAACGGCACGTGCCAGCTCATCTCCAGGCCCTGGGAGGACGGGTTGCGGTGCGCCTCGGGCATCGCCCGGCCGAACCGGCGCCCGCTGCGCTCGTTGAACGCCCGGTAGGCCACCACCACGTCGGCCTGGCCGGTGGCCACCGCCATCGCGGCCAGGGCGACGGTCGCGCAGGCCGCGCCGCCGCCGTAGTCGATCCGGCTGAAGAACCGGAGCGGCCCGGCCCCGATCTCCCGGGCCACGGCGATCTCGGAGCTGGAGTCCTGGGAGAAGGTCACCATGCCGTCCACCTCGGACGGGGCCACCCCGGCGTCGTCCAGCGCGTCCAGCACGGCCTCGGCGGCCAGCCGCAGCTCGGTGCGGCCGGACTCCTTGGAGAACTCGGTGGCGCCGATCCCGGCGATCGACGCCGCGCGCGACAGCCCCATCAGCCCTCCCCCTCTTCCACGGTGACGGTCCCGGTGACGTGCGGGCCCAGCGAGTTGGTGCCGCGCACGGAGATCTCGGTGGCGGTGCCGGAGCGCTCCGCGGTGCCGGTGAGCAGCATCGAGTCCCCGGCGTGGTTGGGCGCGCCGAGCCGGATCGCGATCCGGCGCACCCGCGCGGCCGGACCGGCCCAGTCGGTGGCGTACCGCTGCACCAGCCCCTGGGTGGTCAGGATGTTCATGAAGACGTCGGCGGCGCCCTGGGCACGGGCCGCACCGGGGTCGTGGTGCACGTTCTGGAAGTCCCGGGTGGCCAGGGCCTGGGCGGTGATCGAGGAGCGGGTGAGCGGCAGGTGCAGCGCGGGCAGCGGCTCGCCGGTCCCCGGCCGCCACTGCGGCAGCACCAGGTCGGAGTCGACCCGCTCGAACTCCAGCCGCACCGGCATGCCCACGTGCACCTCGGCGGGGTCGGCGCCGACGATGCCGCCGGTCACCCGGACCCCCTCGGGCAGCTCCACCACCGCGACGGCGAACGGCGCGGTGCGGCCGGGCACCGGCGGGTGGTGGTGCACCGTGTAGCTGTACACGGTGCCCGCCCCGGACGCGGTGACGTGGTCGGCCCCGGCGGACCGGCAGTGCGGGCAGAGCGGGCCGGGCGGGTGGCGCAGCGCCCCGCACCCGGTGCACCGGCGGATGCGCAGCTCGCCGCGGGCGGTGCCGTCCCAGAAGAAGTCGGTGTCGGCGCTGCGCGCGGGTCGCAGCGGGTGGCGCTCGGGTCGGGCCGGGCGCTGCGGCGGCGACTCCGGCGGGGCGAACTTGAGCACCCGGAACATCATCTCGCCCACCTGCTCCTCCCCGGAGTACCAGCAGGTGTGCCAGGTGAGGAAGTAGCCGGTGCCCATCGCGGTGCGCTTGGGGCCGGACAGCGAGCCGAACCGGGTGGTGGAGCGGAGCTCCTCGCCGAAGCGGAGCGGGCGGTGGTAGGTCTGGGCGCAGTCGGTGGCCACCACCCCGGTGCAGCCGTTGGCGTCGAACCACTCCAGCAGCCCGTCCACGGCCGACCCGGTCCCGGGCGGCTCCGGGTCCAGGCCGCGCATGGTCCACACCTGGAGCATCGCCGGCGGGGCCTCGCCGGCCTCGAGGTAGCGCGGGTTGGCGTCGCCCATGGCGTGCAGCCAGTGCCGGGCCGCCGGCGCGTTCACCGGGTCGGCGGCCCGGCCGCCGTCGACCTCGCCGAGGGCGCGGGCGGCCTCGGCCAGGGCGGTGAGCTCCTCGGGCGGGGATTCGGTCATCGGGCGCCTTTCTGCGGGTCCGCCCCCTCGGCGGGGGCACGGGCGGTGCGGGCGGCGGTGCGGGTCACCGCGGGGCCCGGGGCAGCCGGAGGCCGAGCGTGGCGATGAGCTCTCGCTGCACCTCGTTGACGCCGCCGCCGAAGGTCATCACCAGCGCCCCCTTGGCGGCGGTGTCGGCCTGCTCCAGCAGCGACCGGGTGGCCTCGTCGGCGGGGTCGCCGAACCGGGAGACGGTGTCGGCGACGATCCGCGGCACCTCCTGGAGCCGCTCGGAGCCGTAGACCTTGTTGGCGGAGGCGTCCGGGGCGCCCAGCCACCCGGTGTCGATCGACGCGGCGACCTGCCAGTTGAGCAGCTCGTTGACGCGCAGGTAGGCGTGGATCCGGCCGAGCGCGCGGCGCACCGCGGGCCGGTCGGCCCCGGGGGTGCTCCGCGCCCAGTGCAGGAACCGGTCGTAGAGCCGGGCGATGTTCCCGGACGGCCCGAGGGTGAGCCGCTCGTGGTTGAGCTGGTCGGTGATGATCCGCCAGCCGCCGTCGACCTCGCCGACCACCCGGCCGGCGGGCACCCGGACGCCGGAGTAGTAGGTGGCGTTGGTGTGGTGCCGGCCGTCGGCGGTGATGATCGGCGTCCAGGAGAAGCCCGGGTCGGAGGTGTCCGCGATGAGCAGCGAGATGCCCTTGTGCCGGGGGGCGTCGGGGGAGGTCCGCACGGCCAGCCAGACGTGGTCGGCGAAGTGCGCGCCGGAGGTGTAGATCTTCTGCCCGTCGACGGTGAAGCCGCCGCTCCCGTCGGGGACCGCGGAGGTGCGCAGCGCCGCCAGGTCGGTGCCGGCCTCCGGCTCGGAGTAGCCGATGGCGAAGTGCACCTCCCCGGCGAGGATGCCGGGCAGGAACTCCCGCTTGAGCTCCTCGGAGCCGTGCCGCTGCAGGGCCGGCCCGACCGTCTGCAGGGTGACCAGCGGGAACGGTACTTCGGCCCGGGTCACCTCGTTGACGAAGACCTGCTGCTCCACGGCTCCCAGGCCGCGGCCGCCGTACTCGGCCGGCCAGCCCAGGCCGAGCATGCCGTCGCGGCCCATCCGGCGCACCACCCGCCGGTAGACCTCGGGGTCGGCGGCGTCGCGGCGCTCGGCGTCGGTCATCACGGTGGCGAAGTAGGCGCGCAGCTCGTCGCGGAGCTTGCGCTGGGCGTCGGTGAGGTCGATGAACACGCGCCGCTCCTTCAGGCCAGGGTGTGCACGGGCCGGTCCTGGGCGGCCAGGGCGCCCAGTGCGTCGAGCCGGGCCTCCGGTCCGCCGAGGGCCCGGGAGACCCACTGCGCGGTGGAGAAGTGCCGGTGCAGCGGGTAGGACGCGTCCACGCCCAGCCCGCCGTGCAGGTGCTGGGCGGTGTAGAGGGCGTCCAGGGCCTGCTCGGTGGCGAGCAGCGCGGCCGACTCCAGCACCGAGGCGGTCTCCGCGGGGTCGGCGCCGCGCTCCAGCCGCCACGCCCCGGCCCACAGCGCCGCGTCCAGGGCGCGCCCGGCCACGTAGACGTCGCCGACCTTCATGGTGACCGCCTGCAGTTCGGCGAGGGCCCGGCCGAACTGGCGCCGGGTCCGCACGTGCTCGGTGGTCAGCTCCAGGGCGGCGGCCAGCGCGCCGGAGGCGGTGGCGGCCAGCGCGGCCAGCGCGCAGTGCCGCAGGGTGCGGGCGGCCGCGCCGGTGGTGTCCGCGCCGAGCAGGGCGGAGGCGGGAACGGGCACGCCGTCCAGGCCGACCCGCTCGCCGGCGGCGGTCAGCCCGGCCGCGTCCGCGGGGACCAGGAAGACCCCGGTGCCGCCGCCGTCCAGGGCGGCCGGGACGAGCAGGGTCCGCGCCGCTTCGGCGTCCGGGACCGGGGCGCGCACTCCGTGCAGGCGGAAGCCGCCGCCGTCGGGGTGCGCGGACACCGGGGCGGGGCCGGTGAACCCGGCGGTCAGCAGGTGCTCCCCGGCGAGCACCGGGGCGAGCGCGGCGCGCTGCTCGTCGGTGCCGGCCATGGCGACCGGCAGCGCACCCAGGCCGAGCGCGGCCAGGGCGGGCACCGGCGCGGCGCGGGCGGCCGCCTCGCGGAGCACGATCGCGGTGCGCACCGCCCCCTGGGCGGCCGCCTCCAGCAGCCCGGTGCGGGCCATCGCGGCCCAGGCGCCGCCGCCCTCGCCCTCGCCGTCGAGCACCCGGCGGGCCAGGGCGCGCAGCTCCTCCTGCTCCTCGTCGAATCCGAAGTCCATGCGGCTCCTCAACAGGTAGCGGTCTCCGCGCCGCTCCCACACCGGGTCGGCGCAGTCGGTGCCCTCGGCGCCCAGCCGGCGCTTGAGGACCTTGTGCGAGGCGGTGAGCGGGAGCTCCGGGACGATCCGCAGGTAGTGCGGCGCCCACTTGGCCCCCAGGTCGGTGCGGCCGGCCAGGAACGCGGCGAACTCCCCGGGGTCGAACCGGGCGCCCTCGGCGAGCACCAGCGCGGCCATCACCCGGTCGCCGGCCTGCGGGTCGGGCACCGGGTAGACGGCGGCGTCGGCGATCCGCGGGTGGCCGCGGAGCAGCTCCTCGATCGGCCCGGCGGCCAGGTTCTCGCCGTCCACCCGGAGCCGGTCGGGCTCCCGGCCGGCGAAGAACACCCACCCGCCGCCGTCCTGGTATGCCAGGTCGCCGCTGTGGAAGCGGCCGCCGCGCACTCGTTCGGCCCCCTCCCCGGTGTCCCCGTAGTAGCCCTCGAAGAGCCCGGTGCCGGCGGTGTTGACCAGTTCGCCGACGGCGCCGGGCGGGCAGGGCGCGCCGGTGTCCGGGTCGAGGATCGCCACGTCCGGGGGGAGTCGGCCCAGCGCTCCGGGCGGCCCGCCGGGGGAGGGGCGGATGGCGATGGCGTTCTCGCTGGAGCCGTAGGCGTCGACGACGCGGCAGCCGAACCGCTCGGCGAAGCGCCGCCGCGCCTCCGGCGGGGCCTCGTTGCCGAACGCGACCCGCAGCGGGTTGTCCGCGTCGTCCGGGCGCGGCTCGGTGGCGGCGGCGTAGGACAGGGCCTTGCCGACGTAGTGCAGGTAGGTGCAGCCGTACCGGCGCACGTCGCCGAGGAGGGCGGAGGCGGAGAACCGGCGGCGCAGCGCGATCGCCGCGCCGGAGGCCAGCGCCGGGGCCGCCGCGGCCAGCACCGCTCCGGAGTGGAAGAGCGGCATCGGGCAGTACACCGCGTCCTCGGGGCCCAGCCCCAGATCGGCGGCGATGGCCTCGCCGGGCAGGGTGATCTTGCGGTGGCTGAACCGGACCGCGCGCGGGCGGCCCGAGGTGCCCGAGGTGAACACCAGCATGACCAGCGCCGCGGGATCATCGGGGTCGCCGGGGGCGCCCGGCGGCGCGGCCGGGGCGCCGCGGGCGAAGTCGGCGGCGTCGTGCAGCGGCAGCCCGGTGGCCCGGGCGAGGTCGGTTGCCGCGGATTCCGTAGCGGCCCCGGCCAGCAGAACATTACAATCTGTAGCGTCGACGTCACGGGTGAGTTCGGCGGTGGAGCGCGTGGTGTTCAGGGCGACCAGGACGCTTCCGGAGAGCGCCGCTCCGCCGAGCAGGAAGAGCATCTCCGGGGTGTTGTCCAGCAGGACGCCGACGTGCGGGCGGTCCCGCGCGGCGGCGCCGTGCGGACGGCTCCGCGCGGCCCTGTCCTGCGGATGCCTCCGCAGGGCTCTGTCTTGCGGATGCCTCCGCAAGGCGGTGGCATGGCGCCGGCACTGCTCGGCGAACTCCGGCCAGGTCCAGGTGGAGTCCTCGAAGTGCAGGGCGGGGCGGTCGTCGCGGGCGCGGGCGGCCAGTAGGGAGGTCAGGGTATGCGGGCGCGTCATGGGCGGCTCCCTGCGTTCGCCGTGCTCGCCGGTGTCCGGCCGTCGCGCCCCGGCCGGCTAAGTAGAACAGATTCTAGTAGGTGTCGCCCGATCCGGGAAGAGGATTCCCCAAGGGTTGGTCATACCGCTGCAACATCGCTCGATGAGGTCTTCTCCACAGTTGTCGAAGGCTGAACTCGTGGGCGATCCTTGGATAACGTGTTCTTATAAGTGTTCTTATGGGCGGACGACGCAGGATGGGGGAGGCACCGTGGCGGTCCAGGCGCCGATGGGGATGCGATCGCGGAGTCAGAACCAGCGCCGCAAGCGGATCGTGCAGACCGCGGCCGCCCTCGCGCTGCGCGGCGGCGTCGAGGCGATGCAGATGCGCACGGTGGCCGAGCGCGCGGGTGTCGCGCTGGGCACGCTCTACCGGTACTTCCCCTCCAAGATGGACCTCGTGGTCGCGGTGGTCACCGAGGAGCTGGACCTGCTGGAGGCCAGTATCGGCCGCCGGCCGCCGGCCGACGAGGGGGCCGCCGGGCGCACCGTGGACGTGCTGATGCGCGCCACCCGGGGGCTGATGCGCGAGCCGGAGCTGGCCGACGCGCTGGTCCGATCGCTGATCATGGCCGAGGTCAAGACCGAGCTGGGGCAGCGCATCACCGACCTGCTGTGGCGGGTGGCCTTCGGCGGCGCGGAACCGGAGGGCGCCGAGCCGGACCGGGAGGGGACCGAGTACATCCTGGTCGGGTCGCTGGCCAGCGTGTGGATCTTCGAACTGCTGGAGATCCTCAAGGGGCACCGGGACGTGGAGCAGGTCCAGCAGCGGCTGGCCGTGGCCGCGGACCGGTTGTTCGCCGGTTCCTGAATCGGGTTCTGGCAGGCCGAAACCACGACGCAACGTTCCCCTGGCTCTGAACTAGAACCGGTTATAGTCTGCTTCTCCCGGGGGTTCCACCGTCGGAGGAGGCGGCATGTCCGACCCGTTGTCCGAGCCCGTCGTCGTCGAGGCCGTCCGCACCCCCATCGCCAGGCGCCGCGGCGCGCTGGCCGGGGTCAAACCGGTCGAGCTGCTCGGCCGGGTGCAGCGCGCCGTCCTGGACCGCTCCGGGGTCGACCCGGCCGAGGTGGAGCAGGTCTTCGCCGGCTGCGTCACCCAGGGCGGAGAGCAGGGCAACCACATCGGCCGGCACGCCTGGCTGTACGCCGGGCTGCCCTGGCGGACCGGGGCCACCACGCTGGACGCCCAGTGCGGCTCCGGCCAGCAGGCCGTGCACCTGGCCGCCGCGATGATCGCCTCCGGGGCGGTGGACACCGCGCTGGCCTGCGGCGTCGAGGTGATGAGCCGGGTGCCGCTGGGCCGCTCGGTGCACCCGGACGACCCCCGGCCGCCGGACTGGGACGTCGACCTCCCGGACCAGTTCACCGCGGCGGAGCGGATCGCCGCCCGGCGCGGGCTGGGCCGGGCCGACCTGGACGCCTGGGGCGTCCGCTCGCAGCGGCTCGCCGCGCGCGCCTGGGAGCGGGGCCGGTTCGACCGGGAGGTCGTCGCCCTGCCGGAGCTGGCCCGCGACGAAGGGCTGCGCGAGACCACCGCGGAAGGGCTGGCCGGGCTGCGGCCGGTGGTCGAGGGCGGCCTGCACACCGCCGGGACCAGCTCGCAGATCTCCGACGGCGCCGCCGCCGTGCTGCTGATGAGCCGGTCCCGCGCCGCCGAGCTGGGCGTGCGCCCGCGGGCCCGGCTGCGCGCCCAGGCCCTGGTCGGGGCGGAGCCGCACTACCACCTGGACGGCCCGATCGAGGCGACCCGGAAGGTGCTGAAGTCCGCCGGGATGGCGCTGGGCGACCTCGACCTGATGGAGGTGAACGAGGCCTTCGCCGCGGTGGTGCTCTCCTGGGCCTCGGTGCTCCGCCCCGACCTGGACCGGGTCAACGCCGACGGCGGCGCCATCGCCCTGGGCCACCCGGTCGGCGCGAGCGGCGCCCGGCTGGTCGCCACCGCCCTGCACGGACTGGAGCGCGGCGGCGGAGAGACCGCCCTGATCACCATGTGCGCCGGCGGTGCCATGGCCACCGGAGCGATCCTCCAGCGCACCGACGCCTGAAGCCCGCTCGGACGGCCGCCACCGGCCCCCGCCCCCGCCCCGATGATCTTGGCGATGCGGAGGTGCCAGAGCCCCTTGCCGTCAAGCGGCCGTTGCAGCGAGGAACCCGGAGAGGGACGAACGACAAGAGGTACCCCACCCGGCTGCGGCGCCCCACGGGGTGCAGGTTCAAGCTGGCGGCGAAGGCGGGGAGGGGGACCGGCCGGTCGGTCCGGCGCGGCGCCCCGCGAAGTGCAGGTTCAGACCGGCGGCGACGGCAGCGGCAGGGGCGGGGCGGGGTGGTCGCCCGGGTGCCGGGCCCCACGGGGCGAGGGTTCAAGCAGGCAGCGACGGCGGGAGGGGGACCGGCTGGTCGGTCGGGCGCGGCGCTCCGCGGAGCGAAGGTCCAAGCTGGCGGCGAAGGTGGGGAGGGCGTGCCGGCTGGTCGGTCCGGCGCGGCGCCTCACGGGGCCGGGGTTCAAGCGGGCGGCGAGGGCGGGAGAGGGCGGGGCGCCGCGTTCACCGGCCAGGCCCGGGCGCGTGCTCCCGCCGAGGGGGGTTATATCCCGTATGCCGGGTTCGCGGCGGGGGTCGAGCGGAGGCAGGGGCGGCCTGCGCACCGCGAGAGCACCCCGATTACATCTACCAGCGAGTAGTAAGTCTCGAAGCCCCCACCGCCCCCTTATCGATTACCCAGAGTAGCCAAAGCAGGGCCTCCTGGGAGGGCAAAAGCGACATCCCGCCCCAGCGCCGCCCCTGCCCGGGTTCCGGCCCCCTGCCTTGCGGCCTTGCGGGCGGCTCGAACCCCTCACCACCGGCCCGAACAAGGCGATCCGGGCCTCCCGGGGGCCGATCCGGCCCGGGATGCGCGCCCGGGAATCACCGGGGTGCTCTCGCGGTGCGCAGGGCGCCCCACACCGCCATCACCCTGAGTATTCGCCCAGGTCAAAGAGGTGCAGCGGTTTCAGCGGCGGCCGGCCCCGGCGCCCGGGGCGACGCGGGCACGGCGAACCCGCCGCCCCGGCCCACCCCGGCCGCCCCGCCCGCTCTGCCGCACCCGACCGACCGGCCGGTCCCCACCGCCGCCTTCGCTGCCTGCTTGAACCCCCGCCCCGTGGGGCCCGGCACCCGGGCGACCATCTGCACCCCGCCCCTACCGCTGCCGTCGCCGCCGGTCTGAACCTGTACTCCGCGGGGCGCCGCGCCCGACCGACCGGCCGGTGCCCACCCACCGCCTTCGCCGCCCGCTTGAGCCCCTGCCCCGTGGGGCGCTGCACCCGACCGACTGGCCGGTGCCCCTTCCCGCCTTCGCTGCCTGCCTGAGCCCTCGCCCCCTGGGGGCCGCGCCCGACCGACTGGCCGGTCCCCACTGCTGCCGTCGCCGCCTGCTTGAACCCCCGCCCCGTGAGGCGCCGCGCCCGGGTGACCGCCTCCGCCACGCCCCCACCTGCGCCGTCGCCGCCAGCCTGGACCTTCGCTCCGTGGGGCGCCGCGCCCGACTGACCGACCAGTGGCTCCCCCTGTCCTCTGGTCTGCGGTGTTGCAACGGATGCTGGAAACCAACCGCTCCGATGCCCCTGCAACGTCAAGAGCATCGTTCGCCCGGGGGCGGCGGAGTGCGGGCGTCCGGCGGTCATTCAGGGGTGAAGAACCGGGCGATGCCGTCCAGGAGCCGGGTGACCGGTCCCGCCGCCGGAGGGTCTTCGGCGGGGGGCGGGGCGGTGCCGCTCGGTTCGGGGGGAGGGGGAGCGGGGTCGGCGGTGCGGGACGGCTCGGGGGCCGGCTCCTCCGGTGCGGCCGGCGGGGCGGACGGGCCGCCCGTCGGGGCGGCGCCCGGCTCCCCGGTCCTCCCGGATTCCCCGGAGTCCGGTTCGCCGCCGGGCGAGGCGGCGGCGGAGGGTCCCGTCCGGGGCGAGGGCGCCTCGCCGGGGGTGTCCCCGGGATCGGCGGGCGCGGTGGACCGGGCGGTGGCCGGTGCGCCGGTGCCGATCGGCGGCGGGCCCGCGCCGGCCACCGTGCCCGGGCCGCTGAGCAGCACCGCCGCCGAGAGCATCAGCGCCAGTGCGACCGTGACCAGGCCGGAGACCGCCGCCCAGGACCAGGCCCGGTGCTCGTCGCGGGCCTGCTCGGGGCGGAGCGGGACGCCCACGTCGGCGGTGGTCACCCGGTCTCCGGGCAGCGGCCGGGGCGCCTGCTCGCGGGGCTCCTCCGCGGCCCCGGCCGGCCCGGGGGCCGCCTCCGGCCCGGCGGGGCGGTCCGCTTCGCGGCGGCGGTGCAGCGGGAACCCGTCGGGGCCCAGCGGGCGCATCTCCCCGGCGGCCTCGGCCGCCTCCGCGCGGCCGCCGAGCGGGCCGGAGAGCAGGCCGGGCGGCGGTCCGGGCGGCTCCAGCAGCGCCAGGGCGGCGGCCGGGTCGGGCAGCAGTTCGGCGGCGCGCCGCTCGGCCGCGCGGCACAGCTCGCCGCAGGTCTCCCGGTCCAGCCCGCAGACCTTGGCGATCTGGGAGGCGGTCAGCCCGTGCCGCAGGTGGAGTTCGAGCATCTCGCGGGAGCTGGGCGGCAGCCCGGCGAGCATCTGCGCGACCGGCCGCTCCTCGGCGGAGGCCGCCAGGGCGGCATAGGGGGAGGCGGCGGCGAACCCGTGGCGCCGGCAGGCGGTGCGCGCCAGCGCGAACAGCCACGGCTGCAGGTCGTCGGGGTCGGAGAGCTCGCCGGCCAGCCGCGGCGCGGCCAGCAGGGCGCGCCGCAGCGCGGCCTCCGCCGCCTGCGGGCCGACCAGGGACCAGCAGTACCGGTACAGGGCGGGGGCGAAGGCGTCGTAGCGCCGCTCCGGCTCCGTCGTCATCAGGGGCGTCCTCCGCGGTAGGACCCGACGCTAGCCGGACCGGTACCGGCGCGCTCGCGGAGTCGGCGATGTGTGTCCCGACGGTGAGGAGTTCGTTACCGTCCTCCCGATATCGGCCCCGTGGGCAGGGCGCCCGGGGCGCCGCGCGCCGCCGCGGCCGCCCCGGTGCGGAACGCCCGGTTCGTCCCCGGGGGGAATTCCAGGTGCCGCCGGAGCGGGTGCGGCGGGGACGCGGATCCGCCGCGCCGCACCGGGTCCCGGGCCGGTGCCGGGCGATGGGCGCCGGAGATCGCCTCGCTGCCGCCTTCCTCCGCCTTCCTCCCGGGATGATTCCGGCGTTGCGGGGGGCAGGGGCCCCGCTCCGGGGCGGGCTCTTCCCACCGGTGGTCCGGGGCGCCGGCCGCGGCTCTGCGCTCGCCCCGGGGCGGGGCGGTGGGTGCCGGAGGACGCCTCGCGGCCGCCTTCCCCTCGGGACTCTCGGTGTCACGGAGGTGCGGGGCGTCGGCGGGAGGTGCGCGGACCGGCCGCCGGCGGCGCCCCGCCGGAGCACGGTTCCGGGGCCGCCGGCCGCGGCTCCGTGATCGCCCCGCGGTCGCCCCGGGGCGGGGCCGGGTGGTGTCGCCCCGGGGCGGGCTCTTCAAGGATCCGCCGCACCGGGCCCCGTAGCGGGGCCGGGGCGGCCGAGGCGGCGGGGGCTCACTCGCCGCCGCGGGAGGGGGGGCCGATCTCGATCATCCGCTGCACCGAGCGGCGCGCCCGGTCGGCGGTGCCGGTGTCCACGGTGATCTCGCCGAAGCCGGTGCGCAGCGAGCGGAGCAGGCTGTCGGTGGTGATCATCTTCATGTAGTGGCACTCGGCACGCGGGTTGACCGGCTCGAAGACGGTGGTCGGGTTGGCCGCGCGCAGCTGGTGCAGCATGCCGGTCTCGGTGGCGATGAGCACCTTGTCGGCGCGGGTCTTCTCGGCCGCGGCGAGCATGCCGCCGGTGGAGAGCACCTTCACCCGCTCCTCGGGGACCGAGCCGGAGGTGGCCAGGTAGAGGGCGGAGGTCGCGCAGCCGCACTCGGGGTGCACGTACAGCTCGGCGTCGGGCTCGGCGGCGGCGCGCTCGCGCAGGGTCTGCCCGTCGATGCCGGCGTGCACGTGGCACTCGCCCATCCAGACGTGGATGTTCTCCCGCCCGGTGACCCGCTTGACGTGGGCGCCGAGGAACTGGTCGGGGAGGAAGAGGATCTCCCGGTCGGCCGGGATGGACCGGATGACGTCGGCGGCGTTGGAGGAGGTGCAGCAGATGTCGGTCTCGGCCTTGACCGCGGCGGTGGTGTTGACGTAGGCGACGACGACCGCGTCCGGGTGCTCGGCCCGCCAGGCCCGGACGTCCTCGGCGGTGATGGTGTCGGCCAGCGAGCAGCCCGCCTCCGGCTCGGGGAGGAGCACGGTCTTCTCCGGGGCGAGGATCTTGGCCGTCTCGGCCATGAAGTGGACCCCGCAGAAGACGATGGTCTCGGCCTCCACCCGGGCCGCCAGCCGGGACAGGGCGAGGGAGTCGCCGGTGTGGTCGGCGACGTCCTGGATCTCCGGCCGCTGGTAGTTGTGCGCGAGGATCACGGCGCCCTGTTCGTCCGCGAGGCGGCGGATCTCGGCGGCCCGGCCCGGTTCGGTCATGTCCGGTACTTCCTTCACGGGTTTTGGTCTTTCAGGCAAAAACTTGAGACAGCCTAACATGGGGGGTCATGGGAGGGACAGGCGCGGTACGAGACGTGGAGGAGGCCCGGGTGGGGGTGGCTGCGCACGAGGTGCTCGCGGTCGTCTTCCAGGTCAGGGCCGGTCGGCTGTGCGTTCTGCTGTGGTGCAGGGCGCGGCCGCCGTTCGAGGGCGACTGGGTGCTGCCGGGCGGGCGGCTCGGCGCGGACGAGGGGCTGGGGCAGTCGATGCGCCGCCAGCTCGCGCAGAAGGTCGACGTCCGCGACCTGGCGCACCTGGAGCAGCTGGAGACCCGCGGCGCCCCCGACCGGCACCCGGCGGGGCGCACCCTGGCCACCGCCTACCTGGGCCTGGTCCCCGCGCACAACGAGCCGGTGATCCCGGACGACACCGCCTGGCACGCCATCTCCGAGCTGCCGCCGATGGGCTTCGACCACGCCGCGATCGTGCACTCCGGGCGGCGCCGGCTGCGCGCCAAGCTCTCCTACACCAACATCGGGTTCGCCCTGGCCCCGCCCGAGTTCACCATGTCCCAGCTCTCCGGGTACTACCGGGCCGCGCTGGGGCACGACGTCGCCGCCACCAACCTGCGCCGGGTGCTGCTCCGCCGCGGCCAGATCGAGGAGACCGGGCGCTCGGTGCCCTCCGGCCGCTCCGGCGGCCGCCCGGCGGCGGTCTTCCGGTTCCGGGTGTCGCACCTGGAGGTCACCGACGAGTTCGCGGTGCTGCGGCCGCCGCCGAAGCGAGCGGAAAAAGTCCACTGAATGAGTAGGAAATGAGCGTGGTGACCGCACTCCGTCGTCCGCCCGTGTTAGCGTCCCATTCGTGACGATTCGCAGTGTGGTGTTCGACGTCGGCGAGACCCTCGTGGACGAGACGCGCATCTTCTCCCGCTGGGCCGACCGGCTGGGCGTGCCGCGGCTGGCCTTCTTCGGCCTGATGGGCGGCCTGCTCGCCCAGGGGCGCCCGCTGATGGACGCGTTCCGGCTGGTCAAACCCGACTTCGAGCTGGAGGCCGAGGTGCGCGCCTGGCGCGCCGAGGACCCCGGCACCCTCGCCGACGGCTTCGACGCCGAGGACCTCTACCCCGACGTGCGCACCGCGCTGGGCGCCCTGCGCGCGATGGGGCTGTCCGTCGTCATCGCCGGCAACCAGCCGGTCCAGGCCCGCCCCGCGCTGGAGGCGATGGAGCTGCCCGTCGACGGGGTGCACGTCTCCGACGAGTGGGGCGTGCAGAAGCCCGACCCCGCGTTCTTCACCCGGGTGACCGAGACCGCCGGCGTCGCCCCGGCCGAGATCCTCTACGTCGGCGACCGGGTCGACAACGACGTGCTGCCCGCCCGCGCGGCCGGCATGCGCACCGCGCTCATCCGCCGCGGCATGCTCGGCTACCTGCACGCCGACCGGCCCGACGCCAAGTACGCCGACGTCGTCATCGACTCCCTGAACGAACTCCCCACCTGGATCGCGACCGGACGATGATCACCTTCGAGGGCGCGGGCAAGCGCTACCCGGACGGCACCGTGGCCGTGGACGGACTGGACCTGGAGGCCCCCACCGGGCGCACCACCGTCTTCGTCGGCTCCTCGGGCAGCGGCAAGACCACCGCCCTCCGGATGGTCAACCGGATGGTGGAGCCCACCTCCGGCACCGTCTCCATCGACGGCCGGAGCGTCACCGACCGCGACCCCGCGCTGCTCCGCCGCTCCATCGGCTACGTCATCCAGCAGGCCGGTCTGTTCCCGCACCGCACCGTGCTGGACAACGTCGCCACCGTGCCGCTGCTGCTGGGCTGGGGCCGGCGCAAGGCCCGGGCCCGCGCCGGCGAGCTGCTGGAGCTGGTCGGGCTGGACGCGGCCCAGGGGCGCCGCTACCCGCACCAGCTCTCCGGCGGGCAGCAGCAGCGGGTCGGGGTGGCCCGCGCGCTCGCCGCCGACCCGCCGGTGCTGCTGATGGACGAGCCGTTCAGCGCGGTCGACCCGGTGGTCCGCACCGGCCTGCAGGACGAGCTGATCCGCCTCCAGGGCGAACTGCACAAGACCATCCTCTTCGTCACGCACGACATCGACGAGGCGGTGAAGCTCGGCGACGGCATCGCGGTGTTCCGCCCCGGCGGCCGGCTGGCCCAGTACGACCCGCCGGAGCGGCTGCTGGCCGAGCCGGCCGACGAGTTCGTCGAGCGGTTCATCGGCTACGACCGCGGCGTGCGCCGGCTCTCCTTCTTCCCCGCCTCGGCGCTGCAGCTGCGCAGCGACGCGGTGCTGGACCACGGCGCCACCGCGGGCGAGGCGCTCGCGCTGGCCGAGCGGACCGGCGAGCCGTGGCTGCTGGTCGCCGACGGCGCGTGCCGCCCGCTGGGCTGGGTCTCCGCCGACGAACTGGCCCGCACCCCCGCCGGGCGGCCGCTGGACGGGATGGAGCTGGTCGGCTACGGCCACATCTTCCACGTGCGGACCGACTCGCTGCGCGCCGCGCTGGACGCGGCGGTGCTCTCCCCGGCGGGGCGCGCGGTCGGGGTGGACGCGGAGGGGGCGGTGGTCGGCGTCGTCGCCCAGACCGACCTGGGCGCCGCCATCTGGTCGGTGGGGAGCCCCGATGGGTGACGACGGCCTGATCCACTGGGGGTGGATCGAGCGGGGCCTGGCCGACCCGATCGGCACCGCCCTGCTCCAGCACCTCCAGCTCTCGCTGATCCCGATCGCGCTGGGCCTGCTGGCCGCCCTGCCGCTGGGCATCGCCGCCGCGCGCTGGCCGAAGGCCTACCCGCCGCTGCTCGGCGCGGTGAACGTGCTCTACGCGCTGCCCTCCATCGCGCTCTTCTTCCTGCTGCTGCCCTACACCGGGCTGACCATCTGGACCGCGGTGCTGCCGCTGGCCGCCTACACCCTGGCCATCCTGGTGCCCAACGTGGTGGACGGGCTGCGCCAGGTGCCCGACCACGTCCGCCAGGCCGCCGTCGCGATGGGCTTCGGCCCGCTGCGCCGGCTGCTCCAGGTGGAGCTCCCGGTCGCGGTCCCCGCGGTGATCGCCGGGCTGCGGGTCGCCGCGGTCTCCACGATCAGCATGGTCAGCGTCGCCTCCCTGGTCGGCCTGGGCGGGCTGGGCGGGCTGATCCTGCGGGACGGCTTCAACAACCGGTTCGCCACCCCGATCATCGTCGGCGTGCTGCTCACCGTGGCGCTGGCCTTCCTGGTGGACGCGGTGCTGGTACTGGTGCAGCGGCTGCTCACCCCGTGGGCGCGGCGCACCGGGGCGGAGGTGCGGCGGTGAACGTCGGCGACCTGATGGCGGCCTGGTTCTCCGACCCGGCCAACTGGTCCGGCCCGGCCGGCATCCCGGCCCGGTTCGGCGAGCACGTCCTCTACTCGGCGCTGGCGATGGCCGTCGCCGCGCTGATCGCGATCCCGGCGGGCCTGCTCACCGGGCACACCGGGCGGGGCGGCTTCCTCGCGGTGACGCTGGCCAACGTCGGCCGGGCGCTGCCCACCATCGGGGTGATGTTCCTGGTGGTGCTGGTGATGGGCATCGGGCTGGTGCCGATCGAGGTGGCGCTGGTGGTGCTGGCGATCCCGCCGATCCTGGTCAACACCTACGAGGGGGTCCGCGCGGTGGAGCCCGGCCTCACCGACGCCGCCCGGGGCATGGGCATGCGCGCACCGCAGGTGCTGCTCCGGCTGGAGCTGCCGGTGGCCGCCCCGATGGTGCTGCTGGGCCTGCGCACCGCCGCGATCCAGGTGGTCGCCACCGCCACCATCGCGGCCTACGCCGGGGCCGGCGGCCTCGGCAAGTTCATCTTCGACGGGCAGAAGCGGCAGGAGTTCGGCATGGTCGCCGGCGGGTCGCTGCTGGTCGTCCTGCTGGCGGTGCTGGTCATCGCGTTCTTCGCCCTGCTCAGTCGAGTGGCGGTGGCACGGGGGCTGCGCGCGGGCGCGGCCGCCGGCCGCCGCTGAACCCGTCCCCGACGTCCACGAACCGAGAAGGTGCGCCATGGCCATCCCGACCCGGATCACCGCCGCGGCCGCGGCCGTCCCGCTGCTGCTGGCGGCGGGCGCCTGCGGGGCCTCCGACCCCTACTCCGAGGGAGGCGCCGCCAACGGCTCCGGCGGCGCGCTCGTCGTCGGCTCCGCCGACTTCCCCGAGTCCACCCTGCTCGCCAACATCTACGCCCAGGCGCTGGAGAACGCCGGCCAGGAGGTGGAGACCAAGTTCAACATCGGCAGCCGGGAGGTCTACTACGACCAGATCGAGTCCGGGAACCTGTCGGTGCTGCCCGAGTACAACGGCGGCATCCTGCTCTACCTCGACCAGGAGGCCGAGCCGGGGAACCGGGAGGAGACCGACGGGCGGGTCGAGGAGGCGCTGCCCGACGGGCTGAGCATCCTGGACTCCGCCGCCGCGGAGAACAAGGACTCGATCACCGTCACCCGGAAGACCGCCGAGGAGAACGACCTCACCGAGATCGGCGACCTGTCCGAGGCCGCCGGGGACATGGTGCTGGGCGGCCCGCCGGAGTTCGAGAGCCGCCCGCAGGGCGTCCCCGGGCTGGAGAAGGCCTACGGGCTGGAGTTCGAGCGGTTCGAGTCGCTGGAGCCGGCGCTGCTCCCGCAGGCCCTCACCGACGGCGACATCCAGGCCGCCAACCTGTTCACCACCGACCCGGCGATCGCCACCGAGGACCTGGTCACCCTGGAGGACCCGGAGAACGTCTTCGGCGCGCAGAACGTGGTGCCGCTGATCCACGACGCCTCGGTGGACGACGCGGCGCGCGAGGCGCTGAACGCGGTCTCCGCCGAACTCACCACCGAGGACCTGGTCGCGCTCAACGAGCGGGTCAGCATCGAGCACGAGAGCCCCGCCGACGTCGCCGCCGACTGGCTGCAGGAGAAGGGCCTGGCCTGAGCGGGGGCCCGGCCGGAGGATCCCGCCCCTTCCGCGATGGCCGCGGCCATCGCGGTGGGGGAAGGACGACGGGAAGGCGGACCGGTGTCCCGTCGGGCTCGGTCGAGGGCGTGTTCCAGGGTCAGAGGATCATGGCCAGGATGAGACCGACCGCGAGGATGCCGAGAACCGTGTAGAAGCCGTCCATGCCTCCATTGCACCCTCCGGCCGGGAGCCTGTGAACTGGCGCCGCCAGCAGAACGGGCTCCCGGCCGGGGGGTGCGATCCGACCTCTGCAGAGAGTTTGGATCAGCCGAGGGTGCGGTACCGCCCGCCGTACCGGAGCAGCGGGGAGGAGCCGGCGCGGGCGCCGGCCACCTCCGGCAGCACCGCCGCCTCGGCGAAGTAGACCACGTGGTCGCCGACCTCGGTCCGCTGCAGCACCGCGCACTCGAACGCGGCCAGCGCCCCGTCCAGCACCAGCGCGCCGGTGGCCGCGCCGCGGTGGTGCTCCTCGGCGGCGAGCAGCAGCCGGGCGCTGGGCCGGCCCTCGGCGGAGAACCTCCCGGCGATCGCCCGGTGGCCCTCGCCGAGCACGCTCACCGCGAAGGCGCGCCGCTCGTCGATCACCTCGCGCAGGTAGCCGTCGGCGATCACGCTGAGCATGGCGATCGGCGGGTCGGCGGAGATGGACGCGAACGCGCTCACCGTGCTGCCGATGTCGTCCCGGTCGTCGTTCACGGTGACCACGCACACCCCCGTGGGCAGGGCGGCCATCGCCTCGGTGTAGTCGCTCACCGGACCCGCCAGTCGCCGGGGAGGGTGAGCACGCCCTCGGCGGGCAGCCCGAGCCGGGCGGAGAGCTCGGCCAGCGGGCCCCAGGCGTCCAGCCGGCCCTGCGCGGCGGTCCGCTCCTCGCTGGACTCGGCCGGGCGCAGCCGCTCCACCGGGTTGGGCCGGGGGAACGGGCGCAGCGGCGCGCCCTCGGCCCCGGACGCCTCGCGGGCCAGCCGCACCGCGGTCTCCAGGCCGCCCAGCTCGTCCACCAGGCCGCTGCGGTGCGCGTCGGCGCCGCTCCACACCCGGCCCCGGGCCAGCCGGTCCACCTGCTCGGCATCGAGCCCCCGGGCCTCGGCGACCTTGCCGGTGAAGTCGGCGTAGACCGCGTCCAGCAGGGCGTTCACCCGATCCCACTCGGACTCGGTGAACCGGCGGGCCGGCTCGAACATGGCGGCGTGCGGGTCGCTGTCCACGCTGCCGGTGCCCACCCCCAGCTTCTCCAGCAGCCCGGCGGTGACCGGCTTGCTGATGAACACGCCGATCGACCCGGTGATGGTGCCGGGCTGGGCCACCACGCTCCGGGCGCCCAGCGCCACGTAGTAGCCGCCGGACGCGGCCACGTCGCCCATGGAGACGATGACCGGGGTGCCCGCCTCGCAGGTGAGCCGGACCTCGCGGCGGATCACGTCGGAGGCCGAGTGCGAACCGCCGGGGCTGTCCACCCGGAACACCACGGCCCGCACCGAGGGGTCGCGGCGGGCCGCGCGGAACGCCGCGCCCACCGTGTCCGAGCCGGCGCTGGCCGAACCGGAGACCGGGGAGCGCCGGCTGGGGCCGCTGTGGATCGCCCCGTGCGCGGTGATCAGCGCGATCTGGTCCTGGCGGCCCGGCGCGGGCACCCGCTCGGCCGCCTTGTGCCGGTTGTACCGGGGGACGTAGCGCAGCCGCGGCTCGCCGAACCGGCCGAGCAGCTCCGCATAGACCTCGTCCCGGTAGGCGAGCCGGTCGACCAGCCCGGCCTCCAGCGCCTCGCCGGCCAGCAGCGGCCCGCGGGCGGTCAGCTCGGCGACCCGCTCCGCGGTCAGCCCGCGCGCTTCGGCGATGCCCTCGCGGACCTGCTCCGACAGCGAGGAGACCAGGTGCTCGGCGGCCTCCCGGTGGGCCTCGGTGAAGTCCCGCTCGGTCAGCATGTTCACCGCGGTCTTGTACTCGTGCCGGGCACCCGCCTCGGTCTCGATGCCGAGCCGCTCGGCGGCCTCGCGCAGGAAGTAGGCGCGCATGGAGATGCCGGTGAGCCCGAGGGTGCCGGTGGGGCCCAGCACGATCTCCTCGAACGCGGTCGCCAGGTAGTAGCCGACGGTGCTGGGGCCGAACTCGCCGATCGACTCGCCCCAGGCGACGGTGGGCTTGCCCGCGGCGCGGAAGGCGCGCACCGCGTCCCGCACCTCCTGCACCTTGGCGAACCCGAGGGAGCGCCCGTCGACCTTGGCGACCAGCGCGGCCACCTGCGGGTCGTGCGCGCCTCTGCGGACCCCCTCGATCACGTCGGCGAAGCGCTGCCGGCGCCGCCCCAGCAGCTGCGCCACCGGCGGGGCCGCCGGCTCGTCGATGATCGCCTCGGTCAGATCCAGCTCCAGCACCAGCGGCGCGCGCCGCCTGTCCCGGAGCCCGGCCAGTGGTTCGAGAAGCTGTGCAAGGTCCGCCATGCCCACCAGGCTACTGAGCCGAGGCGCGGCGCGGGGAGCCCGCCGGGCCCGCTATGGTCGGTTCCGTCCGATCGGCCGACCTTGGAGGCAGAGGCGATGTGGGGTAGAGCGGCTGTGCGCGCCGGCGGGGCGTCGGCGCTGCTCCTGCTCACGGCGGCGTGCGGCGGGGGCGGGGAGGCCCCCGAGGAGGCGCGGGCCACGGCGGAGAACGCCTACAGCGAGGTCGTCCCGGCCGCGGAGTCCTCCTACACGCCCACCGAGTTCCAGGGCATCGCGATCGACGTGCCCCAGGACTGGGCGGCGACCACCGAGGGCGGCACGCTGTGCATGACCCCGCCCGGCGGCCAGGCGTGCGGCTACGGCGCGGTGCAGGTGCTGCCCAAGGCCGCGGCGAGCGACCCGGGCAAGTGGCCGAAGAAGGGCTCCGCCTTCAACAAGGAGGACGGCTGGACCGGCGGCGACAAGGCGTGCCTGGCGCCCGGCGCGGACGGCAAGAAGGCGCAGAAGGCCGTGTTCACCGTGGGCAAGGGCGAGCTGACCCAGCACGCCGACGGACTCAAGTCGCACCACCGGGTCTGGGAGGTCGGCTGCGAGGGCGGGGCCGCCTTCGAGGTGCGGATGTGGTTCCTGCCCGAGAGCGACGTGCTGGTGTACGTCCCGGCCGCCGACCCCGCCTACGCCAAGGTCTACGACGAGGTGGCCGCCTCGATGGACATCACCGAGTACAAGAAGAACGCGTAGCGGAGAACCCCTCCCCTGCCGAGGGGCGGGCGCGGTCAGGCCGCGGCCGGGGCCTCCCGCCGCTCCTCCGGCCGGGTCCCGCGGCGCAGCGGGACCACCTTCCACCAGGTCGCGCACCGCCAGGCCCACTCCAGCGGGCCGTACCGGAAGGCGCGCAGCCACAGCGAGGAGAGCACCCACTGGGCCGCGAGCACCGCGGCGGCCAGCGCGAACAGGGCGCCCCACCGGTCCTGGGCGGAGAAGTCCAGCGCCCACCCGGCGGCCAGCACCACCAGCGTCGCGGTGGTGTAGTTGGTCAGCGCCATCCGGCCCAGCGGGGCGAACAGCCGGTGCAGCGCCCCGGCCAGGGGGGTGCGCATGAGCAGGCACAGCCCGGTCACGTACGCCCCGGCCATGACCAGGCCGGCGACCGCGCTGGAGGTGCTGAACCCGGTGTTCTCCACCTCGCCCCACTGCCAGAGCGCCGCGGGCACCGCGGCCGCGGCGAACAGCGCGAAGGCGAGCCCGGTCCAGCCGGTGAGCCGGTCCAGCCGCTGCGGGACCCGGTACCGGGCGACCGCCATGCCGAGCAGGAACATCCCGGGGATCAGCAGTATCCCGCCGCTCACCACGGTGACCCCGGCGACCGTCCCGGCCGCGCCGCCGGCCAGTACCGCCCAGCGCGGCAGGAAGCTCGCCGGCACCAGCACGAGCAGGCCGAACACGGCGTAGGGCAGCAGCGCCTCGCCCGGGTGGACCACCTGGTGCAGCGCGCCGAGCAGCCCGAGGGCGACGAGCCGGCGGAGCAGCAGCAGCCGGGGCCGCGGGTGCCGGTCGGCGGCGGAGTCCAGGAAGATCGCGAAGCCGATCCCGAACAGGAACGAGAAGATCGGGAAGAACCGGCCGGCCACCAGCATGTTCAGCCAGAGCTCCGGGGCCGCGGGGCCGGAGATCCGGCCCGCCTCGATCGCCTCGTACCCCATGTGGGTGATCGGACCGATGTTCACCAGCAGGATCCCGCACAGCGCGAACCCGCGCAGCACGTCCAGCACCTCGATGCGCCGCCGTTCTCCGGCCACGTCGCCCCCCGTCTCGTCGGAACCGGTCTTCAGGACCGGCGTCCGACGATACGGGGAGGGGCCGTTCCGGAGGAATCGGTCATTCGGCCGGTCTTGCCCGGATCAGCGCACCGTACTTTCGGCCTCCAGCCAGACCGCGGCCAGCGGCGGCAGGTCGAGCACGGCCGACGCGGGCTGCCCGTGCCACGGCTCGGCGACGGCCTGCACCGACGCGGGCACGCCGCCGCCGTAGCCGCTGCCGCCGTAGCGCTCGGCGTCGCTGTCCAGCACCCGGTGCCAGGCGCCGGCGGCCGGCAGCCCGATCCGGCGCCGCCGGTGCGGCACCGCGGAGAAGTTGACCAGGCAGGCCAGCGCGGAGCCGTCCGCCCCGTAGCGCAGGAAGGACAGCGTGTTGCCGGCGGCGTCGCCGCCGTCGATCCACTGGAAGCCGGCCGGGTCGGTGTCCAGCGACCACAGCGCCGGACGGCCCCGGTAGGCGGCGTTGACGTCCTTCACCAGCGCCTTCACTCCGCGGTGGAAGGCGTGGTCGAGCAGCCACCACTGCACCCCGGCCTCGTGCGACCACTCCTCGCCCTGGCCGATCTCGCCGCCCATGAAGAGCAGCTGCTTGCCGGGGTGGGCCCACATGTAGCCGAGCAGGGCGCGCAGCCCGGCGAACCGGCGCCACTCGTCGCCGGGGTTCTTGTACAGCAGCGACCCCTTGCCGTGCACCACTTCGTCGTGGGAGAGCGGCAGCACGTAGTTCTCGCTGTAGGCGTAGACCATCGAGAAGGTGACCTCGTCGTGGTGGTACTGCCGGTGCACCGGGTCGCGCTTGAGGTACTCCAGGGTGTCGTGCATCCACCCCATGTTCCACTTGAAGCCGAAGCCCAGGCCGCCGGCGTCGGTGGGGCGGGTGACGCCCTCCCAGGCGGTGGACTCCTCGGCGATCATCATGATCCCCGGGTTGCGCCGGTAGGCGGTGGCGGTGAGCTCCTTGAGCAGCTCGATCGCCTCCAGGTTCTCCCGCCCGCCCTCGTGGTTGGGGGCCCACTCGCCGGACTCCCGGGAGTAGTCCAGGTAGATCATCGAGGCGACGGCGTCCACCCGCAGCCCGTCGATGTGGAACTCCTCCAGCCAGTACAGCGCGGAGGCGATGAGGAAGTTGCGCACCTCGGTGCGGCCGTAGTCGAAGATGAGGGTGCCCCAGTCGGGGTGCTCGCCGCGGCGCGGGTCGGGGTGCTCGTAGGTGGGCGAGCCGTCGAACCGGGCCAGCGCCCAGTCGTCCCGGGGGAAGTGCGCCGGGACCCAGTCCAGCAGCACCCCGATGCCGGCCCGGTGCAGCTCGTCCACGAGCGCGCGGAACTCGTCCGGCGTGCCGAACCGCGAGGTGGGCGCGTAGTAGGAGGTGACCTGGTAGCCCCAGGACCCGCCGAACGGGTGCTCGGAGACCGGCATGAACTCCACGTGCGTGAAGCCCATCTCGCGGACGTACTCCACCAGCTCGGCGGCGAGCTCGCGGTAGCCCAGGCCGGGCCGCCAGGACCCCAGGTGCACCTCGTAGACGCTCATCGGGCGGCGGATCCACTCGGCCGCCTTCCGCTCGGCCAGCCACGCCTCGTCGCGCCACCGGTGCGCGGAGGTGTAGACGACCGAGGCGGTCTCCGGCGGGCACTGCGCGGCGAACGCCACCGGGTCGGCCTTGTCCCGGACCCCGCCGTCCCGGCCGTGCACCCGGTACTTGTAGCGGGCCCCGTCGCCGACGCCGGGCACGAACAGCTCCCAGACCCCGCTGGAGCCCAGCGACCGCATCGGGTGCGCGGTGCCGTCCCAGTGGTTGAAGTCGCCGATCAGCTGGACGCCCCGGGCGCCGGGCGCCCACACCGCGAACGAGGTGCCGCGCACCTCGCCGAGGGCGGACGGGAAGGCGCGGACGTGCGCGCCCAGCGCGCGCCACAGCTCCTCGTGCCGCCCCTCGCGGATGAGGTGCAGGTCCAGCTCGCCGACGGTGGGCGCGTGCCGGTAGGGGTCGTCGGAGACCGACTCCGCGCCGTCGCCGTAGCCGGCGGCGATCCGGTAGTCGGGCGCGGAGGCGCCCGGCACGGCCGCGGCGAACACGCCGTTGTGCACGTGCTCCATCGGCACCCGGGAACCGTCCGGGAGGACCGCGTGCACGGTGCGGGCCAGCGGCCGCAGCGCGCGCAGCAGCACCGTCCCGTCCGGGCGGGGGTGCGCGCCGAGCAGCCCGTGCGGGTCGTGGTGCCGGCCGGAGACGAGCCGGTCGATCTCCTCGGTGGGCGGGGGCGTGGTCATGGAGGTCCTTAGCGTCGTAGGTGTCTGGCGGGAGGGGGCGGGCTAGCGGGGCGGGCCGGCCAGCGAGGCGATCGAGTCCAGCGGGATGCGCAGCCAGGTCGGGCGGTTGTGCGCCTCGTAGAGGACCTCGTAGACCGCCTTGTCGTACTCGAAGGCGCGCAGCACCACGGCGTGCTTCTCCGGGTCGACGCCGCCGGCCGCGGCGTAGCCGGCGCAGAACGCGTCCCGGTTCCGCCGGGCCCAGGCCCGGGCGGCCGGGGCCAGCGCCTCCTCGTCGGCGCTGCCGATCATCTGGTGCCGGGCCGCGTAGTCGAAGGAGCGGAGCATCCCGGCGATGTCGCGCAGCGGGCTGGACGGGCGGCGGCGCTCGGCGACCGGGACGGCCGGCTCGCCCTCGAAGTCCAGCAGCACCCAGCCCCGGTCGGTGCGGACCACCTGGCCGAGGTGGAAGTCGCCGTGCACCCGCTGCACCGGCAGCGGCGCCTGCACCCGGGCGAAGTCGTCGTAGGCGCCGCGCAGCGCCTCCCGGTACGGGGCGAGCCCGGGGACCTGCTCCACCGCGGTCTCCAGGCGGTGCGCCATGGCGTCGGCCAGGTCGCGCAGCGCGCCGGGGGAGAGCACGTCGGTGGGCAGGGCGCGGGCGAGCGCGCGGTGCACCTCCGCGGTGGCCGCGCCGAGCCGCTCGGCCTCCCCGGCGAAGTCGCCGCCGGCCTCGCCCGGCGGGGTGCCGGGCTCGGCGTAGAGGTCGCGCACGCTGGTGGCGGCCAGCACCCAGCCGTCGGTGGCGCTGCGCAGGTACTGCTGGAGCATGGCCACGGTGGTGGGCACCTCGCCCCCGCCGTCGTCGGCCTCGACGTCCACCTCGATCCAGCCGTGCGGCCGGGCGGCGCAGGGCGACCCGGACAGCGCCCGGTTGAGCTCCAGGTCGGGGTTGAGCCCGGGCCAGAGCCGGCGGAACGTCTTGAGCACGTAGCGCTCGCCGAACACCAGGGTGGTGTTGGACTGCTCGCCGGTGTGCACCAGGCTGCGCATCCCGGTGGCGATCGGCTCGGCGGGCTCCGGCAGGCGCCGGAACCGGACGGGTCCGGTCCCGGCGCCCCGGGCGATGCGGCGCAGCAGCCTCCCGGTCAGCTCCGGGTCGTGCAGGGCGTCGTAGACGGTGCGCCGGGCGCCGCCGACCGTGCACGCGCCGATGGCGCAGTGCGCCAGCTCGTCGCGGAGGCGCCCCTTGGCGCACAGCCCGATGACGACCAGGTAGCGCGCGCGGCCGCCGGGCTGGTGCACGGCGACCACCAGCGCGCGCATCCCCGGCCCGTGCGGGCCCGGGTCGGCGCCGCCGATCGGGTGCTCGCGTTCGATCAGCACCTTCTCGACCGGCGCGCCCTTGCCGGCGAACCAGCGCTGCCGCGGCATCCATCGGGCGAGGAGCTCCTCCAACTGGGTCATGAGACTGAGGCCCGCTTCCTTTCGCGTGCGTCCCGGGTGCGGTCGTCCCGGGTGGGACCGTCGGCCTCGGCCACCGGCGGCAGCTGGAACCAGTAGAAGCCGTGGCCGGGCATGGTGAGCAGGTAGGGCAGTTCGCCGATGGCAGGGAAGCGGACGCCGCCGGTGCACTCCACCGGGGTGGCCCCCTCGAAGCGGCGCAGGTCCAGCTCGACCGGCTGCGGGAAGCGGGACAGGTTGTTCACGCAGAGCATCCGGTCGTCGCCGTACTCCCGCACGAAGGCGAACACGCTCGGGTTGCTGGCGTGCAGCTCGGTGAACTCGCCGGTGCCGAAGACCGGGTGCCGCTTGCGGATCCCGATCATCTTGCGGGTCCAGTTGAGCAGCGACCCGGGGTCGTCCCGCTGGGCCTCGACGTTGAGCGCCTGGTAGCCGTGGACCGGGTCGAGGATGAGCGGCAGGTAGAGCCGGCCCGGGTCGCACCGGGAGAACCCGGCGTTGCGGTCGGAGGTCCACTGCATCGGGGTGCGCACCGCGTCCCGGTCGCCCAGCCAGATGTTGTCGCCCATGCCGATCTCGTCGCCGTAGTAGAGCACCGGCGATCCGGGCAGGGAGAGCAGCAGCGCGGTGAAGAGCTCGATCTGGTTCCGGTCGTTCTCCAGCAGCGGGGCGAGGCGGCGCCGGATGCCCACGTTGGCCCGCATCCGCGGATCCTTGGCGTACTCGGCGTACATGTAGTCCCGCTCCTCGTCGGTGACCATCTCCAGGGTCAGCTCGTCGTGGTTGCGCAGGAAGATGGCCCACTGGCAGTTGCGCGGGATGCGCGGCGTCTGGGCGAGGATCTCCGAGATCGGGTAGCGCTGCTCGCGGCGGACCGCCATGAACATCCGCGGCATCAGCGGGAAGTGGAAGTTCATGTGGCACTCGTCGCCGCCGGACTCGAAGTCGCCGAAGTAGTCGACCACGTCGGCGGGCCACTGGTTGGCCTCGCTGAGCAGCACCCGGTCCGGGTAGAGCCGGTCGACCTCGGCGCGCACCCGCTTGAGGAACTCGTGCGTCTCCTTGAGGTTCTCGCAGTTGGTGCCCTCCCGCTCGTAGAGGTAGGGCACCGCGTCCAGCCGGAACCCGTCGATGCCCAGGTCGAGCCAGAACCGCAGCACCTCCAGCACGGCCTCCTGCACCGCCGGGTTCTCGAAGTTGAGGTCCGGCTGGTGGGAGAAGAACCGGTGCCAGTAGTACTGGCCGCGCACCTCGTCGTAGGCCCAGTTGGAGTGCTCGGTGTCGACGAAGATGATCCGGGCGTCGGCGTACCGGTCGGTCTCGTCGGCCCAGACGTAGAAGTCGCCGTAGGGGCCGTCCGGGTCCGACCGGGACGCCTGGAACCAGGGGTGCTGGTCGCTGGTGTGGTTCATCACCAGGTCGGTGATGATCCGGATGCCGCGCCGGTGCGCCTGCTCGATGAGCTCCACGAAGTCGGCGATCTTCCCGAACTCGGGGAGGATCGTCATGTAGTCGGAGATGTCGTACCCGCCGTCGCGCAGCGGCGACTCGTACAGCGGCAGCAGCCAGATGCAGTCGATGCCGAGCCAGGAGAGGTAGTCGAGCTTGTCGATCAGCCCCCGCAGGTCCCCGACCCCGTCGCCGTTGGAGTCGTGGAAGCCGCGGACCTGGACCTCGTAGAAGACCGCGTGCTTGTACCAGTACGGGTTCCGGGGCGGTTCCTCGGAGAAGGTGTCGGGCACGGGGGCGGGGGGAGCCTGACGGGTGCCGAGCACCGGATCGGGTGTGGTCACGAGAACAACTCCACCAGTTGGCGTTCCAGTGCGTCCGCCGGTCGGACCCTTTTTCACGGGGTGCTGCCGGCCGGGTCGACTGTGAAGACGTGAGCGGACTGGACATTCGGGTCGAGGCGGACGTAATTCGCCTCTCCCCAGGTGTAGGAATCGCCCGAGAGCGCGTCGGTGACGGTGAACGAAGCGCCGCGGTCGAGCCCCAAAGAGGGCATGTCGATCCGCACGGTCGCTTCGCGGGTGCGGTGCGGATCGAGGTTGACGATCACCAGTACGGTGTCGTCCCCCTCCTGGTCGCCGGTCCCGGCCAGCCGTTTCGAATAGCAGATCAGCTCGGGCTGGTCGACATGGTGGAACCGCAGGTTGCGCAGTTCTTGCAATGCCGGGTGGTCGCGCCGCACACAGTTTAGCCTGCGCAGAAGCGGAATGATCGACATTCCCGCGGCCTCGGCCGCGTCGAAGTCCCGCGGTTTGTACTGGTATTTCTCGGAGGCGAGATATTCTTCGCTTCCCTCGCGCACCGGGACGTTCTCGCACAGCTCGAAACCGGAGTAGACGCCCCAGGAGGGGGAGAGGGTCGCGGCGAGCACCGCGCGCACCTCGAACGCCGGCCGGCCCCCGTGCTGGAGGTAGGCGTGCAGGATGTCGGGCGTGTTGGCGAACAGGTTGGGGCGCATGTAGGCGGCGGCGTCCCCGGACAGCTCGGTCAGGTACTCCTCGAGCTCCTCCTTGCCGTTGCGCCAGGTGAAGTAGGTGTAGGACTGGTGGAACCCGGCCTTGGCCAGCGCGTGCATCATGGCCGGCCGGGTGAACGCCTCGGACAGGAAGAGCACGTCGGGGTCGGAGGCGGCGACGTCGGCGAGCAGCCGCTCCCAGAACGCCAGCGGCTTGGTGTGCGGGTTGTCCACCCGGAAGATCCGCACCCCGTGCGCCATCCAGTGCCGGACCACCCGCAGCACCTCGGCGTAGAGGCCCTCCGGGTCGTTGTCGAAGTCGAGCGGGTAGATGTCCTGGTACTTCTTGGGCGGGTTCTCCGCGTAGGCGATCGAGCCGTCCGGGCGGGCGGTGAACCACTCCGGGTGCTCGGCCACCCAGGGGTGGTCCGGCGAGCACTGCAGGGCCAGGTCGAGGGCGACCTCGATGCCGTGCGCGGCGGCCTCGGCGACGAACGCGTCGAAGTCGCCGATGTCGCCCAGGTCGGGGTGGACCGCGTCGTGCCCGCCCTCGGCGGAGCCGATCGCCCAGACCGACCCGGGGTCGTCCGGCCCGGCGTGCAGGGAGTTGTCCGGGCCCTTGCGGAAGGAGCGCCCCACCGGGTGGATCGGCGGCAGGTAGACCACGTCGAAGCCCATGTCGGCGATGGCCGGCAGCCGCTTGGCGGCGGAGCGCAGGGTGCCCGAGCGCCACCGGCCCTCGGCCTCGTCGTACTCGGCGCCCACCGAGCGCGGGAAGAACTCGTACCAGGAGCCGACCAGGGCCCGGCGGCGGTGCACGGTCAGCGGGAACCGCTTGCTGCGGGTGGTGCCCTCCCGCAGCGGGTTGGCCGCCAGCGAGCCGGCGACCTCCGCGGAGCGGGCCAGGGCCAGCCGCTCGGCGGCGGGCAGCGAGGCGTCGCGCATCCGCCCGGCGGCCGCGGCCAGCTCGGGGCGGCGCGGCACCCGGCGGGCGGCCCGCTCCACCAGCCGGGCGCCCTCCTCCAGGGTGAGCTCGGTGTCCTGGTCCAGCGGGATCTTGGCCTCGGCCCGGCGGAGCCAGGTGGCGAACGGGTCGGCCCACGCCTCCACCGCGAACGTCCAGCGGCCCGGCTCGGGGGCGCTGAGCAGGGCGGTGTAGCGGTCGGTGCCGGGGGCGGCCTCGGCCATCGGCGCCTGTGCGGCGCGCCGGCCCTTGGCGTCGTAGAGCACCGCCGCCGCGCCGAGGGCGCCGTGGCCCTCGCGGACGACGGTGGCGCTCACCGGGAAGGCCTCGCCGGCGGCGGCGCAGGCGGTCCCGTAGCCGAGCACGGGGGCGACGTCGAGAATGGGAATTCGTCCGATCACAAGAGCACCATCGATATCTATGTCGGGATCTATGCCGGGTGTTTTTCGGGCATGCCGTACCGGCTCTGGATGTTCCCGGTGTTCCCCCGTGTGCCGCCCGTGCGTCGGGTTTCGGGCAGAGAAGGGTGTTTCAGCGTGATGCCGCGTGTTTCAACTGACTGATTCCGGGACGGAGGAGCCGCGTCTCACTGTCCTATCGTCGGGGCCCGGAACGCCGGTGCCGACAGTCCGACCGCGATTATTTTTGTGATTGTCGTCACAGCGCGAATACGGATATCCCCGTGGTTTTAGACATGTTTCTTTCGTGTTGATTCCGGCGAATCGGTCATTGGGTGCAGGTGTGCACTCCGATAACAGCGGCAACGAGGGCATGAATAGGATTCGGTTCGGACTCCGCCCGGCATTCGGGCGGCGCTCTGCACTGAATTCTCGGTGAAATCACGAAAACGGCCCGGAAAGGCTCGCGCACCGGCCGCGCATTGACTAGCCTCACGGTCCGTGAAGGCGATCCGGAGATTCACCGTACGTACCGTTCTGCCCGAAGAGCTGTCCGCGCTGGGCCGGCTCGCGGCCAACCTGCGCTGGGTCTGGCACGCCCCGACCCGCGAAGTGTTCGCCGCGGTCGACCCCGCGCTGTGGGAGTCCGTCGGCCGCGACCCCTACCGGATGCTGGGCGAGGTGGGCCGGGAGCGCCTCGCCGAACTCCGCGCCGACGCCGCGTTCCGCGCCCGGCTCGGCGAGGCCGCCGCCGACCTGGACGCCTACCTCGGCGAGCCCCGCTGGTACCAGGGGGCGGACGGGGCGGAGCGGCCGCGTGCCGTCGCCTACTTCTCCGCCGAGTACGGCCTGGCCGCCGCGCTGCCGCAGTACTCCGGCGGCCTGGGCATCCTCGCCGGCGACCACCTGAAGAGCGCCAGCGACCTGGGCGTCCCGCTGATCGGGGTCGGGCTGCTCTACCGGCACGGCTACTTCTCCCAGACCCTCTCCCGGGAGGGCTGGCAGCTGGAGTCCTACCCCGAGGTGGACCCGCAGGGCCTGCCGATCACCCGGCTGGCCGGCCCCGGCGGCGCCCCCGCCGAGGTCGGGGTGGACCTGCCCGGCGGCGAGCGGCTCACCGCCCGGGTCTGGGTCTGCCGGGTGGGCCGGGTGCCGCTGCTGCTGCTGGACGCGGTGCACGAGGGCAACCCGCCCGCCCTGCGCGCGGTCACCGACCGGCTGTACGGCGGCGGCGGGGAGCACCGGCTCCGCCAGGAGCTGCTGCTCGGCGTGGGCGGGGTGCGCGCGGTCCGGCTCTACTGCGAGATCGGCGGCCACCCCCGGCCCGAGGTGTTCCACATGAACGAGGGGCACGCCGGCTTCCTCGGCCTGGAGCGGGTCCGCGAGTACATGGACGGCCGCGGCGTGGACGGCGCGCCGCTCGGCTTCGCCGAGGCGGTCGAGGCCGCCCGGGCCGGGACCGTCTTCACCACGCACACCCCGGTCCCCGCCGGCATCGACCGGTTCCCGCGCGGACTGGTCCTCGCCCACCTGGCCGGGGACTCCCCGGCGGTGCCCGGGCTCCCCGCCGACCGGGTGCTGGAGCTCGGCGCCGAGGACTACCCGGGCGGCGACCCCGACGTGTTCAACATGGCGGTGATGGGCATGCGGCTGGCCCAGCGGGCCAACGGGGTCAGCCGGCTGCACGGGGCGGTCAGCCGGGGCATGTTCCAGGGGCTGTGGCCCGGGTTCGACCCGGACGAGGTGCCGATCGGCTCGGTCACCAACGGGGTGCACGCCCGCACCTGGGTGGCCGAGGAGGCCCAGGAGCTGGCCGCGGCGATGGTCGACGACTCGGCCGAGTTCAACCGGCCCGAGGGCTGGCGCAAGGTGGTCCGCGCCGACGAGGGCGAGCTGTGGCGGATGCGGCGCACCCTGCGCGAGCGGCTGGTGGCCGAGACCCGGGCCCGGCTGCGCGCCTCCTGGCGGGCCCGCGGGGCCAGCGGCGCCGAGCTGGGCTGGATCGACGGCGTGCTCGACCCGGACGTGCTCACCATCGGCTTCGCCCGCCGGGTGCCGTCCTACAAGCGCCTCACCCTGATGCTGCGCGACCGGGACCGGCTCACCCGGATGCTGCTCCACCCGGACCGGCCGGTGCAGATCGTCGTCGCGGGCAAGGCGCACCCCGCCGACGAGGGCGGCAAGCGGCTGATCCAGGAGATCGTCCGGTTCAGCGACCGTCCCGAGGTCCGGCACCGCATCGTCTTCCTGCCCGACTACGACATGGACCTGGCCGCCTCCCTGGTGCAGGGGAGCGACGTGTGGCTGAACAACCCGCTGCGCCCGCTGGAGGCCAGCGGCACCTCGGGGATGAAGTCGGCGCTCAACGGCGGCCTCAACCTGTCGGTCCGGGACGGCTGGTGGGACGAGTGGTTCGACGGCTCCAACGGGTGGGCGATCCCCACCGCCGACGGCGTCTCCGACCCCGACCGCCGCGACGACCTGGAGGCCCGCGCGCTCTACGAGCTCATCGAGGACCGGGTCGCCCCGCTCTTCTACGACGCCGACGGCGACGGCCTGCCCAAGCGCTGGCTGGAGATGGTCAAGCACACCCTGGTCTCGCTGGGGCCGAAGGTGCTGGCCACCCGGATGGTCCAGGACTACGTGGCGGGCTACTACCAGGGCGCCGCGGCCTCCTCGCGGGCGCTGCTGGAGGACGGCGCGGCCGGCGCGCGCGAGCTGGCCGCCTGGAAGGCCCGGGTCCGGGCCGGCTGGCCGGGGGTGCGGATCGAGCACGTCGAGGCCGGCGGGATCGACGCGGGCACCGGGGAGCCGCCGCAGGCCGGGGGTGCGCTGGACCTGAGCGCCACGGTCCTCCTCGGCGACCTGGACCCGGACGACGTCCAGGTGGAGGCGCTGGTCGGCCGGGTCGACGCGGACGACCGGCTGGTGGCGCCGGCCGTCGCCGTGCTGGAGCGGACCGGCGGCGCGCAGGGGCAGCACCGCTACACCGGCTCGGCCCCGCTGACCAGGGCGGGCTCCGGCGGCTACACGGTGCGGGTGCTGCCCCGGCACCCGGCGCTCCGCTCGGCCGCGGAGATGGGCCTGGTGGCCGTTCCGGAGCCGCACCGCGGAATGGAGGACGGGATCGTGCTGCGCTGAACGGCGAAAACCCGCATAATGGGTGGAAACCGACAGGGGAGCGCTTCGGCGCTGAGAGTGCGGAGACCCCGCAGACCCTTAGACACCTGATCTGGATCATGCCAGCGAAGGAAGTCGTGTGTTCCACCCGGAGGAGTCCGCACCGGGTGCTCTTGGCCTGAGCCCTCTCGTGTCCTCACCGACGCGAAGGGACCCGTTCGTGAAGACCTCTACCCGGCGTTCGCCGTACGCCTGGCGCACCGTGGACATCGTCGTCGCCGCGGTGCTCGGCGTCGCCATCGGCGTCGTGTTCTGGTTCTGGGGCATGCTCTGGCAGGCCACCGAACCGCTGTTCATCTTCTTCCCGCCGGCCCAGGCGGTCATCTACGGCATCTGGCTGCTGCCCGGCGTGCTCGGCATGCTGGTGCTGCGCAAGCCCGGCGCGGGCGTCCTCACCTCCGTCGCCGCCGCCACGGTCTCCGCGCTGCTGGGCACGCACTGGGGCATGATCGTGCTGGTCGCCGGCCTCCTCCAGGGGCTCCTGCCGGAGCTGGTCTTCCTGGCCGGCCGGTACCGCTCCTGGGGCATGGCCGCCTCGGTGCTGGCCGCCGCGGCCGCCGCGCTGGCCCCGATCGGCATGGACCTCACCATGTCCTACGCCGACTGGCCCGCCTCCTTCATGGCCGCCTACGCGGTCTGCGTCGCCATCAGCTCGATGCTGATCGCCGGGGTCGGCGGCCGGCTGCTCACCACCGCCCTGGCCCGGGCCGGCGCGCTCACCCCCTTCCCCTCGGCCCGCGGATGAGCGGCGCGCGGGTCCGGCTGCGCGGCTGGGGCTGGCGGCACGCCGGCCGCGAGGAGTGGGCGCTGCGCGGGGTCGACCTGGAGATCGAGCCCGGCGAGCGGGTGCTGCTGCTCGGCCCCTCCGGCGCCGGCAAGAGCACGCTGCTGCACGCCCTGGCCGGGCTGACCGGACCGGAGTCGGCCATCACCGGGGAGGAGGAGGGCGAGCTCACCGTGGACGGCGCCCCGGCCGAGCGCGGCCGGGGCGGCACCGGCCTGGTCGCCCAGGACCCGGAGACCCAGCTGGTGATGGCGCGGGCCGGCGACGACGTCGCGTTCGGCCTGGAGAACACCGGCACCGACCCGGCGCTGATCGGCGGCCGGGTCCGGGAGGCGCTGGACGCGGCCGGCTTCGGCCACGGCCCGGAGCGCTCCACCGCGGCGCTCTCCGGCGGGGAGAAGCAGCGCCTGGTCATCGCCGGCGCGCTGGCGATGCGGCCCCGGCTGCTGCTGCTCGACGAGCCCACCGCCAACCTCGACCCGGACGGCGCCGCGCAGATCCGCGGGGTGCTGGCCGGGCTGGCCGCGGAGAGCTCGGCGACCATGGTGGTCGTCGAGCACCGGGTGGCCGAGGCGGTCGGCCTGGTCGACCGGGTGGTGGTGGTCGAACCCGGCGGCGGCGTGGTCGCCGACGGCCCGCCCGCCGAGGTGTTCGCCCGGCACGGGGCGGCCCTGGCCGCCCGCGGGGTGTGGGTGCCCGGCCACGAGCCGCGGGCGCCCGGCGCCTCCGGCGCCACCGGGGAGGTGCTGATCCGCGCGGCCGGGTGCACCGCGCTGGAGCCGCTGGGCCCCGGCACCGACCCGCGCCGCCGGCGCACCGTCCTGGACCGGGTGGAGGCGGCCGTGGCCGGCTCCGCCACCACCGCGCTGACCGGGCCGAACGGCGCCGGGAAGTCGACCCTGCTCACCCTGCTGGGCGGGCTGGCCCGCCCGGACGCCGGCGCGGTGCGGCCGGAGGGCGCGCTGGCCGCGGTGGACCGCCGCGACCTGGGCCGCTGGCCGGCCCGGCGGCTCGCCCGCCACCTGGGCACCGTCTTCCAGCACGCCGAGGACCAGTTCGTCACCGCCACCGTCCGGGACGAGCTGGAGTTCGCCCCGCGCCGGGCCGGGCTGGCCCCGGAGACCGCCGCGGCCTGGGTGGACGAGCTTCTGGAGCGGCTCCGGCTGGCCCCGCTGGCCGGGGTCCACCCCTACACCCTCTCCGGCGGGGAGAAGCGGCGGCTCTCGGTGGCCACCGCGCTCTCCTCCGGCCCGGCGCACGCCCCCGACGTGCTCCTGCTCGACGAGCCCACCTTCGGCCAGGACGCCTGCACCTGGGCCGAGCTGGTGGCGCTCCTGGCGGAGCTGCGCGCGCAGGGCCGCGCCGTGGTCATGGCCACCCACGACGAGCGGCTGCTCGGCCCGTTCACCGACGTGGAGCTGAGGGTGGCCGGCGGCGGCGTGGCGCCCGCGGTGGGGAGCGGCCGGTGACCGGGGTGCTGCGCCGCCGCAACCCGGCGGCCAAGATCATCGCCGCGCTGCTGGTGGCCGCCGGGCTGATCCCGGCGGTCGACCCGGTGACCGCGGGCGCGGTGCTCGCCGCGACCGTCCTGCTGCTGCCGTTCGCCGGCCTGGAGCGCCGGGCGCTGCTCACCGTCGGCGTGCCGCTGGTGCTGGCCGCGTTCTCCGTCGGCCTGGTCAACCTGCTGTTCGGCGAGAGCGGTCCGATGACCGCGTTCGGCCTGGCGGTGCGGCTGCTGGCGATCGCGCTGCCCGGGGTGCTGGTCGCGCTGACCAGCGACCCGACCGAGACGGCCGACGCGCTGGTGCAGCGGCTGAAGGTGCCGGAGCGGCCCGCGCTGGGGGTGCTGGCCGCACTGCGGCTGATCCCGCTGCTGGTCGGGCACTGGCGCACCCTCACCCTGGCCCGGCGGGCCCGCGGCCTGGAGCCGGGGCGCAACCCGGCGGCGCTGGCCGCGCAGTTCACCGGGAAGGCCTTCGCGCTGCTGGTCCGGGCGATCCGCACCGGGACGCTGCTGGCCACCGCGATGGACGCGCGCGGGTTCGGCACCGGGCCGCGCACCCACGCCCGCACCAGCCGGTGGTCCGGCGCGGACACCGTGCTGATCGCCGCGACCGTGCTGGTCCTGGTCGCCGCGCACCTGCTCTCGGTGCGGCTGGGCACCTGGCGCCTGCTGTTCGGCTGACCGTTGAGTGAATCTCAGCGTTCCTCTCGCTGGTCTTCTTCCTGCTTCACCGACCGCCGCCAACTCCGAAGAGCGAGGTCTCACGCGGTCTCCACGAGGCGTTTCTCCTCTCCGGGCAACTTCCCGGCGAGGGATCGAATGTCAGACGGCCGACCCGAGTTCTTCGCTCATCTTGGCGAGGAGGTTCCCGGCCGCGTTGCGGTCGCGGTCGTGGACGGCGCCGCAGCCGGGGCAGGCCCAGGTGCGGTCGGCCAGCGCCAAGGCGCGGTTGACCCGCCCGCAGTTCCCGCAGGTCTTGGAGGAGGGGAACCAGCGGTCGGCCTTCCAGACGCGGGAGCCGTACCAGCCGGCCTTGTACTCCAACTGGCGGACGAACTCTGCGAACCCGGCATCGGAGACGGCGCGGGCCAGCCTGCGCTTCCTGGCCATGCCCTTGACGTGCAGGGTCTCCACCGCGACGGCCGACTTGGTTCTCGCCAGCCTGGTGGTGGTCTTGTGCAGGAAGTCCCGCCGCCGATCGGCCACCCGCAAGTGCAGCCGCCCGACGCGCTCGCGCGCCTTGGCCCTGTTCCTGGAGCCCTCCGCGCTCCGGGCCAGTCTGCGGCCGGCGCGCTTCAGCGCCCGCTGGGCGGCCTTCAGCGGTCTGGGGGCGCAGATCTCCTCGGTGGTGCCGTCGCTGTTGCGAACGGTGGCGAAGGTCTTCAGGCCCAAGTCGATCCCGCAAGCGGGAGCGCCATCGGGCACTTGGCGGCGCTTGTTGACCTCATCGCGGTCCGCCTCGATCTGGAAGGAGACCCACCACCGCCCGGCCTGCTCGCGGATCGTGGCGCCGAGGATGTGCGCCCTTGCGGTGGCCATGCGGTCGGTCAGCCAGGACATGTCCTCGCGGGTGGCGACGTCGCCGATCGCCGGGAGGCGCACGGTGCGGGTGTTGAGCGGTCTGGCGCGGTCGGCGTCGTAGCGGAACCGGGAGCCGTGCTTGCGTTTGCGCCACCTCGGCCACCCCAGCCTCGCGCCCTTGCGCTTCCCGGCGCGGGAGGCGAAGTAGTTCTTCAGACCGGCCGCCCGGACCCGGCACGCCTCCTTGGGGATGCGGGAGGACAGCCCGCCCTGGGAGAACGAGGGGTAGCGCTTCGGGTGGGCGGCGCGCCACTCCCTCTCCAGCGCCGGGGCCGACCACGGCACCTTGGTCAGGTCCTCACCGGTGATGCCGTAGCTCTCCTCGGCCTTGCGCTGGGCGTACTTCTTCTGCACGGCCTCCAGGCAGAAGTTCTCCACCGCCCGCGACAGCCCGCAGTGCCGCCCCATGAGGACCGCCTGCTCGCCGGTGGGCGCCAGCTCGAAGCGCAGCCCCTGCTTATGGCTCACGCGTCCGCCTCGGAGGCTGCGGCCGGAGCCTTGCGTGCCCGGTTCCTCGCGGCCCGCCTGCACAGCAGGCGGGCACAGAACAGTGCCGCTGCATCGGTCATGGCACACGCCGCCTCCTCGAAGCCTCCACCTTCACCCATGACCCGCAGAATAGGACCCGGCACTGACAGTAAAGCCTCGATGTACTCCGGGCCGGGCGGGCCGACCGCGATGCCCGGGCCGGCCGGGCCGGTGCCCGGGCTTCGGGCGGGCGCCGTCGAGCGCCGGGCCTGCTTCGGCGGTGGCCTCGACCGCGGGCGGCCTGTCTCCAGAGGGGGGACGGGAAACCGGCCCGCCGGCGTCTTCGACCACCGGCACGGCCGTCCCGCCTTCTTGCCCCCGCTTTCAGGCGCTCTGATGGTGACCGCCCTGCATGCATGCCCCATCACTGAGCCGCACGTGAAGACCATGGCAGAGGGGCACTGATCAACGCCGATGAATCGGCCGGCAGGATTCAGCCCCGGGCCCCTCCCTCCCCCGGCGCCGGGAGCGCCGCGGGGGAGGGGCGGGGGCGGCCGGGTGCGCCGTGGTAGTACAGCGGGAGGCGCCGGAGAACCCGGGCGCAGGACCGAAGGGCAGGAGGGCTCGGCAGTGGGCGAGTTCGTGCGGGTGGAGAAGGACGCGGAGAATCCGGCGGTCGCGGTGATCAGGCTGGACCGGCCGAAGATGAACGCGCTCAACGCGCAGGTGCAGCGGGAGATCGGGGCGGCCGCGGCCGAGGTCGCCGCGGACGGCTCGGTGGCCGCCGCGGTCCTCTACGGCGGGGAGCGGGTCTTCGCCGCGGGCGCCGACATCAAGGAGATGGCGGACATGGGCTTCGCCGACATGGCGGCCCACTCGCGCACCCTGCAGGCCTCGTTCACCGCGGTCGCCGAGATCCCCAAGCCGGTGGTGGCCGCGATCACCGGCTACGCTCTGGGCGGCGGATGCGAACTGGCGCTCTGCGCGGACTTCCGGGTCGCCGCCGAGGACGCCAGGCTGGGCCAGCCGGAGATCCTGCTCGGGGTGATCCCCGGGGCCGGCGGCACCCAGCGGCTGCCCCGGCTGATCGGCCCGGCCCGGGCCAAGGACCTGATCTTCACCGGCCGGCACGTGCCGGCCGACGAGGCGCTCCGGATCGGCCTGGTGGACCGGGTCGTCCCGGCGGCGGAGGTCTACTCCGCGGCGGTGGCCATGGCGGCCCGCTACGCGGGCGGCCCGTCGGCGGCGCTGCGCGCGGCCAAGGAGGCGGTCGACCGCGGGCTCGAGGCGGACCTGGGCACCGGCCTGGAGATCGAGCGGGTGCAGTTCGCGGCGCTGTTCGGCACCGAGGACCAGAAGACCGGGATGCGCAGCTTCGTGGAGAACGGCCCGGGCAAGGCGGAGTTCACCGGGCGCTGACCGGAACCGGCCGGTCGGCCGGGCGGAGGAGAAGAGGAGAGCGGCGGAGATGGCGGAGCGGATCTGGGGCCTCGCGGCGGCCCCCGCGGTGGAGCGGACCGACCTGCTGGCCGCGCCGGTGGCGGCGGGGCTGGAGGGCTGGAAGGCGGCGGCGGAGGAGCCCCCGCCGCTGGTCGCCGAGGTCGATCCGGCGCTCTCCGACACCGCCGCCGCCTCCGAGGCCTACGGCTTCCCGCTGGAGGCCGGGGCCAACTGCATCGTGGTCGCCGGCAAGCGCGGCGGCGAGGTGCGCCGGGCGGCCTGCGTCGTGCTCGCCACCACCAGGCTGGACGTCAACGGCGCGGTCCGCCGCCGGCTCGACGTGCGCAAGGCCTCCTTCGCCCGGCAGGAGGACGCGGTCGCCGCCACCGGGATGGAGTACGGCGGCATCACCCCGGTCGGCCTGCCGGAGGGGTGGCCGCTGCTGATCGACGCGGCGGTCGCCGCCTGTCCACTGGTGGTCATCGGCAGCGGCGTGCGCCGCTCCAAGCTGATCGTCCCCGGAGCCGCCCTGGCAGGCCTCCCGGGAGCCGAGACCGTCGACGGGCTCGGGCTTCCCGCCCAAGGCTGAGCGGCACCGAAGCGGAACCGGGCGCAGGTATTTTCCGTCATACTCGTGGGGTTGCAAGGGGCGCGCAGCGCGGTACCGCTCGCCCCGCGACGGCTAAGCTGGTCGTGGCGGTATGCGGGTTTTGAGGGGATGAGTTCGCAATGGCAATGTCGGCAGGTTTCCCCGAGGGTGAGGAGCTGCCGGAACGCGTCGGCCCTTATTCCATCCGGAGGCGCATCGGCCAAGGCGGTATGGGCGTGGTCTACCAGGGCTACGACCCCCGGCAGGACCGCCTGGTCGCGATCAAGGTGCTGCGCTCGGAGGTGGCCGGCGACAACATCGCCCGCGCCCGCCTGGCCCGCGAGGTGGAGACGATGCGGCGGGTGCACAGCCGCAACGTCGCCGAGGTGATCGACGCGGACACCAGCGCCGAGCTGCCCTGGGTGGTCACCGAGTACATCCCCGGCCCCACACTGGACTCCACGGTGGAGTCGCACGGCCCGCTGCGCGGCCGCGCGCTGACCAACTTCGTCAGCGGCCTGGCCCGCGCCATCGACGACATCCACGCGGCCGACGTCATCCACCGCGACCTCAAGCCCGGCAACGTCATCATCTCCAACGGCGAGCCGATCGTGATCGACTTCGGCATCGCGCACGCGGTGGACGGCGCCAAGCTCACCCAGACCGGCACCTTCGTCGGCACGCCCAGCTACCTGTCCCCCGAGGTCATCGAGGGCACCGCGCTGGGGCCGGCGACCGACGTGCACGCCTGGGGCGCCACGGTGTCCTTCGCGGCCACCGGCAACGCGCCCTACGGGGCCGGGTCCTTCGAGGTCATCTTCTTCCGCATCCTCAACGGCGAGATCAACATCGAGGGGATGCCGGAGCGGCTCCGCCCGCTGGTCATGAAGGCGGTCTCGCGGGACATGTCGGCCCGGCCGACCGCCGCTCAGCTGGTCGCCGAGACCGGGCGGCTCAACCTCGACCTGCCGCTCAGCGACGACCTCGCGGCCTACGTCGGCTCCGGGATGACCGGGAAGCACACCGCGGTGCACCGCTCGGCGCAGCCCGCGCAGCAGGAGCAGCAGCAGGAGGAGGCGCGCTCCGAGGCGGCCCCCGCGGCCGAGTACGGCCCGGCCACCGAGTACGGGCCCGCGACGGAGTACGGACCCGCCACCGAGTACGGTCCGGCCACCGAATACGGTCCGGCGACGGAGTACGGGCCCGCGACGGAGTACGGACCCGCCACCGAGTACGGTCCGGCCACCGAATACGGTCCGGCGACGGAGTACGGGCCCGCGACGGAGTACGGTCCGGCCACCGAGTACGGGGCGGGCGCGACCCGCGCGGTGCCGCCCGCGGAGACCGCCGAGTCGGCCGCGGAGCCCGCGGACGACCCCCAGGCGACCGGGCTGCTGGAGCCGCGCGAGGCGGACGACCCGCAGGCCACCGGGCTGCTGGACCCGCAGGACGCGGACCGCGCCCGAGGCGGCCAGGTGCGCACCTACTACGCCGACGACGACGAGGACGAGCGGGGCGGCGCCCCGCACACCCAGTACTTCAACTCCACCCTCCGGCCGGAGGACTTCCAGGACATCCTCACCCCGGTCGAGCAGGACGCCCGGCGCGGCCGCCGCGCCTCCCGCGGCGGCGAGGAGGACGCCGAGGAGGAGGGCCGAGGGGGGCTCTTCGGGCGCTGGAAGCGCAGCGGCGGGGACAGCGTCAGCGACTACTGGGGCGGCGGTGACGACGACGAGTACTACGACGACGACCGCTGGCACCTGCCCCGGCTCTACCTGCTCGCGGTGCTCGCGCTGGTCTCCGGCATCGCGCTGGTGCTGCCCTGGATCGGGATGCTGTTCGGCCTGGTGCTGGTGAGCGTGCTCGGCGCGCTGGGCACGGTCAAGGCCAACCACGCCCGCCGGCTGCAGACCCGGGCGCCGCGCAGCTCCGACACGATCGTGGTGGCCCTGGACATGCCGGTGGCGCTCCTGCGCAACCTGGGCGTCAACGCGCTGTACGGACTGGGGTACCTGCTGGTCGGCAGCGTCCTCGGGTTCATCGTCGGGATGCTCACCGGCCGGGAGGGGATCAACAACGCGGTCGCCTTCGGCACGTTCGTGATGGTCCTGCTGAGCTTCGTGGGGCCGAACGCCCGGACCGCCCGGAGCCAGGCGATGGAGCTGCTGGACAAGGTGGGCTTCCGCAACGTGTACGTCTACTGGGGCGTCATCGTGTTCACCGTGCTCTTCGCGATGCTGGTGCTCTCCTTCGGGTTCAGCGCCGCCCCGGTCTGGGTCTGGTTCCCGCCCAGCAACCCGTTCGGCGGTTAGGGTGCCCTAAGCTCTGAAGTCCCGGGGGTGTGTTCGCCTTCTGTGCTACTAGTCAGTAACATCGGGGGCGAGCACCATGAACAGGCGGGACGCGGGACGTGAACGCGCACCCCGCCGCCGGATGCCATCAGCGCATTTGGCACCCTTAGGGGCCACGGACGCACCGGCGTCCGCGCCGTCCGAGCGGGCGACGCAAGGGAGTGCAGGGAGGTCGGCCACCGGCCATGAATATTGTCGTTTTGGTCAAGCAGGTCCCGGACACGGCGACCGAGCGGAAACTCGCGGATGACCACACGCTGGACCGCGCGGCTTCGGACGGCGTCATCAACGAGCTCGACGAGTACGCCATCGAGGAGGCCCTCCTCCTCAAGGAGAAGCACGGCGGCGAGGTCACGATCCTGAGCATGGGTCCGGACCAGGCCACCGACTCCATCCGCAAGGCGCTGTCCATGGGCGCCGACAAGGCGGTGCACGTCAACGACGAGGCGCTGAAGGGCTCCGACGCCCTGCAGACCGCCTACGCGCTGTCCAAGGCCCTGGGCACCATCGAGTTCGACCTGGTCGTGCTCGGCTCGGAGTCCACCGACGCGCGCACCGGCGTGGTCGGCGCGGCGCTCGCCGAGTACCTCGGCCTGCCGCAGCTCACCCTGGCCGGCAAGGTGGACGTGGACGGCTCCGCCATCAAGGTCCAGCGCCAGACCGACTACGGCTACGACGTGGTCGAGGCGCAGCTGCCGGCGGTGGTCAGCGTGGTCGAGAAGATCAACGAGCCGCGCTACCCGTCGTTCAAGCTGATCATGCAGGCGAAGAAGAAGCCGGTGCAGAAGCTCGGCGCCGCCGACGCCGGCATCGACACCGCCAAGGTGGGCCTGGCCGCCGCGACCACGCAGACGGTCGACGCCGCCCCGGCGCCGCCGCGCGCCGCCGGCACCATCGTCAAGGACGAGGGCGACGGCGGTGCGAAGATCGCCGCGTTCCTCGCCGACAAGAAGTTCGTATAGGTCCGGCGAGACGAAAGAGGGATTCAAGACATGGCTGAGGTCCTCGTCCTCGTCGACCACGTCGACGGTGAGGTCAAGAAGGTCACCACCGAGCTGCTCACCGCGGCCCGCCGGATCGGCGAGCCGGCGGCCGTGTGGGTCGGTGCGGGCGCCGACTCGGGCAAGGCCAAGCTGGCCGAGTTCGGTGCGGAGAAGGTCTACGTCGCCCCGGCCGAGCTGAACGACTACGTCGTCGCGCCCAAGGCCGAGCTGCTGGCCAAGCTGGCGGGGGAGAAGTCCGCCGCCGCGATCCTGGTCTCGGCCACCGCCGAGAACAAGGAGATCGCCGGGCGCACCGCGGTGAAGCTGGGCTCCGGCGTGCTCACCGACGTCGTCGACGTCACCGCCGAGCTGGTCGCCGAGCACAGCGTCTTCGGCGGCGCCCTGGTCACCCACGCCAAGGTCGCCTCCGGCACGCCGGTCGTCGCGATCCGCCCCAACTCGGTCCCGGCCGAGCCGGCCTCCGGCGCCGCCGCCGTCGAGGAGGTCTCGGTCGAGGTCTCCGAGGCCGCCAAGGGCGCCAAGGTCGTGGAGCGCGTCGTCCAGGAGCAGGGCGCCCGCCCGGAGCTGACCGAGGCCGCGATCGTGGTCTCCGGCGGCCGGGGCGTCGGCTCCGACGACTTCTCCGTGGTGGAGAAGCTGGCCGACTCGCTGGGCGCCGCCGTCGGCGCGTCCCGCGCCGCGGTCGACTCCGGCTGGTACCCCAACCAGTTCCAGGTCGGCCAGACCGGTAAGACGGTCAGCCCCAACCTGTACATCGCGCTGGGCATCTCCGGCGCGATCCAGCACCGGGCCGGCATGCAGACCTCGAAGAACATCGTCGCGGTCAACAAGGACCCGGAGGCGCCGATCTTCGAGCTCGCCGACTTCGGCGTCGTGGGCGACCTGCACACCGTCGCCCCGCAGCTCACCGAGGAGATCGAGAAGCGCAAGTAGGCGCCGCTCCGCGGAAGGCCGGCGGCGGCCCCGGGCACTTCGGGCCCGGGGCCGCCGCCGTATCCTTGGAAGGCCATGGTGTATCTGGATCACGCAGCCACGACCGCCGTCCGCCCCGAGGCCGTCGCGGAGATGACCGAGGAGTACGGGCGGCTCGGCAACCCGTCGTCGCTGCACGGGGCGGGGCGGGCCGCCCGCAGGGTGGTGGAGGAGGCCCGCGAGGACATCGCCTGGGCACTCGGGGCGACCCCGCACGAGGTGGTGTTCACCGGCGGCGGCACCGAGGCCGACAACCTCGCGGTCAAGGGCCTGTACTGGGCGCGCAACCAGGCCGACCCGCGCCGGCGGCGGATCCTGGTGGGCTCGGTGGAGCACCACGCGGTGCTCGACCCGGCCCGGTGGATGGCCGACCGCCAGGGCGCCCGGTACGAGGAGCTGCCGGCCGACGGGTACGGCACCGTGCACCCCGAGGCGCTGCGCGAGGCGATCGAGCGCGATCCCGGCGACGTCGCGCTGGTCTCGGTGATGTGGGCCAACAACGAGGTGGGCACGGTGCAGCCGGTGCGCGGGCTGGCCGCGGTGGCCGCCGAGTACGGCGTCCCGATGCACACCGACGCGGTGCAGGCCGTCGGCGCGGTCCCCGCGGACTTCGCGGTGGAGGGGCTGTCCGCGCTCACCCTGTCCGGGCACAAGCTGGGCGGGCCGATGGGCGCCGGCGCGCTGGTGCTGGCGCGCGGCACCGACCCGGTCCCGGTGCTGCACGGCGGCGGCCAGGAGCGGGAGGTCCGCTCCGGGACCCTGATGACGCCGCTGCTCCGCGGCTTCGCCACCGCGGTCCGGCTGGCCGCCGAGGAGCGCGAGGAGCACGCCGCGGAGCTCTCCTCGCTCCGCGACGAACTGGTCCGCGCGGTGCACAAGGCGGTGCCGGACGCGGTGCTCAACGGCCACCCGGAGGACCGGCTGCCGGGCATCGCGCACATGTCCTTCCCCGGCTGCGAGGGCGACGCCCTGCTGATGCTGCTGGACGCCCAGGGGATCGCCTGCTCGACCGGGTCGGCCTGCTCGGCGGGGGTGGCGCAGCCCTCGCACGTGCTGCTCGCGATGGGCGCCGGGGCCGAGGCCGCGCTCAGCTCGCTCCGGTTCAGCCTGGGCCGCGGCTCCACCCCGGCCGACGTGGACGCCCTGGCCGAGGCGATCGGCCCGGCCGTGGAGCGGGCCCGCGCCGCCCGCAGCCGCCGCCGCTGACCCCCGCCTCGCGTTGGGGATGGGGGCAGGGCGGGCGGTCAGGAGAGGCCGCGGAACTTCCCGGTGATCCGGTTGAACACCGACCAGTCCGGGTCCAGCTGGGTCTTCATCCCCGGCCGGCCCTCGCTCCAGGAGGCCACGGCCTCCTCCACCGAGGGCAGCACCTGGGACTCGGGGTCCAGGTAGAAGAGCATCTCCCGGCGGCCGCCCCCGGTCTGCTGCAGGAAGAGCGCGCCGTCGGCGCCGAGCACCTCCTCCAGCCGGGAGTCCATAGCCTCCAGCGCCGCCGCGCTGGCGCCGCTGGGCTGCTTCTCCGCGTCGGCCTCGCGGTAGGGGAGCACCACCTGCAGCAGCAGGGTGAAGACCGGGAAGTCGCGGCGCTGCACCGGGTGGCGGAGGAGCACCTCCAGCGGGCCGAGCACCGGGTGCCGGGCCTCGGCGCTCACCAGGGCGCCGCCGGAGCCGTGGCCCAGCTGGCGGGCGACCGAGGGGATGGACGTCGGCGGGAGCGGGTCCAGCGGCTTCTCCACCAGCGCGCGCACCGCGCCGATCGCCCGCACGTAGTCGTCCTCGCCCAGCGCCAGCATCACCACGTGCTCGGCCACCCCGGCCTGGTCCTCCTCGGGCAGGAACATGAAGTCGGGGTGGTAGACGCCGGCGGTGAGGGTGCCGCGCCGCGGGTCGGCCCGCAGCTCCACGCTGGTGTGCGACAGGTCCAGCTCGTGGCCGTTCCAGTCCAGCGGGCGGGAGAGCGCCTCGTGGTCGGCGGGCAGCGACGGGCGGAACGTCCAGCCCGGCTCCCCGGGGGCGGCGCGGGACCACCGCTCGGCGGCGATCCGCGCCTCGTCGTCCGGGCCGGAGCGGAGCGTCAGCGCGTAGGAGGGGCCGTCCCCGCCGAGCAGCGCGGCGGGGTCGTCCAGTTCGGCCAGCCGGGCCATCAGCTCGCCCGGGTCGGCGTCGAGCGAGGACTGCAGGTCCTCCAGCGGGTTGCCGCCGGCCGGCGGGGCGGAGGAGACCTCCCAGGCGAGCGCGGGGTGGATGCGCCGGACCAGCCCGGTGAGCCGCTCGGCGGCCTCCTCGGGGAGCGCGGAGCCGGCGTCGACCGACTCCGCCAGGGCGCCGCGCAGTTCGGGCCAGTGCGCCCAGAAGGCGTCGATGCCGGCGGCGGATTCGGACGCCGCGGAACGGCGGCGGCGGAACAGAGGCATGCTCTGATTTTCGCAGAACCCGGGGGGAGGAGAGGACACCGGCCCGGAAGCGGCCGGCCGGCGGTCGGAACGGGAGGGGGCGGCCCGGTGCAGCGCATACCCTGGAGTCGTTATGACTTTGCGCGTACTGGCCGCCATGTCGGGCGGCGTCGACTCAGCGGTGGCCGCCGCCCGGGCGGCCGAGGCCGGCCATGACGTCACCGGGGTGCACCTGGCCCTCTCCAAGAACCCGCAGTCCTACCGGACCGGGGCCCGGGGCTGCTGCACTGTGGAGGACTCCCGGGACGCCCGCCGGGCGGCCGACGTGATCGGCATCCCGTTCTACGTGTGGGACATGGCGGAGGAGTTCGACCGCGAGGTGGTCCAGGACTTCGTCTCCTCCTACGCCGCGGGCAGCACGCCCAACCCGTGCCTGCGCTGCAACGAGAAGATCAAGTTCGAGGCGGTGCTGGACCGGGCGGTCGCGCTCGGCTTCGACGCGGTCTGCACCGGCCACCACGTCCGGCTGGTCGACGGGCGCCTGGTGCGCAGCGTGGACCAGGCCAAGGACCAGTCCTACGTGCTGGGCGTGCTGACCCGCGAGCAGATCGCGCACGCCATGTTCCCGCTGGGGGACTGCACCAAGGAGGAGGTCCGGGAGGAGGCGGCGCGGCGCGGGCTGGCCGTCGCGGACAAGCCGGACAGCCACGACATCTGCTTCATCGCCGACGGCGACACCGCGGGCTTCCTCAACAGCCGGCTGGGCAGCCGGCCGGGGCCGATCAAGGACGAGTCCGGCGAGGTGCTGGGCACCCACGACGGCGCGCACGCCTACACCATCGGCCAGCGCAAGGGCCTCAACCTGGGCGGCGCCCCGGACCGCCGCTACGTGCTCTCCATCGAGCCGGTGCAGAACACGGTGACGGTGGGCCCGCGCGAGGCGCTGCGGGTGGACGGGATCAGCGGCGTCCGGCCGGTGTGGAGCGGGCGCGAGGCGCCGGCCCCCGGCGACGGCCCGCTCGCCTGCCGGGTGCAGCTGCGCGCCCACGGCGAGGTGCACGGCTGCACGGTGCGCGCGGCCGGCGAGGGGGTGGAGGTCTCCCTGGACTCCCCGGCCACCGGGGTGGCCCCCGGGCAGACCGCGGTGTTCTACGACGGCGACGCGGTGCTGGGCTCGGCGACGATCTCCGGCACCCGCGCGGCCGAGCCGGCCGAGTCGGCGGAGTCGGCCGAGCCTGCGGCGGCCCCCCGGGCCGGGTGAACTTAGGTTAGGCTTATCATGGTCTCCGGGTGGCGCCGCTCGGGCGGCCCGGAACGCATGGAGGGCCGATGGAATACCAGTTCCTGGAGGGGCAGCCCTTCTGGATCGTGTACTCCGCGCTGTTCGGCATCGTCTTCGCCCGGACGCAGGCCACCTACTGGATCGGCCGCGGCCTCGGCGCCGGGCTGCACCGCTCGCGCTGGGGCGCCCGGCTCGGCTCCCGGCTGGAGCGGGCCGAGCGGCTGATCGACCGGTTCGGCCCGCCGGTGGTCACCGTCGCCTACGTCACGGTCGGCGTGCAGACCGCGATCCACCTCGTGGCCGGCGCGATGCGGATGTCCTTCCCGCGCTACCTGGCCGCGATGATCCCCGGCTGCGCGATCTGGGCGGCCATCTACAGCCTCGGCGGCCTGGCCGTGCTCGCGGTGTGGTGGAACGTCTTCCTGCACTCCCCGGTGCTGGCCGTGGCCCTGGTACTGCTGCTCGCGGCCGCCGCGGCCGCCGCCGCGACCCTGCTCCGCCGCCGCCGCGCCGCTCAGCGGGGGGACGCCGAACCCTCCGAACCGGTCGCGGGCTGACCGGGGACCCCCTCCCCGCCCGCCCTTCCCCCGATGATCTTGACGTTGCGGGGGGCCTCAGAGCGCTCTGATACCCCGCAACGTCAAGATCATCGAGAGGGGCCGGACGGGTGCCCTAGTCTTGTCGGTCGTGAATGAGCGGCGTTTTCCCTGGGCAGTGGCGAGTTGGACCGGTGTGGGGTCGTATCCGTGGGAGGACCCCGACGAAGCGGCGCGGACGGTGTTCGGCGAGCTCGCGCAGCTGCCGCACCTGCCGGAGCTGCCCGCGCGCGGGGCCGGGGCGGACATCATCGGCCGGACCGCCTCGCTGCTGGTGGACATTCCGGTGGAGGTGCAGCCGAGCGGTTGGCGGGTGGCCCGCGGGCCCGGCCGGGACCTGGCCCGGGCCGGCAGCTTCCTCTCCTACGACCTGGAGGCGGTGGAGCGGCACGGGGCCGGCTACACCGGTCCGTTCAAGGTCCAGGCGGCCGGCCCGTGGACCCTGGCGGCCTCGGTCGAGCTGCGCTCGGGGGAGCGGATGCTCGGCGACCGCGGCGCCGTGGCCGACCTGGCCGGCTCGCTGGCCGAGGGGCTGCGGGCGCACATCGCCGACGTGGCGGCGCGGCTGCCCGGCGCGGAGCTGATCGTGCAGATCGACGAGCCGTCGCTGCCCGCGGTGCTGGCCGGCCGGGTGCCCACCGCCAGCGGCTACCGGCGGATCGCGGCCCCCGACCCCGCGGTCGCCCGGGAGCGGCTGGGCGAGGTGTTCGCCGCGGTCGCGGAGGCGGGCGCGGTGCCGGCCGCGCACTGCTGCGCCGGGGACGTCCCGATCGGGCTGCTGCGCCGCTCCGGGGCGCGCGTGCTGGGCCTGGACGCCACCCGGCTCGCCCCCGGCTCGGACGAGGCGGTGGGCGAGGCGGTCGAGGCCGGGACCGGGCTTTTTCTCGGCGTCGCGGCGCGGGAGCGGGCCGGAGTGTCCGACCCGGTCGGTACCGTCGATCCTGTACGCGAGCTGTGGAACCGCATCGGGTTCGCCCCTGAATCACTGGCCGGGACCGTCGTCGTGACCCCCGTCTGCGGCCTGGCCGGCGCCTCGCCGGAGGGCGCCCGCGCCGCCCTGGAGGCCTGCCGCGAAGCGGCCCGGGTGCTGCGCGACGACCCCCGCGGGTGAACCCGGAGCAAGAGGAGCACAGCATGGAGGAAAGGACGTCCCGGGTGAGCACGGAAGAGTCGGCCAGCGTCGATCCCGTCCCCGCCGAGGCGCGCGAGCGCCATGCCGAACTGTCGCAGGAGCTCGACGACCACAGCTACCGCTACTACATGAAGACGCCCGTCGTCTCCGACGCGGAGTACGACGCGCTGATGCAGGAGCTGCGCGCTCTGGAGGACCGCCACCCCCAGCTGGTCACCCAGGACTCGCCCACGCAGAAGGTGGGCGCGCCGATCAGCAACGAGTTCGCGCCGGTGGAGCACCTGGTGCGGATGGAGAGCCTGGGCAACGCCTTCGACGCCGAGGAGCTGTCCGCCTGGGCCGACCGGGTCTCGGCCGAGGTGCCGGTCGACGCCTACCTGTGCGAGCTCAAGATCGACGGGCTCGCCGTGGACCTGGTCTACGAGGACGGGCGGCTGGCCCGCGCCGCCACCCGCGGCGACGGCCGGGTCGGCGAGGACATCACGCTCAACGTGCGCACCATCGCCGCGGTGCCGGAGCGGCTGGACGAGAGCGTGCGGCCCGCCCCGGAGCTGCTGGAGGTCCGCGGCGAGGTGTTCCTGCCGGTGGAGGGGTTCGAGAAGCTCAACCGGCGCCTCGCCGACGAGGGCAGGCAGCCGTTCGCCAACCCGCGCAACGGCGCCGCCGGGTCGCTCCGGCAGAAGGACCCGCGGATCACCGCCACCCGGCCGCTGACCATGATCGCGCACGGCGTGGGCGCGCACCGGGGCGTGGAGTTCACGCACCAGTCGCACGTCTACGACCTGCTCCGGGACTGGGGGCTGCCGGTCAGCGACCGGTACCGGGTGGTCGGCTCGCTGGAGGAGGTGCGCGCCTACGTGGACCACTACGGCGAGCACCGGCACGAGCCCGCCTACGAGATCGACGGCGTCGTGGTGAAGGTGGACGACGTCGCGCTGCAGCGCCGGCTCGGCTCCACCAGCCGCGCGCCGCGCTGGGCGATCGCCTACAAGTACCCGCCGGAGGAGGTCACCACCAGGCTGGTGGACATCCGGGTCAACGTGGGCCGCACCGGCCGGGTCACCCCCTACGGCGTGATGGAGCCGGTGCACGTGGCCGGCTCCGAGGTGGAGTTCGCCACCCTGCACAACGCCCAGGAGGTCGAGCGGAAGGGCGTGCTGATCGGCGACACCGTGGTGCTGCGCAAGGCGGGCGACGTCATCCCGGAGATCCTCGGCCCGGTCCTCGAGCGCCGGGACGGCTCGGAGCGGCCGTTCCGGATGCCGGAGACCTGCCCGGAGTGCGGCACCCCGCTGGGGCAGCAGAAGGAGGGCGACGTCGACCTGCGCTGCCCCAACGCCCGCTCCTGCCCCGGCCAGCTCCGCGAGCGCCTGTCCCACCTGGCCGGGCGCAAGGCGCTGGACATCGAGACGCTCGGCTACGTGGCGGCGACCGCGCTCACGCAGCCGCTGGAGCCGGAGGAGCCGCCGCTGCGCGACGAGGGCGACCTGTTCGACCTGACCGTCGAGAAGCTGCTGCCGATCCGCACCCTGGTGCTCGACCCGGACACCACCGAGCCGAAGACCGACCCGAAGACCGGCGAGCGCAAGGTCGTCACCTTCTTCGCCAACGCCGACGGCGAGCCGAAGAAGAACGTGGAGCGGCTCTTCCAGGAGCTGGAGGCGGTCAAGCAGCGGCCGCTGTGGCGGATCCTGGTGGCGCTGTCCATCCGGCACGTGGGGCCGCGCGCCGCCGAGGACCTGGCCCGGCACTTCCGCTCGCTGGACGCGATCGAGGCCGCCTCGGAGGAGGAGCTGGCCTCGGTGGAGGGCATCGGCCCGACGATCGCCGCCTCCATCCGGGAGTGGTTCTCGGTCGACTGGCACCGGGAGATCGTCCGCAAGTGGCGGGCGGCCGGGGTGCGGATGGCCGACGAGGGCGCGGACAGCGGCCCCCGGCCGCTGGACGGGGTGACGGTGGTGGTCACCGGGTCGCTGGAGGGCTTCACCCGGGACGGCGCCAAGGAGGCGGTCGCCGAGCGCGGCGGCCGGGCCAGCGGCTCGGTCTCGAAGAAGACGCACTTCCTGGTCGCCGGGGAGAGCCCGGGGAGCAAGTACGACAAGGCGGTCAAACTCGGCGTCCCGGTGCTGGACGAGGAGGGCTTCCGGGTGCTGCTGGACGGCGGGCCGGATGAGGCCGCGAAACTGGCCCGGACGGCCGAGGAGTGAGCGGCGGCCGGGGGCGGGAGCGCGATCCCGCCCCCGGCCGCGCCGCATGTCGGCGGGGCGGGTGCGGTGCCCGATACGGAAACCGGGTGTTTCTGTCAACCCCCGCAAGGCTTACCTAAAGTCCCTGTATGGCGACACCTGGTGATGAAGCGTCGTAAGCTGTGCCCGTACACCGACGGGTGCGCACGGCCTGCGCACCGCGCGGAAGCGAACCGGATCCGTCGCAGGGGGTGGCCGGAAGGCTTGAGGACGAGACTCCGCCAGGAGCTCCCGGACCGCACTCCCCCGGGCGGGACCGGAGCTCCGCCGACCATCCCGAGGACGATATGAAGGATCCCAACAACACCCGGGACGTCGGCCCCCGGGTAGGGACACCGCTCTGGCTCTACCTGGCCGGCACCACCGCGGCCGGGGCGGCGCTGCTCGCCGGCTCGCTCGTCTGGCTGGGCCCGGGCGACCTGCTCGTGCTGGCCGACCGGCCGCTGGTCTGGCTGATCCTGTGCATGGTCGTCCTCGGCGAGCTGCGCCCCATCGCCACGCCCGGATCCGCCGGCGACGAAGGCGCGCCCACCTCGCTCCCGTTCTCCTTCGCGCTCCTCATCCACCTCGGCCTGCCCGCGGCCGGCCTGGTCCAGGCGCTGGCCACCGTGGTCGCCGGGGTGGCCCGCCGGCACGCCCCGCACCGGACCGCCTTCAACGCCGCCCAGTACGTGCTCAGCCTCGGCGTGGCCGACGCGGCGATGCGGCTCTTCCACCCCGAGGCGTCGGTCTACCCGTGGGTGCCGCAGGGCGCGGAGCTGGTCCTGATCGGCCTGGCCGGCGCCGCCTACTTCGTGACCAACCTGGTCCTGGTGGAGTGCGCGGTGGCCATGCACGAGCGGGCGCCGCTGCACACCGTGCTCGGCAAGGACATCGGCCAGCGGCTCTTCGTCAACGGGGTGCTGCTCTCCCTGGCGCCGCTGGTCGTGGTGGCGATGACGCACTCGATCTGGCTGGTGCCGCTGTTCGCCCTGCCGCTGGCCGCGCTGTACAGCAGCGCCACCCTCTCGGTGAAGCGCGAGCACCAGGCCAACCACGACGAGCTCACCGGCCTGGCCAACCGGAAGCTGCTCATCCTGCGCACCCAGGAGGCGCTGACCGAGGCCCGCCAGCGCGACCTGAGGGTCGGCCTGCTCCTGCTCGACCTGGACCGGTTCAAGGAGGTCAACGACACCCTGGGCCACCCCACCGGGGACCGGCTGCTGCAGATCGTGGCGGTCCGGCTGACCCGCAGCGTCCGCCCGGGCGACCTGGTCGCCCGGCTGGGCGGGGACGAGTTCGCGGTGCTGCTGCCGCAGGTGCGCGACGCCGCCTCGGCGCGCGAGGTCGCGGCCCGGCTCCGGGTGGCGCTGGCCGAGCCCACCCGGATCGACGGGATGGACTTCGACCTGGAGGCCAGCGTCGGCATCGCGCTCTACCCGGACCACGCCCCCGACTTCGAGCTGCTCATGCAGCGCGCCGACGTGGCGATGTACGTGGCCAAGGAGCAGCGCACCGGGGTGGAGTCCTACGCCCCGCACAAGGACCGCAACTCCACCGACCGGCTCAGCCTCTTCGGCGAGCTCCGCCGCGCCCTGGTCGAGAAGGAGCTGGAGATGTACTACCAGCCCACGGTCGACCTGGAGAGCGGCCGGGCGATCGGGATGGAGGCCCTGGTGCGCTGGCGGCACCCCGCCCGCGGCCTGCTGGAGCCGCACGAGTTCGTGCCGATGATGGAGCAGTCCTACCTGATCCGCGGCTTCACCCACGAGGTGCTGGAGCTGACCCTGGCCCAGGTCGCCCGGTGGCGCGGGGAGGGCTGGCGGTACCCGGTGGCGGTCAACCTCTCCGCCCGCGAGCTGCTCGACCCCACCCTGCCGGACGTGGTGGCCGCGGCGCTGCGCCGGCACGGCGTCCCCCCGGAGGGGCTCCGGCTGGAGATCAGCGAGCGGACCATGGTGGCCGAGGCGGACGCGGTCGCCCCCAGCGTGCTGGCCCTGGCCGAGCTGGGCGTGCCGCTCTCCCTGGACGACTTCGGCACCGGCTACTACACCCTGGCCCGGCTGAACGGCCTGCCGCTGGAGGAGATCAAGATCGACGGCTCGTTCGTCCGCCGGGTCGAGGAGGACACCGACGGCCGGACCATCGTGGCCTCGGCGATCACCCTGGTCGGCTCGCTGGGGATGCGCGCCGTCGCCGAGGGGGTGGAGAGCGCCGGGGTGGCCGAGGAGGTGCGCGCCCTGGGGTGCCGCGCGGCGCAGGGCCGGCACTTCGCGCCCCCGCTGGCGGCGGCCGAGGCCGAGGAGTGGATCCGCGGGGCCGTGCGGAAGGACGACCGAGGGGTGCCCGGCGGCCATAGGATTGAGTCGTCCTGAACGACATCAGAGAACGGTAAGCAATTCATGTCCGCCATCACCCGCGATGAGGTCGCGCACCTCGCCCGGTTGTCGCGGCTGGCGTTGAACGAGGACGAGCTCGACCACCTCGCCGCCCAGCTCGATGAGATCATCTCCGCTGTGGCGAAGGTGCAGGAGGCCGCCGAAGGCGACATCCCGCCGAGCTCGCACGCCCTGCCGCTGACCAACGTGTACCGCCCCGACGAGGTCCGGCCCGGCCTCACCCCCGAGCAGGCCCTGTCCGGCGCGCCCGCGGTGGAGGACCAGCGGTTCCGCGTCCCGCAGATCCTCGGGGAGGAGGAGTGATGAGCAGCGACCTGATCAGGCTCTCCGCCGCCGAGCTGGGCGCCGCCATCGCGCGCGGCGAGGCCGGTGCGGTCGACGCGGCCACGGCCTACCTGGACCGCATCGCCGAGGTCGACGGCGACGTCAACGCCTTCCTGCACGTGGACCGGGAGGCCACGCTGGCCCAGGCGCGGGCCGTCGACGAGCGCCGCGCCGCGGGTGAGGAGCTGGGCCCGCTGGCCGGTGTGCCCATCGCGCACAAGGACGTCTTCACCACCGAGGACATGCCCACCACCGCCGCCTCCAAGATCCTGGAGGGGTGGCTGCCGCCCTACGACGCGACGGTCACCGCCCGGCTGCGCAAGGCCGGCCTGGTCATCCTCGGCAAGACCAACATGGACGAGTTCGCCATGGGCTCCTCCACCGAGAACTCCGCCTACGGCGTGACCCGCAACCCGTGGGACACCGGCCGGATCCCGGGCGGCTCCTCGGGCGGCTCCTCGGCCGCGGTGGCCGCCTTCGAGGCGCCGCTGGCCACCGGCACCGACACCGGCGGCTCGATCCGCCAGCCGGCCGCGGTCTGCGGCCTGGTCGGCGCCAAGCCCACCTACGGCTCCTCGTCCCGGTACGGGCTGATCGCCTTCGCGTCCTCGCTGGACACCCCGGGCCCGTTCGCTCGGGACGTGCTGGACGCCGCGCTGCTGCACGAGGCGTTCTCCGGGCACGACCCGCGCGATTCCACCTCCATCGACGCCCCGGTGCCGCCGGTGGTCGACGCGGCCCGCCGGGCCGACGTGGCCGGCCTGCGGATCGGCGTGGTCAAGCAGTTCGCCGGGGAGGGCTACCAGCCGGGCGTGCTGCAGCGCTTCCAGGAGAGCGTGGAGCTGCTGGAGTCGCTGGGCGCCAAGGTCGTCGAGGTCTCCTGCCCGAGCTTCGACGCCGCGCTGGCCGCCTACTACCTGATCGCGCCCAGCGAGGCCTCCTCCAACCTGGCCCGGTTCGACGCGATGCGCTACGGCCTGCGGGTCGGCGACGACGGCACCCGCAGCGCCGAGGAGGTCATGGCGCTCACCCGGGCCGAGGGCTTCGGGCCGGAGGTCAAGCGCCGCATCATCCTGGGCACCTACGCGCTGTCCAGCGGCTACTACGACGCCTACTACGGCTCGGCGCAGCAGGTGCGCACGCTGATCAAGCGGGACTTCGAGGCGGCCTTCGCCAACGTGGACGTGCTGGTCTCGCCGACCACGCCGACCACCGCGTTCCCGCTCGGCGAGCGCTCCGACGACCCGATGGCGATGTACCTCGCCGACCTGTGCACCATCCCGACCAACCTGGCCGGCAACGCCGCGCTCTCGGTCCCCTGCGGCCTGGCCCCGGAGGACGGCCTCCCGGTCGGCCTGCAGATCATGGCCCCGGCGCTGGCCGACGACCGGACCTACAGGGTGGGCGCGGCCGTGGAGGCGGCGCTGCGCGACCGCAGCGGCGGCCCGCTGCTCGCCGGCAGCCCCTACGCGGTCTGAGGCGCACGGCCGGGGAAGCACGGCCGGAGAAGCACGGAAGGGGCGGCACGGTGCGGACACCGCGCCGCCCCTTCCCGTTGATCTTGACCTCCGGGCCCGTCAACGCGGCTCGATAGGCCCGGAGCGCCGAGATCATCGCGGGAGAGGCGTCCTGCGGACATGAGAACGCCCGCCGCCGGATCGCTCCGGCGGCGGGCGTCTCAGTGCGCAGGGCCTGCGCCTAGAGCCGTACCGCTCAGCCCTCGTCGGAGGCGCTGCGGCGCTTGCGGCTCAGGTACATGGCCGCACCGCCGCCGGCCACGGCCGCCACGGCCGCGCCGACCAGGCCGACCAGCGCGCCGCCGGTGACCGGCAGGCCGCCGGTGTCGTCGTCCTTGCCCGGGGCGGGCTTGTCGTCCGGCTTCTCGGCCGGCTCGGACGGGCTCGGGGCCGGCTCGGACGGGCTCGGCGCGGGCTCCGACGGGCTCGGGGCTGGCTCGCTCGGCTCCGGGGTCGGGGTCTCCTCGCCGCCGCCGGCGGTCCAGGAGACCTTGGCGCCGGCGCTGACCTCGGTGGTCTCGCCGTCCGCGGTGATCAGGGTCTGGGTGGCGGGCTGGCCCTCCACGCCCTTGAACAGCCGGCCGACGTCGACGGTGGCCGACACGGTGCCGGACACGCTGGCCTCGCCGGCCTCGGTGCCCTCCGGCACCTTGAACCCGAAGACGTCGCCGTTGGAGGCGGCCTCCACCGGCTCGCCGGTCTCCACGTCGACCAGCTGCACGCCCTCCGGGGCGTCCAGGGTCAGCGCGACGGGGTCGGCGCTGCTGGTGGTGACGGTGAACTCGCCGATGGTCTGGCCGGCCTTGCCCTCGGCGGACTCCGGGGCGATGGTGAGCGAGGCGTCCGGCTCGGCGACGTCCTCCTTCTTCGCGTTCTCCACCAGGTAGCTGTAGAGCGCGAAGACGTTCTCGTCGTTGCCCTGCTCGGTGAACTCGACCCCGTTGCTGAAGTGCCAGATCGCGGCCTGGGTGCCGGCCACGGCCTGCTCGTCGGTCAGGCCCGCGACCCCGGAGGTCTCGGCCAGCGAGGCCGCGTCGACCTTGGGGAAGGAGTTCTGCAGGATCCAGTTGACCTTGCCCGGGGTGGCGAACTCGCCCTTGCCCGGGTAGTTCTCCCAGGCGTCCTCCTGGTACTTGGCGCCGCCCCGGATCGAGGTCTCGTAGTCGATGCAGTAGGTCTGCAGCATCGTGCCGTCTTCCAGCTTCAGGTTGAAGAGGCTGGCGCCGATGCTGGTGCCGTCAGCGGCGGTCACCTGGCCGCCGTTGAGGGCGTTGCCCACGTACTCGCCCTTGGCGCCGCTGGCCAGGGCCGGGGCGGCGGAGAGGCCGAAGGCCAGGGCGGCCGCGGTGGTCGCGGCGGCGACGGCCGCCACGCGGCGGCCGCGGCGCGGGGAGTGGGGGAGAGAGGTCGTTTTGATCAAGGTTGCGTCCCGGTGTCGTTCAGGGGAAAACCGGTCATCGCCGCTGCGCCGGGCGGAAAGCCCGGAAACGGCGGTCGGGCGCACGCCGCGGACCGCCGCGGCGCGAGCTGCGCGCGGTCCGTGGAGAAGCCCGCTGCGGTGCCCGGCGGCATCGTGCTGTTTCGGGAGGCGCCGTCATGGAAAAAGCGAACGGAGATCGGCGCGATTCGTCTTCGCCGGAGCCGCCGCGCCCGCCCTGGAAGGGGTTCCGGCTCGGCGGCGGGTACCGGAGCACCGCACCGCCTGATACTAGCGACCCAATTCCGGTCTTCCAACATGCTTCGCGGAATTCGTGCGATTCTGTGCGGAAGTCCGTTCCTGTCCAATTCCGCAGACCACTTTCACCTGCGCTTTCTTGCGTGGGAGCGCGCCCGGCGGCGGGAGGGGGAGAGTCGCGGTGTGATTCGGGTCGTACTTCCCGGGTCGCGCCGCCGCCCGGAACCGGCGGGGCCGGGGTCAGTCCCGGCGGGAGCGGCGCCGGAACAGCAGCATGGCGGCGGCCCCGCCCAGCACCAGCAGGGCTCCGATGCCGATCAGCGCGCCCAGCCAGGTGCCGGTGAGCGCCAGCGGGCCGCGGCGCTCCGGCTCGGGGGAGGCCGGGGAGGCGCTCTCCTCCGGGGAGGGCGCCGGGGGCGCGGCCGCGGGCGGCGGCTCCGCGGGGGAGGCGGAGGGGAGCGGCTCCAGGGTCGGGTCGGTGACCGGCGCCGGTTCGCGGGCGGGGGCGTTCCAGTCGGCCTTGATCGCCGCGGTGCCCTCGGTCACCCCCTCCTCCGCGATGACCAGCGGCAGCGTGGTCACCCCGTCCTTGCCGACGAACGCGCGGCCGGACTGCACGGTGGCCGCGGTGGTGGAGGCGTGCACCGTGGCCACCCCGGCGCCGGACCCCTCCGGCACCTCCAGGTAGAACTCCTCGCCGTCGCCGACCTCGGTGACCGTCTCGCCGGAGGCGTCGGTGAGCCGGGCGCCCTCGGCCCCGCCGACCCGGAGCGAGACCGGGCCGGTGCCGGTGGTGCGCGCCTTCATCGGGCCGATCGGGCTGGTCGGGTCGGCGCCCTGGATGCGCTCGGGGGTGACCGAGAGCGAGGGCGCGGCGGCGGGCTCGTCGCTCCCCTGGGCCCCGTCCACCAGGTACCGGTAGACCTCCAGCACGGCCGGGTGGTTGCCGCCCTTGCCCTTCCCCTTGCCGGCGGCCGGCTCGGCGCCCTCGGTGTAGTGCCAGATCGCGGTCTGGGTGGCGGCGATGGCCTGCTCGGCGGAGAGCCCGCCGGCCCCGCTCCGCTCGGCCAGCTCCTCCACCTCCAGCTCCGGGTAGGAGTTGCGGACGATCCAGGCGACCGGCCCGGCCGGGTCGCCGGAGGGGTGCTCGCCGGGCACCGCGTTCCAGCCGGACTCGACGTAGGCGGTGCTGCGGTCGGGTTCGTCGGAGCGCACCGCGCCGTAGGCGCTCAGCGAGGTATCGTCGTCCACCCGGAGCCGGTACAGCGCGGTCTCCGCCGTCTCCCCGCCGGCCAGGCGCACCTCGGCGCCGGGCACCGCCTCGCGCTCGACGCGGGCGGGGCCGTCCTGGGCCGCCGCCGGGGCGGCGGGGGTGAGGACCCCTGCGGTCAGCAGGGCCGCGGCGAGGCCGGCGAGCGGCCGCAGGCGGAACGGGGCGCGGGGCACGTGCGGTGGTCTCCTCGGCGGCGGGCGCGGAGCGGATTCGGTCCCGCAAAGGGTAACCGGCCAGGCAGTGCGGTTACGGAAGAACCGCTCGGTAGCGCCGAATCGTGTGCGTGCTGTGACATTGCGCGCCCGTACCTGCGACGCCCCGGGGATCGGTAGGCTTTCGAGGTGGACTCAGGATCGGAACACGGAACGGGTTGTGCGTGATGGTCGACGCGGTGAAGAGCGCCCCTGCCGGGAGCGGAGCCCCGGCGACGGTGGCCTACGACGACGCGGTGCGGCGGTACGCGCCCCTGCTGGGCCTTGAGGTCCACATCGAGCTGGGCACCGCCTCGAAGATGTTCTGCTCCTGCTCGACCTCGTTCGGCGCCGACCCCAACACCCAGGTGTGCCCGGTCTGCCTGGCGCTGCCCGGCGCGCTGCCGGTGGTCAACGGGACCGCGGTGGAGAGCGCGATCCGGCTCGGCCTGGCGCTGAACTGCTCGATCGCCTCCTGGTGCCGGTTCGCCCGGAAGAACTACTTCTATCCGGACATGCCGAAGAACTACCAGATCTCCCAGTACGACGAGCCGCTCTGCAGCGACGGCCACCTGGACATCACGGTGGACACCCCGGACGGGCCGCGGGAGTTCCGCATCCCGATCGAGCGGGTGCACATGGAGGAGGACACCGGCAAGAGCCTGCACGTGGGCGGCTCCACCGGCCGGATCCACGGCGCGGACCACTCCAACGTCGACTACAACCGGGCCGGCATCCCGCTGCTGGAGATCGTCACCCGGCCGATCGAGGGCGCCGGCGAGCTGGCGCCGCTGGTCGCCCGGGCCTACGTGGCCGAGCTGCGCGCGCTCGCCCGCTCGCTGGGCATCTCCGACGTGCGGATGGAGGAGGGCTCGCTCCGCTGCGACGTCAACGTCTCGCTCTCCCCGGTCGGCTCGGACGAGTGGGGCACCCGCTCGGAGACCAAGAACGTCAACTCGCTGCGCTCGGTGGAGCGCGCGGTCCGCTCCGAGGTCGAGCGGCAGGCCGGCGTGCTCGACGCCGGCGGGCGCGTGGTCCAGGAGACCCGGCACTTCAAGGAGGACACCGGCACCTCGGTCTCCGGACGGAGCAAGGAGGAGGCGCAGGACTACCGCTACTTCCCCGACCCCGACCTGGTGCCGGTCGCGCCGGCCGCCGAGTGGGTCGAGGAGCTGCGCGCCGCGCTGCCCGAGCCGCCCTCGGCGCACCGCGCCCGGATCAAGGCCGAGTGGTCGCTGACCGACGAGGAGCTGCGCGACCTGATCAACGCCGAGGCCGTCGACCTGGTCGAGGCGACCGTCGCCGCGGGCGCCGGTCCGGCCGACGCGCGCAAGTGGTGGCTGAACGAGCTCTCCCGGCGGGCCACCGAGTCCGGGGTGGAGCTGGCCGCGCTGCCGATCACCCCGGAGCAGGTGGCCCGGGTCTGCGCGCTGGTCTCCGCCGGCGACCTGACCAACAAGCTGGCCCGCCAGGTGATCGAGGGCGTGCTGGACGGCGAGGGCGACCCGGACGCCGTGGTGGAGGCCCGCGGCCTCAAGGTGGTCAGCGACGACTCCGCGCTCGGCGGCATCGTGGACCAGGTCATCGCGGACAACCCCGACGTCGCGGAGAAGATCCGCAACGGCAAGGCGGCCGCCGCCGGCAAGCTGGTCGGCGATGTGATGAAGGCGACCCGCGGCCAGGCGGACGCGGGCCGGGCCCGCGAGCTGATCCTGGAGCGGCTGGGCGCGGCCTGAGCGGACGGCGTCCCTCCCGGTGCGCGGCCCCGGCCGTCCGCCCGCGGTCGGCCCGGCAGCCGGGCACGGCCGCGCCCGGGTGCCGGGCGTTCCGCTCCCGCGGCCCCGGAGGACCGGGACCGCGGGCGGCCCGCCCGCTCCCGGCGGCGCCGTGCGCCCGGCCGCCGAACGCCGGGCGGGCGGACCGCCGGCGGCCGCCCGGCCCGGTGACCCCGATCACGCATCGTGTTCGGTTCGTCGCCGGGTCTCCGCTTCCTCTCAATCGGAGCGTGACCTTGCGTGAATACCGTGTTCACCCAGGGAACCGCCGGGGGCTCCCGGTCGGCGCGGAGGCGCCGGCCCGCATAACGCCATCGACCGGAAGGGTGCCCATGAACACGTCCGTCGTGGTGGTCCCCGATCCCGGGCCGGGCGCCCGATGAAGCGGGACCACCGGATCTGGCTGGCCGCGGTGGCGGCGCTCACCGTCCTCTACGCACTGGGGACGCTGGTGCCGACCGGGGCCGGCACGACGCTCACCTCCAGCATGGGCGGCTGGGCCACCGGGACGGTGGCCGCGGCGGCCTCGGCATCGCTGCTCTACGCGGCGCGCCGGCGGGCGTCCGCCTTCGAGGACGCCGGACTGGAGGCGGACGGCGCCGACGGGCCGGCCGCGCTGCGCCTGCTCGGCCTGGCCGCGGCGGCGTGGAGCGCCGGGGCGTTCATCTCCGCGGTCACCGGCCTGCTGATCACCAGCCCGGCGGTCTCGCTGACCTTCAGCGACCTGTTCTCCCTGGTCGCGCTCCCGCTGTTCGTACTGGGCTTCACCCGCTTCGCCCCGCTCCCGCAGGGGCTGCGCCCGGTGACCAGGCACATCACCGACAGCTATGTGGCCGCCGCGGCGCTGTTCTCGATGGTCTGGCTGCTGCTGTTCGCGCCGCTCTACCGGGAGCTGGGCCAGGGCGGGGAGTTCCTCGGCTTCGGCCTGGTCTACCCGGTCGCCGACATCGCGGTGCTCTGCCTGATCGCGCCGCTGGTCTTCACCTCGCCGCACAGCACCCGGCGGGCGGTGCTGCTGGCGATGGGCGCCTTCGTCATCGTCTGCGGCGCCGACCTGATCGGCGCGGTGACCCGGCTGACCGGCGACGCGCCGGCCGGCGGCATCGAGTACCCGGTGCGGGTGCTCGGCTTCGCGCTGCTGGGCATCCTGCCCTGGCTGATCCGGGACCGGGCCGGGGCCGAGCCGCGCCGGATCACCGGCCGGGGGCTGTACCGGTTCGCCCCGGAGATCGCCGCCTGCGGCGCGCTGGGGGCGGCGGTGCTGGTGCTGACCACGGCCGCGTTCCAGGTCCCCCAGGTGGGCCCGGTGCTGGCGCTGGCCGCCGGGTCCTCGGTGCTGGTGCTGCTGGTCCGGGTGGTCGGCATGCTGGAGGAGAACGGCACCCTCACCCGGATGCTGCACACCCGGGAGGGCCACTTCCACGAGCTGGCCCGGAACAGCGGCGACGTCATCCTCATCCTGGAGCAGGACGGCCGGGTGTTCTACGCCAGCCCGGGCGCGGCCGAGTCGTTCGGCTACCGGCTGGACGACCTGGTGGCCGAGCCGGTCACCGCGATCGTGCACCCGGAGGACCTGCCGCGCACGGCGAGCGTCGCCCGGGTGTTCGAGCGGTCCGGCGGCGGGCCGGAGAGCGTGCACCTGCGGGTGCGGGCGCGCGCCGGGGACGGCACCTGGCGGCACACCGAGTCCACCGTCTCGCTGTACGAGCAGCCGGGCGAGCCGGACCGGCTGCTGGTGACCACCCGGGACATCAGCGCCCAGGTGGCGCTGGAGGACCAGGTCAACCACCTGACCTTCCACGACGGGCTGACCGGCCTGCCCAACCGCGCCTACCTGGAGGAGCGGACCCGGGAGATGCTGTCCCGCCGGGAGGCGGGGGCCGGCGGCGCCGGCGAGATCGCCGCGATCTTCCTGGACCTGGACGGCTTCACCGCGGTGAACGACTCCGCCGGGCACAGCTTCGGCGACTACCTGCTGGCGCAGGCGGCACGCCGGCTGCGGGCCACCTCCACCTCCGGGGTGACCCTGGCGCGCTGGGGCGGCGACGAGTTCGCGGTGCTGGTCGAGGGGGGCGAGCACGCGCAGCGCGTCGCGGACCTGGCCGAGCGGCTGGCCCGGGTGATCGGCGCGGAGCCGTTCCAGATCGCCGGGCGCGAGGTGGTGCTGACCGCCAGCGCGGGGGTGGCCTTCGCGGAGAAGGGCATGGACGCCGGCGAGCTGATGCGCAACGCCGACATGGCGCTGGCCCGGGCCAAGGAACAGGGCGGCGGCCGGATGGAGATCTACGCCGCGGACATGCACGCCCGGGTGGTCGGCCGGCTGGAGCTGCAGGCGCAGCTGCGCCAGGCGCTCGCCGACGGCGACTTCACCCTGGAGTACCAGCCGGTGGTGGACCTGGAGAGCTCCCAGGTGACCGCGGTGGAGGCGCTGGTGCGGTGGCGGCGCGGCGGCGAGTCGGTGATGCCGGAGGAGTTCATCGGCCCGGCCGAGGAGTCCGGGCTGATCGTCCCGCTGGGCGAGTGGATCCTCCGCGAGGCCTGCGAGAAGGTCGCGGTGTGGCGGGCCTCCGACTGGGACATCGAGCTGTCGGTGAACCTGTCGGTCAAGCAGATCCTGTCGCCGCGGTTCGTGGAGACGGTGGCCGGGGCGCTGGAGGACAGCGGGCTGCCGGCCCGGGTGCTCACCCTGGAGGTCGACGAGGAGGTCCTGCTGGAGGACCCCGGCGAGGCGGTGGAGCGGCTCTCCGCGCTGCGCCGGCTGGGCGTGCGGCTGGCCATCGACGACTTCGGGATGGGCTACGCCTCCCTGGCGCACCTGCGCGAGCTGCGGGTGGACGCGATCAAGATCGACCCGTCGTTCATCCGGGACCTGGGCACCGACGGCACCGTCACGCTGCTCACCCACACCATCATCCGGCTCGGCCAGGACCTGGGGGTCCAGGTGGTGGCCGAGGGCATCGAGCGCCCGGAGCAGCTGGAGAAGCTGCGCTCCATGGGCTGCGGCCACGGCCAGGGGTTCCTGGTGGCGCGGCCGATGGCGGCGGAGGGCATGGAGGCGCTGGTCGGCGGGGCCGGCCTGCCGCTCTGATCCGCCGGAATCCGTCCGCATGCCGAGACAGTCGGCGCTTCACCCGTGCGCACCCACGCTGACCTGCGATCCTTCGTCCCGGTATCGGCCGTATGCTGGAAGTCACATCTCACTGGTCGAGACATTCTGGAGAATCGGTTGACGGGCGGCGCACCCTCGGCCAATGTTGACACCGTGCAGAGCAACTTCCACCTCATTCTCGTACTTGGTCGGCGCGCAGCCGGCTGACCGAGTCGTTCGCTGCGCGCGCCCTCCGACCGCTCCGAGCGGTGGAGGGTTTTTTGTTGCCAGGCACACCCGACTACGAGCCCTCCGAAGGATCTTGTGATGACCGATCAGATGACCGGAGCCCAATCGCTCATCAGGTCGCTGGAGCACGCCGGTGTCGACGTGGTGTTCGGGATCCCCGGCGGCGCGATCCTGCCCGCCTACGACCCGCTCTACGACTCCCGCAGGGTCCGGCACATCCTCATGCGGCACGAGCAGGGCGCCGGGCACGCCGCGGAGGGCTACGCCTACGCCACCGGCAAGCCCGGGGTCTGCATGGCGACCAGCGGCCCGGGCGCGACCAACCTGGTCACCCCGATCGCCGACGCGCACATGGACTCGGTCCCCATGGTCGCCATCACCGGCCAGGTCGCCACCCCCTCGATCGGCACCGACGCCTTCCAGGAAGCCGACATCAGCGGCATCACGATGCCGATCACCAAGCACAACTTCCTGGTCAAGCGGGTCGAGGACATCCCGCGGACGATCGCCGAGGCGTTCCACATCGCCTCCACCGGCCGCCCCGGCCCGGTCCTGGTCGACATCGCCAAGGACGCGCTGCAGAACGAGGCGCCGTTCGCCTGGCCGAACCGGCTCGACCTGCCCGGCTACCGCCCGGTCACCAAGCCGCACGGCAAGCAGGTGCGCGAGGCCGCCCGGATGATCGCCGAGGCCCGCCGCCCGGTGCTCTACGTCGGCGGCGGGGTGCTGCGCGCCGGCGCCCACCAGGAGCTGCGCGTCCTCGCCGAGCTGACCGGCGTCCCGGTGGTCTCCACCCTGATGGCCCGCGGCGTCTTCCCCGACACCCACCCGCAGAGCCTGGGCATGCCGGGCATGCACGGCACCGTCGCCGCGGTCGGCGCGCTGCAGAAGGCCGACCTCATCGTCGCGCTGGGCGCCCGCTTCGACGACCGGGTCACCGGCCGGCTGGACACCTTCGCCCCGGACGCCAAGATCGTGCACGCCGACATCGACCCGGCGGAGATCTCCAAGAACCGCCAGGCCGACGTGCCGATCGTCGGCGACTGCCGGGAGGTCCTGGCCGACCTGGTGGTCGCGGTCCGCAAGGACCAGTCCGAGGGGCGGCAGGGCGACTACGCCGCCTGGTGGGCCCAGCTGGACCGGCTGCGCACCGTCTACCCGCTGGGCTACGACGCCCCGGACGACGGCAGCCTGGCCCCGCAGCACGTCATCCAGCGGCTGGGCGAGATCGTCGGCCCGGAGGCGGCCTACGTCGCCGGCGTCGGCCAGCACCAGATGTGGGCCGCGCAGTTCGTCTCCTACGACAACCCGGGGACCTTCATCAACTCCGGCGGCCTGGGCACCATGGGCTTCTCCGTCCCGGCGGCGCTGGGCGCCAAGGTCGGGGCGCCGGACCGGACCACCTGGGCGGTGGACGGCGACGGCTGCTTCCAGATGACCAACCAGGAGCTGGCCACCTGCGCCGTGGAGAACATCCCGATCAAGGTCGCGGTGGTCAACAACGGCAACCTCGGCATGGTCCGGCAGTGGCAGACCCTCTTCTACGAGGGCCGCTACTCCAACACCGAGCTGCGCACCGCGCCCGACGCGGAGAAGGTCCGCATCCCGGACTTCGTCCGGCTCGCCGAGGCGTACGGTTGTGTCGGGCTGCGCTGCGAGCGCGCCGAGGACGTCGACGCCACCATCGAGAAGGCGATGGCGATCGACGACGCCCCCGTCGTGGTGGACTTCACCGTCAACGCCGACGCCATGGTCTGGCCGATGGTCGGCCCCGGCATCAGCAACGACAACATCCAGTACGCGCGCGACATGGCGCCGGACTGGGGCGACGACGACTGACGAGGACCGACGAGGACGACAAGGAACCAGTCATGACCCAGCACACGCTCGCGGTCCTCGTGGAGGACACTCCGGGGATCCTCACCCGGGCCTCGGCGCTGTTCTCCCGCCGCGGCTTCAACATCCACTCCCTCAGCGTCAGCACGACGGAGTACGAGGGACTGTCCCGCATGACGATCGTGGTCAACTGCGACCGCCACCCTCTGGAGCAGGTGACCAAGCAGCTCAACAAGCTCGTGAACGTCATCAAGATCGTCGAGATGGACAACGACGCATCGGTCCGCAGGGAGCTGCTCCTGGCGAAGGTGAAGACCGACGCCGCCAGCCGCCCGCACGTCATCCAGACCGCCGAGCTGTTCCGCGCCAACATCGTGGACGTCTCCGCGGACGTGGTCGTCATCGAGGCCACCGGCAAACCCGAGAAGCTCGATGCGCTCATCCGCAACCTGGAGCCGTACGGAATCAAGGAACTGGTGAAGTCCGGGACGGTCGCGCTCGGCCGCGGCCCCCGCTCCATCACCGACCGGTCGCTGCGCCCCGTCGAACGCAGCGCCTGAACGGACCCCTGGACCGGCCCGGGACGGCCCCGGGCCCGACGACGAAGAACACGAGCAAGGAGCGAGCCGAAGTGGCAGCACAGATGTACTACGACGACGACGCCGACCTGAGCATCGTCCAGGGGCGCAAGGTCGCCGTCATCGGTTACGGCAGCCAGGGGCACGCGCACGCGCTGTCGCTCCGCGACTCCGGCGTCGACGTGCGCATCGGCCTGGCCGAGGGCTCCAAGAGCCGGGCCAAGGCCGAGGAGGAGGGGCTGCGCGTCCTCACCCCCGCCGAGGCGGCCCGCGAGGCGAACCTGATCATGGTGCTGGTCCCCGACCACATCCACCGCGACCTCTACGCCAAGGAGATCGCCCCCAACCTGGAGGAGGGCGACGCGCTCTTCTTCGGCCACGGCTTCTCCATCCGCTACGAGCTGATCGTCCCGCCGGCCGGGGTGGACGTCGCCATGGTCGCCCCCAAGGGCCCGGGCCACCTGGTCCGCCGCCAGTTCGAGGAGGGGCGCGGCGTCCCGGTGCTGGTCGCGGTCGAGCAGGACCCCTCCGGCGGCGCCTGGGACCTGGCGCTCTCCTACGCCAAGGGGATCGGCGGCACCCGCGCCGGCGCGCTGAAGACCACCTTCACCGAGGAGACCGAGACCGACCTCTTCGGCGAGCAGGCGGTGCTCTGCGGCGGCCTGGCCGAGCTGATCAAGGCGGGCTTCGCCACCCTCACCGAGGCCGGCTACCAGCCCGAGGTCGCCTACTTCGAGTGCCTGCACGAGGTCAAGCTGATCGTCGACCTCATGTACGAGGGCGGCATCTCCAAGATGAACTGGTCGGTCTCGGACAACGCCGAGTACGGCGGCTACACCCGCGGCCCGCGGGTGGTCACCGACCAGACCCGCGAGGAGATGCGCCGCATCCTGGCCGAGGTGCAGGACGGCACCTACGCCCGGGAGCTGGTGGCCGAGTTCGACGCCGGCCGGCCCAACTTCCTCAAGCGCCGCGAGGCGGAGCAGAACGAGCCGATCGAGAAGGTCGGCGCGGAGCTGCGCCCCCTGATGAGCTGGCTCAAGGGCTGAGGCCCGGACGGGGCCCGGCGGCCGGAGGCCGCCGGGCCCCTGCCGTTTCCGGCGCACCTCACCACGGGGGATCCCGACCCCCGCAGTAGACTTTGCTTCCGGCCGAAGCACCCGACAGCCGCTCGCGAAACCTAAGGAACAAGCTGTGCCCAAGCCCGCAGTACTCGTCGCGGAAGAACTCTCGCCCGCCGGACTCGCCCTGCTGGAGGACGACTTCGAGGTCCGCCGCACCGACGGCGCCGACCGGTCCCAACTGCTGCCGGCCCTCGCCGACGTCGATGCCCTCATCGTGCGCAGCGCCACCCAGGTGGACGCCGAGGCGCTGGCCGCGGCCCCGAGGCTGAAGGTCGTCGCGCGCGCCGGCGTCGGCCTGGACAACGTGGACGTGGACGCCGCCACCAAGGCCGGCGTGCTGGTGGTCAACGCCCCCACGTCCAACATCGTCAGCGCCGCCGAGCAGGCGGTGAACCTGCTGCTGGCCTCGGCCCGGAACACCGCCCCGGCGCACAACGCGCTGGTCAACGGCGAGTGGAAGCGCTCCAAGTACACCGGTGTGGAGGTCTACGACAAGACCGTCGGCATCGTCGGCCTGGGGCGGATCGGCGCCCTGGTGGCGCAGCGGCTCTCCGCGTTCGGCACCCGGGTGCTCGCCTACGACCCGTTCGTCCAGCCGGCCCGCGCCGCGCAGATCGGCGTGCACATGGTCACCCTGGACGAGCTGCTGGAGCAGGCCGACTTCATCACCATCCACCTGCCGAAGAACAAGGACACCCTCGGCCTGATCGGCGACGAGGCGCTGTCCAAGGTCAAGCCGAGCGTGCGGATCATCAACGCCGCGCGCGGCGGGATCCTGGACGAGGCCGCGCTCTACCGGGCCCTCAAGGAGGGGCGGGTGGCCGGCGCCGGCATCGACGTGTGGGCCAGCGAGCCGTGCACCGACAGCCCGCTGTTCGAGTTCGAGAGCGTCGTGGTCGCCCCGCACCTGGGCGCCAGCACGCACGAGGCCCAGGAGAAGGCCGGCACCCAGGTCGCCCGCTCGGTGAAGCTGGCGCTGTCCGGCGAGTTCGTCCCGGACGCGGTCAACGTCCAGGGCGGCGCGGTGGCCGAGGAGGTCAAGCCGGGCCTGCCGCTGACCGAGAAGCTGGGCCGGATCTTCACCGCGGTGGCCGGCGGCCTGGCTACCCGGATCGACGTCGAGGTGCGCGGCGAGATCGCCGAGCACGACGTCAAGGTGATCGAGCTGGCCGCGCTCAAGGGCGTCTTCGGCGGCGTCGTGGAGGAGGCGGTGACCTTCGTCAACGCCCCGCTGCTGGCCAAGGAGCGGGGCGTCGAGGTGAACCTGGCCACCGGGGACGGCGACTCCGACTGGCGGAACCTGATCAGCGTGCGCGGCGTGCTCTCCGACGGCCGCCGGGTATCGGTGTCGGGCACCCTCACCGGGCCGCGGCAGACCGAGAAGCTGGTGGAGCTGAACGGCTACTCGATGGAGATCGGCCTCAGCGACCACATGGCCTTCTTCTCCTACGACGACCGCCCGGGCATCGTGGGCGCGGTCGGCGCGCTGCTCGGCGAGGCCTCGGTGAACATCGCCGGCATGCAGGTGAGCCGGGACGAGCAGGGCGGCAAGGCGCTGATCACGCTCACCGTGGACTCGGCCATCCCGGCGCCGACCCTGGAGGCGATCTCCACCGAGATCCGCGCGGAGACCACCCGCCAGGTGGACCTGGAGGACTGAGTCCTTCCCGGCCGCACCGGCGGGCCGCTCGCGCACGGCGCGGGCGGCCCGCCGCCGTTCTCCGGCCCCCGCGCGCCCCGGGCCGCCTCCGCGGGGGCGGGGCGGCCGGGCGGCGACTTTCCGCCGGGTCCGCTCTGGCCGTCTGTTTGCACGTCCGATATTCTGTCGTCCGAGGAAATCCGCCGGAGCGACTCCGCCCGGCGGCGGCGCTTCCGCCGGCCGGGCCTGCATCGGGTCCGTGCGGCGGCCACCGGTCAGGCGATCCCCACCGGTCCCGGCGCCCCGATGTCCCGTCTCCGCGCCCGCCCGTCCGGACGATCCGGATCTCCAGGGCCTGCGCGAACGCACATCCCATTCGCCATTCCTCTGCTTTACCGCGCATCCGAGGAGGATCGCCGTGTACGACACCGATGAGACCCCGGCCCAGGACCGCGACGAGGCGCAGCGCGCGCTGCAGGACGCCTTCGAGCGCAGGGACAACGGCGCGCCCGAGCACTGGTGAGGCGCTAGAGTTGTCTCACAGGATGTCCTTCCGGTCTCAGAATGCGAGAAGGTAGAGGCCGGAAGGGCGAAGGCCGAGCGAAGGAAGTCTGGGGCAGGTATGGGTGAGCGCACCGTGAAGTTGGCCGTCATCGGCGGGGACGGCATCGGCCCCGAGGTCGTGGCCGAGGGGCTGCGGGTGCTCTCCGCGGTCGCCCCCGAGCACGGCCTCTCCTTCGAGACCACCGAGTACGACCTGGGCGCCCGCCGCTGGCACGCCACCGGCGAGACCCTCACCGACGAGGTCGAGCAGGAGCTGCGCGGCCACGACGCGATCCTGCTCGGCGCGGTCGGCGACCCGTCGGTGCCCAGCGGCGTGCTCGAGCGCGGCCTGCTGCTCCGGCTCCGGTTCGCCTTCTCGCACTACGTCAACCTGCGGCCGGTCCGGCTCTACCCGGGCGTGGCCACCCCGCTGGCCGACCGCGGACCGGACGACATCGACATGCTCGTGGTCCGCGAGGGCACCGAGGGCCCCTACGCCGGGATGGGCGGCGTGCTCCGCAAGGGCACCCCGGACGAGATCGCCACCCAGGACAGCGTCAACACCCGGATGGGCGTGGAGCGGGTGGTCCGCTACGCCTTCGCCAAGGCCGCCGAGCGCCCGCGGAAGAAGCTCACCCTGGTGCACAAGGACAACGTGCTCACCTACGCCGGCGACCTGTGGCAGCGCACCGTGCGCGCGGTCGGCGAGGAGTACCCGCAGGTCAGCGTGGACTACACCCATGTCGACGCGGCCGCGATGTTCTTCGTGAACCAGCCGGAGCGGTTCGACGTGATCGTCACCGACAACCTGTTCGGCGACATCATCACCGACATCGGCGCCGCGGTCACCGGCGGCATCGGCCTGGCCGCCAGCGGCAACATCAACCCGGAGAACGCCTTCCCGAGCATGTTCGAGCCGGTGCACGGCTCGGCCCCGGACATCGCCGGCCAGGGCAAGGCCGACCCCACCGCGACCGTGCTCTCGGTCGCCCTGATGCTGGACCACCTGGGCGCGCCGGAGGCCGCCCGGCGGGTCGAGCAGGCCGTCGCCGAGGACCTCCAGGTCCGCGCCAAGGAGGGGAGCACCCGCTCCACCGCGCAGATCGGCGCCGACCTGGTGGCCCGAGTAGCCCGGCAGGGCTGAGCCGCGCGGCGGCCTCGGCCCTGCCCCTTCGAGTGAACGGGCGCGGCCGGGCCGCCGGATGAGCGTGCGCCGCGGGCGCGCCCGTCCCCGGACCCGTGTCCGGGAGGGCGCGCCCTTTTCCATGCCGGCCGTGCACAGGACCGGTACCGGCACTGGCCCGGGATGCGCCGATTCCGCCAGACTGGAATGCGGACCGGCAGCGCTGCCGGCCCATGTAGGTGAGAGGACCTGAGAGACCCATGAGCAACGGCACCACCACAAGCGGGTTGACGTTCGACGTCCGGCCCTCGTCCCGGCGGAAGACCCCGCAGGAGCGAGCGGCGCTGCTGGACGGCCCCGGGTTCGGAAACGTGTTCACCGACCACATGGTCACCATCCGCTACACCGAGGGGAAGGGCTGGCACGACGCCGCCCTGGAGCCCTACGGGCCGCTGAGCCTCGACCCGGCGACCAAGGCCCTGCACTACGCACAGGAGATCTTCGAGGGGCTCAAGGCCTACCGGCACCCCGACGGCAGCATCGCGGCCTTCCGCCCCGAGGCCAACGCCCGGCGGATGAACCGCAGCGCCCGGCGGATGGCCATGCCGGAGCTTCCGGAGGAGGTGTTCATCGAAGCGATCGAGCTGCTGCTGAAGCACGACGCGGAGTGGGTCCCCGACCAGGAGGACGCCAGCCTCTACCTGCGTCCCTACATGATCGCCACCGAGGTCGGCCTCGGGGTCAACGGGCCCTCCTCGTCCTACCTGTTCGGGGTGATCGCCTCCCCGTCCGGCCCCTACTTCAAGGGCGGCGTCAAGCCGGTCACCGTCTGGCTGAGCGAGGACTACACCCGCGCGGCGCCGGGCGGCACCGGCGAGGCCAAGTTCGCCGGCAACTACGCGGCCAGCTTCCTGGCCCAGGCGCAGGCCGTCGAGCAGGGCTGCGACCAGGTCGTCTGGCTGGACGCGGTGGAGCACCGCTGGGTCGAGGAGATGGGCGGGATGAACCTGTTCTTCGTCCTCGGCTCCGGCGACGGCGCGCGGATCATCACCCCCGGGCTCACCGGCACGCTGCTGCCCGGCATCACCCGCGACTCGCTGCTCAAGCTCGCCCCGGAGCTCGGCATCCCCGCGGAGGAGGGCCGCATCTCCACCGACGAGTGGCGCCAGGGCGCGCTCAGCGGGGAGATCACCGAGGTGTTCGCCTGCGGCACCGCCGCGGTCATCACCCCGGTCGGGCACGTCAAGAGCGCCCAGGGCGCCTTCGACATCGGCGACGGCACGCCGGGCCCGGTGACCATGCGGCTGCGCGAGGAGCTCGTCGCGCTGCAGTACGGCAAGCGGCCGGACACCCACGGCTGGGTCCGCGCCCTGGCCTGATCACCCGCCGGGCGGCCGGGTCCCGCGGCGATCCCGCGGGGCCCGGTCCGTCCGGATTCAGGACCGCCCGTCTCGAATAGCGAGACATTTCCGCGGTGAACTCCTGTTTTCCGGGACGGCTGTGGCACACTGATCGCGTGCCGTCTCAGGTGATCATTATCGTGAGGCGCGCCGGCTGAACGGACCCCGCCGGCGCGCCGACCTCTCGTGTCCACGAGGGGTCTTTTTTATTGCACCACCGCAGCGCCGACGGGCCCGGACGCCGCCGACAGCATCCGACTCGGGAGTTCCACCGATGCCAGACGACAGCTTCCACGTCTTCGACACCACCCTGCGCGACGGCGCCCAGCGAGAGGGCGTCAACCTGACCGTCGCGGACAAGCTCGCCATCGCGGGCCTGCTCGACGAGTTCGGCGTGGGCTTCATCGAGGGCGGCTGGCCGGGGGCCAACCCCAAGGACACCGAGTTCTTCCAGCGGGCTTCACAAGAGCTCGACCTGGAGCACGCGCAGCTCACCGCGTTCGGCGCGACCCGCCGTCCGGGTGTGCGGGCGGCCGACGACCCTCAGGTCGCCGCACTGCGCGAATCGGGTGCCCCGGTGGTGACCCTGGTCGCCAAGAGCGACGTCCGCCACGTCGAGCGCGCCCTGCGCACGACCGGCGAGGAGAACCTCGCGATGATCGCCGACACCGTGGCGCACCTCAAGGAGTGCGGCCGCCGGGTCTTCCTCGACTGCGAGCACTTCTTCGACGGCCACCGGTACGACCCCGGCTACGCCCTGGACGTGGTCCGGGCGGCCGGGGCGGCCGGCGCCGACGCGGTGGTGCTCTGCGACACCAACGGCGGCATGCTCCCGCCCGGGGTGGGCCGGACCGTCGCCGAGGTGCTGGAGGCGACCGGGGTGCGGCTGGGCGTGCACGCCCAGGACGACACCGGCTGCGCGGTCGCCAACACGCTGGCCGCGGTGGACGCCGGCGCCACCCACGTGCAGTGCACCGCCAACGGCTACGGCGAGCGGGTCGGCAACGCCGACCTGTTCTCCGTGGTCGCGGCCCTGGAGCTCAAGTACGGCCGCAGGGTGCTGCCGGAGGGCCGGCTGGCGGAGGCCTCCCGGGTCTCCGCGGCCATCGCCGAGCTGGTCAACATCGCGCCCGCCACCCACCAGCCCTACGTGGGCGTCTCCGCGTTCGCGCACAAGGCCGGCCTGCACGCCTCGGCGATCAAGGTCGACCCCGACCTCTACCAGCACACCGACCCCGCGCTGGTCGGCAACGGCATGCGGATGCTGGTCTCGGACATGGCCGGGCGGGCCTCGGTGGAGCTCAAGGCCGAGGAGCTCGGGGTGGACCTGGGCGGCGACCGGGCCCTGCTGGGCCGGGTGGTGGACCGGGTCAAGGAGATGGAGCGGGCCGGGTACAGCTTCGAGGCCGCCGACGCCTCGCTGGAGCTGCTGCTCCGCGAGGAGCGGGGCGACCGGCCGCGCTACTTCACCGCCGAGTCCTGGAGGGCGATCACCGAGCGCCGCGCCGACGGCGCCTCGCTCAGCGAGGCCACGGTGAAGCTGCACGTCAAGGGCGAGCGGGTGATCGCCACCGCGGAGGGCAACGGCCCGGTCAACGCCCTGGACCGGGCGCTGCGCAGCGCGGTGGAGGGCGTCTACAGCGCGCTCGGCGGCATCCAGCTCGCCGACTACAAGGTCCGCATCCTGGACGGCGGGGGCGGCACCGGCGCGGTCACCCGGATCCTGGTCACCTTCGGCGACGGCCGCGGCGAGTGGACCACCGTGGGCGTCGGGGAGAACGTCATCGACGCCTCCTGGACCGCCCTGGAGCAGGCGATCACCTACGGCCTGATGCGCCAGGGCTACCCGGCGCCCTGACCGGGCCCGCCCCGCTCCGCCCCCGCCGGTCCCGGACTCACCGACCGGTCGACGAGTCCGGGACCGGCGGGGGAGGAGCTCAGGGCTCGACCCAGCCGTTGGGCTCGCAGCCGTTCAGGCCCAGGGTCTGCTGCTGCATCACCGGGGCGGGCTCGCCCTCGCCCGGGCAGCTCACGTGGCCGTGCCCGAGGGCGTGGCCGATCTCGTGGTTGAGCACGTAGATCCGGTAGGTCTCCAGGTCGTCGCCGAACTCGTCGACCGCGTCCACCCACCGGTTCTGGTTGATGACCGCGCGGTCGCCGGTGGTGCAGGAGGTGTAGCCGTTGGTCCGCAGCGGGGCGCAGAGCGCGTCCACCGTGGCGGGGGCGGCCAGCACCACCCGGAAGTCCACCGGGCCGTCGTCGACCCGCTCGAAGGAGAGCCCCTCGGAGGCCCAGCCGCGCTCGTCGTCCAGCACGGTCTCCACCGCGGCGGCGAAGTCCTCGGCCTCGCCCGGCAGCCCCTTCTCCACCGCGACCGTGTAGCGCTTGACCCGGCCGTCGCCGACCGGGTCGGAGCCGCCCGGCACGACGTCCAGCTCGCCGTCGGCGGAGTCCACCGCGCCGACCACGGAGCGGAGCAGCGGAGGCTGCTCCTCCTCTTCGGCGTCCTTCTCCCCGGTGTCCCCGGCGGCCTCCTCGGCGGCCCGTTGCGGCTCCCGGGAGGGCCGGTCGGCCGGCGCGCCGCCGGAGCCGGAGGGGACCCGGTCCAGGACCAGGAAGGTGCAGCCGAGGGCGATGACGAGCAGTCCGATGAGCAGCTCGGGCCGACGGCGTCGGCGGTGCGGACGGGCACCGGTTCGCGGGGCAGGCATGGGCGGCGGCGGACTTCCCGGGTTCGGTGATGGAGAGGCCACCTAGCATCGCAGATAACGGGGCCGGGCGAGACCGGCCCCGCAACCGCCGAGGTCAGCCGCGCCCTTCGACCACGTGCTCGATCACCTCGAAGCCCCACAGCTCGCTGCCGGAGGCGGCCGGACCGCCGTGGCCGTGGCCGTGGCCGTGTCCGTGCCCCTCCCCGGCCTCCGCGGCGGCGCGGGCGTGCCCCTCGCGGAACGCGGCGCTCTCCAGCCAGGCGCGGAACGACTCCTCGTCCTTCCACCGGGTGTAGACGATGTAGCGGTCGGTCCCCTCCACCGGGCGGAGCAGCTGGAACTCCTCGAACCCGGGCTGGCCCTCGACCAGCCCGGCCCGCTCGGCGAACCGCTCCTCCAGGGTCGGCCCGGCCCCCTCGGGCACGGTCAGCACATTGAACTTGACGACGCTCGGCATGGCGGCGCCCCGCTTTCGTGTCGTTGCTCCTGCCTGTCGGGGCCAGTCTCCACCACCGGGAGGACCCGGAGGGGCAGGGGCCGGAGGCCGTGCCGCCGCCCGGCCGGTCGGGCGGCGCCGCAGGCGGGCGAGGGCGGTCCCGGAGGAAGGCCGGCCAGGGGCGGCGGCGGGCGCCGCTTGTGCGGATCTTTACCCGGCACCGGGCGCCCGACGGGCCGGTGCGGGGAAGTGCACGGAATGTCACGGAGAGCGATTCCGCTGCACTGCAGCCGAAGGAGCCGGACATGGAGGACCTCGCACGCAGGGTCGACGAGCTCGCCGACGGGCTCGGCGCCGACCTGGTCGGACTGGCGGCCATCCCGTCGATCGCCTTCCCCGGCTACCCGGACGAGCCGGTGCTCCGGGCGCACGACCGGGTGGTGGAGCTGCTCCGCTCGGCCGGCGTCGGCTCCATCGGCGGCCTCGACCTGCCCGACACCCAGCCGGTGATCACCGGTTCCATCCCGGCCCCGGAGGGCGCCCCCACCGTGCTGCTCTACGCCCACTACGACGTGCAGCCGCCGGGCGACGAGTCGCTGTGGGACTCGCCGCCCTTCGAACCCACCCGGGTGGACGGGGCGATCCGGGCGCGCGGCATCGCCGACGACAAGGCCAACATCCTGGTGCACGTCGGGGCGCTGCGCGCGTTCGGCGGCCGGCCCCCGGTGGGCGTCAAGGTCGTCATCGAGGGCCAGGAGGAGTACGGCAGCGCCTTCGACGACTACCCGGCCAGCGACCCCGACCTGTTCGGCTCGGACGCGATGGTCATCGCGGACATGGGCAACGTCCGGCCGGGCGTGCCGACCTTCACCGTCGCGCTGCGCGGCGACACCGAGGTGATCGTCGAGGCCCGCACCCTGGCCGAGCCAAGGCACAGCGGCGAGTACGGCGGGGCGGCGCCGGACGCCCTCATCGTGCTGCTGCACGCCCTGGCCACGCTGCACGACGCGGAGGGGGACGTGGCCGTCCCCGGGCTGCTCCGCGAGGAGTGGGACGGCGCCACCCTGGAGGAGGACGAGTTCCGGCGGATGGCCGAGGTGCGCGAGGGGGTGCCGCTGTTCGGCACCGGCAGCCTCGGCCGCCGGCTGTGGACCGGCCCGGCCATCACCGTGATGGGGCTGGACGCGCCCTCGGTGGACGGCGCCGCGGCCGCGGTGGTGCCCTACGCCAGGGCCAAGCTCAACGTGCGGGTGCACCCCCGGCAGAAGGCCGCCGAGGCGCAGCGCGCGGTGGTCGAGCACCTGGACCGGGTCCGCCCGTTCGGCGTCCGGCTCCAGGTCGCCCCGGGGGACGCCGGCGACGGGTTCGCCGCGCGCACCGGCGGCCCCGCCTACCGGGCCGCCGCCGAGGCGATGCGCGAGGCCTGGGGGGCGGAGCCGGTCCACATGGCCAGCGGCGGCGCGATCCCGCTGGTCTCCGGGCTGGCCGAGGCGGTCCCCGACGCGGAGATCCTGCTGTTCGGGGCGCAGGACTCGATGTCCAACCTGCACGCCCCCAACGAGCGGGTGCTGCTGGACGAGCTGAAGCGGGCGGTGCACGCCGAGGCGGCGTTCTTCCGGGCCTTCGCCCGGGACCGTGCGGCCCGGCAGGGGCGGAGGTGAGCGGGGAGGGCGCCCCGCGCGAAGAAGGCGGCGCCTCCCCCGGCGGGGCCTCCGGCCCTCCCGGTGGTGTTCGCGGCGGGGCTTCCGGCGGCGGTGCTCCCGAGGGCGCCGGCGGCGGCGCTCCCGGCGGAGGGCCCGGCGGTCCTCCCGGGGGCGCCGGCGATGAAGGCGGCGGAGCCTCCGGGGGCTCTGCCGGGGCCGCTTCCGGCGGGGCCGCGTCCGGGGAGGGCGGGGACGGCGCTCCGCCGCCGGGGCGGCAGGACGGGGCCGAGGGGCGGACCTGGCGGTTCCCCAGCGCGCTGACCGTGCTCGCCCTGGTCACCCTGGCGGTGTGGGCGGCGGCCTTCCTCATCCCGCCCGGCTCCTACGAGCGGGACGCCGAGGGCCGCCCGATCGCCGGCAGCTACCAGCGGGTCGAGGACGACCGGAGCCTCGGCGAGCGGCTGTCCGACCTGTTCCTGTCCCCGGTCAACGGGCTGTACGGGGTGCAGGACCAGGACTCCGGGGAGGTCGGCCCGGACATGGTCGGCGCGCTCTTCGGCAGCGCCGGGGTGTTCTTCTTCGTGCTGGCCATCGGCGCCTTCATCACCATGGTCTTCGCCACCGGGGCGCTGGACCGCGGCATCGCCCGGCTGGCGCACCGGCTGCGCGACCGGGGCGCGCTGCTGATCGCCGCGATCATGGCGGTGTTCGCGGTGCTCGGCTCGGTGGAGGGGTTCGCCGAGGAGACCCTGGGGTTCTACGGGCTGATCGTGCCGCTGGTGCTGGCGCTGGGCTACGACCGGATGGTCGCGGTCGGCGCGATCATCCTCGGGGCCGGGATCGGGGTGCTGTGCTCCACGGTCAACCCGTTCTCCACCGGGGTGGCCTCCCCGGCGGCCGGGGTCTCGCTGGGCGACGGGCTGCCGCTGCGCGCGGCCATGCTGGTCGTGCTCACCGCGGTCACCATCGGCCACGTGCTGCGCTACGCGGCCCGGGTCAAGGCCCGGCCGGAGGCGTCGCTGGCCGAGGCGCAGCCCGGCGACGGCGCCCTGGGCGCCGCGACCGCCGACCCGGAGCCGCTGACCGGGACGCACAAGGCGGTCATCGCCCTGCTCGTCGCGGCCTTCGCGGTGATGGTCTACGCGGTGCTGCCCTGGGCGGGCATCCTCACCGGGGACCCGGGGGCCGAGCCCTACCCGTGGGAGCTGGGCTGGTCCTTCCCCGAGCTGAGCGCGCTGTTCCTGGTGGCCGCGGTGCTGGTCGGGGTGGTCGCCCGGATGGGGGAGAAGGGCCTCACCGACACCCTGGTCGGCGGGGCGGCCGACTTCATCGGCCCCGGCCTGGTCATCGTGGCCGCCCGCGGGGTCACCGCGATCATGAACAACGCGCAGATCACCGACACCGTGCTGCACTCGATGGAGGACGCCGTCTCGGGCACCTCGTCCGGGCTGTTCGCGGTGCTGGTCTTCGTGGTGAACCTGCCGCTGGCCTTCCTCATCCCGTCCACCTCGGGCCACTCGACGCTGGCCATGCCGGTGATGGCCCCGCTGGCCGAGTTCGCCGACGTGCCGGCGGACGTGGTGGTCACCGCCTGGCAGTCGGCGTCGGGGTGGATGAACCTGTGGGTGCCCACCACCGCGGTGGTGATGGGCGGCCTCGCCCTGGCCAAGGTGGGCTACGGCGCCTACCTGCGCTTCCTCTGGCCGCTGCTGGCGGTCCTGTTCGTGCTGGTGTGCGCCTTCGTGGCGGGCGCGGCGGCCTTCGGCTGACGCCTCCTCCGGCCGCCGCGCCGCGGGCTCAGGCCAGCTCGGCCCAGCGGGCGCGCAGGGCGTCCAGGCCGGTCGCGGTGAGCGCGCCGTGGAAGCGCACCCGGGAGTAGCCGCCGTCCGGGAAGACGTCGATCCGGGCGTGGGTGGCCGCGGGGGCGTCGGTCAGCAGGAAGCGGTGCGGGGAGTCCGGCTGCAGCCGGGTGCGCGGCAGCACCGTGGTCCAGGCGGACGCGTCGGCCAGGTCGGACTTGGTCTCGTCGGCGAAGGAGATCTCCACCCAGCCGGCGGCGTTGCCCTTGAGGTAGGCGGTGTCGATCTCCACGGCGCGCACCTCGGAGTGGCCGGCCAGCCGGTAGAGCACCCAGTCGTTGCTCTCCCGGACCCGGCGGCGGCGGTTCTCCCAGCCGTCGTCCATCTTCCGGGAGCGCCCGGGCAGGATGGTGTTCTCCGGCGGGGAGTAGAAGCGGTCGGAGGCGTCCGCGACCGAGCCGCCGTTCTCCAGCGCGGCCAGGTCGAAGGAGCCGAGCGCGCCCAGCCACTCCGGGTCGGCGACCGGCTCGCCGTGCACACGCAGCCGGGCGATGCCGCCGTCGGGGTACATCTTCAGCCGCAGGTGGGTCCAGCGCTTGGCGGAGTCCACCGGGAACCCGTTGGCGGCGTGCCCGCGCAGCTGGGAGCGGGGGACGATCTCGGTCCAGACCACGTCCGGGCCGAGCAGCTCCTCCTCGGAGGGGGTGCCCGGGACGCTGGCGGCCTCCACCGAGGCCTGCTGCGGGTAGTTGCCGCGGAAGTGCGCGGTGTCCACGACGATGCCGCGGATCACGCCGGGCAGGCCGAGCCGGATCAGCGTCCAGTCGTGCTCGCCGTCCTCGGGGAAGGGGCTCTCGGCGGTGTTGCGCCGGCGGCGGGTCTCCCAGCCGTCCATGATCTTGCCCTTGTGCCCGAACGCCTCCGGGTCGAAGACCGCGGGCTCCGGCTTGAGCAGGTTCTCCCGCTGGGCGAAGAACTCGTCGTTGGTCGCGATGGCGCCGGCGCCCAGGCGGCGGTCGGCCAGGTCGACCAGGGCCGTGAAGGCGTGCTCGGAGCGGCGGTAGTCGGCGTACGGGTCGCCGCCGGAATAGGGGAGGGCGTCGTGGGCGTGCGGATCGGACGTCTGGTTCGCGGTCACGTCTCACCTTCTGATCGGGTGCCGGAAATGTGCGGTCCGTACCTCGATGGGCCGTCTGCCGTCCAGTGTGCGCCCGGCCGATCCGTCACGTCCATCGCGATCTGCCGATCAGACTGTTCAGTCCGGCTGAACAATGCGGGCGCCGGAGTCCTCGGCGTGCTCGGCGGCGGCGCGCTGCAGCGCGCGCAGCACCCGGGCCAGCCGCGGCCGGTCGCCGGAGCCGGAGCGCACCGCGGCGACCACGTGCCGCCGCGGCCGGTCGGCGCGGAGCTCGCGGACGGCCGCCCCCGGGCGCGGCGCGGGCGCGGCCATCCGCGGCACCAGCGCCACCCCCATCCCGGCGGCGACCATGGCCAGGATCGCCTCCCAGTCGGCGGCCACGTGCGTCTGCTCCGGGGTGAACCCGGCGTTGGCGCAGGCGGTGAGGGTGATGTCGCGCCAGGGGCCGGAGCTGCCGAAGATCCACGGCTCGCGGGCCAGGTCGGCCAGGCGCAGGCCGGGGGCGGCGGCCAGCCGGTGGTGCGCGGGCAGCGCCGCGTACATCGGGTCGGCGAGCAGCGTGGTCCGCTCGAACTTGGCGTCCCGCGGCGAGGGCGCGTCGGCGGCCAGCGAGAGCGCCAGGTCCACCTCGCCCGCGGCCAGCAGCTCGTAGGCCTCGGCCGCCTCGGCCTCGCGGATCCGCAGCTCCAGGCCGGGATGGCGGCGGCGCAGGTCGGTGGCGGCCGGGACGACCAGGGCCGGCACCGCGGTGGCGAACGCGCCCACCGAGACCCGCCCGGCGTCGCCGCGGACGAACCCCTCCAGCTCCGCCTCGGCCCGCTCCAGGTCGGAGAAGACCTGGTCGGTGTGGCGGAGCAGCACGTGCCCGGCGTCGGTGAGCCGGACCCGGCGGCCGTGCGCCTCCAGCAGCGCCGTGCCCACCTGCCGGGAGAGCGCGGCCAGCTGCTGGGAGACGGCCGACGGCGTCATCTGCAGGGCCTCGGCCGCGGCCCGCACGGTGCCGTGCTCGCCCAGTGCGCGCAGCACCCGGAGCCGGCGCAGGTCCCAATCGGTCATACCGGAAATGCTAAGGCAGGTTGAACACCGGCCGATGGACCGTTCACCGGTGCAGAACGGACGCGCGGGGAGGGGCGCGGCTCTCCGGGCGCCGGCCCCGGCCCCGCCGGCTCCGCGGGCCGGTGCCGGTGGGCGGGTCCCGGCCGGCCGACGGGTCCGGGGCCGGCACGGGGCGGCGGTCCGGGCCGCGCCGCGGCGCACCGGCGCCGCCGCGTCGGTAACCTCGGGGGAGCAGGTACTTCGAGCTGGTGAAGGGGTGGGCGCGACCGTGCGCATCGCGAGGTTCTCCTCCGGGGACGATGTCGGCTTCGGGCTGGTCGACACCGACGTCGACAGCGGGGAGGAGTACGTCTCGCGGCTCAGCGGGCACCCGCTGCTCGGCCGCATCCAGCTGACCGGGGAGCGGGCCAAGCTGGACGACGTCCGGCTGCTCTCCCCGGTGCTGCCCAGCAAGGTGATCTGCATCGGCAAGAACTACGCCGAGCACGTCGCGGAGATGGCGGACACCACCGGGCCGGCCACCGAGGAGCCGGTGGTCTTCCTCAAGCCCTCCACCTCGGTGGTCGGGCCGAACGACCCGGTGTTCCACCCGAAGATCTCCGAGCGGGTCGACTACGAGGGCGAGCTGGCCCTGGTCGTCGGGCGGCTCGGCCGCGAGGTGCCCCCGGAGCGGGCCGGCGAGCTCATCTTCGGCTACACCTGCGCCAACGACGTCACCGCGCGGGACCTGCAGCGCAAGGACAAGCAGTGGACCCGGGCCAAGGGGTTCGACTCCTTCTGCCCGCTCGGCCCCTGGATCGAGACCGGCCTCACCCTGGAGGAGGCCTCCGACCTGCGGATCACCACCAGCGTCGACGGCGAGGTCCGCCAGGACGACCGCACCTCCAACCTCATCCACCCCCTGGCCGAGCTGGTCTCCTACGTCAGCTCCTTCATGACGCTGGTCCCCGGGGACGTCATCCTCACCGGTACCCCGGCCGGCGTCGGCCCGGTCCGCCCCGGCCAGCGGGTCACCGTCGCCATCGAGCGGATCGGCGAGCTGGCCAACACGGTCACCACCCGGGAGGACTGACCGCCCCGGCGGGCCCCTCCCGCGATGGACCCGGCGCCGCGGCCCCCTCGGAGCGCTCCGAGGGGGCCGCGGCGCCATGGCCGCCCGGGGCGGGATCCGGCTACACCGGTGCGGCGGCGGTCTCGGTCCGCTCCGCCGCCGGGGCGTTCAGCTCGGTGAGCGCGCCCTTGCCGAAGCCGAAGAAGTAGGTCAGCGCGAACCCGGCGGCGTACCCGGCGAGCAGCCCGGCGCCGTAGACCGCGATCGCCGGGCCGATGCCCTGGCTCCCCTGGAGCAGCGGGAAGAGCGCCCAGCCGGACGGGCCGATCGCGGTCGAGCCCACCGTGGTGCCGAGCTGGCCCAGCAGGCCCACCACGCCGCCGCCGACCGCGCCGCCCGCGCAGGCGGTGATGAACGGCCGCCCCAGCGGCAGCGTCACCCCGTAGATCAGCGGCTCGCCCACCCCGAGCAGGCCGGCGGGGAGCGCCGAGCGGATCGTGTTCCGCACGCCGGCGTTGTTCTTCAGCCGCACGTAGACCGCGAGCGCCGCGCCGACCTGGCCCGCGCCGGCCATCGCCAGGATCGGCAGCAGCACGGTGTGGCCGTCCAGCCCGATCAGCGTGGTGTGGATCGGGATCAGCGCCTGGTGCAGCCCGAGCATGACCAGCGGCAGGAAGAGCCCGCCCAGGACGAACCCGGCGAAGCCGCCCGCCTGGGCCAGCAGCCAGTTCGCCGCCACCCCGATCGCCTCGGAGAGCTCGCCGGCCAGGTACATCAGGCCGTACACCGTCACCAGGCCGGAGACCAGCACCGCGATGGTCGGGGTGACCAGGATGTCCAGCGTCTCCGGCACCCACCGGCGCACCCACCGCTCCACCCGGGCGCAGAGCACCGCCGCGGCCAGCGCGCCGAGCACGCCGCCCTGCCCCGGGGCCAGCTCCATGCCGAAGGCCTGCACGTCGGCGACGCCGGCGAACGGGATGATCGCGGCGACCGCGCCGCCCAGGATCGGGGTGCCACCGAACTCCTTGGCCGCGTTCATCCCGACGAACACCGCGATCAGCGACATGAAGCCGGAGGCCAGCGCGGCGAGCGCGGGCTGGGCCGCGGGCAGCCAGCCGAAGTTGGCCAGCAGCCCGTTGACGCCGGCCAGGATGCCGCAGGCGATCAGCGCCGGGATGAGCGGCACGAAGATGTCGGCGATGCGCCGCAGGAAGAGCTTGACCGGGGTGGCGTTGCGCCGCTTGTTCTCCGCCCGGATCGCCGCCCCCCGCTCGGCCAGCGCGGCGGCGCCGTCCGCCGCCGGCCCGGCCGGGTCCCCCGGCCCTTCGGCGCGCTCCGCGCGCTCGGCCTCGACCAGGCGGGTGAACTCCTCGGTGACCCGGCCGACCGCGCCCGGGCCGAGCACGATCTGGTAGGTCTCGTCGTCCACCACGCCCAGCACCTTGGGGTGCTCGCGGATCTCGGCGTCCCGGACCGGTGAGCGGTCGGCCAGGCCGAGCCGGAGCCGGCTGATGCAGTTGGCGATCGAGGTGACGTTGGCCTCGCCGCCGACCAGCGCGAGGAGGTCGCGCGCGGTCGCGGCGTGGGAGTCCGGTGCGCTCATCGGAAACCTTTCGGTGGGCCCCCTCGGCTCCGTTCGGGGGAGTCCGGGGGAGGGGGAGCGGACGCGGTCCCGTCGGGGGACGGGGCGGGGATCGGGGGGCGGCCGGCGGGGAGCGCCGGCCCGGGCGGGGAGGGCGGGATCGGGCGGCGGCCCCGGGCGGGGCGGCCGCCCGGGGCGGGGGAGCGGGTCAGGGCGGGGTACGGGTCACGGCGCGGTCCTCTCGGCGGACGGCGGGGCCTGCCCGGCGCGGGCGGCGTCGACGGCGTCGCGCAGCCGCCCGCCGGAGCCGGCCAGCAGCCGCGCGGCCTCCTCCGGCCCGACCCCGCCGAGCAGGGTGAGGATGGCGGCCTTCACCTCGCCGCCGGTCTCGGCGAGGGCGCGGTCGACGGCCTCCTCGCCGGCGCCGGTGGCCATCTCCACGATCCGCCGGGACCGGGCGCGCAGCTTCTCGTTGGTGCTGCGCAGGTCGACCATGAGGTTCCCGTAGGTCTTGCCGAGCCGGACCATGGTGACGGTGGAGATCATGTTCAGCACCAGCTTCTGCGCGGTGCCGGCCTTGAGCCGGGTGGAGCCGGTGATGAGCTCGGGTCCGGTGTCCACCTCCACCGCGTGCTCGGCGGCGGCGCCCAGCGGGGAGCCGGGGTTGCAGGAGACCCCGACGGTCAGCGCGCCGGCCGCGCGCGCGTGGCGCACCGCGCCGACGGCGTAGGGGGTCCGCCCGGAGGCGGAGATCCCGACCACGGTGTCCTCCGGGGTCAGCCCGATCGAGGCGAGGTCGGCGGCGCCCGCGGCGGCGTCGTCCTCCGCCCCCTCGACCGCCTCCCGGATCGCCCCGGGGCCGCCGGCGATCAGCCCGACCACCTGGCCGGGGTCGGTGTTGAAGGTGGGCGGGCACTCCGAGGCGTCCAGCACGCCCATCCGGCCGGCGGTGCCCGCGCCGGCGTAGATCAGCCGGCCGCCCCGGCGCATCCGCGCGGTGAGCGCGTCGATCGCCGCGGCCACGGCGGGGGCGGCCTTGGCGACCGCCGCGGGCACCGTCGCGTCCTCGGCGCTCATCGCCTGGAGGATCGCTTCGGTGCCCATCCGGTCGATGTCGGCCAGATCGTCCCGGCGGGCCTCGGTCGCCAGCCCGGCGAGCTGTTCCCGCAGTTCCCGCTCGGCGGCGTCCGCGCTGTCGGTGGTGGCCATGGAGGAGGCCGTCCTTTCCCCGGTGAGGCGTCCCGGCGTGTCAGTAGGTTTCCTTCACAACTTTCCTCTGTCAAGAAGGTTAGCTACGAATCCGCCGGTTACCGATACCCCCGGCCGGGGCGGTCGGCGCGGATAGGGTTGGACGGGTGAGTGAGACTTCGATTCGTGTGCGCTTCGCGCCGTCCCCGACCGGCATGTTCCACGTTGGGGGGGCGCGATCGGCGCTCTTCAACTGGGCGCTGGCCCAACAGCAGACCGACGGCCGCTTCGTGCTCCGCATCGAGGACACCGACGCGGCCCGCAACCGCCCCGAGTGGACCGACGGGATCGTCCGGGCCCTCTCCTGGCTGGGCATCTCCGCCGAGGACCCGCACTTCGAGGGGCCCTACTTCCAGTCGGCCTACGCGGGCAAGCACCGCGAGACCGCCGAGGCGCTGTACGAGGCCGGCCGGGCCTACTACTGCGACTGCACCCGGGACGCGGTGGTGGAGCGGCGCGGCAACGAGTTCCGCGGCTACGACGGCTTCTGCCGGGACCGCGGCCTGGAGCCCGGCCCGGGGCGGGCGCTGCGCTTCCGGGTCCCCGAGGGCGGGCCGACCGTGGTGGACGACCGGATCCGCGGCCGGGTGGAGTTCGACCACGCCGCCATCGAGGACTTCGTGATCGCCCGCGGCGACGGCTCCCCGCTGTTCGTGCTGGCCAACGTGGTCGACGACGTGGAGATGGGCGTCAACGAGGTGATCCGCGGCGAGGAGCACCTGTCCAACACCCCCAAGCAGCAGCTGCTCTGGGAGGCGCTGGGGCACACCCCGCCGGTCTGGGCGCACCTGCCGGTCATCGTCAACGAGAAGCGGCAGAAGCTGTCCAAGCGCCGGGACAAGGTGGCCCTGGAGTCCTATCAGGAGGAGGGCTACCTGGCCGAGGCGATGGTCAACTACCTGATGCTGCTGGGCTGGGCCCCCGGGGACGACCGGGAGATCATGCCCTGGGCGCAGATGGTGCCGCTGTTCGACATCGCCGGCGTGAACAGCTCCAGTGCCTTCTTCGACGAGAAGAAGCTGCGCGCCTTCAACGGCGAGTACATCCGCGCGCTGAGCGCCGAGGAGTTCGCCGAGCGCTGCCGCCCCTGGCTGGAGGGCCCGGACGCGCCCTGGGCCGCCGAGGACTACGACCCGGAGGCCTTCCGCGCCATCGCGCCGCTGGCGCAGAGCCGGATCGCGGTGCTCAGCGAGATCGTGCCCAACGTGGACTTCCTCTTCCTGGCCGAGCCGGTCTTCGACGAGAAGTCGTGGAACAAGGCGATGAAGCCCGGCATCGGCGCGGAGATGCTCACCGCCGCCGCGGAGCGCTTCGCCGACGAGAAGCAGGAGTGGGAGGCCGAGGCGCTCAAGGCGGCGCTGGAGGAGATCGGCACCGCCCAGGGGCTCAAGCTCGGCAAGGCCCAGGCGCCGGTGCGGGTCGCGGTCACCGGCCGCACCGTGGGGCTGCCGCTGTTCGAGTCGCTGGAGCTGCTGGGCCGGGAGCGCACCGTCCGCCGGCTGCGCGCCGCGCTGGAGCGGCTCGCCGCGGACGGGGCCGGCGCGCCCGCGGAGTAGCCGCGCACGGGGGTGGTCCGGCGCACCCGGGCCGCCCCCGTATTCGATTCGCGAGCACTCCGGAAGTCCGCTAAGGTTATGCACGTCGCCGCGGGGGACGGGCCGAAAGGCCGGGAAGCCGCGGAAACGCACTGGGGTATGGTGTAATCGGCAGCACGACTGATTCTGGTTCAGTTAGTCTAGGTTCGAGTCCTGGTACCCCAGCCAACGGCCCTCATCGAGGGTCGCAGGGCCGGTAGGCCCGTCTGGGCCCCCGTCGTCTAGTGGCCTAGGACGCCGCCCTCTCAAGGCGGTAACGGCGGTTCGAATCCGCTCGGGGGTACGCAGTAGCAGGGAGGGGCTCCCATCACCGTGGGAGCCTTTTTTCTGGGGTCGCCGCTCCGGCGCCGACTCGAAAACGGGCAGATCGACACCGACTCGGGCACTTCCGAAGTTCGGTAGGATAGGTCCCGCAGCACCGAGGCCCCCGTCGTCTAGTGGCCTAGGACGCCGCCCTCTCAAGGCGGTAACGGCGGTTCGAATCCGCTCGGGGGTACCAACGGGCAGGCCCGCACTCGCAGAGTGCGGGCCTTTCCGCTTCTCCGGGGCCTCCGGGCCGGCGACCGCGCCCGAGCCGCACCCCGGGCCCGGTCGTCGGCCCCTCGCCCCTCCAGTGGCCCTCTTCACACCCGTTCCGGGGCTCCGGGCGTCACGCCTCCGCCCGGCCGGGGTGTCTCTTCTGCGAAGAGCAGCACCCCACGGAGGCGGAGGGAGCCCCCATGAGCACCGCAGCAGAGCACCGGCACGCACGCGTCGACGTCGCCGCCGAATTCGGCGAGATGTACCCCTCGGCGGCGGCCATCAGCAAGCTGGTCGCCGAGGCGCTCGGCGAGCGCCTGACCGAACTGGTCTACCTGCGCGGTTCCTACCTGAACGGCTGCGCGTTCTGCATCGACATGCACACCCGCTCCGCGCTCCGCGCGGGCCAGAGCGAGCAGAAGCTGTTCCTGGCCGCCGCCTGGCGGGAGGCCCGGGACCACTTCACCGAGGCCGAGCAGGCCGCGCTGGAGCTCACCGACGAGGTCACCCGGCTGGGCGAGCACGGAGTGAGCGACGAGGTCTACGACCGGGCCGCCGCGCACTTCCCGCCGCGCGAGCTGGCCGCACTGATCACCGGGATCGCGGTGATCGCCTTCTTCAACCGGATCGCGGTCACCACGCACAAGCAGCCGCCGGTCCGCGGCTAGCCCACCGGAGGAGGGGGAGGAGGGGCGGGGCCTCCCGCCCCTCCCCGCCGGCGGCGGTCCCGGCGCTGCGGGCCGCCGGAGCACTCCGATGCCCCCGCGGCGCCGGAATCCTCGCGGGGATCAGGCCCCGGGGGCGTCCGCGGCGGGGGAGGCGTCCCCGCTCCGCTCCTCCTCGCGGCGGGCCCGGCCGTGCAGGGTCCGGGCGGACACGTCCTCCTGGGCCATCCGGCGCATCGAGGCGAACGCCCGCTCCATCAGGGTGCAGCAGACCGCCATGTACTCGACGGTCCGCTCCCGGGGCGCGTCCGGGTCGATGCCCGCGACGTCGAGCTCGGCGGCGGTGTGCGCCGCGGCGGCGTACCGGGCGAGCAGCGCGGGGTCGGGGGAGAAGCCGAGCCGCTCCATCGCCTCCAGGGCGCGGCCCAGGGCGCGCCGGTCCGGGGAGAAGGGCGAGACCCGCCAGTCCAGGCCGGCCAGGAGGCGCTCCACCCGCTCGGCCTCCGGGGCGTCGCCGGAGGCGTCCCCGGCCTCATCGGCGGCCAGGGTGTACTGCACCGTGCCGAGCAGGTCGTGCAGTTCCAGGCCGGTGTCGTCGACCGCGTCGAGCAGCCGGCGCACCCGGGCCAGCGGGACGCCGGCGACCTCGGTGAGCGCGCGCACCAGCCGGAGCCGGCGCAGGTGCCCCTCGGAGTAGCGGGCCTGGGTGGCCGAGGTGGCCTCCCCCTTGGGGAGCAGCCCTTCGCGCAGGTAGAACTTGATCGTGGCGACCGGCACGCCGCTCCGCCTGCTCAGCTCCGAGATGCGCACGCCGCGGCCTCCTTCCCGGGGCGCCTCCGCGCCCCCGAGTGGAGAGTATCGCTATCCAATGTGCCGTGCGGCGAAGGCCTCCGCGTCGCCAGCCCCGGAGGCGCCGACCATCGCGAGCAGCTGGCCCAGCAGCCAGTCGGCCAGTTCGGCGGCGGGCATCGGGCGCTCCTCGATCCAGATCAGCACGGCCGACTCGACCGCGGAGATCCAGCAGCGCATCGCCAGCCGCACCCGGGGCGAGGGCTCGCCGGCGCCGGAGCGCTCCGCCAGCAGGGCCAGCACTTGGCCGCGGACCTCGTCGATCAGCGCCTCGGTCCGCTCGGTGGCCACCTTCGAGCCGCCGCGCAGCAGCGCGGTGTAGGCGGGGGCGTACTCCTCGGCGAAGGCGATGAACGCGCGCAGCGCGGAGCGCACCTGCTCGGCCGGGGGCAGCTCCTCCGGCGGGGCCAGCCGCGGCGCGAGCTCGCCGATCGCGCTGCGCAGCGCGGCGGTGCGCAGCTCGTCCATGTCCGAGAAGTAGCGGTAGACCAGCGCCCGGGAGACGTCCGCGGCCGCGGCGACGTCCTCCGGGGAGACCCGCTCCGGCGAGCGCTCGGAGAACAGCCGGAGCGTGGTGCGGACCAGGTCCTCCCGCCGCCGGTCCGGGGACATCCTGCGCGGGCGCCGCGCCCCGCCCGCCGGTCCGCTCGCCATTCGCCGCCCTCCCGCCGCTCCGCCGTGCACCGTCCAGTATCGGCGACCGGCGGCGGGGTCACCGCGGGCCGGCGGCGCCGAGCCCGCGGACGAAGGCGTGCACCCGCTCGGCCACCGCGCCCGGGCGGGACCGCGGCATCCAGTGGCCGCCCTCCACCGGCACCGCCCGGAAGTCCTCGGTCCAGCGGGCGGCCGCGGTCTGCGCGCCCTCGGTCATGAACACCTCGTCGGCGGGGAGCAGCACCTGGACCGGGACGGCGGTGCGCCGCTCGGCGGGGGCGCGCAGCCGGGGGCGGAAGTTCTCCCGGTACAGGCCGAGGCCGTTGATGTGGTCGCGGAGCGCGCGCCGGGGCGGCGGGGAGCCGGCCGGCGGGCGGCCGATCCGGTCCAGGGCGCCGAGCACCGCGCCGCCGATCCCGGTCAGCCAGGCCAGCTCGGGCAGGACCGGCAGGTGGAAGAAGGCGATGTAGCCGGAGCGCACCGCCTGGTCGGCGAAGGCGCGCAGGGCGCGTGGCGAGGGGCGCAGCCGGGAGCGCAGCCAGAGCGCCGCGTGGTCCAGGCAGGGGCCGGAGATCGAGGTGTAGGAGGCGAACGCCGGGGCGTGCCGCTCGTCGGTGACCGCATGCCAGGCCGCGATCGACCCCCAGTCGTGCGCGAGCAGGTGCACCGGCCCGTCCGGAGAGGCGGTCCGGGCGACCCGGGCCATGTCGTCGGCGAGCCGGTCCAGCGCGTAGCCGGAGCGGTGCCGGGGCGCGGTGGAGGCGCCGGCGCCCCGGACGTCGTAGGCGACCACGTGGTAGCGGTCGGCCAGGCGGGCCGCGACGCCGTCCCAGACCGAGGAGTCGTCCGGGAAGCCGTGCACGCAGAGCAGGGTCGGCGCGGCCGGGTCCCCGTGCTCGCGCACCGCCAGGCGCAGCCCGTCCGCGGTGGCCGCGTACCGGAGGCGGGGGGCCGCGGCGTCGGCCGCACTCGTGTGAGACATGGCGTCATGTTAAACAAGGTGTCAGTAAGGCGCCAGGGCCCGCGGAGCGGCCCTTCCCGGGGTACGGCGGGGCCGGGGCGGGCAGGAACCCGGCATGCGACGACACGCCCGACCGCGCGCCGCGGCCGCCCTCCTCGGCGCGGCGCTGCTGCTCCCCGCCTGCTCCGGCGGGGCCGGAGAGGAGGCCGGGGGCGGTGGCGGCGCCGCCGGGCCGGGCGGTCCCGCCGAGCCGCCGCAGGCCACCGGCCGGCTGGTCCCGCCCGGCGAGCCGGAGACGGTCGCCGACGGCCTGGAGACGCCCTGGTCCATCGCGTTCCTGCCGGACGGCTCGGCGCTGGTCGGCGAGCGGGACACCGCCCGGGTGCTGCGGGTCTTCCCGGACGGCGGCACCGAGGACGTCGGCGAGGTGGACGGGGTCGCCCCCTCCGGCGAGGGCGGCCTGCTCGGCCTGGCGGTCTCCCCGGAGATGGGCGAGGACCTGGAGGGCGCGGTGTTCGCCTACTTCACCTCCGGCTCGGACAACCGGATCGTGCGGATGGACTTCGACCCGGACCGCGGGCTGGGCGGGCAGGAGACCGTGCTGGACGGCATCCCCTCCGCCTCGTTCCACAACGGCGGCCGGATCGCGTTCGGCCCGGACGGGCACCTCTACGCGGGCACCGGCGACGCCGGCGACACCGGGAACGCCCGGGACCCCGACTCGCTCGGCGGCAAGATCCTGCGGATGACCCCGGACGGCGACCCGGCCCCCGGCAACCCCGGCGGGACCGTGGTCTACAGCGGCGGGCACCGCAACGTGCAGGGCCTGGCCTGGGACGAGGACGGGGCGCTGCTGGCCACCGAGTTCGGCCAGGACACCTGGGACGAGGTCAACGTGATCGAGCCGGGCGGGGACCACGGCTGGCCGGAGACCGAGGGCACCGGCGGCGGCGAGGGGGCCGTCGACCCGGTGGTCACCTGGACCACCGATGAGGCCTCGCCGAGCGGCGCGGCGGTCGCCCAGGGGTCGCTGTGGGTCGCCGCGCTCCGCGGCGAGCGGCTGTGGCGGGTGCCGCTCACCGGCGACCCGGACGACCCGGTCGCCGAGCCGGAGGTGCTCTACCAGGGCGAGTACGGCCGGCTCCGCGCGGTGGCGGCCGCCCCCGGCGGCTCCGAGCTGTGGATCACCACCAGCAACCGGGACGGCCGCGGCGACCCCCGCGACGGCGACGACCGGATCCTCCGCGTCCCGCTGCGGGGGTAGCCGGTCGGCGTAGGAGAGAGCACCGTCCCGGCGCGGTGTCTCTCGCTCCCGGAGGTCAGCCGATGGCGGAGGTCCGCAGCGGGCCGGTGAAGGGGGCCTGGAGGAGCAGGTCGTCGCCGGTGGTGACGTTCATCTGCTTGCGGTAGACGCCGTTCTCCGGCTCCTCGAAGAGGGTCCAGCGCCGGTTCTCGGTGTCGATCAGCAGGTAGGCGGGCACCTCGCCGCATGCGTAGCCGCGGGGCTTCTTGACCTGGTCCGTCTCCGCGTTGCTCGGCGAGGTGATCTCCACGGTGAGCAGGGCCTCCTGCGAGGGGAACTTCCAGATCTCCTCCGTGAGCAGGGAGGCCGGGAGGACGGCCAGATCCGGGATGTAGCGCTCACCGGTCGCCGGGATGGCCAGGGTCACGTACTGGACGATCTCCCATTCGGCCGGCAACAGGCTGCGCAGCGCGTACTGGACCCGGGAGGCGAGCAGGGCGTGCGAACCGAGCGGAGTGGGGGACACGACGACCTTCCCTTCGATGATCTCCACCCGGTAGCCATCGGGGGCCTCGATCTGGTCGGCGAGGGTGCCGAGATCCTGCATCAGGCCCGTGACGGGCATCGCCATTGCTCGCCCTCCTTCGTGGACCGCGGAATTCCACTATAGAGCGCGGGTGCTCACACCGCCTCGTGGTTGTGCAGGGCCTCGGTGATCTTCTCCGCGGCGGCCGTGACGGCCTTGGCGTGCAGCCGGCCGGGGGAGCGGGTCAGGCGCTCGATCGGACCGGAGACCGAGACCGCGGCGATCACCCGGCCGCCCGGTCCGGAGATGGGGGCCGACACCGAGGCGACCCCCTGCTCGCGCTCGCCGACGCTCTGCGCCCAGCGGCGCCGGCGGACCTGGGTGAGGCTCTGCGCGGTGAAGTGCGCGCCGCGCAGCGAGCGGCGGATCCGGTCGGTGTCCTCCCAGGCGAGCAGGACCTGGGCGGCCGAACCGGCGTTCATCGGCAGCTCGCTGCCGACCGGGACGGTGTCCCGCAGGCCGCTGGCCCGCTCGGCGGCGGCCACGCACACCCGGACGTCGCCCTGTCTCCGGTAGAGCTGGGCGCTCTCCCCGGTGAGGTCGCGCAGCTGGGCCAGGACCGGGGTGGCGGCGGCCAGCAGCCGGTCCTCGCCGGTGGCGATGGACAGTTCGCCCAGCCGCGGGCCGAGCACGAACCGCCCCTGGCTGTCCCGGGTGACCATGCGGTGCCGCTCCAGGGCGACGGCCAACCGGTGCGCGGTGGGGCGCGCCAGGCCGGTGATCTTGACGAGCTGGGCCAGGGAGGCCGGGCCCGCTTCGAGGGCGTCCAGGACCGACATCGTCTTGTCCAGGACACCGACGCCGCTGGATGAGCTAGAGTTGTCCATGGCTTGATATTGCCGTCTCGCTATTTGGAATGCAAGTCCGGGTCGACGCGCGTCTCCGCGCCGCGCGGGCGGGCACCGGGAGAGGCGGCGGGCCGCTCCACAGGTCCATTCCGCACACGGTCCAGCGATACAACCGGGAGGCGTCGCAGATGGCACGCACGATGGCCGAGAAGGTCTGGGAGGAGCACGTCGTCAGGCGTGCCGACGGGGAGCCCGACCTGCTCTACATCGACCTGCACCTCGTGCACGAGGTGACCAGCCCGCAGGCCTTCGAGGGCCTCCGGCTGGCCGGCCGGGGGGTGCGCCGCCCCGACCTGACGGTGGCCACCGAGGACCACAACGTGCCCACCGAGAACATCCTCGGCCCGATCGCGGACAAGGTCTCCCGCACCCAGATCGAGACGCTGCGCAAGAACGCCGCCGAGTTCGGCGTCCGGCTGTTCCCGATGGGCGACATCGACCAGGGCATCGTGCACGTGGTGGGCCCGCAGATGGGGCTCACCCAGCCGGGCATGACCATCGTCTGCGGCGACAGCCACACCAGCACCCACGGCGCCTTCGGCGCGCTGGCCTTCGGCATCGGCACCAGCCAGGTGGAGCACGTGCTGGCCACCCAGACGCTGCCGATGACCCCGTTCAAGACCATGGCGGTCACGGTGAACGGCACGCTGAAGCCGGGGGTGACGGCCAAGGACATCATCCTGGCGGTGATCGCCGAGATCGGCACCGGCGGCGGGCAGGGCTACGTCATCGAGTACCGCGGCGAGGCGATCCGGGCGCTCTCCATGGAGGCCCGGATGACCATCTGCAACATGTCGATCGAGGCGGGCGCCCGGGCCGGCATGATCGCCCCGGACCAGACCACCTTCGACTACATCGAGGGCCGCCCGCACGCCCCGGCCGGCGCGGACTTCGAGGCCGCGGTCGAGCACTGGAAGAGCCTGCGCAGCGACGAGGACGCCGTCTTCGACAAGGAGGTCGTGCTCGACGCCGACCGGCTGAGCCCCTTCGTCACCTGGGGCACCAACCCGGGCCAGGGCGTGCCGCTGGACGCCGAGGTGCCCGACCCCGCGGAGATGGCGGGCGCCGACGACCGCGCCGCGGCCGAGAAGGCGCTCTCCTACATGGACCTGCGGGCCGGCACCCGGATGCGGGACATCAGGGTGGACACCGTCTTCCTCGGCTCGTGCACCAACGGCCGGATCGAGGACCTGCGCGCCGCGGCCGAGGTGATCAAGGGCCGCAAGGTCGCCGACGGGGTGCGGATGCTGGTGGTCCCCGGCTCGATGCGGGTCAAGGAGCAGGCGAACGAGGAGGGCCTGGGCGAGGTCTTCAAGGCGGCCGGCGCCGAGTGGCGCGAGGCGGGCTGCTCGATGTGCCTGGGCATGAACCCCGACCAGCTCAAGCCGGGCGAGCGCAGCGCGTCCACGTCCAACCGCAACTTCGAGGGCCGGCAGGGCAAGGGGGGCCGCACCCACCTGGTCTCGCCGCTGGTGGCCGCGGCGACCGCGGTGCGCGGCACGCTGTCCTCGCCCGCGGACCTGTGACCGGGCGCCGCTGACGCCCCTGCGACGACGAACGGAGAAGGACGAGCCATGGAGAAGTTCACCGTCCACACCGGGCGCGGCGCCCCGCTGCGCGCGAGCAACGTGGACACCGACCAGATCATCCCGGCCGTTTACCTCAAGCGGGTGGCGCGCACCGGGTTCGAGGACGGGCTGTTCGCCGCCTGGCGGGCCAACGACCCCGACTTCGTGCTGAACCGGGAGGCATACCGGGGCTCCGACGTGCTGATCGCCGGGCCGGACTTCGGCACCGGCTCCTCCCGCGAGCACGCGGTGTGGGCGCTGCAGGACTACGGCTTCAAGGCCGTGCTCTCCCCGCGCTTCGCCGACATCTTCCGCGGCAACGCGCTCAAGGGCGGGCTGCTGGCGGTGGTGCTTCCGCAGCCGGTGATCGAGCGGCTGTGGGCGATCGTGGAGGCCGACCCGTCCGCGCCGGTCACCGTGGACCTGGTGGAGCGCGAGGTCCGGGCGCCCGGGCTGACCGAGCCGTTCGAGATCGACGACTACACTCGCTGGCGGCTGATGGAGGGGCTGGACGACATCGCCCTGACCCTGCGTCACACCGACGACATCGACGCCTACGAGGAGACCCGGAGGTCATGGCTCCCGGTGACCAGGTAGACCCCGGAACCCCCTCCGAGGGCGCGGAACCGCCGCCCGGAGCGGAATTTTACCTTGATTTGGCGAAGCGGCTGAAGGAGGCCCACCGGCTGGCCGAGTCGCTCCCGGAGGGTGTCCGGATTCCGGTTATTCGTAGGCTTTTGACTGTCACGGAAGCGGTCAAAAGGGATCCTGTTCGCGGTTCCGAGCGTCTCGACCGGATGCTGAAGGAGATCTCTTCGCAGGTCGATGAGTCCTCGACACGCTGAAAACAGGGGCGTTTGTGTTTGTGCGGACCCCCTCCGGTCCCCTAATTTCGTGCGAGCAAGGGGGAACCGGAGGAACCAATGAACAAGCGTGACCTGATCGACGCGATCTCCGACCGGTTGGGGGACAAGAAGACCGCAACCGAGGCCGTCAACGCCGTGTTGGAGACCATCCAGAAGACCGTCGCCGCCGGCGACAAGGTCGCCATCACCGGGTTCGGCGTGTTCGAGAAGGCCGAGCGCGCCGCCCGCACCGCCCGCAACCCCGCGACCGGGGAGGCCATCCAGGTCCCCGCGAGCTTCGTCCCGAGGTTCCGGGCCGGGGCCGACTTCAAGGACCTGGTGAACGACAAGAAGAAGTAACCCGGCGCACCGCGGCGCCGCCCGGCCCGGAAGGGCCCGGCGGCGCCGTGCCGTTCACAGGCCCAGCCGCCGCAGCGCCTCGGCGGTGTGCCGGCCGACGCCCAGCCCGCGGGCGGCGTCCAGGTCGGCCGGGGTGTCGGCGTCCCGGCGCAGGCCGGGAAGGTCGGCGCGGGACAGCTCGACCGCGCCCAGCCGCAGGTGGCGCCGGCGCGATGGGCCCTCGAACGCCGGGGCGAACTCCGCCCCGGGGGCGGCCGCGTACAGCGTGGTGCCCACCCCGGCGGCGTCGGCGACGAAGGAGCGCGGGTGCCGGGCCGCGTCGCCCAGCGCCCGCTCCAGCTCCTCGGGGCGGAGCGCGGGCAGGTCCGCGGAGAGCGCGCACACCCCCTGCCCGGGGTCGCGCAGCCGGGCCGCGGCCGCGCCGTGCGCCAGCGCCGGGTTGAGCCCGGTGCCCGGCTCGCCGCCGACCACCGAGGCGCCCAGCTCGGCCAGGGCCCGCTGGGCCCGGCGGTCGTCGGTGACCGCGAGCACCGCTCCGACCCGGGGGCAGGCGGCCGCCGCGGCCACCGTGTCCCGGGCGAAGGCCAGCGCCAGCTCGCCGCGGAGCGCCCCGCCCAGCGGGGACAGCCGGGTCTTCGCCCCGGCCAGGCCCTTGACCGGGACCAGCACCGACCACAGCTCGCCCACCGGTGCTCCCCCCTGACCGCCGATGGAACCGGATAAACCCGAACATCATACGGCGCAGGGGTCGAAGGAGACCGCCCGCACCGGCATGACGTGGGCGCCTTCCCGGGCCGCCTAGACTGGACCGACCGCAGGAGGCCGTCCCCCTCCGGCCCTGCGGGGGTGCACCTGGAGAGCGGGGCGGATCCGGAGGAGCCTGTGGCGAAGCAACGCGAGTCGCGGTGGGTGAAGGTCGTCGTGGCCTCCATCGTCCGCCCGATCATGCGGACGCTCACCAAGCCGGAGTGGAGCGGGCAGGAGAACATCCCGCGCAGCGGCGGTGTGATCATCGCCGCCAACCACCTGTCCATGGCCGACCCGCTGACCATCGCGCACTTCCTCTACGTCGCCGGTCGCCGCTGGCCCACCTTCACGATGAAGGAGGGCGTGATGCGGATCCCGGTGGTCCGCTCCGTCGCCAAGAGCACCGGCCAGATCCCGGTCAAGCGCGGCAGTACCGAGGCGATCAAGGCGCTCGGCGAGGCGGAGACCGCGCTGACCAGGGACGGCTCCTCGGTCATCTTCTACCCGGAGGGCACCGTCACCCGCGACCCGCGGCTGTGGCCGATGGCCGCCAAGACCGGTGTGGCGCGGCTGGCGCTGAGCACCGGCGTGCCGGTCGTCCCGCTGGCGCACTGGGGCGAGCACGAGATCCTGGAGTACGGCACCAACAAGCTGAGCCTGTTCCCGCGCAAGCGGGTGCGGATGGCGGCCGGCCCGCCGGTGGACCTGTCCGCCTACCGGGACAAGCCGCTCACCGGGACGGTGCTGCGCGAGGCCACCGCCGAGATCATGGCGGCCATCACCCGGCTGCAGGCGGAGATCCGCGGCGAAGAGCCCCCCGCGGTGCCCTACGACCCCAAGCAGGCCCGCCAGGACAAGGCGGTCGAGGACGGCGGCAACGGGAAGGCGGGCGCCGCATGACGAAGGTCGCGGTGATGGGCGGCGGGTCCTGGGGGACCGCGTTCGCCAACGTGCTGGCCGACGCCGGGCAGGCACGGACGGTGCTGTACGGCCGGCGGGCCGAGGTCGCCGCGGCGGTCGACGAGCGCCACGAGAACCCCGACTACCTTCCCGGCATCGCGCTCAACCCGGAGCTCTCCGCCACCGCGGACCCGGCCGAGGCGCTGTCCGGGGCGGACTTCGCGGTGGTCGCCGTGCCGTCCCAGTCGCTCCGCGCCAACCTGCGCGCCTGGGCCCCGCACATCCGCCCCGAGGCGGTGGTGGTCAGCCTGATGAAGGGCGTCGAGCTGGGCACCTCGCTGCGGATGAGCGAGGTGATCGCCGAGGAGCTGGCGCTGCCGGAGTCCCAGGTCGCCGTGGTGACCGGCCCCAACCTGGCCCGGGAGATCGCCGAGCGGCAGCCGGCCACCGCCGTGGTCGCCTGCCCGCACGAGCCCACCGCGGTGCGCCTGCAGCACCTGTGCAAGTCCGCCTACTTCCGCCCGTACAGCAGCACCGACCTGGTCGGCGCCGAGCTGGGCGGGGCGGTGAAGAACGTCATCGCGCTGGCGGTGGGCGTCGCGGTCGGCATGGGCTTCGGCGACAACGCCAAGGCATCGCTGATCACCCGCGGCCTCGCCGAGACGGTGCGGCTGGCGGTGGCGCTCGGCGCCGACGAGCACACCCTGGCCGGGCTCGCCGGCATGGGCGACCTGGTGGCCACGTGCAGCTCGCCGCTGTCGCGCAACCGCACCTTCGGTGAGCGGCTGGGCTCCGGGCTCACCCTGGAGCAGGTCGTCGCCGAGACCAGGCAGACCGCGGAGGGCGTGAAGTCCTCGGAGTCCATCCTGGCGCTGGCCCGCAAGCACGGCATCGACATGCCGATCACCGAGGCCGTGGTCGGGATGATGCACCACGACCTGTCGCCCGCCGAGGCGCTGATGGCGTTCATGTCGCGCAGCGCCAAACCGGAGCGGTACGGGGTCTGACCGGCGGTCGGGCCGGGACACCGGGGCGCGGGGTGGTATCCGCGGCGGCTCCGGTCACGTAGGCTCCACGTCGCACCGGTGCGCATCCGGCGCGCCGGCGCGGCGGACCCTCCCCGGCGCCGGGGCCGGCGCCCTCCGGCCGCGCGCCGGAGCGGTGCTTCCCGCTCCACGCGGCCGATCCGGCCGCGGCGCGGGCCGGTCCTCCGGCGCGGCGGGGAGGCGACAGGAGGGCGGGGCGGTCCCGGGTCGGGGCCCGCTCCGGCAAGTCCGGACACCGCACATCGCGGTTTTCGGGTCGGTTTTAAGGCGAGATAGGGTCGGGCAGCATGGCCGAGCAGCGTAAAATCCGCGTCGCCGTCGTCTTCGGCGGGCGCAGTTCCGAGCACGAGATCAGCTGCGTCACCGCGGGCAGTGTGCTGTCGGCGATCGACGCGGACCGCTACGAGGTGGTGCCGATCGGCATCACCCGGGGCGGCGAGTGGGTGCTCGCCCCGTCCGACCCGGAGCGGCTGGCCATCGGCGCGGGCAAGGAGCTGCCCACGGTGGAGAGCGCGGCGGCCGGCGGCGCCCGGCTGGCGCTGCCCTTCGACGCCGCCTCCGACCTGCTGGTGCTGGGCCCGGACGAGGTGCCCGCCCGGCTCGGCGAGGTGGACGTGGTGCTGCCGCTGCTGCACGGCCCCTACGGCGAGGACGGCACCATCCAGGGCCTGTTCGAGATGATGGGCGCCCGCTACGCCGGCGCCGGGGTGTTCGCCAGCGCCGCCTCCATGGACAAGGTCTTCATGAAGGCCATGTTCACCGCGAACGGCATCGCCACCGGCCCTTACCTGGCCGTCACCGACCGGCGGTGGCGCGCCGAGCGCAAGCGGGTGCTGGACGACGCGGCGGCGCTGGGCGGCGCGGTGTTCGTCAAGCCGGCCCGGGCCGGCAGCAGCGTCGGCATCACCCGGGTCGCCGACGCCTCCGACGCCGACGCGCTGGCGGCGGCGATCGAGGCCGCCCGCGAGCACGACCCGAAGGTCATCGTGGAGGCCGCGGTCTCCGGCCGGGAGGTCGAGTGCGGGGTCCTGGAGGGGCTGGACGGAGCCGCCCCCGAGGCCTCGCTGCCCGCGGAGATCCACGTCGCCGAGGGCTTCGACTTCTATGACTTCGAGGCCAAGTACCTCTCCACCAGCAGCCTCACCATCCCGGCGGAGCTGCCCGCCGAGGCGGTCGAGCGGATCCGCAAGGCGGCCGTGGCGACCTTCGAGGCGCTGGGCTGTGAGGGCCTGGCCCGGGTCGACTTCTTCTACACCGACGCCGGCGAGGTGCTGGTCAACGAGATCAACACGCTGCCCGGCTTCACCCCCAGCTCGGCCTTCCCGAAGATGTGGGAGGCCACCGGGCTGGACTACCCGGCCCTGGTGGACCGGCTGATCACCACCGCGCTCGGCCGCCCGGCCGGCCTGCGCTGACCCCGGACGGCCCCGCCGGCCGGAGCGGGCGCCCCGGCCGCGCGGGCCCGTCCCGCCGCACCGCCCCTGCCCGGCGGGGCGCCTAGCGGGGGCCGTAAGGGCCGCCGCGGGGCGCGCCAGGGCCGCCGTACGGGCCCTGCGGCCCCTGGGCCGGACCGTTGTACGGCCCCTGCGGAGGACCGCCGTACGGGTCCTGCGGCGGGCCGCCGTAGGGCCCCTGGGGCGGTGCGCCGTAGGGGCCGCCGGGGTGCGGGGGCGCGGCCGGCCCGGAGGGCCGGGAGGCCGGGACCAGCCGCCGGGTCAGGATCGTTCCGCCGGCGGTGGCCGCCGGGAACACCAGCACCGCCACGAACGGAACGGCCAGCAGCAGGTAGCACGGGACGGCGAAGCCCAGGGAGAGCGCCTTGTGCCCGGCCATGGCCCGGCGGCGGTCGCCCAGCCGGATCAGCCCGCGGCGGTCGAACGCCGTGCCGACCAGCTCCATGCCGAGCATCCACCCGCCGAACAGCGCGGAGACCACCGGGATCACGGTCTGCCCCACCACCGGGATGAAACCGGCGAGGAGCAGTGGCAGCGACACCAGCGCGGTGATCGCCACGATCACCAGCGACTGCCGGATCGACCGGGCCATGGAGGAGATCAGCGGCTCCTCGGACTCCGGGGGCGCGTCGCCCAGCTCGTCCTCGACCGCCTCGGCGATCAGGTCGTACAGCGGCGCGCCCAGCGCCAGGGTGAGCCCGGTGAACCCGACCACCATCAGCAGCACCGTTCCGGCGACCAGCACCACGCCGGCGGTCACCCGCATCGTGGCGCGCCAGCCCTCGTCCCAGCCGTCGGCGAACGGGGTGATCCAGGCGGACAGGTCGTCGATGTTGGCCAGCAGCGCCACCAGCGCGGCGACGAACAGCAGCGAAGTGAAGAGCGGCGGGATCGCGCCGAGGAAGAACAGCTTGGGGCGGCGGAGCACGATCCCCGCGCCGCGGAGGAGGATCGCGGCTCCGGAGAACAGGTCCCGAACGGTTGAGATCATGGCCCTGGAGCCTACTGGGCGCCGGGTACGGGATCACCCGGCCGTCCACAGGCCCCCGTCCACAGGCCCTGTGCACAGCGGGCCGTCCACAGGTCCGGAGAGGGCCTCGCGCCGGGGCGGTGCGGCGGGGTCGGATGGGGCCATGGCAGAACTCCCGTACCCGTCCCCGCCCGGCCTCTCCGCCGCCCTCGGCCTCGCCGCGGCCCAGCACGGCGTGCTCGGCCGCGACCAGGCCCTCCGGTCCGGGCTGAGCGCCGGCCGCGTCGGCGCCCTGGTGCGCGCCCGGCGCTGGCGGATCCTCCGCCCGGGGGTGTACTACGTCCGCGGCGGGCCGCCCCCGCTCGCCGCCCGGGTCAAGGCCGCCCAGCTGGTCTACGGGCCGCGCGCGGTGGTCGCCGGCCCCACCGCCGCCCGGCTGTGGGAGATGCAGGGCCCGGTCCCCGGCCCCGGCTTCGAGCACGTCCACCTCAGCGTCCCCGGGCGCGGCCGCGGCACCGCCACCGGCGTCCGGCTGCACGGCTGGGACGTGCCGGCCGGCGAGGTCACCCTGCGGTACGGCATCCGGCTCACCACCCCCGGCCGGACCCTGCGCGACACCGCCCTGCTCACCGACCGGCACACCGCGGTCAGCGTCCTGGACTCCGCCCTGCAGCAGGGCCTGGTCGACCCGGGCGACCTGCCCGGGCTGCGCGACGCCAACGCCGGCCGGGCCGGGGCGCCGCGCAGCCGCGCCTGGTGGGAGGAGTGCGACGGCCGCGCGCAGAGCACCTTCGAGACCCGGCTCCGGCTGGTCTGCGTCGACGCCGGCATCGCCCCGGAGGCCCTGCAGTACCCGGTGCACGCCGCGGACGGCGGCCTGGCCGGCCACGCCGACCTGGCCTGGCCGAGCTGGGGGGTGGTCGCCGAGGCCGACGGCCGCGGCGCGCACTCGCTGCCCGACGCGCTCTACACCGACCGGGGCCGGCAGAACCGGATCGGCGTCGCCCCGGAGCGGTTGGTCCTGCTCCGCTTCACCTGGAGCGACCTGCGCCACCCGGCCCAGATCGCCGAGCTGGTGCGCGCCGCCCGGGACACCGCCGCCCGGGACACCGCGCCCCGGGGCGGGGATCAGGGCAGGAAGGGGCTGGGGTCGCCGTGCCAGCTGACATAGAGCCGCTCCCGGGCCCGGGTGCAGGCCACATAGAGCAGGGAGCGCTGCGCGTCCAGGTCGGCGCGGTGCTGGTTCTCGTCGATGTCGGGGGAGGTCACGTGGTCCATCAGCGGGAGCGCCGAGGCGGTGGCCCCGGTGACCGCCACCGCGCGGAACTCCAGCCCCTTGACCCCGTGCATGGTGGTGACCCGCACCGAGCCCGCCTCGTCGGTGACCGAGTGCCGGCCGGGGTTGAAGATCGCCGCGGGCAGCGCCCGGGCCCGCAGGTGCGCGGCGACGGAGTCGCGCAGCCGGTTGGTCCGGGCGGTCACGCAGACGTCGCCGGGGGCGATGCCCTCGGCGAGCCAGCCGCGCACCCGCTCGGCCAGGGCGTCCAGCTCGTCCGGTTCGTCGGCGGCGCCGCGCACCTCCGGCTGCGGCCCGCTCAGCACGCACCGCACCGAGCCGGGCGGCTCCGGCGCGGCCTCGCCGAGCTCGTTCGGCACCCGGCCGCGGATGATCCCGTCGGCCCAGCCGAGGATCTCCTCGGTGGTGCGGTAGTTGACCCGCAGCGGGTAGGAGCGGCCCACCACGCCGATGCCCAGCTGCTTGAAGGAGACGGTGTTGTCGTAGATGCGCTGCCGGTTGTCGCCGGTGATGAACATGTCGTTGGGGCCGCGGGCGACCGCGGCGCGCAGCGTGCGCCACTGCATCGGGTGCAGGTCCTGGGCCTCGTCCACGACCAGGTTGGTGTAGGGCTTCTCGCCCCGCTCGGCGAGCAGCCGGGCGGCCTCGGCGTGGATCTCCTCGGCGGCCAGCGCGCGCCCGGTGCGCATCCTCGCCCGCGCCTCGCTGATCGCGTGCCACACCGCGCGCCGCCGGTCGGCGTCGAGCGGCGCGGTGCGGCCGCGCCGGGCGTCCGGGTCCAGGTACCCCTCCAGGGTGCCGATGCCCTGCGCCATCACCACGTGCCGGTACTCCGAGTAGAGGAAGTCCGGGGGGAAGTCCAGCCGGTGCTGGCGGGCGATGTTGGCGAACAGGCCGCGGGTGTCGGTGCGCAGCCGGACGTCCGGCCGGGCCTCCTTGACCACGTCCAGGGCGAGCTTGTCGGTGGTGACCACGTCCACGTCGTCCAGGATCTCGTCCGGGAGGAGCAGCGCCAGGTTGCGCTTGAGCGATTCCACCAGGGCGTTGGTGAAGCTGGTGAGCAGCACCCGGCCGTCCAGCGGCAGGTGCTCGGCGAGGAACTTCACCCGGTGCAGGGCGACCACCGTCTTGCCGGTGCCGGGCCCGCCGGAGACCTTGGCCGGGCCGCTGAAGTGCGCCCGGTAGGCCAGGTCGCGCTGCTTGGGGTGGAGGAAGACCCGCCAGGCGTTGAACTCCCCGGCCAGGACGTCCTCGACCTCCTGGTCGTCGCCGACCACGATGACCCGCTCCCGGGTGTGCCGGATCGCGGTGTCGTAGTCGTCGGCGGCGACCGCGCCGATCCGCGGCCGCCGCGGCGCCACCACCTCCTGCAGCACCCGCTGCACCGAGTGGCCCTCGGCCAGCGCGGTGAGCACCTCGTACTGGTCCTGGGGGAGCGCCGGCCGCCAGGCGCGCAGCTCGGCGGCGTCCTTGAGGGACCGGCAGAACCCGCGGATCTCCGGGTCCACGCCGAGCCGCTCCAGGTCCCGGTCGGTCACCCCGTCGAACGGCCCGCCGCCGAGCTCCGGCCCCGGGTCCCGGACGGCCGGGGCGCCCGCGGCGCCGGCGGGCGCCCCGCCGGTCCGGGGGGCGGCGGCCGCTCCGTTCACCGCGGCGGCGGGCGCCCCGGCGGGGGCGGTCCCCGCCCCGGAGTCCGCGGCGGCCGGGTGCGGCGGGGCGGGGGGCTCCGCCGACACCACCGGGGCGAGGGCGGTCGCGTTCCGCCGCTCCAGGGTGCCCATCACGCTGTTCACGTCGTGCCGCTGGTCGGACGCCCAGCTCTCCGCGTTCTCCTTGGGCAGCAGGTGCACCAGGAGGAACGTCTCGCCGGACTCGGGGGCGAGCATGACGCCGGTCCAGGTGTCGCTGAGCCGGAACGTCCTGATCCGCGGGTCCTGGCCGTGCGGCAGCGGGCGGATCCGCAGGTCGGGGTGGGCGACCAGGGCCTCCCAGGACAACTCGCGGAACTTCCGGGTGACCGCGCGGAGCCGCTCGCGCGTCGGCCCGTCGAGTTTGTCGTACTGAGGAAGACACGTCGCGTCGATGGCCAGCTGGGGCATGGGCCTCCTCAACTCCAGGCGCGCGGGCCGGCCGGCCGCGGCGGGGGAACACCGCGTATCCGGCCGCCTACGGTTCTTTTCTACCGGAAGGAGCGGACAATCCACCTGTTCGCGGCCGGAACCGGCACCCGGAGGCCCGTTCAGAACACGATGTGGGTGATGAGCGCGACGAGCGGGATGGAAACGGCCGTGCGGAGCAGGAAGAGCGCGATGCAGTCGCGCAGCCGGACCGGGACGTCCAGTTCCAGCAGCAGCGGGATGGTGGCGGAGAAGAACAGGAGCTGGGTCAGCGAGAGCACCGCGATGAAGAACTTCGCCTCCACCGCCGCGCCCGCGCCGAGCAGGGCGGGCAGGAACATTTCGCTAATCCCGACCAGGGAGGCGGGCGCCACCACCTCGGGGTCGGGGACGCCCAGCAGCGCGATCACCGGCTCCAGCGGGCGGCCCAGCCAGTCGAAGAGCGGGGTGTGCTGCGCGATGAGGATCGCCGCGGTGCCCACCGCCATGATGCTGGGCAGGATGACCAGCGCCAGCCGCACGCCCTCGGCGAAGCTGCGCGCGCATTCCCGGCCCACGCCCTCGGCGTTCCGGGCCCGCTCCAGCGCGCTGCGCAGCGCGGCGCGGAGCAGCGGCCGCTCCGGCTCCGGCTCCGGCGCGCCCTCGCCCAGGTAGTCGTCGGGGAGCCGGGACAGCGGCGGGATCCGCACCAGGAGCGCGGAGAGCAGCACCGAGAGCAGCAGCACCGAGCCGACGATGACCGGGAAGTACGGCATCAGGTCCAGGGTGGCCGCGACCACCGCGAAGAAGCCCAGGCTGACGCTGCTGAAGCAGGTGGCGATGGTGGCCGCCTCGCGGGTGGTGTACCGGCCCTCCAGGTACATCCGGTTGGTCACGTACAGGCCGATGGAGTACGACCCGACGAACGACGCCAGCGCGTCCAGCGCGCCCCGCCCGGGGACCTTGAACACCGGGCGCATCACCGGCCGGGCCAGGGTGCCGATGAACTCCAGCCCGCCGTAGGAGACCAGCAGCGACACGAAGACCGCGCCGATCGGGACGATGACCGCCACCGAGAGCACCACGCTCTCGAAGATCAGCGGGCCGACGCCTTCGTCCAGTACGGCGGCCGGGCCGACCCCGGCGACCACCATCACCGCGAGCACCGCGCCGGCCGTGCGCAGCACGGTGAAGACCGGGCCGGTGGCGAAGTGGCCGAGGAGCGCCGGCCGGCCGCCGTCCCGCCGGCGGACCGCCGCGGCGGCGAGGGTGAGCAGCGCGGCCGCGACGGTCGCGGCCGCCGCGTAGAGCCGCACCGCGGTCGGCGCCCCCTCCTTGATCAGGTTCACCAGCAGGTCGAAGGGGATGGTCCACTCGCCGCCCACCCGGATCGGGAGCAGGAAGAAGACCAGGCCGGTGAGGGTGGCGGCGGCGAACCGGGCCCCGCCGCGGCGGGTCTGCGCGCGCGCCGGCGGGGTCGGCCGGGAAGAGGGGGTCATGGAACCTCCACGGCGTGGCCGGAGGCGGACAGCCCTCCGGCCGTACGTGATGAGCTGGGGTGATGTAGGGCCCCATCTTCGAGGCCGGTTTTGCGGCGAATTGCCCGCAGTGTGGCCCAGGACACCATGTGGACACCTGAAAATTCGCTGACCTGCAAAAACAGCGAACCGTGCGTCTGAGATACCGGACAGAAGATCGGGGAGCCGCCGCCCCGGTGTCTCTGAGAGCATCGGGGGCACGATACGAGCCGGACCCCCGGCCGGTTTCCGGCGACCGGACCATGGACGGATGGAGCGCATGACGGAACGGGCCGACCCCCAGCCCGATCGGAGCCCCGCCCCGCGCACCGAGCGGAAGCGCCGTGCGCACCTCGCGGTACTGGGGGCCTGGGGGCTGCTCTCCATCGCGGCGACCGTGCTGCAGAACGCGCCGGACCTGCTGGAATGGCTGCCCAACGAGGCGATCTGGGGCCTGGTGGTCATCGGCGCCCTGGCCCAGCTGCCGTTCATCGCCCGGGACGCGTTCCGCGGCGGCCGCGCCGGAAAGGGCGCCGCCGCCGAGCCGTTCTGGCGGGAGGGCCACGGCGACAACCTGCTCCACCCCGAACCGCACTTCGTCGGCTACCGGGAGCAGCGGGAGGAGATGCGGCGGCTGCTCCGGGCGTTCCCCCGCCCCGGCTGGCGCGGCGCCCTGGACCGGGCCCGCTGGTGGCGCCGGCCCGGACCGCAGCGGCCCCCGCTGGTCGTGGTGGTGACCGGGGCGCCCGGCACCGGCAAGAGCCAGCTGGCCAACCTGGTCGCGCGGGAGACCGCCGACCGCTTCCCCGACGGGGTCCGCTGGGCCGACCTGACCAGCGGCACCAGCGCCGACGGCGAGGACGCCGGGGCCGCCGGGACCGACGGGGAGGAGGGGGCCGGCGCCCGCGGGACCTGGCAGCGCATGCTCGACGTGCTGCCCCGCAGGTTCCCCCGGCTGCGCGGCGACCGGACCGCCCCGGCCCCGGCCGCCGCCCGGCCGCGCTCGGTGCACGCCCTGCTGGAGGAGCTGCTCGGCGCCTCCGGGGACACCCCGCGCGGCCCCCGCCGGCAGCTGGAGGAGGCCTGGCGGGGCCGCACCGCGGGCCGCAGGCTGCTGCTGGTGCTGGAGAACGCCGAGGACCCCCGCCAGGTCCAGCCGCTCCTGCCGAACAGCCCGGACAGCGCGGTCCTGGTCACCGCCAAGCGCCCGTTCCACGACGCCGGGTTCGAGTCCACCGAGGTGCGCCTGGAGGGGCTCACCGAGGACGAGGGCGTCGAACTGCTGGACCGGCAGGCGCCCATCCCCGCCGGCGCCGCCGACCCCGAGCGGGAGCGCCGGGCCCGGCGGGCCGTCGCCGAGCACTGCCACGGCCTGCCGCTCGCCCTGAAGATGTGCGGCAAGCGGCTGGCCTCGCACACCGGGGAGGACACCGAGCGGCTGCTGGCCAAGCTGCGCAGCGCGCACGGCACCCCGCTGCTCGGCCCCACCGGCTTCCCCGCCTCCTTCCTGGGCGTCTTCCGGCTGTGCGGCACCGAGGCGCGCCGGCTGCTGCACCGGATGGCCGGCACCGGCATGCAGGAGGCCGCCGACTACGCCGCGGCCGCCCTGCTCGGCACCGGCAGGGAGCGCGCCGCCGAGGTCCTCGCCGAACTGGTCCAGCTGTCCCTGCTGGAACCGCTCGGCCGGGCCGACGACGGCGTCCGCCGCCACCGGATGCACCAGCTGGTCCGGGACACCATGGTGGTGCTCGGCCCGGCGGAACTGGGCGTCCCCGCCGCCGAGGCGGAGGCCGAGTGGGGGCCGGAGGCGATCGCGGCCGCCGCCCGACGGCTGGTCGAGGCCTACACCTGGACCGCCGGCGCCGCCGCCGCGGAGCTGCACGGCGACGACCCCGGGTTCCCGCCCCCGCCGCTGGCCGGCCCGCCGCCGGACCCCGCGGCCGCCGCGTTCGGCCTGGAGGCCCCCGGCAACCCGCCCGCCTGGCTGCACCGGGAGAGCGAGGTGCTGCTGGGCTGCATCTGGCTGGCCGCCGACGGCGGCCACACCGGGGCCGGGTGGCGGCTCTCCCGCGCCGTCGCCGAGATGTGCAAGGCGCTGCGCACCCACTGGGAGGAGTGGGAGCAGGCGGTCGAGGCGCAGCTCGCCCTGGCCTACGGCGGCGCCGACGCGCAGGCGCTGGCCATGGCGCTGCTGGAGGCCTCCGAGCTGTCCGGCGCCCGGGGCCGCTACCAGCAGGGGGCGGTCTACGCGCGGCGCGCCCTGCTCGTCTTCGAGCGGCTCGGCGCCGACGAGCGGTGGGCCGCGCGGGCCCACCGGGCGCTCGGCGTCTGCCTGCAGCGCTGGGGCGACCTGGGCGAGGCCCAGGAGGAGCTGGAGCGCGCCGAGGCGGTGCTGGCCGAGCACGGCGAGCGCCGGTGGCACGCCCGCGCCCTGTACGACCTGGCCCAGCTCCACGCGGACCTGGGCCGCCGGGAGAAGGCGGCCGGGCTGCTCCGCCGGGCCCGGGACGCCTTCGCCGCCGAGGGCGACACCGCCCAGCGGGACCAGGTCCGCATCATGCTGGCCGAGATCCTCGCCGACCGAGGCCGGCACCTGGACGCCTGGATCGCGCTCCAGTCGCTGCTGGAGGGGTTCCGCGGGCAGGGCAGGCACTGGTTCGCCGCGCAGTGCCTGCGGGTGCTCGGCGGGCTCGACGGCGAGCTGCTCCGCCGGCAGTGGAGCGAGTCCGAGGGCGGGGGCCGCCCCGGCCGGCGGCTCCGCCGCGCCTGGTCGGCCGCGGAGCGCACGGCCCAGCTGCGCGAGGCGATCGTGCTGATGGAGCGGATGGGCGACCTGTGGGGGGTGAACCGGACCCGGCTCACCCTGGCCCGGGTGCTGGTGCACGCCCGCGACTTCGACGGGGCCGAGCGGACCTTCCGCCGGGCCGCCGCCGGCTTCGCCGACCTGGGCCGCGGCACCGGCCACGACGGCGAGCAGGGCGACCTGCGCTGGCAGGCCCGCACCCACCACGCCGCGGCCGAGGAGATCCTCGCGGTCGTCTCCCCGGCCCGGGAGGGCGCCGACCCCACCGTCCCGCTCCGCTACGCCCGCCCGCTCCAGCAGGCCCTGGCCCACGTGCACCGGGCGCTCGACCTGTACGAGGAGCGGGGCAACACTTCCGGCCTGGCCACCGCCCGCATCCTGCTGGCCCGCATCCTCTGGGTCGACGGCGCCGACCGTGCCGAGGTCCTCGGCCACCTGGAGACCGCCGCCCGCCGCGCCTCCGACGCCGCCCTCCCCGACCTGGAGGAGGAGGCCCGCGCCCTGCACGCCCGCCTCGCCTCGGCCCACCCGGACGTGGCCCGCCTCTGGGAGATCCACTAGGCCTTCACCGGGAGGCCCGCCCGGGGCGATGATGGCGGGAGCACGGCGGGAGGGGGACCCCATGGCCGACCCGGGGCCCGGCGGACCGGCGGTGGTCTTCATGTGCGGACCGGCCGGCTCGGGCAAGACGACGGTCGCCCGGCGGCTGGAGGCCGGCGGCCACGTGCGGCTCTCGATCGACGAGGAGGCCTGGAACCGGGGGTGGCGGCGGCAGCCGCTCCCCGACGGCGTCGCCGCCGCCATCGAGGACGACCTCCGCCGCCGCCTCATCGGGCTGGTCTCGGCCGGGGCCGACGTCGTGCTGGACTACTCGTTCTGGTCCCGGCGGATGCGCGACCGCTACCGCCGGCTGCTGGCGCCCCTGGGAGTGGTCCCCGTCCTCGTCCACCTGGCGACGCCGCGCGAGACGGCGCTCGACCGGATCCGCCGCCGGGACGGGGGAGACGCGAACGCGGTGCGGCTCGGCGACGAGGTCGCGGCGGGCTACCACGACTCCTTCGAGCCGCCCGAACCCGGCGAGGGCCCGGTGGCGGTGGTGCGCCCCGGCGACGACCCCGGCGCCCTCCCGGCCGCCCTCGCGGCGGCGAGGAGGGCGGGGCCGCGGCGGTAGGGGCGGCGGCCCGCGGGCGCGACCGCCTTCCCGGCCGGGGGCGGTAGGGTCGGGGTCCCCCCGAACCGTCGTAGTGGAGGACCCGTGCGCATCGCCGGACAGGCCGGACTGGCCCTCGGAGGGGCGGTGCTGGCCGCCGCCGCGCCCACCGCCTGGGTGTACTCGCGGGCGGCCGGCCGCCGCTTCGCACCGGAGGACGTCCCGGAGCGCCCGGTGGCGGTCGTGCTCGGCGCCGCGATGTGGCCGCAGGGGCCGTCGCCGCTGCTGGCCCGCCGCCTCGACCTGGCCGCGGAACTGCACCGCGCCGGGCGGGTGCAGGCGGTCCTGGTCTCCGGCGACAACCGGGCGTGCTCGCGCAACGAGACCGACGGCATGGCCGCCTACCTGGTCGGGGCCGGGGTGCCGGAGAAGGCGGTCGCCGCCGACCCGCACGGCTACCGCACCTGGGACAGCTGCGTGCGCGCCCGCGGCGTCTACGGGGTGGACGCCGCGGTCATGGTCACCCAGGCGTTCCACCTGCCCCGCGCGGTGGCGCTGGCCCGCGCCGCGGGGATCGACGCGGTGGGCGTGGGCGACGCCAGCTCCCGGGCCAGGTCCCGCTCGACCGCCACCGGCTACCTGCGCGAGGTCGGCGCCAGCGCCAAGGCCCTGCGCGACGCGGTGCTCCGCCCCGGGCCCGCCGTGGCCGAGGAGGCCCGGCAGGAGGCCCGGGACGTCCTGGACGTCGCGCTCGGCCCCGCGGTACGGGGATAATCGCGACCATGGACGAGAACACCGGCCGGGGGCCGCTGCGCGGGTTGGACGACGTCGACTGGACCGGCCTGGTCCCGGACGAGGGGGCGAGGATCCCCGAGCTGCTGCGGACCGTCGCCGCGGGCGGCACCGGGTCGATGGACGCGGTCAGCGCCCTGTTCGACATTCTGCGCCACCCCGGCCCCGGCTACCTGGCCGCGCCGCAGGCCGCGCCGTTCCTGGCGCGGATCGCCGCCGACGAGGCGACCGGCGCCCCCGCCGAGGCGCTCAGCCTCCTGTTCGAGCTGGTGGTGCCGGTCCCGGCCGCGGTCGTCCCGGAGCCCTGGGACGGCGGCCAGTGGGCCGACGAGGTGGCCTGGGCCACGGCCTCCGACGTCGACGCGGTGCGCGACCAGTACCTCAAGTGGCGCGAGGACGCCCCCGACGAGCAGGCGTTCCGCCGGATGAGCGCCCGCTACGACGCGGTCGCCCGGGACACCGGCGCCGCGCTGCTCAAGGCCGAGCTGGACGTCCGCGAGGCGGTCCGCCCGCACGTCCCCGACCTGGTCGGCCTGCTGGAGGGGCGGGAGAACCGGAGCGGCCTCAACTCCACCGCGGAGTGGGCCGCCTCCATCCTGGCCTTCCTCCCCGAGGCCCGGGACGAGGCGGTGCCGGCGATCCTGCGCGGCCGCGGGCTGCTGGAGCCGGAGCCGGAACCGGAGACCTACTCCGCCGCCCTGCAGGCGCGCGAATCCTGGCGCAAGCCCCTCTCCGCGGAGCTGTTCGCGCTGGGCATGCTGGCCGGCCCGGCCGACGCCGACACCACCGTCGCGCTCGCCGGGCAGCTCTCCTCGGGCAACCTCTACACCGAGTTCGCGGCCGCCTCCGCGCTGGCCATGCAGCACGGCGAGCGGGTGCCGCACCAGGCCGTGGAGCGGATGCGCCGGCACGGCCGTACCCGGGTCGGCCACACCGGCCTGTTCGACGACTCCTGGCCGCACCCGGGCGAGGCCGCCCCCGTGGTCCTGGGCTACCTGGCGCTGGGCCGCTGCGGGGAGGCCGCCGCCGAGCTCCGCGCCGAGATCCTGCCCGAGGCGCTGCGCGCGGCCGGGGCGCTCGCCCCGGCGGTCGTCGGCTCCGCCCTGGAGGAGGTGCTGGGCCCCCGCTCCGCGCCGCAGGACGCCGCCGAGGCCATCGAGGCCGCCGACACCGGCGACGACGAGCGCGACCCCGGCCTGCTGCTGCGGGTGCTGTGGGCGGTCGCCGAGCTGCCCGCCTCCGCCTGGGAGGAGGCGGCCGTCGGCGAGACCGCGGCCGCCTGGGGTCTGCCCGCCGACCGGGACGGCTTCCGGGAGTACGTCGGCGTCGGCGCGGACACCGCGGACGAGGAGGAGCCGGAGGAGCAGGCCCCGGCCGCCCCCGCCGCCCCCCAGCGGGAGGAGGGCCCCGGCGGCCTCTTCGCCCGCCTCTTCGGCGGCCCCCGCTGACCCGTCCGCCCCACACGCCCCGGGCCCGACACCCACCTTGTTGAGCCCAGGGCCGCCGCTCTCCCCAGGTCCCCGGCCCCGCGCCCACCTTGTTGAGCCCAGGGCTGTTGCTTTTCCCGGCCTTGGACGCACGTCCTGTGCGGGATCGCGGGGGCGGTGGGCCGGGCAAAAGCAACAGCCCTGGGCTCAACATCGTCGTGGTCCGCGATGACGACGCGGAGCTCGACGGGGTGGGCGCGGGGCCGGGGTCGGGAAAGACGGTGTCCCTGAGCTCGACGAGGCGGGCGCGCCCGGGACGGGGCGGCTTGGGGCCGGGGCCGGAGGCGTCCCGCCCGGGGTCAGCGGGGTGCGGAGAGCGCCTCGTCGACGGTGGTCTCGCGGGGGCCGGGGAAGGTCGGGTCGGGGCGGAACGCCGCGTCCGCGGCGGCCTTGAGGCCGGCGGGGAGCTCGCGGGCGTAGCCGTAGGCGCTGTCGCCGGGGAAGTCGCCCCAGCTCGGGTCGGCGACGCCGCGGGTGTCGATGCCCGCGGCCCGGCACAGCGCCACCGCGCGCGGCAGGTGGAACTCCTGGGTGACCACGGTCGCCGCCTCCACGCCGAAGACCCGCTCGGCGCGGGCGCACGACTCCCAGGTGCTGAACCCGGCGTAGTCGGAGGCGATCTTCTTCCGCGGGACGCCCACCGCCGCCAGGTAGTCGGCCATCGCGTCGGTCTCGTTGTACTCCTCGCGGCCGTTGTCCCCGCTCACCAGGACCGCCTCGACCTTGCCCGCGTGGTACAGCTCCGCGGCCAGGTCCAGCCGGCGGGCCAGGAACGGCATCGGCCGCCCGGCGTCGTTCAGCCCCGCCCCCAGCACCAGCGCGACCGGCCGCTCCGGCGTCTCGGCCACCCCCGCGCGCAGCTCCGCCGTGGACAGCCGCAGCCAGGCCGTCGCCGCCCCCGCCGCGAGCGCGCCCAGCACCGCGGCCGCCAAAGCCGCCCGCACCGCGCGCCGCCGCACCGGTCCTCGATTCCCGTCCATACAGGGGTGGACGTGCCGTGCGGCCGCCGGGTTCCGCCGCCGCGGCCGCGGGTAGGGTCCGGTGCCATGGACGAACTTCCGGAACGGCTCCGCGCCATCGCCGACCTCCGCGTGCCCGAGATGCGGGTGGGCGCCGGGCGGCACGAGTACGACGGCACCACCGGCGACCTCTCCCCGGACGGGGTGCGCTCCGGGCTCGCCCGGGTCGGCGCCGGAGGCGCCTTCGACGACCCGCACGAGGAGGCGCACGCGCGCATCCAGGAGGAGGCGCTCCGCTACACCCTGGGCGAGCTGGAGGAGCACCGCTTCAACCCGCTGCTCCACCTCGACGAGCTCGACCTGTCCTGCTACGACCGGGACTACGCCCCGCTCCCGGAGCGGGCCGCCGCCCGGCTGCGCCACCTGGAGGCCTGGCCAGCCGCGGTGGAGGCGGCGCTCGCCGCGCTGGACCGGGTGAGCGCCCCCATCGCCGAGGCGCTGCTGCCCGCCGCGCGCGGCCTCGCCGCCGGGGTGCCCGCCGACGCCCCCGAGGACGTCCGCGCCGACGCGCTCCGCGCGCACGACCGCCTCGTCGGCCACCTGGAGAAGGCCGCCCGGGACGGCGACCCCAGCGCCCGGCTCGGCACCGGGGCGCTGCGCCGGCTGATGGGCGCCCCCGAGGGCGTCGACGTCGACCTCGACCGGCTGGCCGGGCGCGCCGACGCCGAGCGGGACCGGCTGATGGACCGGCTCGCCGAGGCCACCGGGCGCATCGCGCCGGGACGCCCGCCGCTGGAGGTCGCCCGGGAGCTGGTCCGCGACCACCCCGGCCCGGAGGGCGTGCTGGAGGCCGCCCGCACCTGGACCCGGCTGGCCACCGCGTTCACCGCCGAGCGCGGCCTGGCCCCGTTCCACGACGGGGAGCTGGAGGTGTCGGAGTCGCCGGAGTCCCAGCGCTGGGCGACCGCGATGCTCTCCTGGCCCGGCCCGGCCGAGTCGGAGAGCACCACGAACTACTACATCACCCCGCCCGACCCGGCGTGGACCGAGGCCGAGCGGGAGGAGTGGCTGGAGGTGTTCAGCGCCACCACCCTGCCCGCGATCACCGTGCACGAGGTGGCCCCGGGCCACTACTCGCACGGCCGGGCGCTGCGCCGGGCCCGGGGCCCGGTGGCCCGCACCTTCTTCTCCAGCGCGTTCATCGAGGGCTGGGCGCACTACGCGGAGGAGGTGTGCGTGGAGGAGGGCTTCGGCGCCTACGCCGAGGAGGCGCTCGGCGGCTCCGTCACCGCCGCGCACTTCGAGGCCGGCGTCTGGCTGGAGGCGCTGATCCGGGTCACCCGGCTGGCCGCCGCCATCGGCGTGCACACCGGGGAGATGACGGTCGCCGACGCGGCCGCCCGGTTCTCCGCCGACACCGCGCTGACCGGCACCGCGGCGCTCTCCGAGGCGCAGCGGGCCACCTTCGACCCCACCTACGGCCGGTACACCTGGGGCAAGCTGGAGATCCAGGCGCTGCGCGAGCGCGCCCGCCGGGAGTGGGGGGCCGGTTTCACCCTCACCCGGTTCCACGCCGCCCTGCTCTCCCTGGGTGCGCCGCCGCTCGGCCTGATCGGCGCCGCGCTGGACCGCGGCTGAGTCCTCCCTCGGGGACCCCGCGCCGACCCCGGCGCCGCCGTCCCAACGCAGCTCGAGACGGCGGCGGCGCCGAGGTCAGCGCCCCTTGGGCCGCTCGCCGACGCGCAGCCCGCGCACCGCGTCGTAGGTGGTCTCCAGGGCGGTGCGGCTGTCGGCGTAGCGCAGCTGGGCCAGCCCGACGAACAGGCAGTCGACCACGGTGAGCTGGGCCAGCCGGCTGGCGGTGGCGCCGGAGCGGTACGTGGTCTCCCTGGCGGCCGTGGTGAGCACGTGGTCGGCGCTCTCGCTGATCGGGCTGCGCGGGAAGTTGGTGATGGCGACCGCGGTCGCGCCGCGGGCGCGCGCCTCGGCCAGCGCCCGCACCGTCTCGATGGTGGCGCCGCTGTGCGAGACGCCCACCGCGACGTCGCCCTCCCGGAGCAGCGCCGCGCTGGTCAGCATGACGTGGTTGTCCGCCCAGGCGAACGAGGCCAGCCCGATCCGGTGCAGCTTCTGCTGCAGGTCGGCGCCGACGAACGCGCTGGCGCCCACCCCGTAGATGTCGATGCGGCGCGCGGCGGCCAGCGCCTCCACCACCGTCTCCAGCACGTCCACGTCCAGCTGGGCGGCGGTGTCCTCCACCGCGCGGGCGTCGGTGTAGGCGATCTTCTGCACCACGGTGACCAGGGTGTCGTCGGGGTCGATGTCGCCGACGGCGGCGCGGGTGCTCAGCCCGGCGCCGCGCGCCTGGCCCGCCTCGGTGGCCAGGGCCAGCCGCAGCTCGCGGTAGCCGGAGAAGTCGATGGTCCGGCAGAACCGGATCACCGTCGCCTCGGAGGTCGAGCAGTCCTTGGCCAGCTGGGTGATGGAGGAGGCGGCGGCGCGCTCGGGATCGTCGACGATGCGCTGGGCCACCCGCTGCTCGGCCGGCGGGAGCGAGGGCAGCAGGGCCCGGATGCGCAGCACCGTGCCGGGGGACGGGGAGGCCTCCGCGGCCCCGCCGTCGGTCGATTTCGCCGATTTCACCATCGGGGAAAGTCTCATACGGGGCGGAGGCGGAGTCAACGCGGGGGTTCCGGCGGGACCGCAAGTCGGCGCGGGGACGCCGCCGACCGGGGGCGGATTGCGCGCTCCGCACGCGGAACGGCAGGCTGGGGGCGGCAACGGGAGCCGCGGGGGGCAGCGTGGCAGAGATCTCCTTCGACGTTCTGGGGCCGCTGACCGTCCAGGAAGGCGGCACGCCCCTGGTGGTCCGGGGGGACAAGCGCCGCTCGCTGCTGGCCGCGCTGCTGCTCCGCTGCGGCCGCACGGTGCCCGGGCGCGACCTGGTCCGCGTCATGTGGGGCCCGGGGATCGAGGAGGAGCGGCGCCGCGGCGCGCTCCAGGTGCACGTGGTGCGGCTGCGCGCGGCGCTCGGCTTCGAGCACGGCGGGCGGCTGGTCACCGGCAACGACGGCGGCTACCGGGTCGAGCTCGCCGACGACCAGCTCGACCTGCTGCGGCTGCGCCGGACCACCGAGGAGGCGGGCCGGGCCGAGCGGGACGGCGACCCGCAGAGCGCGTTCCGGCTGCTCCACCGGTCGCTGCGGATGTGGAAGGGGCCGGTCGCCGCGGACGCCCGCTCGCCGGAGCTGTACGAGAGCGACGTGCGGCACGTGGAGGACGAGCTGCTCGGCACCGCCGAGCGGTGGGGCGCGCTCGGGCTGCGGCTCGGCCGCCACGACGCCGTCCTCGACCTGCTCGGTCTGATCGCGGCGCGCTTCCCGGAGCGGGAGCGGCTGATCCGGACCCAGATGGTCGCGCTGTACCGGGGCGGCCGCCAGGGCGACGCGCTGCAGCTGTTCGCCCGCACCCGCCGGCGGCTCGCCGACCGGCTCGGCGTCGACCCCGGGCCGGAGCTGCGCCGCACCTTCGAAGGCATCCTCCGCGGCGACCTGGGGGAGGGGCCCGCGGTGCCGCGGCAGCGCGCCGCACCGGCGATCGGCGGCGCGGGCCGCACCTGCCCGCCCGTCCCGGCGCAGCTCCCGGCGGACGTCCCCGGGTTCGTGGGGCGCCGGGCCGAGCTGGCCGAACTGGACGCGCGGATCGGCCCGGACGCGGACGGCCGGGCCGGCCGGGTGCTGCTCAGCGGGCCGCCCGGGGCGGGCTGCTCGGCGCTGGCGCTGCACTGGGCGCACCGGGCGGCGGAGCGGTTCCCGGACGGCAGCCTCTACGCCGACCTCGGCGGAGGACCGGATCCGCAGCAGGTCGCCGGCCGGTTCCTGCGCGCCCTCGGCGTGCCCGGCCCGCCGCCGGAGTCGCTGGAGGAGTGCTCCGCGCTGCTCCGCACCGCGCTGGCCGGGCAGCGGGTGCTGATGCTGCTGGACGGCGCCCGGGACGCCGCCGCGGTGCGCCCGCTGCTCCCCGGCGCCACCGGGTGCGGGGTGCTGGTCACCAGCGGGTACTGGCTGGGCGACCTGATCGCCCGGGACGGGGCGGCGGCGGTCGCGGTCGGCGCGCTGGCGCAGGAGGAGGCGGTGCGGCTGCTCCGCGGCCGGTTGGGGGGCGCGCGGCTGGACGCGGAGCCGGAGGGCGCGGCCCGGCTGGCGGCGGCGGTGGACGGGATGCCGCTGGCGCTGAGCATGGCCGCGGCGTGGATGTCCACCCACCCGGGCGCCGGCCTGGACGACCTGGCGGCCCGGGTGGAGGCCCGCGATGAGGAGGCCCCCGCCGAGCGGATGGCCGCCGTGCTGGGCGGCGATCCGCGTTTCCTCATCGGCGGACCGGGGGCGGACGGTTCCGGGGGAGGGGCCCGGCAGGGGTGATCGCCCCCCTCCGGACCACCCCCGCCGGGCACGGGCGTCCCGTTCGGCACGGGCGCCCGCGACCCCCGCGGGCCGGCCCGGTCCCCGGCCCTCCGGGCCGGACCCCCTGCCGTGCATCGACCCGCTTCTCCTCGGCGGTGACCGCGGCCGCGGGGAAGTACCGGCCGGAACCGTCCGAGTGCCTCCACTGTGCACGAGCCTGCTTTCAGCGTGCTGGCGGTCTGCTTTCAACCCCCGGACCTGCCCGCTTCCACCCCGATTCCGGCCGGCCCGCCACCCCGGCGAGAGACGCCCCGACCGGAACCGGCCGCCCCCCGCCCACCGCGGCCCGGCCCGCTCCGGCCGCGGGGGAGGTCCCGGTCGCGGCGGGGCACCGGTTCCGCCCCGCCGCCGGGAAGCCGACGCGGCCCCGGTCGACCCGGCCGCCGGGGCGGGCACTGGTGGCGGGGGCGGGGCGCGGCTTACTGTTCCCCCATGACTCGCGAGGTGGTGATCGGAGTGGACGCCGGCGGCACCGCGACGCGCTGCGTCGTGGTGGGCCTGGACGGCGAGCTCCTCGGGCGCGGTACCGGCGGCGGCGCCAACCAGTTCTCCAGCCCGGACCCCGCGGCGGCGCTGGAGGGGGCGGTCCGCGCGGCCGTGCGGGACGCCCGGGGCCGCACCGGCGGGCTGGCCGTGAGCTCGGCGGTGTTCGGCATGGCCGGGGCGTCGGCCGCCGGGCACGCGCGCGCGGTGGAGACCGCCCGCGGCGCCTGGCGGGCCGCGGGCCTGGACGGGGAGCCGCGGGTCAGCGACGACATCGCGGTCGCCTTCGCCTCGGGCAGCGCCGCGGCCGAAGGGGCGGTGCTCATCGCCGGGACCGGCGCCGTCGCCGCCTCGGTCCGGGACGGGGAGGTGGTCCGCCGCTGCGACGGCTACGGCTGGCTGCTCGGGGACGCCGGGTCGGCGGTGTGGATCGGGCTGGAGGGGCTGCGCGCCGCCCTGGCCGCGGTCGACGGCCGGGGCGGCCCGACCGCGCTCACCGAGCGGCTGGCCGCCGCGCTGGGCATCGCCCCCGGGGACCCGCAGGAGGTCATCCGGGTGGTTTACGCCCGCCGCCCGGCCGAGCTGGGCGCGCTCGCCCCGGAGGTCACCGCGGCGGCGGCCGCCGGCGACGCGGAGGCGGCCGGGGTCTGCGCCCGGGCCGCGGAGCGGCTGCTGGAGTCGCTGGCGGCCGCGGTGCCGGACCCGGCGCCCGGCCTGCCGGTGGTGTTCGCCGGCGGGGTGCTCGCCGCCGGCCCGGTGGCCGACCGGGTGCGCGCCGAGGTGCGGGCGCGGTTCGGGGCCGAGCCGCTGAGCGCCGCCGACGGCGCGCTGGGCGCGGCGGGGCTGGCGCTCCGCGGCGCCGGAGCACCCGCCTCCGCGCACGTCCGGCTCATCGCCGCACCGGCCTGACCTGCGATCCGCCCCGGACGGCCGCTGAGAAGCCGGTCATATCGGCCTTTTCGGGCTGGGAGGGGGCGCGCGGCGCCCCTGGAGTCGCTAGGGTCGGGCGCATGTCCGAAAAGAATGAAGAGAGCGTCGACCCGGCGGGGTCGACGACCATGTTCCGCCGCTTCGTGGCGGAGAACCAGCAGAGCGAGCCCGAGCCTCGCCGCCCGATCACGCCCTACGTCCTGGCCGGCGTCGGCGCCCTCGTCGCCATCGCCATCATCGTGGGCGTGGTCCTCACGTGGAGCTGACGGCTTCCGCGCCCCCACTTCCGCCCGCCTCGGGAGGTGGGGGCACAAACCGTTCGCCCGCACCCCGCGCTCCTGCTAAACTCATCGACGTCGCCGAGAGCGACCGGCACCATTAGCTCAATTGGCAGAGCAGCTGACTCTTAATCAGCGGGTTCGGGGTTCGAGTCCCTGATGGTGCACCCGAGAGCAAGGCCCTGGACGACCGTCCGGGGCCTTCGTCGTTTCCGCCTTCTTCCTTGCTTCCGCCGTTCCGCCCGGCCGCGCCCGCAGTGCCCGCGGCGCCTGCCGTGCTCTCCACTCCACTCCGAAGCGGTGACCCCGCCGCTCTCCGCGCGCCCCGCCGCCTCGGTCCCACCACTCCCGGCCTCCGCCGAGCCCGCTGCGCCGCCGAGGAGGCGCGGGCCGGAAGGGGGAGGCGGTTTCGCGGGCATTCTAGTATTGCTACATTGATACAAGGGCAATACAAGAAAGAGGTGTTCCATGCCCCCATGGCTCATCGTCGCCGCCGTCCTGGCCGCCGTGGCGGTGGTCGGGCTGGTCTGCGGCGGAAGGGCGTCCGAGCGGGCGGTGCGGCGCTTCGCCCGCAGCGCGCGGCTGTCCGGCGGCGCCGACGCCGAACTCGCCGACCGGCTGGGCCGCCGCACCAGGGCCGCCTGGACCGGGGCGTCCGCCGTGCTCGCGGCGGCGATCGCGATCGGGCTGCTGTTCCCCAGGACCTACCACGCCTCGGGGTGGGGGCTGGCCCTGGTCGCCGCACTCACCGCGGGATGGGCGCTCGGCCCCGCCGCCGCCGTGATCGGCCGGGCGCTGCGCGGGGCTCCGAAGGGACCCCGGCGGGTCGCCCGCGCGGTCGTACCGACCGTCGCCGACCATGTCGGCCCGGCGGAGCGGCTGGCCGCGCTCGCGGCCGCGCTGTCCCCTGCCGCGGTCACCGCCGGAGCCGCGGCGGCCGCCGCTCTCGGAGCCCCGGGAAGGGAGCTTCTTCCCTGGTGGCTCTCTGTCCTGCTCTCCGCCATCGGGCTCGGCTGCTTCGCCGCGGCGGAAGGGGCCGCGGCCCGCCTGGTCGCGGCGCCCCGCCCCGCCGAGACCGAGCAGGCGCTGCGGCGCGAGGACGCGCTGCGGGCGCAGGCGCTGCGCGGGCTGTACCGGGCGAGTGCGATCGTCCCGCTGTGCATCGCCCTGCTGCTGGTGCTCATCGCCGACCCCTGGGTCGGCGAGGCCGCTTCGGCGGTCTCCGGCCACGCCGCCTACACCGCGGCCGCGCTCCTCCTGGCGCTGTCGGCCGCGGCCTTCGCCGGCGCGGCGGCGGCCGCGCTGCCGGGGCGGCGCTTCGCCGACCGGCTGTGGCGGTCGGCCCCCGGAAGGGGCGCCGCATGATCATCTCGGTGGACCAGGGCTCGCACGTCCCCCCGTTCGAGCAGGTGCGCGAGCAGATCGGGGGGCTCATCGCGGACGGGTCCCTCGCCCCCGGGGCGCGGCTGCCGCCGGTGCGCCGGCTCGCCGCGGACCTGGGGCTGGCGCCCAACACGGTGGCCCGCGCCTACCGGGAGCTGGAGCACGCGGGGCTGGTCCGCGGCCGGGGCGCCCGCGGGACGTTCGTCCTCCCCGCCGCGGAGGAGAGGGCGGGCGGCCGGGCACCGGACCCGAGCGCGGTGCGGGCGGCGGCGCGGGAACTGGCCCGTTCGGCGCTCCGCGCCGGGCTGGGGCGCGACGAGCTGCTGGCGCTGGTCGCCGAAGAATGGGATGGGGCGAAAACGGGATAAAAGTCGGCCGCTCCGGGCTCCGCAGGGTTGTCCGCCCTCCGGGCCCGAAGCGGCCGCCGAGTCCCCGCTCCGCCCCGGCCGGTGCGGGCACCGGCCGCCGTCCTGGGCGGATTCGGGGTTCTCCCCTTCCCTCTGTCGGTGGGGGCACGGCCCCGCCCCTCGCGAGGGGCCGGGACTCCATCCCTGAACAGCCTCTCGGATCGTGGATGGAGGCCGGTTGCATTACGGTTGGATCCCTGTCGGAGCACGCGGTGCGGGCCGGATCGGACTGCGGCGCGGGCGGAAGGGGAGTGCATGCGCTTCGCGGTCCTGGGGCCGCTGGAGGTCCGCGACGAGGAGGCGGACCACCCGGTTCGGCTGTCACCCAAGCTCTCCGGCGTGCTCGCGGTGCTGCTCAGCTCCTCCGGGGCCGCGGTGCCCGAGGCCCGGCTGGTCGACGCCCTGTGGGAGGGCGCCCAGCCCCGCACCGCGCACAAGAGCCTCCAGGTGTACGTGCACCACCTCCGCCAGGCCCTCGGCCGCGCCGAGCTGATCGTCCGGGAGGGGCGCGGCTACCGGCTGGACGCCGCCGCGGCCGACGCCGGGCACTTCGCCGAACTGGACCGGAAGGGCAGGGCGGCCATCGCCGCCGGCGACCCGAGGACCGGCGCCGAGCTGCTCCGCGAGGCCCTCGGGCTGTGGCGCGGGCCGGCCTTCTCCGGGCTGGCCGACATGCCGCTGGTCCGGGAGGAGGCCGCGCGCCTGGACGAGCGCCGCTGGTCGGCCGCGGAGGAGCTGGCCCGGGCCGAACTGGACCTGGGGCGCCACGCCGAACTGGTCGCCGAGCTCACCGCGCTGGTCGCCGAACACCCCTACCGGGAGCGGCTGCGCGCCGCCCTGATGCTGGCGCTGTACCGGGCCGGCCGCTCGCCGGAGGCCCTGGAGGTCTACCGGCGCGGCCGCGAGCTGCTCGACCGGGAGCTCGGCGTGGAGCCCGGCCGGGAGCTGCGCGACCTGGAGACGGCGATCCTGCGCGGCGACGCCTCCCTGGACCCCCCGGACCCGCCGGACCCGGCCGGTCCGGAGGCCGCCGCCCCTGCCGCCCTGCCGCTGGTCCCCGCCCAGCTCCCCCCGGACATCCCCGACTTCACCGGCCGCGAGCTGGCGCTGGACCGGATCTTCGCCCTGCTGGACGGCGACCGGGAGCGCGCGGGCGCGGCGCCGGTCGTCGCGATCTCCGGGATGGGCGGCGTCGGCAAGACCTCCCTGGCGCTGCACGCGGCGCACGCGCGCGCCGCCGACCACCCCGACGGCCAGCTCTACGTCAACCTGCGCGGCGCCGAGGACGAGCCGCTGCCGCCCGCCCAGGCGCTCGCCGGGCTGCTGCACGCGCTGGGCCTGGAGGGCGCCGCGATCCCCCACTCGGTGGACGAGCGGGCCGCCCTGTACCGCACCGCCCTCGGCGGCCGGCGGGTCCTCGTGGTGCTGGACGACGCGGCCTCCGAGGCCCAGGTCCGCCCGCTGCTGCCGGGCGGCTCCGGCGCCTCCGTGCTGGTCACCTCCCGGACCCGGCTCACCGGCCTGGAAGGGGCGCACCAGGTCGCCCTGGACGTCTTCCACCCGGAGCAGGCGGTCGAGCTGCTCGGCCGGATCGCCGGCACCGAGCGGGTCGCCGCGGAACCGGACGCGGCCGCCGCCATCGCCCGGCTGTGCGGGTACGCGCCGCTGGCGGTGCGGATCGCGGGCGCCCGGCTGGCCGGCCGGCCGCAGTGGCGCCCCTCCCGCCTGGCCCGGCTGCTCGGCGACGAGAGCCGCCGCCTCGACGAACTGGCCGCCGGCGACCGCGAGGTGCGGGCCTGCTTCGCGCTCAGCCACCGCGCCCTGGGGGAGACCGCGCGCAGGGCGTTCCGGCTGCTCGGGGCGGTGGAGGTGCCGGACTTCCCGGAGTGGGTGGTGGCGGCGCTGCTCGGCGTCCCGCTGGACGAGGCGATGGAGCACACCGAGGCGCTGGTCGACGCGCAGCTGCTGACCATCGTGGAGGGGCCGTCCGGGCGGCTGCGCTACCGGATGCACGACCTGATCCGGCTCTACGCGCGCGAGCTCGGCGCCGGCGACCCGGAGCGGCCCGCCGCGGTGGGCCGCGCGCTCGGCGGCTGGCTCTGGCTGGCCGAGCAGGCCACCGAGTACATCCCGGGGCCCTGCTACGCCACCATGCACGGGACGGCCGAGCGGTGGCCGCTGCCGGCCGAGGAGGCCGCCGAGGAGCTGCGCGACCCGATGGCCTGGTTCGACGGCGAGTGGCCGGCGATGGCGGCGGCGGTCCGCCAGGCGTGCGCGCTCGGCCTGCACGAGACCGCCTGGGACCTGGCCGGCTGCCTGGAGAAGTACTTCGACGTGCGGGGCCGGTTCGACGACTGGCGGCGCACCCACGAGTGCGCCATCGCGGCCTGCCGGGCGGCCGGGAACCGGCGCGGCGAGGCGGTGCTCCGCCGCGGCCTGGCCGACCTGAACACCTGGGTCGGCCCGGGCCAGGCGGGCGCCGCGATGACCGGCATGCTGGAGCAGGCCGACCTGGTCTTCGAGATGTTCAACGAGCTCGGCGACGCCAAGGGGATGTCCGACGCGCTGGTGATGCGGACCTGGGGGCTGGTCTCCAAGGGGCGCCCGGAGGAGGCCTCCGGGTGTGCGGGGGAGGCGCTCCGCCTCGCCGAGGACGCCGACTACCTCGGCGGCCGGGCCCGCGCCTACCACGTGATGGCCATCGCCGCCTACGAGGACCAGCGGGTCGACCGCGCCGTCGACCACCTCACCGACGCCCTGGAGCTGGCCCGGCTGCTGGGCAACTCCCGGTTCGAGGCCACCGCCATGCAGTTCCTCGGCGCCGCCCAGTGCCTGTCCGGGCAGATCGAGACCGGCCGCTACCACCTGCAGCGCTCGCTGGAGATGGCCCGCGCGATGGGCGACCGCTACGGCGAGGTGTTCTCGCTGATGTACCTCACCCGGCTCTACATCGCGCTGGGCGACCCGGAGGCGCTGGCCACCGCCGAGTCCGCGGTCCGGCTCAGCCGCCGCCACGGGATGAACCACCACCTCGCCGACTCGCTGGCGCTCGCCGGCGACATCCACCTGTCCGCCGGGCGGGTCCCGGAGGCGGTCGCCGTCCTGGAGGAGTCCGTCGGCCTGTGGCGCACCCGCGGCTGGCCGTCCTTCCTCGCCGACGCCCTGGACACCCTGGCCCGCGCCTACGACGCGGCGTCCCGCCCCACCGCCGCCTCCGCCGCCCGCACCGAGGCCGCCCGCCTCCGCGGCACCGCCGCCCGCGACTGCATGTGACCCACGCACCAGCCGCCCCGTCCGATCCACTCCCTCCGGTCCGGTAAAGTTGAAGACGTCGCCGGGCGAGACCGCAGGAACCGCCCGGAACGGCGGGCACCATTAGCTCAATTGGCAGAGCAGCTGACTCTTAATCAGCGGGTTCGGGGTTCAAGTCCCTGATGGTGCACATTCGACCCCGGGTCGGAGCCGGTTCGCGCCGCCTCCGGCCCGGGGTCTTTTCGTGTCCCGGCCCCCGGCTCCGGCACTCCGCTCCGCGGACCGCGCCGCGGCGCCTCCCTTTCGAATCACCGAAGGGAGGGTTGCCGAATCCGGCCTTGTCGCCCATGGCCCCCGGTAGTTGGGTGTGACGCAGGTCATCACCAGCCCGGAGGCGAACATGGGAACCGACACCACCGCGGGGGACGCCGGCGCGGACGCGGAAGGCGCGGAAGGCGCCGCGGAGAGACCGGACCGGCGGCTCGGCAGGCGCAGCCGGCTGATCGTCGGCCTGCTGCTCGCCTTCTTCACCCTCAACTTCGCGGACAAGGCCGCGATCGGCCTGGCCGCGCCGGACATCAAGCACGACCTGGGGCTCTCGGCCGGCCAGTACGGCCTGGTGTCGAGCGCCTTCTTCTGGTTCTTCGCCGCCGGGGCGGTGCTGCTCGCGCTGACCTTCCGCCGGGTCGGGTTCCGCTGGTCGGCGGCGCTGCTCATGATCGCCTGGGTGGTCAGCATGCTCCCGCTGGTGGTGCAGACGACCTTCGCCGTCCTGGTGGTGTCGCGGATCGTGCTCGGCTTCTTCGAAGGGCCGGCGCACGCGCTGTGCCAGAGCATCGTCGCCGACCGCTTCCCACCGGAGCGCCGGGCCTTCGCCGGCGCGGTGGTGAACGCCGGCTCCTCGGTCGGCCCGCTCCTCGCCGCCCCCGCACTGACCTGGGTGATCATCACCTGGAACTGGCACGCGGCCTTCCTGGTGCTGGTCGTGGTGGGCGCTCTGTGGTGCGTCCTGTGGCTGATCGCCGTCCGGAAGGAGCCGGGGATGGGGCCCGCGCCGCGCGGACCGGCGGCGAAGGCCTCCGGACCGGCCGCCGACGACCCCAACGGCGACATCGACGTCCCGCTCACCTCGCTGCTGCGGGTCGGGAGCTTCTGGGGCCTGGCCATGCTCTCCTTCGCCGGCTACCTCATCTCCTCGCTCAAGGTCGCCTGGCTCCCGTCCTTCCTGCACGACGGCATGGGCTACCCGCAGTCCACCGTCGGCTGGCTGGTCACCGTGCCCTATGCGCTCGCGGTCGCCGTCCTGCTCACCGCCGGCCTGCTGTCGGGGCGGCTGCTCGGCCGCGGCCACTCCGCCCACCTCGCCCGCGGCTGGCTGACCTGCTGGTACCTGGTCTTCGCCGGTGTCGCCATGATCGCCTTCACCCGGCTGCCACCGGGGAACCTGCAACTGGTGCTGGTCGTGGCGGCGTTCTCGATCAACAGCGTGGCCTTCTCGATCGCGTTCGCCGGCGCCGCCGACTTCCTGCCCCGGCGCCACCGGGCCGGCTTCTTCGGGTGCATCATCGCCGCCTACAGCCTGGCCGGGATCATCGCCCCGTGGCTGCTGGGCGCCGTCGTCGACGCCGCCGACACGGTCGCGCAGGGCTACGCCGACGGATTCCTCGTGGTCGGCGCCGCCATCTGCGCCTTCGCCGTCGCCGGCGGTGCGCTGCTCGACCCCGCGCGGTCGCGGAGGGTCCTGCTGGCCGAGACCGCGCGCCGCCGGGAGGCGCACACCGCCCTGCAGGGGGCGGCCCGATGACCTTCCAGGCACCCCTCTCCGGCCTGCGCGTGCTCGACTTCGGCCAGTACATCGCCGCCCCCGGGGCGGGGCAGAACCTCGCCGACCTCGGCGCCGACGTGGTCAAGATCGAAGGGCCCGGCGGGGACCAGGCCCGGCACGTCGGCGCGTTCGGGGCGGCCATGGTGCTCGCCAACAACCGGGGCAAGCGCAGCATCGCGGTCGACCTGCGGACCCCGGACGGCGCGGCCGTCGTGCGGGACCTGCTCGGGACCGCCGACGCCGTCCTGCACAACTTCCGCCACGGCGTCGACCGCCGGCTCGGGCTCGACCCCGGGACGCTGCTGGCCGCGCACCCGCGGCTGGTCTGCGGCACGGTCACCGGCTTCGGCACCCGCGGGCCGTCGGCCACCCGGGTCGGACTCGACATCGCGGCCCAGGCCGAGTTCGGCGTGATGGAGCTGACCGGCGAACCGGACGGACCGCCGCAGCGGGTCGGGTTCGCCGTCGCGGACGTGCTGGCGGCCCAGGCGCTGACCTCGGGGGTCCTCGCCGCCCTGCTCGCGCGGGAGCGGACCGGGCGCGGCACGCACGTGGAGACCTCGCTGATGGAGGCGATGGTGCACGCCCAGTCCTCCACCTGGGTGGAGCGCCAGCTCAGCGGCACCGAACCGAGCAGGCGCGGCAACGGCCAGGCGCTCGCCGCACCAGCGGCCGACCTGGTCCGCACCGGCGACGGCGGCTGGATCGTGCTCTCCGCCTACCTGCCCGCGAAGTTCCGGGCCCTGTGCGAGGCGATCGGCCGCCCCGAGCTCCCCGACGACCCGCGCTTCGCCACCAACGACGCCCGGGTGCGCAACCGGCCGGCGCTGCTCGGCGCCCTGCAGGACGCGCTCGGCCGGCGCACCCGCCCCGACGCCCTGCGGCTGCTCCGCGAGGCGGGCGTCGTCAGCGGTGCGGTGCGGCGCTTCGCCGAGCTGGCCGACGACGCCGACCTCGCCGCGTCCGGGCTGCTCGTCGCCGCCGGGCGGGGCGGCCGGACGGCCTACACCGCCCCCGGCGCCCCCTTCTCCCTCGGCGGCGAACGCCATGCGCGCGACCGGCCGGCGCCGGCCGCGGGCGAGCACACCCGGGAGCTGCTCGCCGAACTCGGCCGCGCCCCGGCCGAGATCCGCGGACTCCTCCGCAGCGGCGCGGTGTCCGCCGCCGAAGCCGACACCGGCCCCGCCGCCGCACCCACCGACTGAGAGGCCCCACCGTGATCGACCCCAGTGTCCTTTCGCTGCCCTTCGAGGAGTACCTGGCCCGCGTCGCGGCGCTCACCGACGACCTGCTGATCCCGTCCGAGGCGGAGATGGTGCGCACCGGCGAGGTGCCGCCCGAGGTCATGGACGCGCTGGCGGCCAACGGCCTGTTCGCCGTCTCGATCCCCCGCGAGTACGGCGGCCTCGGCTGGTCGATGAGCCGGCAGACCGCACTGACCATGGAGTTCACCCGCGCCTCGTGCGTCTACCGCTCCCGGTTCTCCACCGTGATCGGGCTGTGCTCGCAGGGGATCCTCGACCACGGCACCGACCGGCAGCGCAGGGAGCTGCTGCCCCGGATGGCCGCCGGCGAACTGGTGACCGCCTTCGCGCTCACCGAGCCGGAGGCCGGGTCGGACGCGGGCGCCCTGGAGACCACCGCCGTCCCGGCCGGCGGGGGATGGGTCCTCAACGGCCGCAAGCGCTACATCACCAACGCCCACTGGGCGGACCTGCTGGTCGTCTTCGCGCGCAGCGACGCCGGATCGTCCGGGACCGACGGCGTCTCGGCCTTCCTGGTCGAGCGGACGGCCCCGGGCGTGACCACCCGGATCCCCGAGCTGATGAACGGCCACGCCGAGGGGCCGGTCGCCGAGATCGACCTCGACGACGTCGCCGTCGGCGGCGACGCGCTGGTCGGCGGCGAGCCGGGCCGCGGTTTCGCGATGGCCCTGCGCGGCATCAACCACGCCCGGCTGCACGTCGCGGCGACCTGCATCGGCCAGGCCACGCGGATGCTGGAGGAGACCGCGCGGCACGTCAACGAGCGGAGCCAGTTCGGCGCCCCGCTCGCCGAACTCGGGGCGGTCCAGGCCGAACTGGGGCGCTGCTTCAGCGAACTGGAGGCCGGTCGCGCGCTGACCCTGGAGGCCGCGCGCGCCTTCGACGGGGGCGAGGTGCCGCGGCACCGGATCGCCGCGGCGAAGCTCTACTGCTCCGAGATGGCGAGCCGGGTGGGGGACCGCTGCGTCCAGCTGCTGGGCGGGGCCGGCATCGTCGGCTCCCACCCGGTCCCGCGGATGTGGCGCGACGTGCGGGCGCTGCGGATCTACGAGGGCTCCTCGCCGATCCACGAGCGCAACCTCGGCCGCGCGGTGACCCGGCGGGTCGCCCGCGACGGCGTGCTCCCCGACACCTACCGGGCGACCCGGCCGAACACGGCCCTGCGATACTGATCCGGTCATGGACCTCCGCCAGCTCGAGCACTTCGTCGCGGTCGTGGAGCGCGGCGGGCTGAGCCGCGCCGCGGAGCACCTCTTCATGTCCCAGCCGGCGCTGTCGCAGTCGATCCGGGCCCTGGAGCGCGAGCTCGACGTGGCCCTCTTCCACCGGACCGGCCGCCGGCTCGCCCCCACCACCCCCGGCGAGCTGCTGCTTCCGCACGCCAAGCGGGTGCTGGAGGACGTCGTCGCGCTCCGCGACGCCATGGGGAGGGTGCGCACCCTGGAGGAGGGCGCGATCAGCGTCCTGTGCGTCCCGGAGATGTCGGCCGAAGCGGTCGCGGCGTGGACCAGCAGGTTCGTCGCACAGCACCCCAGGGTCCGGCTCGACATCGCCGACGTCTCCTCGCAGGCGGAGATGCTCGACGCCGTGGTCGGCGGCCGGGTCGAGCTCGGCTTCGCGCTGCGCCCGGCCGAGCGCCCCGACATCGTGTTCGTCCCGCTCGGCGTGCAGCGGCTGCTCCTGGTCAGGCCCGGGAAGGGGCGGGCCGCCGGGGAGCCCGGCGCGGAGCCGGGGGAGGGGCGCCGCGGAGTGCTGCCGCTCTCCGACATCGGCGACCTCCCCCTGGTCACCCGGCACCGGGGCGACAACGAGGCCGAGCCCGACCCGGTCCTCGCGGCGCTGCGGGAGCACGGCGCCGACGTCGCGATCGGCGCCACCGTGCCCAGCCGCACCGCGCAGCTGAACTTCGTGCTCGGCTCGGGGTTCCAGGCCTTCCTGCCGCTCCGCCTGGCCCTGGCCGCGCACGACGCGGGCGCCGAGCTGATCGAGACCTCGCCCACGCTGGAGGCGGAGTTCGGCATCGTGCACCGGGCCGGCCCGCTGGCACCCGCCTCGGAGCGGCTGATCGCCGAGGTCGGCGCTGCGCTCAGCGCCTGGTTCGACGACCTCGACGCGCGCCTCGCCGCAGGGATGAGCCTGGTCGAGGCGGCGCTCGCCGGCCACGCCGACGGGATCTGAGGCGGCCCCGCCGGGCCGCCGCCGGATCCGCGCCGGCGGCGGTCGCGGGGCCGCGCTCGGCACGCGGTCCCCGGGGCCTCCCAGGGCCGCAGGACGGGGCCGCGTCAGCGGCCGGCCTTCTGCAGGCAGGCGATGTAGGCGTCCATGAAGTGGTCGGTGATCCCATCGGCGTCGGGGTGGAAGGCGGCCGCGTCCAGGGCGTAGCCCTTGGCCTTGTCCGCGAGCCCTCCCAGCAGGCCGGGCTTCTCGGAGCGGAGGCGGCCGTCGGCGTCGAAGTAGCGCTCCTCGGCCACGTGCGAGTACAGCGGGGGCGGCGGCACCTGCGGGACGACGTCGTTGTTGTTGACGAAGCGGTGGGTGCGCCCCCGCAGGGCGCCGTCGTAGGCGGCGGCCAGCTCGCGGTCGCAGGTGCGCGGCTGGCCGAAGGTGTAGACGCCGTCGGCGAGCAGCTCCGGGTCGGCGAGGCGGATGCGCGCGGCGGCGAGCATGGCCAGCGCCCCGCCCAGGCTGTGGCCGGTGAACCACAGCGTCTGGTCGTTGTCGCGCATCTCCTCGATCGCCGCCAGCATCCGGGGGTAGATCGCCTCCAGGGCGGTGTCGAACCCCCAGTGCACCATGCCCTTGCCGGAGGAGTGCGCCACCATGGGCGCCTTGGCGTCGGAGAGCCAGTCCATGATCTGGGCGGGCTCGGTGCCGCGGAAGGCCGCGATGACCATGTCGTCGCTGGCCATGACGTAGGCCTGGGTGTGGTCCAGGGCGAAGGGCGGCGCGAAGTCGGCCTCGAAGAAGCGGAACCGGTCGAACCCCCATTCGGCCGCCTGCGCGCGGGCCGCGTCCTCGTCGGCGTAGGCGAGTTTGGCCGCGTGGGCCAGGCAGAGCGCGTGCGGCAGCTCGTGCCCGGTGGCGGTGTGGTCGAAATCCACGGTCGTCATTTCCAGAATCCCCCGAATTCGGCGAAGAGTGTGAACGGCGTACGCAAGACGGGCGCGGTGGGCGCGGCGGGCGCCGTTCCGGTCGGGGTGGTTTCCCTCTCCGAGGCGGTGAAACGCCGCCGCACTCGAAATCGGTTTCCCGGGGCGACCGGAAAACGCGGCCCGCGCCCCCCGGGGCGGGCCCGGCGGGCCGCTCTGAACTGACGGTAAGTGCCCGCCTCCCCGCGGCGCCGTGCAGTTCCCGCCTGCGGATCACCGCTCATTCACGCGGCGCAGAAGAGGCGGTCGCATTCACGGCCGAGGGATCCCCTGTTTCGGTCGAGGTATGGTGCCCGCCCTGAAACAGGAAAGAGAATCAATGGAGAAATGCTCTGATTTTTCATTTCCTCTGGTTCGGAGAGCGGCCGGATCGGCGGGTCCGGCCCGGGCCCCCGATGGCGCGCTCACCGGAGGGCGCACGGGGACGGCGTTCGAGCGGCCGCGGACCCTCGCCGAGGTGCCCGCGGCGGGCGATCGGGGAAACGCGTCCCCTCTGGCACACTTCCGGAATGGACGACATCGCGGAGATCGAGCGCCGTGCCCGGGACGGGGACCCGAGGTCGGCGTACCGGCTGGGACTGGCCTACAACCGGCGCAAAGACCTCGACCAGGCCGAACTGTGGCTGGCCCAGGCGGCGCACCTCGGGGAGCGGAAGGCCGGCACGGACCTCGGCCGGGTGCTGCTCCGCCGGAAGGGCGCGGCGGAGGCCGAAGGCTGGTTCCGGTGGGCCGCCGACGCCGGCGACCCGTGGGGGATGATCGAGCTCGCCCGGGTCTGCCGGAAGGCCGGCCGGACCGACGAGGCGGAGCAGCGCCTCCGCGCGGCCTACGACGCCGGAGAGCCCACCGGCGCCCACCTGCTCGGCGTGCTCAGCGCGGAGCGGAAGCGGGACGGCGACGCCGAGCACTGGCACCGGGCCGCGGTCGGGATGTGGCACACCGACTCCCTGCTGGACCTGGGGCGGATCGCGGAGCGGGGGAAGCGCCTGGACGAGGCGGAGGCGTTCTACCGCTGGGCCGCCGGGGCCGGGGTCTCCGGGGCCGGACGGGAGCTGGGGCTCTTCCTCTGCGAGGTGCGGAACCGGCCGGAGGACGGTGCGGAGCTGCTGCGCACCGCCGCCGAGGCCGGGGACCGGCGGGCGGCCAAGGCGCTCGGTGCCCTGCGGGAGAAGGACGGGCGGTACGAGGAGGCCGAGCGGTGGTACCGCCGCGCCGCCGAGGCGGGGGCCGACGGGGCCGCGCTGGAACTGGGCCGGTTCCTCTTCGCCCGGAGCCGGTTCGAGGAGGCGGAGCCGTGGCTGCGCAAGGCGGCCGGCACCGGGAACGCCAAGGCGCTGTACATCCTCGGCGGGCTCCTCGACGAGAAGCTGGGCCGGCCGGACGAGGCGGAGGAGGCCTACCGCGCCGCCGCCGAGGCCCGGTTCCCCGGCGCGATGCGCCGCTACGCCGTGGTCTACAAGAGGAACGGCGACCTGGAGGGGGCGATCCGCCTGATGCACACCGCCCTGGAGCAGGGGGACGAGCAGGCGCCGCTCTACCTGGCCACGCTCTACAACGAGGCCGGCCGCCGCGAGGAGGCCGATCAGTGGTACCGCCACTCGCTCGAGCGGGGCGTTCCGCGCACCAAGCAGTTCTACGGACGCTTTCTGCACGTCCGCGGCCGCCTCGACGAGGCCGAGCGGCAGCTCCGGGCGGCCGTCGAGGAGGGCGATCTGAAGGCGGAGCCGTACCTGCGCGGGGTACTGGAGGACCAGGAGCGGGAGGCCCGGGAACGGGCGGCGCAGGAGCAGGCGCCCCGGGAGCCGATGCACCAGGAGCCGGCGCCCCCGGAGCGGAAGGCCCGCGGCTGGAAGGTCTGGGGACGGAAGGGCTGAGCCCGCCGCCGGCCCCGGCGCTGATCGTGACGTTCCGGGCCCGTCCCGGCGCTCCGGCGGGCCCGGAACGGCACGATCACCGGGGAGGGTCAGGCCCCGCGCGGGGCGTACATGATGATCGCGACGCCGACCAGGCAGATCAGCGCGCCGATCACGTCGAAGCGGTCCGGGCGGAACCCGTCCATCGCCATACCCCAGGCCAGCGAGCCGGCGATGAAGACGCCGCCGTAGGCGGCCAGCACCCGGCCGAAGTGCGCCTCCGGCTGGAAGGCGGCGGCGAAGCCGTACAGGCCCAGGGCGACCACCCCGGCGCCGATCCACAGCAGGCCGCGCTGCTCGCGCACGCCCTGCCAGACCAGCCAGGCCCCGCCGATCTCGAACAGGGCGGCGATGGCGAACAGCAGGACCGACTTCACCGAGAGCATGTGCGGGTCTTTCCGGAAGGCAGCGGAGGGACGATCGGCTCGGTGCCCGGCCCGGGCACGCCGAACACCTCGTCGAGGATAGGGCGGGCCTCCTCCGGGGCGGTCACCCGGAGGCCCGCCCCGGTCCGGTCCAGCTCCAGGGCGAAGGAGAAGAACGAGCAGCAGCGCACCTCGGCGGCGGCCAGCTCGGCGGCCTCGGCGGCCCGGTCGGTCGGCAGGGCGGCGCGGAAGCCGCCGGGCGCCTCCTCGCGCGGGGCGCCGCGCAGCAGCTCCCGCCAGCGGCCGGCGCGCTCCCGCGCCGCACCGTCGTTCAGCGCGCAGACCGCGGCGAGCACCGCCGAGGACGCCCCCGGAGGAGCGGTGAGGGCGGGCCGCTCCGGGACGGCCACCGGGGCCTCCGGCGGGGCCGGGGCGGGCTCTGCCGTGGCCGGGGTCGGCTCCGCCGAGCCCGCGGAGTGCCGCCGCCCCAGGTCGAGCAGGTCGCATTCGGGGCCGCACGGCCCGTCCCGGCCGGGCAGCGCGTCCAGGTGCGCCAGCGCGCCGCGCAGCACCCCGGTGAAGGCGGCCAGCTCCTCGGCGCGGGCCCGCGCGGCGACCAGCCGTGCCGCGACCCGCGGCCGCAACGACGCTCTGACCTGCGCGCACGCGCCCTCCTGCCAGACCCGCAGCAGTTCGCCGATCTCGTCCAGCTCCAGGCCGAGCCGCTTGCCCGCGGCGATGAACGCCAACCGCTCCAGGGCGCCCCGGTCGTAGAGCCGGTATCCGGCGGAGGAGCGGCGGGCCGGCAGCAGTCCGCGCTCCCCGTAGTAGCGCAGCGTGGAGGGCGGAACCCCGGACCTCTCCGCCAGCTGCGCGATCCGCATCTCCTCCATGCCCCGACGGTAGACCTTCGACCCGGCTCGAAGGTCAAGCCGCCGACCGGCCGCTCCCCACGGAGCGAAGGTTCAAGCAGCCTGCAACGGCGGAGGTAGGGCTGGGGCGCAGGCCTCACCTGTGCGCGGCGCCTCACGGGGCGGGGGTTCAAGCGGGCGGCGATGGCGGGAGGGGGGACCGGCTGGTCGGTCGGGTGCGGCGCCTCACGGGGGTGGAGGTTCAGGCAGGCGGCGACGGCGAGGGTAGGGGCGGGGCGAGCGCCTTACCCGGGTGCGGCGCCTCGCGGAGCGAAGGTTCAAGCGGGCGGCGACGGTGGGCGGGGGGACCGGCTGGTCGGTCGGGCGCGGCGCCTCACGGGGCGAGGGTTCAAGCGGGCGGCGACGGTGGGCGGGGGGACCGGCTGGTCGGTCGGGCGCGGCGCCTCACGGGGCGAGGGTTCAAGCGGGCGGCGACGGTGGGCGGGGGGACCGGCTGGTCGGTCGGGCGCGGCGCCTCACGGGGCGAGGGTTCAAGCGGGCGGCGAGGGCGGGAAGGGGCCGGGCGCCGTGTTCACCGGCCCGGCCCGTGCCAACCAGGGTGGTCATAACCCATATGCCGGGTTTGCGGTGGAGATCGGGCGGGAGGGGGCGCCCTGCGCACCTCTGCGGCACCCCGATTACATCTACCGGCGAGTAGTAAGCCTTGAGGCCCCCACCACCCCTTCGCCGATTACCCAGAGTGGCCAAAGCAGGGCCTCTCAGGGGGATAAAAGCGGCATTCCGTCCTCGTGTCGCCCCTCTCTGGGTTCCGGCCCCCGCATCCCGGTCTTGCGGGCAGCCCCAACCCCCGAACACCGGCCCGACCAGGGCCATTCCGGCCTGCCGGGGGCCGATCCGGGCCGGGATGCGCGCCCGGGAATCACCGGGGTGCTCTCGCGGTGCGCAGGGCGCCCCACTCCACCATCACCGTGCGTATTCACCCAGGTCAGGGTGGGGGTGGTGGTTTCCGGGTGGCCAGCCTCGGAGTCGGGCGCGACGCGGGCGCGGCGATCCCGCCCCCGGCTGTCCCGGCCCGCTCTGCCGCGCCCGACCGACCAGCCGGTTCCCACCGCTGCCTTCGCTGCCTGCTTGAACCCCCGGCCCCGCGAGATGCCGCGCCCGGGTGAGATGCTCGCCCCGCCCCCACCGCTGCCGTCGCCGTTTGCTTGGACCTCCGCCCCGTGGGGCGCCGCGCCGGACCGACCAGCCGGTCCCCCTCCCTCCGTCGCTGCCCGTTTGAAGCTTCGCTCCGTGGAGTGCCGCGCCCGGCTGGGGCGCCCGACTCTGTCCCTTCCTTCGCCGTCGCCGCCTGCTTGGACCTTCGCCCCGTGGGGCGCCGCGCTGAACCGACCGGCCGGTCCCCCTCCCACTGTCGCTGCCTGCTTGAAGCTTCGCTCCGCGAGGTGCCGCGCCCGGATGGGGGCGATGTCGTGCGCCGAGGTCGACACGCTCATCGCGTTCCTCAGCACGGTCGTGCTGTGGATCGCCCCGGGAGCGGTGGCGGTGGCCGCCGGCACCGACAGTGCCCCGCCTACAGGGCCGTCTCCGACCGGCTGGGCGGCGCGGGGGCGCGGCCGGGGGTCAGCCGGACGGGTGCAGCCGGTAGAGGTGGTGCACCATGCCGATCTCCGCGACGTTCTTGGCCAGCTCGATGTTGAGCCAGCCGGCGACGGCGGACAGCGGCAGCCCCTCGCCCCAGGGCAGGCCCGCGGTCCGGTCGGCGGAGTCCAGGTCGGCGTCGGAGAGGGCGAGCAGGCCGGCGCGCCACTCCTCCTTCAACCCGTGCAGCCGCTCGGCGGCCGCCGCGGCCCCGCCCGGCCAGGTGATCTCCTCCCGGTCGGGCGCGCCGCCGTGCAGGCAGTGCCCGATCGTGGTGGTCCACCAGTAGTCCATGTGCCAGGTCAGCCAGCCGATGGTGAGGGCCGGCACCGGGTCGGGCTCCGGGACCTGCCAGTCCGGCCGCCAGCGCCCCTCGGCGTCCGGGCGGACGGTCCAGGCGCCCGGGGCCGGCTCCCACAGGCAGGCCGCATCGTCGATGTCGGCGAAGTGGTGTTCGAACAGGGCCCAGGCGATGTCGAGCTGCCCGGTCAGCAGCTCCGCTCTCACAGTGCTCACCGGCGGAGTCTCGCAGCGCGCCCCGGATCGGGCAACGTGTTTTCCCAGTTCGTCAGGGGCACCGCCGGAGGGACGGGAGAATGGGGCGGGGCGGTACCGCGCCGGGGAGGCGGCGCGGGGCGCCGCACCGCGCGCATCCGAGGCACAGGGGGAGCGACGTGGAGTTCCAGAAGAGGCGCGGGCCGATCTTCGGGATCGGCCTGCTGGCGGCAGGGCTCGGCGGGCTGGGGACGGTGCTGCTGGTGGGCTGGTTCCTCGCCGACGGGCGGCTGCCGCTCTGGCTGTTCGCGGCGCCGGTGGCCCTGGTGGCCGGCATGGCCGTGGTCGTCTACGGGATGCTGCCGTTCCGGCTGCGGATCGACGCCAACGGCATCACCACCCGCAACCCGCCGGAGGGCCTGGACACCTTCGTCCCCTGGACGCACATCGCCGCGGTGACCGTGGAGCGCAGGCCCGGGGACGGCGAGGAGACCGCCCCCTACGTGGTGCTCTGGCCGGCGCCCGGCGCCGACCTGGGGGCCGAGCCGGGCTTCCACCGCGGCGGGCGCCCCGCCCACCTGCTCGGCCGGACCGACGAGATCACCGGGCCGGAGGACCGCATCCTCGCCGCCGTCGCCGAGTTCGGCGGCGGCCGCGGCCCGGGCGCGGAACCGGTGCGGCGGCAGGCCCCGCACCCGCCGCATCCGCCGCAGGCTCCTCCGCAGCCCTATCCCGGGCAGGCGCCCTACCCAGGGCAGGCCCCTCCGCCCGACCCCTACCGGCGGCCGGGGCCGCCCCAGGGGCACCCGCAGCGGCCCTACCCCGGGCAGCACGGTCCGCAGTGGCCGGGACCGGCGGGACACCGCCCGCCGCAGGCACCGCCGGGGCAGGGGCCCTACCCGCCGCAGAGCCCTCCGCCCGGCCCTCCGCAGCACGGAGGCCGCCCGCCGTACCAGCCGCCCGGTTTCTAGCCCGCCGGAACCGCCGGGTGCGCTCCAGAGCGCGATGATCTTGACGTTGCGGGCCTATCAGAGCGCTCTGATAGGCCCGCAACGTCAAGATCATCGTGGCGGAAGGGGCGGGAGAAGGGGCCGTCCGTGCCGGGCGGTCAGTTCCGGGCCGTGCTCCGCGGCGGTGCCGGGTCGCCGGCGGGGCCGTCCGGGGCGGCGTCCGCGGTGGGCAGGGTGATCTTCATGGTCAGGCCGCCGCCCGAGGTGGTCTCCGGCTCCAGGGTGCCGCCCATGGCCTCGGTCAGGCCGCGGGAGAGCGCCAGGCCCAGCCCCAGACCGGTGGTGTTGTCGCTGTCGCCGAGGCGCTGGAACGGGACGAAGAGCCGGTCCCGCTCCGCCTCGGGGACGCCCGGGCCGTGGTCGGCGACCCGCAGCTCCACCGTGTCGTCGCCCTCGGCCGCGGTGATCCGCGGCGGGCTGCCGTCCGGGCTGAACCGCAGCGCGTTGCGGACCACGTTGACCAGGACCCGCTCCAGCAGGCCGGCGTCGGCGCGCACGGTCGGCAGGCCCGCGGGCAGCTCCACCCGGACGCCGCGCCCCTCCGCGCCGAACTCCCCGAGCACGTAGGGCAGGCTGTCGGCGAGGTCCAGCTCGACCGGGGAGACGCCGAGCACCCCGGACTGCAGCCGGCTCATGTCGAGCAGGTCGCCGACCAGCCGGGTGAGCAGGTCCAGCGACTCGTCCGCGGTGGCCAGCAGCTCCTCCCGGTCCTCCGCGGAGAAGCGCACCTCCCGGCTGCGCAGGCTGGTCACCGAGGCCTTGGCCGAGGCGAGCGGGGTGCGCAGGTCGTGGCTGACCGCCGCGAGCAGCGCGGACCGCATCCGGTCGGCCTCGGCCAGCGGTTTCGCGGTCGCCGCCTCGGCGGCCAGCCGCTCCTGGCGCAGGGCGAGCGCGGCCTGGGCCGCGAACGCCTCGACGATGCGCCGGTCGCCGGCCTCCAGCGGGCGCCCGCGCAGCACCAGGCTGAGCGAGTCGTCCACGGGCACCTCGGCGTCGCCCTCGCCCGGCGCGCCGCAGACCGGGCGGCCGACGGACGCCGCCACCGCCCACGCCTGCGGGTCCTGCCGCAGGTCGGGCCGTTTCGGGGCGCCCGGCCGCCGCTCCAGCAGGGCGACCGAGTCCAGGCCGAAGCCCTCCCGGAGCCGCTCCAGCAGCGCCTGCAGCGGGCTGTCCCCGCGCAGCACGCTGCCCGCGACGGCGGCCAGCGTCTGCGCCTCGGCGCTCGCCCGCGCCGCCTCCCGGGTGCGCCGCGCCGCCCGGTCCACCACCACGCTCACCGAGACCGCCACCACCAGGAAGACCAGCAGGGACAGGGTGTTCAACCCGGTGTCGACGAAGAGCGAGTGGTAGGGCCGGGTGTAGAGGAAGTTGAGCAGCAGGAAGCCGCCGACGGCGGCCGACACGGCCGGCCGCATCCCGCCGACCAGCGCGGTCCCGGTGACCGCGCCCAGCACCAGCAGGACGCCGGCGGCCAGCGAGCTCTCGTCGTGCGGCATCTCCAGGGTGAACAGCGCGGCCGGCAGTACCGTCAGCGCCAGCGCGAACCCGGCCAGCCGGCGGCGGCGGGAGACCGCCTCTCCGGCGCCGGGCCGCGGCTTGCGGCCGACCTCCTCGTGCGTGACCAGGTGCACGTCGATCGGCCCGGACATGGCGGCGGTGGTGACGCCGACCCCGGGCGAGAACAGGTGAGCGATCCGCTTGCGCCGGCTCGCGCCCAGCACCAGCTGGGTGGCGTTGACGCCGCGCGCGAACTCGATCAGCGCGGTGGGCACGTCGTTGCCGAGCACCTGGTGGTAGCTGCCGCCCAGGTCCTCCACCAGCCCCCGCTGCTCGGCGAGCAGCCGCGGGTCCGCGCCGACCAGGCCGTCGCCCCGGGTGACGTGCACCGCCATCAGGTCGGCGCTCTTGGCGCGGGCGGCGATCCGGGCGGCCCGCCGGATCAGCGACCGCCCCTCCGGCCCGCCGGTCAGCGCGACGACCACCCGCTCCCGGGCCTCCCAGGGCGTGACCACCTCGTGCTCGGCGCGGTACCGGTCGAGCTGGTCGTCGACCTTGTCGGCCAGCCAGAGCAGGGCCAGCTCGCGCAGCGCGGTGAGGTTGCCGACCCGGAAGTAGTTGCCCAGCGCGGCGCCGACCTTCTCCTGCCGGTAGACGTTGCCGTGCGCCATCCGGCGGCGCAGCGCCTCGGGGGCCATGTCGACCAGCTCCACCTGGTCGGCCTGGCGGACCCAGGAGTCGGGCACCGTCTCGCGCTGGGGGACGCCGGTGATCTCCTCCACCACGTCGTTGAGCGACTCCAGGTGCTGGATGTTGAGCGTGGACAGCACGGTGACGCCGGCCTCCAGCAGGGCGTCGATGTCCTGCCAGCGCTTGGCGCTGCCGGAGCCGGGGACGTTGGTGTGCGCCAGCTCGTCCACCAGGACCACCTGGGGCCTGCGGGCGAGCACCGCCTCCAGGTCCATCTCCTCGAAGGCGCCGCCGCGGTAGCGGACGGTCCGTCTGGGGACGGCCTCCAGGTCGCCGACGGCCTCGGCGGTCCGGGGGCGGCCGTGCGTCTCCACCACGCCGATGACCACGTCCGCACCGCGCTCGCGGCGGCGGTGCGCCTCGTTCAGCATCGCGTAGGTCTTGCCGACCCCCGGTGCCGCGCCGAGGTAGATGCGCAGTTGCCCGCGTGGCATTGCGGACCCCCTTTCCGCGCCCATTCTTCCTGCTCGGGGCGGGGGCGCATGGCGATAAGGCGCTAATAAGCCGCTAAATCGGCGTTATCGGGCGCTAAGAGAGCGCTGTGATGCCCGGCCGCCCTTCCGGCCGGGGCCAGAGTCTCCTCCGGCACCCCGCGGGTGCCCCGAACGATGGAGAGCCGCCGGACCGAGCGCCGGCGGCCGGAAGGAGACCGACGAGATGGCCGACATCGTGCTCGTGCTGACCGCCGGCGTGTTCTTCGCCCTGTGCGTGTTCTACGTCCGCGGCTGCGAGCGGATCGTCGACGGCGGGACCGCCGCCGGCGGCGCAGCCGGCACCGAACCCCGGGAGTCCGGGGTGAGCCCGTCATGAGCTGGGAGAACGCACTGGCGTTGCTGATCGCCGCCCCCGTGGCCTGCTACCTGGCCCACGCCCTGCTGCACCCGGAGAGGTTCTGATGTCGATCGAGGGCTGGCTCCAGTTCCTCCTGCTGGTCGCGGTGGTGCTCGCCACGGCGCCGCCGCTCGGGCGCTACATCGCCCGGGTCTACGGCGACGAGCGCACCGCCCCGGGCGACCGGGTGCTGCTGCCGGTGGAGCGGGCGGTCTACCGGATCTGCCGGGTCGACCCCGACCGGGAGCAGCACTGGACCGGGTACGCCCTGGCGGTGCTGGCGTTCACCGCGGTGTCCTTCGGGTTCCTCTACGCCCTGCTGCGGCTGCAGGGGGCGCTCCCGCTCAACCCGCTGGACCTGCCCGGGGTCGAGCCGAGGATCGCGTTCAACACCGCGGTCAGCTTCGCCACCAACACCAACTGGCAGACCTACGCCGGCGAGGCGGTGATGAGCCCGCTCTCCCAGATGGCCGGGCTCGGAGTGCAGAACTTCGTGTCCGCCGCGGCGGGCATGGCGGTGATGGCCGCGTTCATCCGCGGCCTGGCCCGGCGCGGTACGGCCACCCTGGGCAACTTCTGGGTCGACCTGGTCCGGGGCACCCTGCGCATCCTGCTGCCGATGTCCTTCCTGATGGCGCTCTTCCTGGTCGGCCAGGGCACGGTGCAGAACTTCGCGGGCAAGACCGTGGTGACCACGGTGGAGGGCGCCGAGCAGCTCATCCCGGGCGGCGCGGCGGCGAGCCAGATCGCGATCAAGCAGCTGGGCACCAACGGCGGCGGGTTCTTCGACGCCAACTCGGCGCACCCGTTCGAGAACGCCACCGCGCTCGGCAACTTCGTCGAGACCTGGTCCATCCTGGTCATCCCGTTCGCCCTGGCGTTCGCCTTCGGCCACCTGGTCAACGACCGGCGCCAGGGCCGCGCGGCCTTCGGGATCATGATCGGCGTCTGGGCGGCGATGAGCATCGCCGCGATGGTCCTGGAATCGGCCGGGAACCCGCTGCTCACCGCGCTGGGGGTGGACCAGTCCGCCTCCGCGCTGCAGTCCGGCGGATCGATGGAGGGCAAGGAGGTCCGGTTCGGACCGGCCGCCTCCGGGCTGTGGGCGGCGAGCACCACCGGCACCTCCAACGGCTCGGTCAACGCCATGCACGACAGCTTCACCCCGCTCGGCGGCGGCACCGCCCTGCTGCACATGCTGTTCGGCGAGGTCAGCCCCGGCGGCGTGGGCGTCGGCCTGAACGGCCTGCTGATCATGGCGATCCTCGCCGTGTTCATCGCCGGGCTGATGGTCGGGCGGACCCCGGAGTACCTGGGCAAGAAGATCGGCGCGACCGAGATCAAGCTGGTCATGCTCTACCTGCTGGCGATGCCCGCGGTGGTGCTCGGCTTCTCCGCCGTCTCCGCGGTCTCCGACGGGGCCCTCTCCTCGCTCGGCAACGGCGGCCCGCACGGCCTGAGCGAGATCCTCTACGCCTACGCCTCGACCGCCAACAACAACGGCTCGGCCTTCGGCGGCCTGGACTCCACCACCTGGTGGTACGCGGTCACCGCCGGGCCGGCCATGCTCGCCGGCCGGTTCTTCCTGATCATCCCGGTGCTGGCGGTCGCGGGCGCGCTGGGCCGTAAGAAGCCCGCCCCCGCCTCGGCCGGCACCCTGCCCACCCACACGCCGCTCTTCGGCGGCATGGTCGTCGGCGTCGTGGTGATCACCGCCGGCCTCACCTTCTTCCCGGCCCTGGCGCTCGGCCCCGTCGTCGAGCACCTCTCCCTCTGAGAGCTGACACCCATGAAAGACGACCTGACCCAGGCCTCCCCGAAGCCGTCCGGCTCGGTGCGGACCCAGGAACCCCCCGACGCGGCCCAGGGCGCGGCACCGGCGCCCGCCCCCGCCGAAGGCGGCCGCGACCGGAACCCGCCGCCCCGGCGGTCCCTGTTCGACGGCCCGATCGTGCGCCGCGCCCTGGCCGACGCGGTGAAGAAGCTGCACCCGCGGGTGCAGCTGCGCAACCCCGTCATGTTCACGGTGCTGGTCGGCAGCGCGCTGACCACCGTGCTCCTCCTCGCCGGGCTTCCCGACGGCTCCCTCACGGAGAACCTCTTCGGCGCCCTGGTGGCCCTGGTCCTCTGGTCCACCGTGCTGTTCGCCAACTTCGCCGAGGCGATGGCGGAGGGGCGGGGCAAGGCCCAGGCGGCCGCGCTGCGCACGGCGCGCGCCGCGGCGACGGCCAGGCGCCGGCGCGGCGGGACCCTGGAAGAGGTGCCCGCCACCGAACTGCGGGTCGGCGACGAGTGCGTGGTGTCCGCGGGCGAGGTCGTCCCCGGCGACGGCGACGTGGTCGAGGGCATCGCCAGCGTGGACGAGTCCGCCATCACCGGCGAGTCCGCGCCGGTGATCCGCGAGTCCGGCGGCGACCGGTCCGCGGTGACCGGCGGCACCACCGTGCTCTCCGACTCGATCACCGTCCGGATCACCGCCGCGCCCGGCTCCACCTTCCTGGACCGGATGATCGCGCTGGTCGAAGGGGCCGACCGGAAGAAGACCCCGAACGAGATCGCGCTGGACATCCTGCTCGCCGGGATGGCGCTGATCTTCCTCGGCGCCGTGGCGGCCCTGCAGCCCTTCGCGATCTACTCCGGCGCCGAGCAGAACGTCATCGTGCTGATCGCGCTGCTGGTCTGCCTCATCCCGACCACCATCGGCGCGCTGCTCTCGGCGATCGGCATCGCCGGGATGGACCGCATGGTGCAGCGGAACGTGCTCGCCAAGTCCGGCCGCGCGGTCGAGGCATCCGGAGACGTCGACACGCTGCTGCTGGACAAGACCGGGACCATCACCCTGGGCGACCGTCAGGCCTCCGACCTGATCCCGCTCCCCGGGGTGTCCGCCGAGCGGCTCGCGGCCGCCGCGCACCGCTCCAGCCTGGCCGACGAGACGCCCGAGGGCCGCTCCATCGTCGACCACACCGAGCTGCGGTACGGCATCGCCCCGGACCCCGCCCCGGGCGGCTCCGGGGAGCTCGTCCCGTTCACCGCGCAGACCCGGATGAGCGGGGTGGACGGCGGCGGCCGGCGCATCCGCAAGGGCGCGGTGGACGCGGTGCGCCGCTGGGTCTCCGAGTCCGGCGGCACGGTCCCCGCCGAACTGGACGAGCTCGCCTCGGCCATCGCCGGCGCCGGCGGCACCCCGCTGGCGGTCGCCGAGGCCGAAGGGGGCGCCGCGCCCCGGGTGCTCGGCGTGGTCCACCTCGCCGACGTGGTGAAGCCCGGCATCCGGGAGCGCTTCGACCGGCTGCGCGCGATGGGCATCCGCACCGTCATGGTCACCGGCGACAACCCGCGGACCGCCGAGGCCATCGCGGACGAGGCCGGGGTGGACGAGTTCCTCGCCGAGGCCAGGCCGGAGGACAAGCTCGCGCTGATCCGCACCAAGCAGGCCGAGGGCGCCCTGGTCGCGATGGCCGGCGACGGCACCAACGACGCCCCGGCGCTGGCCCAGGCCGACGTCGGGGTGGCGATGAACACCGGCACCCAGGCGGCCAAAGAGGCCGGGAACATGGTCGACCTCGACTCCGACCCGACCAAGCTGATCGAGGTGGTGGAGGTCGGCAAGCAGCTGCTCATCACCCGCGGCGCGCTGACCACCTTCTCCATCGCCAACGACGTGGCCAAGTACTTCGCCGTCATCCCGGCGATGTTCTCCGGGGTGCTGCCGGCGCTGGACGGGCTGAACATCATGGGCCTGGCCTCGGCCGAGTCCGCGATCCTGTCCGCGGTGGTCTTCAACGCGCTGGTGATCGTCGCCCTGGTGCCGCTCTCGCTGCGCGGCGTCCGGTTCCGCGCCGAGAGCGCCGCCCGGCTGCTCCGCCGCAACCTGCTCGTCTACGGCCTGGGCGGGCTGATCACCCCGTTCATCGCGATCAAGCTCATCGACCTGCTCATCTCCTCGCTGGGAGTGTTCTGACATGCTCCGCCACCTGCTCGCCGCCGCCGGAATGCTGGCGGTCCTCACCGCGATCACCGGCGCCGCCTACCCCCTGGCGGTGACCGGCGCCGCCCAGGCCCTGTTCCCGGAGCGGGCGAACGGCTCCATCGTCGAACGGGACGGCGAACCGGTCGGTTCGGAACTGCTCGCCCAGTCCTTCACCGGGCCCGGATACTTCCACCCGCGCCCCTCGGCCGTGGACTACGACGCCGCGGACAGCGGCGGGAGCAACCTCGGCCCCTCCAGCCCGGAGCTGCTGGACGGCGTCGAGGAGCGGGCCGAGACCTACCGGGAGGAGAACGGCCTGGCCGCCGGCGCCGAGGTGCCGGTGGACGCGGTCACCGCCTCCGGCTCCGGCCTCGACCCGCACATCTCGCCGGCCAACGCCCGGATCCAGGCCGACCGGGTCGCGCAGGCGCGCGGGCTGGACCGCGCCGAGGTGCTGGAGCTGGTCGAGCAGGCCACCGACGGGCGGGCGCTGGGCGTCCTCGGAGAGGAGGGCGTCAACGTGCTGAAACTCAACCTGGCCCTGGACGAGGCGGCCGGCTGACCGCGCCGGCCGGGCCGGGGGCGGCGGGCCGGCCGCCCCCGGCCCGGCGCATAGCATCGATGACCGACGAGAGGCCCGGCGCCCGCACCGCCCGCGGGCCCGGCCGCCGGAACGGAACGGACAGATGGAATCGGCACCCAGGGTGCTGGTCGTCGACGACGACCCGCGCATCCGCAAGACGTTCGACGTGAACCTGCGGGCCCGCGGCTACGCCGCGGACTTCGCCGGCACCGGGGAGCAGGCGCTCCAGCTGGCCGCGGGCCGCCACCCCGACGCCGTCCTGCTCGACCTCGGGCTGCCCGGGATGGACGGGCTGGACGTGGTCCGCGGGCTGCGCGGCTGGTCGGACGTGCCGATCGTGGTGCTGACCGGCCGGGACACCGAGGCGATGAAGGTCGAGGCGCTCGACCTCGGCGCCGATGACTACATCACCAAGCCGTTCGCGATGGACGAGCTGTTCGCCCGGCTCCGCGCGGCGATGCGGCGCGCCGCCCCGCCGGAGGAGGACCCGGTGGTGGAGACCGCCCACTTCACCGTGGACCTGCCCGCCAAGCGGGTGCTCCGGGACGGCGAGCGGGTCCGGCTCACCCCCCGCCAGTGGCACATCGTGGAGACCCTGGTCCGCAACGCCGACCGGCTGGTCACCCACGAGCGGCTGCTCCAGGAGGTGTGGGGCCCCTCGTACGGGCGGGAGACCAACTACCTGCGGGTCTTCATGTCGCAGATCCGCGCCCGGCTGGAGCCCGAGCCGCACCGCCCGCGCTACTTCATCACCGAGCCCGGCATGGGCTTCCGCTTCGTCCCCGGCGAGGGGGCGCCGCGGCGCTGACCGCGCCCGGTCACCCCTCCAAAGCGATGATCTCGACGTTGGGGCCCTGGCGACGCGCGTCGCCAGGGCCCCAACGTCGAGATCATCGGGGGCGGGTCAGCCTTCCCGGCCCTCCTCGCCCTTCTCCTTGCCGCCGGCGCCCCACCAGGAGAACGCGGCGCCGAAGGTCACGCCGAGGGCGATGCCCATGCCGATGTTGTCCATGGCCGTCCCGAGGGCCGCCCCGAGAGCGATCCCGACCCCCATCCCGAGGGCGAGGTTCGGCTTCTTCTCCATGTGTCCTCCTGCTCTCCGCGCCGCGGTCCCCTCCTTGGACTCTGCCCGGTCGCAAGGGGTTCCACCCGGTACGGGCGGTGCGGACCCTACCGGCGGGGAGAAGCGGGGACGGGTCTGCCTTCCTTGCTTGCGGAGGGAGGCGGCCGCGGCCGTGGAGCGGTGGGCGCACGCCCCCGGCCGGTCCGGTCCGGTCAGGAACCGGGCGCGGTGCGGCAGCGCACCAGGTTGAGGACGGTCATCCGCAGCACGGCGGTACCGTCCTGGTTCACCACCTCCACCCCGGTGCGCAGCAGCCCGCGGTCCGGCTTGGAGCGGGACCGCCGGTTCTCCAGCACCTCCACCCGGACCCGCAGCACGTCGCCCGGCCGCACCGGAGCGGTCCAGCGGAGCTCGTCCACCCCGGGGCCGCCCAGGCTGGACGCGGGCGAGAGGTAGTGCTCGGCGTACATCCGCATCATCAGCGACGCGGTGTGCCAGCCGCTGGCGATCAGCCCGCCGAAGGGGCCGCCCGCCGCTGCGCCGGGGTCGGTGTGGAACGGCTGCGGGTCGAAGCGCCGGCCGAACTCGAGGACCTCCGCCTCCTCGACCGCGGCCCCGCCGAACTCGTCCCGCGCGCCGACCGGGTAGTCCTCCAGGTAGCGCTCCGCGGAGGGGACGGTGAACTCCGCGCTCCGGGCGTCCGCTCCCGCCTGCTGGGCCATCGCTGCTCCTCGGTAGGGGGTGGGGCGACCAGCCTGCCATGCGCCGGCGGGGCGGGGCAGGGGGAACGGTGCGGGCGGGGCGGCGCGCGCCGCCCCGCCCGCACCCGGACCGGCTACAGGAAGTTCACCTTCGAGGAGTCCAGCTCGTAGCGGGCCGGCGAGATGCGCAGCGTGCCGGCGCCGACGGCGCCGCTCAGCTCGGGGTCGGCGGCCAGCTCGTCGGCGATGTGCCGGGCGTTGGCGGTGACGCAGGCGTCGATGAAGGCGTCGGTGCCGTCGTCGGGCACCGACTCGATCCCGGGGAGGATCTGCTTCACCATGTAGCCGAGGTACCCGTCGGGCATCGGTGCGCCCCGGTGCACCTCCACGGCGGCGGTGACCGCGCCGCAGGAGGAGTGCCCGAGCACCACGACCAGCGGGATGTGCAGGTGGTGTGCGCCGTAGACGACGCTGGCCATCACCGAGGAGTCCGGCACCTCGCCGACGGAGCGGACGCCGAACAGGTCGCCCAGCCCGCGGTCGAACACCAGCTCGGCGGGGACGCGCGAGTCGGCGCAGCCGATCACCAGGGCGAACGGGTTCTGCCCGGCGACCAGCTCCTGTCTGCGCGCCCTGCTCTCGTTGGGGTGGGTCTGCGAGTAGGTCCGCCAGCGCTCGTTGCCCTCCTTGAGCAGCCGCAGCGCCTCGTCGGGACCGGCCGCCCCGCCGGCCGCGGTGTCGGCCCAGGCCGGAGCCGCGCCCAGGCCGCCGCTGAACAGCAGCCCTGCTCCGCCGGCCAGTGACGCGGCCAGAGCGCTCCGACGTGAGATCGCCATGGGGGAACCTGCCTTCCAACACGGGACCGCCCGCCCATCGGCCGAGCGGGCGAATGGCGTTGGAAATCTAGGTCGAAAGCCCCGAAGGCGACATTCAGTTCTTTCTTCGGGTGCGGAATAAAACCGCTCTTACAGTCTGTAAGCGGGATTCAGGGCCGCGATCGGGAGGCGCTCCCGAATCGGGCGCCCTCCGCATCCGCGCGGATGCATTCGGTGAGAACAGAGATGAAATCGGTGCCCGTGTTCACCATTCCGTCACTATCGGCCACGTCTCCGGTTCTCTCGGTCACGGTCTCCTGGTGTGGAATCGACCGGTCTGGCCGCATGCGGTCACGGCGTTCCCCGGCGACCAGTGCCGTTCCGACCGGATTCCGCGCCGCGGGCGGAGTATGGCCCGATTCGGATGAGGGAAAAGAAGCAGTCCGATTTCCGTGCACTTCGGGCATGCGGCGCGGCCGCGCCCGCCGGAGGAGGAGCGGGAGAGGACGGCGGGGAAGAACGGCCGGGGCTACCGCTCCGGCGGCTCCCGGTGCGGGATGCGCGCCCGGACCGACCAGCCGCGGCCGCCGTCGCCGGGGCCGTAGGCCAGCTCCCCGCCCAGCGCCTCGACCCGCTCGGCCATCCCGGGCAGCCCGGAGCCGGACCCCTCGGAGGGGCGGTCGGCGGCGGACGCGCCCGCGCCGTCGTCGGCGACCGCGACCAGCAGCGCGTCGTCCTCCGCGGCCACCTCCACCCGCAGTGACGCGGCACCGGAGTGGCGCAGGGCGTTGGTGACCGCCTCCTGCACCACCCGGTAGGCGGTGAGCGCGGCGGCGGGGCGCAGCACCTCGGTGTCCCCGCGCACCTCCAGCGCCGCGTCGATGCCGGCGGCCCGGGCCGAGGCGACCAGGTCGTCCAGCCCGCTCAGACCGGGCGGCGGCTCCGGCTCCCGCCCGCCCGGGGAGGCGCGCAGCACCCGGATGGTGCTGCGCAGGTCCCGCATCGCCTCCCGGTTGGCCGCGCGCACCTGCCCGATCGCCTCCTTGGCCTGCTCCGGGTCGCCGTCGATGCTGTGCGCGGCCACGCCCGCGTGGATGCCGATCACGGTCACCGTGTGGGCGAGGACGTCGTGCAGGTCGCGGGCGGTGCGCAGCCGTTCGGCCGCGGTGCGCTGGCGGCGCTCGCGCTCGGCCGCCTCCAGCCGCCGCGCGGTCTCCTCGCGCAGCGCCCGCCGGCTGCGGACCAGCTCGGCGAGGAGCGGCAGCAGGGCGAGGATCGCGCCGTGCTCCGCCATGTCGGCCGCGGCCTCGACCGGGGTCTCCGGGCCGGTGCCGAGCACCCGGGCCGGCAGTTCGAGGACGACCAGGGCGCCCGCGGTGCCCAGCGCCCACCACCGGTGCCCGGCGAGGGCGGTGGTGAACAGCTGCACGCCGACCGCGGGCGCGGGGGAGAAGCCCGGCACGTCCAGCGCCATCACCGCGGCGTAGCCGACGGCGGCGCCGACCAGCGCGGTGCGCGGCGCGTGCCGGGCGATCGCCGCGCAGGCGCCGACCGCCGCGAGGGCACCGACGGTCACCCCGTCGAGCGGCCGGGACGGCCGGTCCCCGGAGGCGGCCGCGGCGAGCAGCATCAGCGCCGTCACCCCGACCGCCAGCGAGACGTCGATGAGCGGTCCGCGCCATTCTCGGCTGATCACGCCGACAGCGTAGTGACCCGGGCAGGCCGGCGGGGACGCGGCGTCCTTTCCGGCCCGCCGTATCCGGAGGCCCAGCGGCCCCTCCGGCTCCGCCATGGGCGGCCCTTTACCCGGGCAGGCGTAGTGTGAGGGGCATCCGGAGACGAAGACATCCCCATCCATGAGGAACGCCCGCCACGCCGGTGCGACGGAAGGGGATCCCGTACCGCTCCCATCCCGCCCCGCAGGGCACGTGCCGTGGCCCGCCGCGCCCCGTCTCCGAGCCGACCGCCCGGCCCGTCCAGGGCGCGCAGGCGGTGACCGATCCCCCGCCCTTCGAACGGTCCGGGGAAGCGCGTGCCGCGCGCGGCCCCGGAAGAACAGGAACGAGCGCTCCATGCGCACCTCTGCACCGCACCTGCCCGTGCTCGCCGATTCGCCCCCTTCGGCCCCCCGCCTCCTCCTGCAGTCCGTGGCCTCCAGGGACACCCTGCTCGACGGCGGCTGGTGGCCACGCTCCAACGACCCGGTCGCCGAACTGCCCGGTCTCATCCTCGCCCTGGACCGGTACCGGGGGACCGTCCACCACATCATGCTGGGGGCCACCGGATGGAGGACCCGGCCCGGACTCCTGGAGGTCGCCGGCCGGGCGATCCGGTTGGCCTGGTTCACCACCATGCCCTCCGACCTGCTCACCGCGGTCGGCACCAACGGCGGCCGCATCGACCTCCTGGTCGTCCCGCCGGGGGTGAGCATGCCGACGGCCTGGGCCGCCATCGGCCTGGCCGCCCAGCGGGGCAACAACGTGTACGCGTCCGACCTCATCACCGCCGCCGGGCGCCTGATCGAGGCGTCCGACATCGCCCAGGAGCGCGTCCGGAAGTCCGGCGGCGGACGGCTGGCCCCGGCGGAGCCCCGGCTCATCACTCCCCGCTGACCCCGTGTCGGCGTCTCCCCAGGGGTGCCCCCGCCGTCCGGAGCGGGAAGACCGGTGGTGCGGGAGGGGGACGCCATGGTGGAGGAGAACCGGAAGAGCGGGACGGAGGGCGTGGAGGTCCGCGGACTGCACCGGGACGAGCTGCCCGAGGCGGTCGCGGTGCTCGCGCGCGGCATGCGGGACAACCCGCTGCACGTCGCGGCGTACGGGGAGGACCCGCACCGGCGGTGGCTGAGCCACGGGCGGCTGGTCGCGGGACTGTTCTCGCTCTCGCCGGACCTGGAGTTCCTGTGCGCGGCGCGCGGCGGCGCCATCCTCGCCGTCACCGCGATCGCCCCGCCGGGGACCTGCCGGATGAGCCCGGGGAGGCGGCTGCGCATGCTGCCGCACCTGTCCCGGCTCGGCCCCGCGGCGGCGCTGCGGGTGCTCTCCTGGGCCGCGGCCTGGGGCGCCCGCGACCCGGACGAGCCGCACGTGCACCTGGGCCCGCTGGCGGTCGACGCGGACCTGCAGGGGCGGGGCATCGGCTCGCTGCTCATGCGGGAGCACTGCGCCCGGCTGGACCAGGACGGAACGACCGGCTACCTGGAGACCGACAAGGGCGTCAACGTGCGGTTCTACGAGCGGTTCGGCTACGAGGTCACCGAGGAGGCCCCGGTGCTCGGGGTGCCGAACTGGTTCATGGCCCGCCGCCCCGGAGCGCGGTGAAAGAACGTCCGCTGAGAGGCCACCGGGCATGCGGTCGACTCCGCCGGCTTCGCCGACTCTGTCGACTCCGCCGATCCCGGCAGTCTCCAAGCCGGGCACCCTGATCGAACGCAGCGCCCCACAGGGTTGAGGTTCAAGCGGGCAGCGAGGGCGGGGAGGAGACCGGCCGGCCGATCGGTCCGGCGCGGCGCCCCGCGGAGCGGAGGTGCAAACAGGCAGCGACGGCAAAGGAAGCGGCGGGGCTGGGCGCCTCAGCCGAGTGCGGCCTCTCACGGGGCCGGGGTTCAGGCGGGCGGCGACGGCGGGAGGGGGAGCGGCCGGTCGGTCGGGTGCAGCGCATCGCGGAGCGAAGGTCAAGACGGGCGGCGACGGCGAAGGTAGGGGCGGGGCCGGGCGCCTCACCCGGGCGCGGCGCTCCACGTGGCGGGGGTTCAAACCGGCAGCGAGGGCGGGAGGGGGAGCGGCCGGTCGGTCGGGTGCAGCGCATCGCGGAGCGAAGGTCAAAACGGGCGGCGACGGCGAAGGTAGGGGCGGGGCCGGGCGCCTCACCCGGGCGCGGCGCCTCACGGGGCGGGGGTTCAAGCAGGCGGCGAGGGCGGGAGAGGGGCGGGCGCCGCGTTCACCGGCCAGGCCCGGCGCGTGCCCCCGCCAGGGGGTGGCCTTATCCCCTATGCCGGGTTCGCGGCAGGGAACAAGCGGGGGTGGGGGCGCCCTGCGCACCGCGAGAGCACCCCGATTACATCTACCAGCGAGTAGTAAGCCCCGAAGCCCCCACCACCCCCTCCCCGATTACCCAGAGTGGCCAAGGCGGGGCCTCTCGGGAGGGCAAATACGACATCTCACCCCTGCGCCATCCCTCCCCGGTTTCCGGCCCCCTGCTTTGCGGCCTTCCGGGCCGCTCGAACCCCCCAACACCGGCCCGACCGGG